>JAYODE010000015.1:7106-61419 GCA_038106185.1 Gammaproteobacteria bacterium | reverse complement strand
GCCGGGAACTCGTTTCTACATGCAGTTTGGGCGGCAGAAGCTGGTAGGCGTCATGTTAGGTACTGTGTCGAATCCTGACTTACCGAGCGCTAAAATCAGATCTGTCATTCGCCAGTTAGATAGCACACCCGTTTTACCTGAAGCTATCGTCACTCTGTGTCGATGGGCGGCCGATTACTATCATCACCCGGTCGGCGAAGTCTTCAGCAGCGCACTGCCACGCCTGTTACGCGAAGGCGAAGCCTTGGCCAGCAGCGAGCGGTATCTGATGCTCGCCAATGCCGAGTTGATCCAACGTGCGCCTCGTCAGGCGGGCTTGCAGGCACTGTTAGAACAAAACCCCACGGGTCTTTCGCCAGCACAATTAAAAGCTGCCGGCATCAATTCTGCGACCATCAGGGCACTCGTTGAACGAGGTTATGCGCACTGGTCTGAACGCCTCAAAGCATCGACAGATTTCAGCCCTGGCGCTTCGGTCACTCATCAACTCGAAGTCCAGCTCAACGCAGAACAAGCCCTGGTGGTCGCAACGATCGATCAAGGACCCACGGCAACCTGGCTGCTCGATGGAATTACCGGTAGCGGTAAGACAGAAGTCTACTTTCGAATCATAGAACGGGTTCTGGCGAAGGGTCATCAGGCACTTGTCCTGGTACCTGAAATCGGCCTGACACCGCAAACCGTTCGGCGCTTTGAGGCTCGCTTTAACTTGCCCATAGTAGCCCTCCACTCGGGGCTCTCTGATCGTGAAAGACTGGAAGGATTTCGTGCCGCCAGTAATGGCAGCGCGGCCATCATTATAGGCACTCGATCGGCGATATTTACGCCGATGAAGAATCCTGGTCTGATCGTGGTCGATGAGGAGCACGATGCCTCGTTCAAGCAACAGGAGGGTTTTCGCTACTCCGCTCGCGACCTTGCGGTCATGCGTGGCCAGCTTGAATCTATCCCGGTCATATTGGGCTCCGCAACCCCGTCACTCGAGACCTACCAGAATGTTGCTGCCGGAAAATATCGACGGGTCGCACTCACCGAGCGAGCCGGCGGAGCTCAGCCGCCCCAATATCAGGTTCTTGGTATTCGCAACGAAAGTCTGCAAGAAGGCTTCTCGAGTCGGCTGATCGGCTTGATCGGTGAGCACTTGCAACGCCAAAGCCAGGTGCTGGTGTTTCTGAATCGACGTGGTTTCTCGCCTACGTTATTGTGCCATGCCTGCGGTTGGCTGGCCGAGTGTCGACGCTGTGATGCAAGACTCACCTATCACGCGCCACTGCGCGCCCTGCTCTGTCACCACTGCGGTATCCAAGCGCCTCTGCCCGATCGCTGCCCAACCTGTCAGTCAACTCAGCTGGTACCACTTGGTGCCGGTACTCAGCGCATCGAAGGTGCGCTGCAGAAGCTGTTTCCAGGTCAAACAATTATTCGAATCGACCGAGACACCACAAGTCGAAAAAGCGCCTTTAACGAGATTTTAGAACAACTCGACAACGACCAACCTGCGATCCTGGTCGGCACCCAATTGCTCGCCAAAGGTCATCACTTTCCGAATGTGACCTTGGTCGCCATTGTCGACATGGACTCAGGGTTTTATAGTGCCGACTTCAAAGCCACGGAGCGCATGGGCCAATTGTTACTGCAGGTTGGCGGACGCGCCGGTCGCGAGCAAAAGCCCGGCACTGTTGCGCTTCAGACTCACTTTCCTGAGCAGCCTATACTTCGTACGCTAATTCATCAGGGCTATCGCGTCTTTGCAAAACAGCTGCTTGAGGAAAGACAAGTCAACGACTTGCCACCCTTTGCCCACCACGCGCTGGTAAGAGCTGAAGCCAGTAAAAAAACCGACGCCATGGAATTTCTTGCTGAGCTTCAGCGGCAACTCAAACCCCGCCCTTCCGTTTCAGTATTAGGCCCGGTCGTCGCCAACATGGAGCGCCGCGCGGGTCGATTCAGAGCCCAGCTGCTATTCTCAGCAAGTAACCGTCGCGACCTGCACCAGAGCCTTGATGCCTGCCTTCAATTGATTGACGCCAATCCACCTCGGCGTCACCTGCGATGGTCACTGGATGTCGACCCTGTCGATCTGTTCTAGCTGCGCATTCAGGGTGCTACAATACTGGCACCTAGCAGACGATCGATGACCATGCCGCAAGATTTTGCCAAAAGACATAATAAGAGTGCACCGAGCAGAGGCGCTCGAGGCAAGCGACCTACCTCTGGGTGGGTGTGGTTTGGAACAGGCCTGATGACAGGGTTATTTTCGGCCTTTCTGATCTATCTTTGGCAATCAACACCGTCGAACCCTGATCTGACCCAAACCGCCGACTCGCCGGCAACATCTACTAACAGTACCCCCAAACCCAGCGAGAAAATGCAATGGGACTTCTACGAAATATTTCCCAAGTCTGAGGTCCCTATCGTCGAAGAGTACGGCCAAGACGGGGAAAAAGTCAGAACCCCCGAGGTTCAAACCTATATTCTCCAGGTCGGCTCCTTCCGATCGTCAGCAGACGCTGACAACATGCGCGCTGAATTGATCCTGCTAGGTCTGGATGTCGTCATCAAGGTCATCGAAAAAGACGGTCAAACCTGGCACAGAGTGCTCGTTGGCCCCATTAACGGCGCACGGGAACTCACCAGAAGTAGAAATGTTCTGGCAGAGGCTTCTATCGAAGCGCTGACGCTGCGACCTTGAAATGTCAAGCCGGCGCCCCAACTTTTAACGGTCAACGATAAACTCGGTACTCAGTGTGGAACAATTCAGAGGCACAACCATTTTATCCGTCCGTCGCGGTAATACCGTCGTCATTGGCGGCGACGGTCAGGTCACCATGGGCAATACGGTCGTCAAGGGCAATGCTCGCAAGGTTCGCCGACTCTATAAGGATCAGGTGATAGCCGGCTTCGCCGGCGGCACCGCCGATGCCTTCACGCTGTTTGAGCGGTTCGAAGCACAACTGGAGAAGCACCAGGGCAACCTTGTACGAGCCGCGGTAGAACTGGCAAAGGACTGGCGAACCGATCGCGCCTTGCGGCGTCTTGAGGCATTACTGGTCGTGGCTGACAAAACGGCATCATTGACCATTACCGGTAACGGCGACGTGATAGAGCCAGAGCAAGGCATCGTGGCTATTGGTTCCGGCGGTCCTTTCGCCCAATCTGCGGCACTGGCGCTCCTTGATAACACAGAATTGCGGGCGCGCGATATCGTCGAAAAAAGCCTTAATATCGCCGCCGACATTTGCATCTATACCAACCATAATCGCACCATAGAAGTGATTGAATACTAGCCCGACACCAGCCGCGAGAATTACACCATGTCAACCATGACTCCTCGGGAGATTGTTCATGAACTGGACAAACATATTATCGGCCAGGCCGACGCGAAACGGGCTGTCTCGATCGCCTTGCGCAACCGTTGGCGTCGGCTGCAGCTGGATCAGGCATTGCGAACAGAAATTTCACCGAAAAATATTCTGATGATTGGACCGACCGGTGTCGGTAAAACCGAGATTGCTCGGCGTCTGGCGAAACTCGCTGGGGCACCATTCATCAAGGTAGAGGCGACAAAATTTACGGAGGTCGGCTACGTCGGTAGAGACGTCGAATCTATCGTTCGAGATCTGATGGAAGCCGGTATCAAGATGCTTAGAGAGGAACAACAGCGCCAGCTTCAACCCAGAGCCGCCGATGCCGCCGAAGAACGCATTCTTAACGTTTTACTGCCACCAGCAAGAACCAGCGATAACGCGACTGACAGCCAATCGACCACGCGCCAACTGTTTCGCAAAAAACTGCGCCAAGGCGAATTGGATGACAAGGAGGTCGAGATCACGCTGAGCGCATCGCCACTGGGCGTCGAAATCATGGCACCCCCTGGCATGGAAGAGATGACCAATCAGCTGCAGAACATGTTCTCGTCCATGGCGCCTGGTAAATCCAAGACCAGAACCTTGAAGGTCAAGGACGCACTCAAGCAACTCATCGAAGAAGAGAGTGCCAAACTGATCAACGAAGAAGAATTAAAGGCAAAAGCCATTGATGCTGTGGAGCAAACCGGCATCGTTTTTATCGATGAGATTGACAAGGTGGCTCGCCGCGCCGAGCACAGCGGCGGTGCAGACGTTTCTCGTGAAGGTGTCCAGAGAGACCTGCTACCATTGATTGAAGGCAGCAACGTGACGACCAAGTACGGCATGGTGCGTACCGACCATATTCTTTTCATAGCCTCTGGCGCTTTTCATCTCAGCAAGCCTTCTGACCTGATTCCCGAACTTCAGGGTCGTCTGCCCATTCGCGTAGAGCTCTCGGCCCTGACGGTCGGCGACTTCGAACGCATTCTGATCGAACCCCACGCATCCCTGACGGAGCAGTATCAGGCGTTGTTGAAAACGGAAGGGGTCGATTTGGATTTTGATGCCGAGGGCATTACTCGGATCGCAGAAATAGCCTGGCAAGTCAATGAACGTACCGAAAATATTGGTGCTCGCCGTCTGCATACCATCATGGAGCGGCTTCTGGAAGAAATCTCCTTTGAGGGCGCTGACTACGACGCTATCGTCGGCGGAAGAATTCGCATCGATGCAAAATATGTCAATGACCATCTCGCGAATCTTGCCAGTGATGAAGACCTCAGCCGATACATCCTTTAGCACTCTGGAATAAGCACTGCCAGGATCGGAGTATAGTCGTGACGCCAACCCAAGTTAAATTACATCAAATCTCTGGTATTTTAGAGCTGACTTTTGCTGATGGTCTGCGCTTCGATCTTCCGGCAGAGTATCTTCGAGTCTATTCGCCGTCGGCAGAGGTGCAGGGTCACTCCGCGAGTCAGGCTGTGCTTCAGTTCGGCAAAAAACACGTTAAGATTGCTAATCTGGAGCCCCAAGGCCATTACGCGATCAAGATCATCTTTTCCGATGGTCATGACAGCGGCATTTACAGTTGGCGCTATCTGTTTGAGTTGGGTCATCAGCAAGCCGAAAAATGGGCCGACTATCTGGCTCAACTTGAAGCCGCCGGTAAACAGCGTGAACCGCAATTCATCGCTGTCAGCCGCTAGGCCAACGCCATCGACCAGAGGCTCGGCGCAAACCTCTGGCAGCATAAAAGCCCGGCGAGACAATGCACATGCTGGCAAACGCATGTAAACTAACCCCTTTCAGCGATCCTTTCAGAGATCAATGGGCATTTCCAGAGCGGATATGGTATGACAGAAGAAACAACCCACTTTGGCCGCAAACAGGTGCCTATCGCTGAAAAAGCCGCTCGGGTCGCCGGTGTCTTTCACTCTGTGGCGAATCGCTACGATGTGATGAATGACGTCATGTCACTGGGCAGTCATCGCCTCATGAAGCAGTTCGCGATTCAGCTAACCGCTGCCCGCCCTGGTGACAAGGTCATGGATCTGGCAGGTGGCACCGGAGATCTCACGGAGAAGCTTTCTAAAATTGTTGGCTCGACAGGTCAAGTGACTCTTTGTGACATCAATTACTCGATGCTCAGTAGGGGCCGAGATCGACTTCTGGATAACGGCATCAGTGGCAACGTCGATTATCTACAGGCGAATGCTGAATGTTTGCCATTTTCAACCGACTACTTCGACGTCGTCACCATGGCTTTTGGTTTGCGCAACGTGACGCGCAAAGAAACCGCACTCATGGAAATTCTTAGGGTCTTGAAACCGGGGGGACGTCTGGTTGTTTTAGAGTTTTCTAAAGCGATCAACCCAGGTATTGATGCGGCTTATAAAACCTTCTCAAGGCTATGGCCGCGTATTGGTCAGGCACTCACTGGAGACTATGACAGCTACCAATACCTGATAGAGTCAATCGAGATGCATCCGGACCAGGAGACTTTGAAAAGCCTGTTTAACAACGCCGGCTTTGTCGAATGCCATTACCACAATTTGCTGAACGGCATCGCGGCCATCCATATTGGCAATAAAGCTGACAGGGCCTGATGCGGTTACTCAGAATCATCCGAATCCTCTGGGTTGTCTGCAAACACCGCCTGGATCGATTGCTGCCCGCCGATTGGGTCCTGCCATGGTGGGCCAGAACCGCGCTCTCGGTACTGCGCCTGGTGAGGACTCCGAGCGAGAGTCCTGCCGTGTCCTTGCGCCAGAGTTTAGAACAGCTGGGGCCGGTATTCGTCAAGTTTGGCCAGATCCTGTCTACTCGTCGCGACCTTTTCCCTGACGATGTCGCTGACGAACTCCAAAAGCTACAGGACCAGGTGCCTGCATTCGCGACCGCTGATGCCCGCCAGATTATAGAGACAGCATTGGGGGGCAAAATTGACTCGCTGTTTACCGCCTTCGATGATGAGCCACTGGCGTCGGCGTCTGTCGCCCAGGTGCACACGGCAAACCTGAAAAGTGGCGAGTCGGTGGTGGTTAAGATTATTCGCCCTGGCATCGATATCATCATCAAGCAGGACCTGCGCGTGATGTACCTGCTCGCCAACATCCTTGAACGCAGCTGGGAAGATGGCAAGCGCCTGCACCCCATCGCAGTGGTAAGGGATTATGAGCGCACGATTTTGGACGAATTGGATTTGCTCCTGGAAGCAGCCAATGCGACCCAGCTGCGCAAGCACTGGAACGACTCTGGCAAGCTTTATGTGCCAAGAGTTTACTGGGACTATTGCCGAACCAACGTAATGGTGATGGAGCGTATTCATGGCTTTGGGGCCGCTGATGTCCAGGGACTAAGCAGCCGCGGCGTCAACCTGCAGAAACTTGCCCATCTGGGCGTCGAGATCTTTTTCACTCAGGTTTTTGAACACAACTTCTTTCACGCTGACATGCATCCAGGCAATGTCTTTATCGATGCCAGCGACCCTGAAAATCCAACCTACATAGCCCTTGACTGCGCCATAATCGGCTCGCTGACAGAGAACGATAAGAACTACCTGGCCCGCAACCTGTTAGCCTTCTTTCATCAGGACTACTACGAAGTTGCCCGCCTGCATGTCGAGAGTGAGTGGGTTCCGTTAGATACGGATATTAAAGAGTTTGAAGCCGTCATTCGCAGCGTCTGCGAACCTATTTTCCAAAAGCCCATCAGCGAAATATCCTTTGGCAAGGTTCTGCTGAGCCTGTTTCAAACCGCCAGGCGGTTCGACATGGAGGTCCAACCACAACTGGTGTTACTCCAGAAAACGCTGTTGAATATCGAGGGCATGGGACGCCAGCTTTATCCGCAGCTCGACCTCTGGCAAACCGCCGCGCCTTATATGGAACGCTGGATGAAGGATCGCATGGGCTTGCGGGGACTTCTCAAACAAGTCGGCAATCACGCACCGGATCTCATTGAGCAACTTCCCGAGCTTCCTCAACTGGCGCTGACTGCTGTCATGGAGCTCAGGCATCTGGGTCGCAACAATCGACAGCAGACTCGGCTACTGGAACAGCTTCGCGTCAGTCTGGAGGCGTCAAATCGTCAACAGCGAGCAAGCCGTATCGGCGGCTTAGCGCTGCTGCTGGCATTCGCCTTGACGACTTTACCGGCCGCCGGAGTCGCCACCGGCGCTGAACTCTTGGCCGGCGCTGGTGTTCTCGGTGCCATCGGCGTTTACTGGATGTTTATCAAACCGTGACATGCTATTCTTTCAGCCTTTCCCGCCAAAAACAGGCGTATCCCATTTTTACCCATGAGTCCTGAGTGACTTTAACCTCTGACGGTTCACGATCTATGTCGAACATATCCCAGAACCCGACCTGGCTTGAGGAAATTCACTTCGATAGCCAGGGCCTGATACCGGCCATCGCGCAGGATGCCACCAGTGATAGAGTCTTGATGGTAGCCTGGATGAACCGGGAAGCATTGCTCGCGACCCTTGACTGCGGTCATGCCGTCTACTGGTCTCGCTCGCGACAGAAATTATGGCACAAGGGCGAGGAGTCAGGTCATCAACAATTGGTTACCGAAGTCAGACTCGACTGTGACAGCGATGTGTTAATCTTGCGTGTGGAACAGATCGGTGGCATTGCTTGTCATACAGGCAGACATTCCTGCTTCTACCGCGTGTTGAGGGCGGATGAGTGGCAGGTCGTCGATCCTGTCATCAAGCCACCGGCGGAGATTTACAAATGAGTGATATCATCAAGCGCCTGGCACGTCTGTTGGAAGACAGGAAGGTCGCTGACCCTGCCAAGTCCTACGTGGCCAGCCTGCACGCGAAAGGTCTCAATAAGATACTTGAAAAGGTTGGCGAAGAGGCCACTGAGACCATCATAGCCGCCAAGGACGCCGAACAAGATCCGAGCGCTGTGATTAAAGAAACCGCTGACTTGTGGTTTCATAGTCTTGTGATGTTAAGTCACTTAAACCTGAATGCTGATGATCTAATGCGTGAGCTTGAACGCAGATTTGGCATCTCAGGTATTGATGAAAAAGCTGCCCGTCGCCAAGCGGTGGCAAGCGGGCAAAAAACGGAGGAATAAATGATGCCAGGAATCCCCGAACTACTCGTCGTCTTGCTGATTGTAGTGCTGCTGTTTGGTACTACTAAAATAAAATCTCTGGGTAACGACCTGGGATCTGCTATTAAAGGCTTCAGGAATGCCATTGGCAATGAGGATGACAAGGCCAAACTGCTGGCTGACGAAGCCAAACCGACAGACACTGTCAGTACCAAGATCAGTCTCGACAGTCCTGAAACCGTCGAGACCAAGAAAGACAACTGATGCAACATGTTTGACATAGGTTTCCCCGAACTGATCGTCGTCAGCATTGTAGCGCTGCTGGTGATCGGACCTGACAAACTCCCTGAAACCCTAAGGGCCCTGTTTCTATGGGTGGGACGCTTGCGGCGCAGCCTGACTAATATTCGTGCTGACATTGAAAACGAGATCGGCGCTGACGATATTCGCCAGCAATTGCATAACGAGTCGATCATGAAAGAGCTCAAGGAGACTCGGCAACAACTCCAACGCGTGGTCAATCAGACCGACCAGACACTGACCGAGATCAAGCAGGCTTCAACGGCCCTGAGCCTGGCCGACACTTCATCTAACTCTCCATCTAACTCTCCATCTAAAGCTCCATCTAAAGCTCCATCTAACGCTCCATCCGATTCTCTACCCAATTCTCTATCCAACACTGAGCCCAGCCGTGACCCGACACAACGATCAGACGCCCGGGACTAGTCCCAACGATCCCGGTCAGCCCCTGATCGAACACCTGATCGAGCTGCGCACCAGGATTCTCCATAGCCTGGCGTCGGTCATTATCATTTTTCTGCCGCTGTTCTACTTTGCCAATGATCTGTACAGCTACATCTCAGAACCCTTGCGCACCTATTTGCCAGAGGGGGCGACTATGATAGCAACGGAAGTTGCTTCGCCCTTCCTGACCCCATTTAAGCTGACGCTGGTTCTGGCAATCTTTATCGCCATTCCCTATATCCTTCATCAACTCTGGAGTTTTATTGCGCCTGGGCTCTACTCCAGCGAAAAGCGTTTGGCGATACCATTGCTGACTTCCAGCGTGTTGCTGTTCTACGGTGGCATAGGGTTTGCGTTTTATGTGGTCTTTCCTCTGATATTTGGCTTTTTTACCAGCGCAGCACCGGCTGGCGTCACCGTGATGACAGATATCAACCGCTATTTGGATTTCGTTTTGAAGCTGTTTTTTGCCTTCGGTCTTGCGTTCGAAATACCCATCGCCACCCTCCTGTTGGTCTGGACCGGCGCCACCACCGTCGACAATCTGCGTAATAAGCGCCCCTATGTCATCGTCGGCTGTTTTGTTGTTGGCATGCTACTGACGCCACCTGACGTCATTTCTCAGCTCCTGCTGGCGGTGCCCATGTGGGCATTATTTGAGGTTGGCATTCTGTTTGCCGCTCTCATCGGCAAGAGACAGCAAAATGATTGACTTGCAATCAGAAGAATCATGGCCTCGAGACTTGCCATCCCACGACTGACCCTCTATGTTGATGGGAAAAACTTTCGACGACATTTTACAAACTGCGAGGAGTCCCCATGAGCATGATAGATACCGGCACCAATGACCTTTTGGCCAGCCTGGAAAACGGCGTCGCCGTACTGACCCTAAACAGACCCGATGCGCGCAATGCCATGTCTGGCCCAATGAACGCAGCACTGCAAACTCAGCTTGCCGAGTTAGAGCTCAACCCGGCCGTCAAGTGCATTGTTCTGACGGGCGCCGGTAAAGGGTTTTGCGCAGGGGGCGATGTCAAAGGCATGGCCGCATCCGGCGACGGTACCGTGGGCGACTCGACGATTGATGGAGCCATTCATCAACAACGTGTCAATCAACGGGCAACAGCCGGCAAACTTTACAAGATGCCAAAGCCAACAATTGCTGCACTGCCAGGCGCTGCAGCCGGCGCCGGGCTATCACTGGCATTAGCCTGTGACATGCGTGTCATGAGCAGCACAGCCATCATGACCACTGCCTTTGCTCGAGTCGGTTTCTCCGGCGACTATGGTGGCACCTATTTCATGACCCAGCTGATTGGTGCTGCCAAGGCGAGACAACTGTATTTCCTGTCTGAACGGGTGAGTGCTGCGGAGGCGCTTGAACTTGGCCTGACCAACTGGGTCTGCGAGCCAGAGGAGCTTATGGCGAAAACCATGGAGATAGCTCACAGAATAGCCAGCGGCCCAACCGTTGCTTTTCGATATATGAAAGAAAATCTGAATCGCGCCGTCGGGGGCGATGTTGATGATTGCATGGATCTTGAAGCGACCCACCATGTTCATACAGGGCAAACCCAAGATCACCGCGAAGCCGCTAAAGCCTTCGTTGAAAAACGCGAACCCACCTTTACGGGTCGTTAACCTCAAGCAAAAAGGTCACCGGCCCGGCGTTTTCCAGCTGCACTCTCATGTCAGCGCCAAAGCGGCCGGTGGCTACTGCCTCGCACCTTTGTCGAGCGCGGCTGACGAATTCATCATACAGCGCTTCGGCCTGCGGGGGCGGTGTCGCTGACGAAAAAGACGGTCGCAAACCCTTGCGCGTATCAGCGGCCAGGGTAAATTGAGAAACGATCAGAAGACTTGCGGAGATATCAGCGAGTGACAGATTCATATGTCCAGCCCCGTCAGGAAATACCCGGTAGGCCAGCACCTTGTTCAACAACTTATCAATTCGAGCAACCGAGTCACCCTTCTGGAATCCGATAAAGACCAGCAATCCGCGATCAATCTCGCCAATCACCTTTTCATCAACGAGGACTCGCGCATAGCTGACTCGCTGGATCAAGGCTCGCATCGAATAGCTTCCTTAAACGTCGAAATCTGACTCGAAGCGCAGGGCCATATCCCGGGTCGCTCGAACTAAGGCATCGATTAAGGCAGGTTCGGTGGCCGAGTGACCAGCCTCCCGCACCAGATAGACTTGGGATATGGGCCAGGCTGCATGCAACTCATGCGCACTCTTAACCGGACACAACATATCGTAACGACCATGCACAATAATACCGGGGACATCACTGATGCTATCGATATTATTGAGAATCTGATTGTCAGTCAGAAAGCAGTTATTCGTGAAATAATGCAGGCCTATTCGGCTTCTGGCCATGGCTCGATGCGGATCAGTGAGGTGTTTCACCAGCCGAGGGTTTGGTTCCAGGGACGAGCAGTCAGCCTCCCAACGAGACCAGGCTTTCGCAGCACCCATTCGAGCCAACTCATCGGCACCGTTGATACGACGATGATAAGCAGCAAGATAGTCACTCCTCTCTGCTACGGGTATGGGTGTTTCAAAGTCCTCCCAGTGATCAGGAAAAAATCGATTGGCGCCGTCTTGATAGATCCAGTCTATATCGGCCTTGCGGCCAAGAAAGATGCCTCGCAGCACCATTCCTAAAACGTGTGTCGAGTAGGTCTCCGCGTAGACCAGACTGAGCATGGCACCAAATCCGCCGCCAAATAGCACCCACTTATCAATCTGGAGAAATTGCCGGATTTTTTCGATATCAGCAACCAGATCCCCGGTCGTGTTGTTGGTCAGATCGCTGTGGGGCTTGGAACGCCCAGAGCCGCGCTGATCAAACAAAATAATGCGGTACTTTTCCGGATTGAAAAAACATCGACTGTTAAATTCGCACCCTGACCCGGGTCCGGCATGGACAAACAGCACCGGAATGCCATTTGGCGTGCCGCTCTCGTCGATATACAGAGAGTGGACGTCATCGACATCCAGCATATGCCGAGCGTAGGGCTTGATTTCCGGATACAGTGGCAGCATTGACGTTTTCCTTATGCGACCTTTTCTCGACCAGCACGTTTGCGTTCGTTCTCGGTTAAAAGCTTTTTACGCATCCGTAAACTGGTCGGTGTGACCTCAACCAACTCATCATCTTCAATAAACTCGATGGCTTGCTCCAGCGTGTGCCGAATGGCGCCAGTGAGAATGATCGCCTCATCCGTGCCAGACGCTCGAATGTTGGTCAGCTGTTTGCCCTTTAACGGATTAACCATCAGGTCATTGCCGCGAGAATGCAAACCGATCACCATGCCTTCGTAGACTTCCTCGTTGGGGAGAATAAACATTCGCCCACGAGACTGAAGATTCCAAATTGCATAAGCCAGGGCTTTACCGCTAGCCATGGAGACAAGAACACCATTGGTACGCCCAGACATTTCCTGACTCACAACGTTACCGTAATGGGAGAAGATACTGGTCATGATCCCCGTGCCGGAAGTCATGGTCATAAATGCACCGCGAAAGCCAATCAAGCCGCGGGTTGGTATCTGATATTCAATGCGCACCCGCCCTTTGCCGTCAGGTATCATGTTTTCAAGCACGCCTCGACGCCGACCTAACTCTTCCATGACTGAGCCCTGATGAATTTCTTCAACATCTAGCAGGACATTCTCAAAGGGTTCCTGACGTTTACCTTCTACCTCCCTGAAGATTACCTCCGGGCGGCCTACCGCTAATTCATACCCCTCACGGCGCATGGTCTCAATCAAAACAGCCAGGTGCAATTCGCCACGGCCAGAGACCTTGAATCGGTCAGCGCTGTCTGTATCTTCCACTCGCAGGGCCACGTTGTGAATCAACTCGCGCTCCAGGCGTTCACGAATATTTCGACTGGTGACGAATTTTCCTTCGCGGCCCGCAAATGGCGATGTATTCACCTGAAAAGTCATTGAAATGGTGGGTTCATCAACAACCAAAGGCGGCAACGCCTCAATGTGATCTGGATGGCAAATTGTGTCGGAGATCTTCAGACCCTCGATACCCGTGATGCAGACAATGTGTCCAGCATCTGCGCCATCTACCTCAATTCGGTCGAGACCTTGATAGCCCATGACCTGCAGAACCTTGCCTTTCCTGGCCTTGCCATCAGGCCCCACAATAGCGACCTGCTGCGCCTTCTTGATACTACCTCGTGTGATTCGACCCAGCCCGATGACGCCGACGTAACTGTTATAGTCCAGGGCGCTGATTTGCATCTGGAAAGGGCCCTCATCATCCACTTCAGGCTCAGGCACATGCTCCAAAATGGCTTGCAATAATGTGCTCAGATCATCACCAATCGCATCCATTGAAAGGCCCGCGCGGCCTTGAATCGCCGAGCCATAGATCACCGGAAAATCGAGTTGTTTATCATTCGCGCCGAGCTTATCAAAAAGCTCAAACACTTCGTCGACGACCCAGTCCGGGCGTGCGCCTTCACGGTCAATCTTGTTGATCATCACAATCGGGTTCAGGCCATTGGCAAACGCCTTGCTCGTAACGAATCGGGTCTGCGGCATGGGGCCATCGACGGCATCCACGACCAGCAAAACTGAATCAACCATCGAGAGGATGCGTTCGACTTCGCCACCAAAGTCTGCGTGTCCAGGGGTGTCAACGATATTGATGTGATGGCCCTGCCAGTCGATCGCCGCATTCTTGGCCAGAATCGTTATACCTCGCTCTTTCTCCAGATCGTTGGAGTCCATCAAGCGCTCTACTTGCTCATCACCCCGTTGCAAGGCCCCTGACTGCTGCAGGAGCTTATCGATCAAGGTGGTTTTGCCATGATCGACGTGGGCAATAATTGCGATATTTCTCAGTTTCTTACTCATGGCTACTCCGCTTAACGACGCGGCATTATACAGACTGTCAAGCCATTTAGACATCTGCAATTGCGGTTTAAGCCTCATGATACAGAGAGTCAGCCCCGAAAAAGGAGTTGGCGCGAGCTTTCCGCGCCTCTTGGCGGTCCAGCCGGCGCTCAAAACGGCACTCAAAAGGGCAGGGTTTGCTTGTCCGGCATCAGCAAGGCAACCACTCAATCCTAATCAGACTAACCGATGATCACCGATTGATTAGCACCATGTTGGTGCATAGAGCGCTATCACGCACCAATATAGTGCGCGTCTTGAACTGCAAATTGCCTACAGGCCCCTGAATACAAGGCTTTATTAATTAAGCCGAATGGCATAGTCTTTGCACTCTTAAATCGCACAGCATCAACCGAGTTAACCCATTGGAGGGCAAAACCAAATGTCAGAAAAGACTTTACGTCTGATAGCAGAAAACGAAGCGCGATGGGTGGACTTACGTTTCACTGATTCACGCGGCAAAGAACAGCATGTGACTAACCGCGCAGCCAAAGTCGACGCCGATTTCTTCGAAGTCGGCGCCATGTTCGATGGCTCGTCCATCGGCGGCTGGAAGCCCATCAACGAATCCGACATGATCCTGATGCCGGACGACAGCACCGCCGTTCTCGACCCCTTTACCGAAGAGACCACCATCAACCTTCGCTGCAACATCCTTGAGCCTAGCACCATGCAGGGCTATGACCGGGATCCGCGCTCCCTGGCTCAACGTGCAGAGGCGTATCTGGCCACAACCGGTATCGGCGACACGGCCTTCTTTGGTCCAGAGCCTGAATTTTTCATCTTCGATGACATCAAATACAAGTCGGACATGAGCGGTGCCATGTATCAGATCGAGTCAGAAGAAGCGGCCTGGATGACGGCACATGCGACAGAAGGCGGCAACCTGGGGCACAAACCAGGGGTCAAGGGCGGCTACTTCCCAGTCCCCCCGGTAGACTCTCTCTACGATATCCGTAACTCCATGTGTACGGCCATGGAAGCCATGGGATTGACCATTGACCTGCATCACCATGAAGTGGGTACCGCCGGTCAGTGCGAAATTGGGGTGCCGTTTAACACCCTGACCAAGAAGGCTGATGAGGTTCAAATTTACAAATACTGCGTTCTGAACGTCGCTCATGCCTACGGCAAAACCGCGACCTTCATGCCTAAGCCGCTGATCGGCGACAATGGCAGCGGCATGCATCTGCACCAGTCAATCTGGAAAGATGGCAAGAACACGTTTGCCGGCGAAGGCTACGGCAATCTGTCTCAACAGGCACTGTATTATATCGGCGGCATCATCAAGCATGCACGGGCGTTAAACGCCTTTGCTAACGCCAGCACCAACTCCTACAAGCGCCTTGTACCAGGGTTTGAGGCACCGGTTCTACTCGCTTACTCGGCGCGCAACCGTTCCGCTTCGATTCGAATTCCTTACATTCAAGGCGCCAACCCCAAGGGCGTGCGTCTGGAAGTGCGGTTCGGTGACCCGACGGCCAATCCTTATCTGATGTTCTCCGCCATGATGATGGCAGGCCTTGACGGCATCAGAAACAAGATTGATCCGGGTGCACCGATGGACAAGGATCTCTACGACCTGCCCGCGGAAGAATTGCGTCACATCCCAACAGTCTGTAATTCGTTGGAAATGGCGCTCGACTGTCTGCATGCCGATCGTGCCTTCCTGACTGAGGGTGATGTGTTCTCAGATTCTATGATTGACGGCTACATCAACCTGAAGATGGGCGAGGTTGAGCGCATCAACTCAACACCACACCCTGTTGAATTTGACATGTACTACAGCGTCTAAATACGACTCGAGCCAGTCAAAATCCCGCGACCCACCGGGTCGCGGGATTTTTTTTGACCCATGGCCTATGAATCACCTCGTTTAACCCGCAAATTCTCGGCGCGCTGACGCATCTGCACCATTTTGGTGCACTTTATCAGGCCCTCGTCTATACTAGCGGTATTGAAACACAGAAGAATGGCGCTCTTGACCGCATTTATCCCTAATACAACACCTGGTTCGTTTTTTGCTTTGTTTTTTGTCAGATACGGGTGTTTACCGGCCAGCATAGCCATCATGATGGGACTAGTGGGCAGGTAGTCACATTCAAGAGGATCTGCGACAGTTGAAAGGCATGACCAAGATCGCAATGGCCCAGAGCCGAAAATTATGATTGATGACCTGCTTAATAGTCTGAATATCGGCATATTAACGATTAACCATCAACTCAAGCTGACTTACCTCAACCCATCGGCAGAGAGTCTCTTGGGCGTGTCCTCGACTCGCGCGCTCGGTCATTCCATTGAAGAGCTACTGTTGAATTCAGCAGAATTCGTCTCAGTGGCCTATGACTCGCTGCAGAGTGGCCAGCCCTACACGCGTCACCGTGCAGAACTGCTACTCGCTGACGGGCATAGCAGAACGGTCGATTACACTGTAACGCCCGCCAGCGACGCCGAATGGCCTACTCTCGTCATAGAGCTTTATGACCTTGACCGCTACCTGCGAATTGATCGCGATGAGGCATTGCGTGGTCACCAGGAAGCCACGCGGCAAATGATTCGAGGCCTGGCCCACGAAATCAAGAACCCTCTCGGTGGCATCAGAGGCTCTGCACAACTACTGGCCCGTGAACTCAACGACCCGCATTATGCCGAGTACACAGATATTATCGTCACTGAAACCGACCGTTTAACCTCACTGGTAGATCGACTCCTCGGCCCGAAAAAATTGCCGCAGCCAGTCCGAACTAACATTCATGAATTGCTTGAGCGGGTCAGAATCTTGATTGAGCTGGAGTCCACGCCGCCGATGAAAATTGTTCGCGATTATGACCCCAGTATCCCTGAGATCGAGTTAGATCCAGGACTCATGATTCAAGTCTTTCTAAACATAGCGCGCAACGCCCTGCAAAGCCTGACGAGTGTCACTTCACCGGCATTGCGCTTCAAGACCCGCACTGAGCGTCAGATCACCATTGGCAGCCAATTGCATCGAATAGTGACCCGCGTTGACATCCTTGATAATGGCCCGGGCATTCCTGCCGCCTTGAAGCAGCAGTTGTTTTTTCCCATGATCAGCGGTCGGCCGGATGGCACAGGGCTTGGGCTCTCCGTCGCTCAGTCAATCGTTCAGCAGCATCACGGCATGATTACGTTTGAGAGCGAGCCAGGCAAAACCCAATTTTCAATCATTCTTCCGATGGAACAACCTTAATGACCGCGAACAATACTGTCTGGGTGGTTGACGACGAGCGCTCAATCCGTTGGGTGCTTGATAAGGCTCTGACCCAGCAAGGGCTGAAGGTGGTCTGTTTTGAAGATGGCCAGTCTCTGTTGGCCAACCTGCAACAAACGCAACCAGACGTCATCATCAGCGATATTCGAATGCCCGGCATTGACGGACTCGATCTGTTGGCGCAAATCACTTCCCTGTGGCCTGATCTACCGGTCATTATCATGACCGCTCACTCAGACCTCGACAGTGCAGTCTCGTCAATTCGCGGTGGCGCCTTTGAATACCTGCCTAAACCCTTTGAGGTGGATGAGGCTATCGCCATCGTTCAGCGCGCGATACGTCAACGCCAGGAGGAAAAGCCCATCGAGACGCCAAAACTGGTGATCAACTCTGAGATTATTGGCAAGGCCCCGGCTATGCAGGAGGTGTTTCGCGCTATCGGCCGCCTATCAAAATCAAGTGTCACAGTGTTAATCAATGGTCAGTCCGGAACCGGCAAGGAACTCGTTGCCCAGGCACTCCACAAGCATAGTCCTCGGGCTGGCAAGACTTTTATCGCGCTGAATATGGCTGCCATTCCCCATGACTTGATCGAATCTGAACTCTTCGGCCACGAACGTGGCGCCTTCACCGGTGCCAATCAGTTACGCAAGGGGCGCTTCGAACAAGCCGATCAGGGTACTTTATTTCTTGATGAGATCGGCGATATGCCCGCTGAAACTCAGACCCGCTTGCTACGCGTACTGTCCGACGGAGAGTATTACCGAGTCGGCGGTCACGAGGCTTTGAAGGCCGATGTGCGCATCATTGCTGCGACCCATCAAAACCTCGAGGACTTGGTACAACAGAATCGGTTTCGAGAAGACCTGTTCCATCGCTTGAACGTGATTCGTATTCATATCCCCACACTCCAGGAGCGTAAGGGAGATATTCCGCTGCTGGCAAGCTACTTCCTGCAGGAGGCCGCTCAAGAGCTCAATGAGGAGGCGAAGGTCCTCAAGCCAGAAACAACGCAATACATCACCGAGCTTCCATGGCCGGGCAACGTTCGTCAGTTGGAAAACTTTTGCCGCTGGATTACTGTCATGGCCACAGGTCGAGAAGTCGCGATCGACGATTTACCCCCCGAATTGTTAGTGGCTCGTGAGCAGCCTGAACGAGCCGACAACTGGGAGCGCGCGCTCAGCAGCTGGGCGAGTCGCCAACTCACCCAGCCAAATGCCGCTGGCCAGAGTCTATTGGAGGGTGCCATGCCTGCCTTCGAGCGGATCATGATTGAGGCCGCACTGAAACATACCGGCGGGCGAAAGCGTGACGCTGCCCTGCTGCTCGGCTGGGGTCGAAATACGCTGACTCGCAAGATTCACGAACTCGGTCTCACCTCAATCTCGTCGGCGAGCAATGAAGACTAGCCGTTGAAACGGGTAGTCTGACAAATACAGGCACTTGAGGGGATATTAATTTGGTCGCTGTCGTCTTGTTTGAACCAGAAATTCCGCCGAACGCTGGAAATATCATTCGCCTGTGCGCCAATACGGGCAGCCAGCTTCATTTGATCAAACCCTTGGGCTTTGAACTGGATGACAAGCGCCTGCGTCGCGCGGGACTGGATTACCATGAGTGGGCGAGCATCGAAATTCATGACTCCTACCTGGCATTTCGAGAGAAAATGTCTCAGGGCCGCATTTTGGCGATCACGACGAAGGGGCCTACTCGCTATACCGAAGTGAACTACACGGCGAACGATATGCTTTTGTTTGGCCCAGAGACTCGCGGTTTGCCGCAGACCCTGCTTCAGGCTCTGCCCGATAGCCAACGCCTGCGCATCCCCATGCGGCCTGGCAGCCGCAGCATGAATCTGGCCAACGCGGTTTCGGTTTTAGTCTACGAAGCCTGGCGCCAACAGGGCTTCTCGACTGGCGAATAGCTGGTTTGCGTCCATTGGTTTACGTCAATTGGTCTGCGTCAGTTAGTTGACGACCCCACCCTGTGCCGCCGCTGCGGCCTGTCTCTGGCGAGACTGCTCATATATGGCGTCAAAGTTCACGGGCGAGAGCATTAACGGAGGAAAACTGCCCTTTACCACGAGCGAGTCGATCGCCTCGCGAGCGTAGGGAAACAGAAGACTTGGGCAGAAGCTGCCAAGCGTCTTGGCGGTAACTGCAGCATCCATTCCTTTCACCAGAAAAATCCCTGCTTGCTGCACCTCGGCCAGATAAACGACATCGCCCTCTTCCTTCTTGACCGTTACCGTCACATTCAATACAACCTCGTACACATCCGTGCCAACCAGTTGGTGATGGGAGTTCAGCTCAAGATTGATTGCCGGCTTCCACTGCCAAATGAATACATCTGGTGACTTTGGCGATTCAAACGACATATCTTTTATATACAGGCGCTGCAAGGCAAATTGTGAGCCCCCACTCGCGTTGGTTTGTTCACTCATTACTGACTCCTCGACCACTATTGGCTAACATTTCATCCAGCAGGCCACGCCTTTCGAGTTCAACCAGCTCATCGCAGCCACCGATGTGGCGCTCACCGATCCAAATCTGCGGCACTGAGGTGCGTCCTGCCGCACGAATCATTTCCTGGCGTAACGCCGGATTACCATCAATCGCAATCTCTTTGAACTGAACCTTCTTGCGTTGCAACAAAGCCTTGGCATGAGTGCAATACGGACAAAAGCGCGTACTGTAAATAACAACTTGACTCAAAATCTTGCTCCTCTACCTCAAAGACGCCGTCATTTTGTGGGTTCAGCTTTTGACGATAGGCAGGTTAGAGGCAGACCACTCCGCCATACCACCACCCAGGCGATGAATCTTGTCAAACCCTCGCGCTTTCAACTTACCGCCTACGCCACTTGCATGCTGACCCATCTTACAGACAACGATTATTGGTCTATCCTTGAATTTATCAAGCTCAGAGATACGCTTGTCAACATTGCTAAACGGCATATTCAAGGCCCCAACTATGTGCCCGGCGCTGAACTCTTTAGCATCGCGAACATCCAGCACGAGCGCATTGTCCCTGTTTACCAGGTTGACCAACGTGTTAGTGGTGATTGAGTCACCCCCACGCTTGCCTTCGTTGACCAGAAATGCAAATACCAGGGCAATAAACAACCCTACCAGCAGAAAATGATTACCGATGAACTCAAATACTTGCTCTATCATGGACTCTCGTCGCTGTTCTGTTGTTCTCAAGTTAACCAGCGGCCCTTAGCCACCGCTGGAATAAAAATAAGTCGCGAAGTATACACCAAAGGACGTAAAATTCACTTTCCTCGCACTAGACTGAAAAATTCATGACAAAAAAAGTGCCATACGCCCTGATTATCCTCGACGGCTGGGGACACAGAGACGATATCGACGCCAACGCCATCAAGCTTGCTCGCACACCGACGCTTGATCAACTCTGGCAGACTCAGCCTCATGGTCTGATTTCCTGTTCCGGCGAAGACGTTGGACTGCCCGACGGACAGATGGGTAACTCAGAAGTCGGTCATATGACATTGGGCGCAGGCCGGGTCATTGACCAGGATCTTACCCGCATCAACAAGGCCATCAACAACGGTGATTTTTTCAAAAACCCGGTGCTCACAGATCTAATGCAGCCACTTGCCGCATCCGGCAAAGCGCTGCATATCATGGGCCTGCTATCCCCCGGCGGCGTTCACAGCCATGAGGAACAGCTGCTAGCTGCCGTCAAACTGGCCTTTCAGCAAGGTGTGAAGGCGGTTTATGTTCATGCTTTTCTGGATGGGCGCGATGTTCCACCCAGAAGTGCCGAGGCTTCTCTGATCAAGATGCAGACAGGTATTCAGCAGCTGGGCTTCGGCGGCATCGCCTCAGTGATCGGCCGTTATTATGCCATGGACCGCGACAATCGCTGGGAGCGGGTCGAGCAGGCCTACAATCTGCTGACGCTCGGCCAAGCAGATTACCATTTTGACTCGGCTGTTAACGCACTTAGAGCCGCCTATGAACGGGGCGAGTCGGATGAATTTGTGAAACCCAGCGCTATTCTTCAGGACGGTAAAGTCGTGACTATGCAGGCTGGAGATGGGGCTTTGTTTATGAATTTCCGCGCTGATCGCGCCAGAGAGTTGAGCCGCGCCTTCATTGAGGAAGACTTCAATGGCTTCTCGCGCGTGGCACAACCGCGGCTAGCCTCTTTTGTCACCCTCACTCAGTATGCAGACGACATCCATGCGCCATGCGCCTTTGGCCCAAACACACTACCTAACAGCCTCGGCGAATATGTCGCGAGACTCGGCAAATCTCAATTACGTCTCGCTGAGACTGAAAAGTATGCCCACGTCACTTTTTTCTTTTCCGGTGGAAGAGAGGCCGAATACCCTGGCGAGACACGTGCCCTAGTACCGTCGCCGCCGGTGGCGACTTATGACTTGGCACCTAAAATGAGTGCCGAACAAGTCACCGATGAGTTAGTCCGAGCCATCATGAGTGGCGACTATGATCTGATCGTCTGCAATTACGCCAATGGCGACATGGTGGGCCATACTGGCAATCTGACGGCAGCCATTGAGGCCGTGGAGTATATTGATCATTGCCTCAGTCGCGTCGTTGAGGCCTTACGCAAGGTTAACGGGCACTGCTTGATCACAGCCGATCACGGTAATGCCGAGCAAATGAATGATCCGTCGACCGGTCAGCCGCACACCGCGCATACCTCTGAATTGGTACCCCTGATCTATATAGGCAGCGAAGCCATACAGTTGTTACCAACAGGGGGTAAGCTGACCGACATAGCACCGACTTTACTGACCATCATGCACCTGCCGGTACCTGCAGAAATGACAGGCGAATCCCTAATCCTGAAAAATCAAACTCGAGTGGCCAGTCAATAGTGACTCAACGCCTAAGGGGTCAAATAAGAACCAGGAGCGCGAGATGCCTGTCACTTTTGATCGGTCTGGGCCTCAGTCTATTGCTCGCCAGCGCCATGTCGAGTGCAGCGAAACCCCAGGATCCGAAGTTACTCGAGCAACAGCTGAAGAGTCTTGAAGCCGAGATCACTAAATTTCAACAACTGCTAAGCAAAACCCAGAGCGAGCGTTCTTCACTGGAGAGCAACCTTCAGAATAACGAGAAGGCCATCAACAACCTGCTCAGGAAAATTGAGGACATACAACAACAGCTAGACCAGGGCGAAAAGAAAATTGCCGAGCTGCGTCGAGAGCAGGCAGAGCTTGAGCGGGCGCGGATGCAGCAACAGATGTATCTCGCCAAACAAATCAGGGCGGCTTATGAAATCGGTCAACAGCCCTATATGAAAGTGCTGCTTAACCAAGAGGATCCCAACCAGCTGGATCGCATGCTGACCTACTATCAGTATTTTAATCAGGCGAGAGCCGAACAGATAGCGCGCTACCGGGGTACTCTTGAGCAGCTTGCAGAAGTTACCGCCAGTCTTGAGACCGAGAATATCGCGCGCCAAGAAAGTCATTCGCAACTTGTCACTCAGCGACAGCAGCTGCAATTGGCCCAGGCCGAAAAACAAGCAACACTGGTTGAGCTCAATCGAGAGATCACTGCGACTGGTTCAGAGATACAAAAGCTAAGCCAGAACCGCCAGGTACTTGAAGACTTGCTGGAAAAAATCAACGCGAATATTGTCGCACTCGCATCGCCCGCCGCGACTGTCAGCTTTGAGAGCCGAAAAGGTCAAATGCTGTTACCGGTTGCTGGTAATATTCTCAATAGCTATGGCAGTCAACGGAGTAACGCCAAACTCAAGTGGAGTGGGGTGCTAATCGAAGCCAAGGAAGGTGACCCGGTTTACGCGATTCACTATGGGCGCGTGGTCTTTTCAGATTGGCTAAGGGGTTTTGGTCTTCTGATGATAATCAGTCATGGTGATGGTTACATGTCCTTGTACGGGCACAACCAGGTACTCTTTCGAGAGACAGGGGACTGGGTCAATGCCGGCGAAAATATTGCCAGTGTAGGAGACAGCGGTGGCCAAAGTCAGGTCGGACTGTATTTCGAAATCCGTCATAGCGGTAAACCCACGAACCCACAGAATTGGTGCAAAGCGCGCAGCAAGCGTCGCGCCTAAGAACAAAACTTTGGCCAAGAGCCAGGAGACGTAGATGTTTATCACCCAATCCGGCAGGCAAGGCCTACTGTTTATGGTCATGGCACTCGTGATTAACACAGTGGCGGCTACAGATGGCGCCCCAGATGCCCAACAGACACTGCCGGCAAGACTGCCACTGAACGAATTGCGGGTATTTGCAGAAGCCTTTGATCGCGTCAGCAGCGCCTATGTTGAAGAGATTGACGATCGCACTTTGCTGGAGAATGCGATCAAAGGCATGCTGTCACAGCTTGACCCACATTCCGCCTATCTGGATCGTGAATCTTTTTCAGAGTTGCAGGAAGACACGACGGGTAATTATGGGGGCGTTGGCCTCGAGGTCAGCATGGAGGATGGATTTGTTCGAATTATCGCCCCCATGGATGGCACACCAGCAGAAAGGGCCG
Organism: Gammaproteobacteria bacterium; assembly: GCA_038106185.1. Classification (GTDB taxonomy): domain Bacteria; phylum Pseudomonadota; class Gammaproteobacteria; order Pseudomonadales; family Azotimanducaceae; genus UBA4582. The sequence goes on along the minus strand of JAYODE010000015.1, from coordinate 37,580 downwards.
GCGTTCAACCGGGTGACATGATCATTCAACTCAATGACCAGCCTATCAAAGGCATGAGCCTTGGCGAAGCGATCGAGGCGATGCGCGGCGAGCCTGGCAGCACAGTCAGGCTCACCCTGGTAAGAGAAGGCAATGCCCAGCCTTTTGAAATCAGCCTGACACGCGAGGTGATCGCCGTTGCCAGTGTTCGCCAAAGACTCCTGGAAACTGGCTATGGCTATATTCGAATCGCGCAGTTTCAGAGCCATACGGGCACCGAAGTCGAGGACGCAGTCAGCCAACTGAAGACTGAAGGCGAGCTCTTGGGTCTTGTCCTGGATCTGCGCAATAATCCTGGCGGCATCTTACAGTCTGCCGTGGCGGTCTCGAATGTCTTCATGGATGACGGCCTGATTGTCTATACGGCGGGTCGTCTGCCCAATGCCGACCTGCGCTTCAGCGCAACCTCCCCTGATGCTACAGCAGGCATACCCATTGTGGTTCTGGTGAATGAGGGCACCGCTTCCGCATCAGAAATTGTTGCCGGCGCACTCCAGGATCACCACCGAGCGATTATTATGGGCACCAGGACCTTCGGCAAGGGCTCAGTCCAGACCATTCTGCCGCTGAATAATGAAAAAGCCATCAAGCTCACTACGGCGCTGTATTACACACCCAATGGCCGATCCATTCAGGCCGAGGGCATAGTTCCTGATATTTGGATCGACCCTTCCACGATCACTCCGGCAAAACCCAACCAGTTCAGTATCAAAGAAAAAGACCTGCCGGGACACCTGCCCAACGGCGAACACCCTGAATCCACGTCAGCGGATGTCACTGACTCTGCGTTGGCAACGAAAGACTATCAATTGCACGAGGCGTTGGTCCTGCTCAAGGGTATCAATATTCTGGCGACCAGAACTCAGTCATCTCAAGGATAAGTCATTCCGTGTCCAGCTGGCTTCAATCGTTATTAATGTTCTGGTTGCTGTTCAGCGGCAACCTGTTGGCGCAGGAAAGACAGAACCCCACCACCTACATCGCTATTATCATCGACGATATGGGTCACCACTTGCACCGCGGTGAACGGGCGATTGAATTACCGGCTATGCTGACCTATTCCATCCTGCCCCATACCGAGTATGCTCAAGTGCTTGCTGAGATGGCACATCAAAGTGGTAAAGAAGTCATGCTGCATATGCCTATGGCCAACCTTGGGGAACAACCCCTTGGGCCGGGCGGTTTGACTCAGTATTTGACTGAACAGGAATTCTACCGGACCCTTGAGTGGGCCATTCAGCAGGTTCCGCATCTGAAGGGCGTCAACAACCACATGGGCAGTCAGCTGACCCAACAGAATCAGCAGATGAACTGGCTGATGGCCAAGCTTAAACAGCGCGAGCTTTACTTTATTGACTCGAGAACTACAGCTCATACTGTCGCTCTGAATGTCGCCAAGGCTCGCCACCTTCAGTCATCCAGTCGAGATGTGTTTCTTGACAATGACCAGACATTTACCAGTATTGATCAAGCATTTAAGGCCCTCTTGGCTAAGGCCCACAGGGACGGCACCGGCATCGCTATTGCTCACCCTTATCCGGCGACGTTGGATTACCTGACCCAAGCCATACCCGAATTGGCTCAGCAAGCTGTGGAGGTGATTTCAGTCTCAGCGCTCCTCAAGCGCCAGCAAGTGCAGAACCTGCGTGGCGCTCTGGGCACTCGGTCCGCCGACTTCAGCGCCGTCGAATAAACGCAGCATTCTTAACGCGACTTACTGGCAACAGCAATGGCCTCCGCCAGATTCAAGGTACCTTCATAGATCGCCCGGCCGGTAATCACGCCGGCGATACCACCATTAATTTTTTCACCGACTTCCAGCAGCGCCAGAATATCCCGCATGTCGGTGACACCGCCTGAGGCGATGATAGGTACAGAAACGGACTCTGCAAGATCCTTGGTCGCTCGCAGATTGACACCACCCATCATGCCGTCCTTGCCGATATCCGTATAGATAATGGACTCAATGCCGTCGCTTGCAAACAGCAGGGCAAGACTCTTCACTGAGATATCAGTCACCTCTTTCCAACCATTTTTCGCGACCATTCCATGCAGGCCATCCAGCCCGACCATAATATGGCCGGGAAATTTTTGACACATGGCACCCACAAACTCAGGCTCTTCGACCGCTTTAGTACCGATAATGACATAATCCACACCGGCATTCAGATAGGACTCGATCACTTCAGGACTACGGATACCGCCGCCCAATTGAATGGTCAACTGAGGATGATTAGCAGCGATCATCGCAATGAGCGCATGGTTAACGGGATAACCCTCAAATGCCCCGTCAAGATCGACCAGATGCAGGCGCCGCGCACCCTGCTTGACCCAATGATCAGCCATCCCCACCGGATCATCAGAATAGACAGTCGACTCTTCCAGGCGCCCCTGTCTAAGGTTAACCACCTTGCCATCTTTAAAATCAATTGCCGGGATAATTTCCACTACAGGGTTCCTTTTGTCGAAGGCATGGTGTCACCCATTCGCGGATCCATCTCCAGCGCCATGCGCAAGGACCGACCGAAAGCCTTAAAAATTGTTTCAATCTGGTGGTGGGTATTTTCGCCGCGAAGATTATCAATATGCAGCGTCAGGTTCCCGTGATTGACAAATCCGTGAAAGAACTCTCGAAACAGGTCAACATCGAAGTTACCCACACTGGCTCGAGTAAAATCGACATGGTACTCCAGGCCAGGACGTCCGGAGAAATCAACCACCACCCGTGATAAGGCTTCGTCAAGCGGCACATAGGCATGCCCATAGCGACGTATACCGCGCTTATCGCCCATGGCCTGATAGAATGCCTGACCAAGCGTGATACCTATATCTTCAACTGTGTGGTGCGCGTCAATGTGAAGGTCACCTCGCGCATTGATCTGGATGTCAATCAGCCCGTGACGTGCAATTTGATCAAGCATATGCTCAAGAAATGGCAACCCTGTGTCGAAGCTCGACACGCCGGTGCCATCCAGGTTAATACTGACGCTGATCTGCGTTTCGAGCGTGTCTCGATCTACTTGTGCCTTGCGCTCTGTCGCTGCCATACCTACTCGCCTTTCGCCGAAAACGAGGCATTATACGGTATTTACAGCAGTGCGCCATTGGGCAGGTAGCGGTTCTCGGTATTGGCCTTGACCCAGAGTCGCAGGGACGGTGAGAAGGCGCCACGCTGCTTGAGTATTCGAACCAAATAAATGACCGGCGACTGCTTACCCCCATCCCAGCCAGGCAACTGTCGTTCTGCGAGGGTGAAAAACCGCACCAGGCTGATCAGTTCGTCATCACTGAGCGCAGTTGCCACCTGCCAGGGTGCCTCTTCGAGTCGCATCAAACGACCATCACGCCTGACTTGAGCTTCGCTAAGACATGTCGCCAAATTCGCCAGCGCCTCGTCAGATAGGCTGGTGTAGGAATGAAGATCTGCAAGGCTTACGCCTGTTTCAGCATCGACCTTTGTCGGCTGCCACACACCCACGACCATGCTCAACGCCTCTTCTTTGGCAGTGCGGCAAAGTCACCTGCACGCTTTTCTTTGTTGGCACTGATGGCTTCTACCATCTCGTCTGTCTGCAGAAAACTGGCATTCCAGATACTGATATAATCCAAACTGTCTGCTGTGGAATGATCTCGAGAATAATTGATCATGCGCTTTGAACCATACACCGCCAGCGGTGCATTGGCAGCAATTTCGCGAGCGACGCTCAAAACACCTTCAAGCATGGCTGCCTGGTCGACAAATACGCGGTTAACGAGCCCGACCTGACGCGCTTCAGCAGCGAGCATGCGGCGCCCCGTATAGGCCAGTTCACGTACAATACCCTCTGGTATGAGCTTCACCAACCGAGGAAAGGTACCAACATCAGCAGTCATCCCGATTTTCACCTCGTAAACGGTAAAAAATGCGTCCTCCGTCGCATATCGGATATCGCAGGCGGTGACAAAGTCCATACCGCCCCCGATACAGCCACCCTGAATCGCCGCCAGTACCGGTATTCGGCAATCCTCGAGGCAGCTGAAGGTATTTTGCATTCGTTTTGCCATGCGATAGAAACTTTCGCCATGACTGCGACGCTGTTTCGCGTCAGCAACACTCGACTGGCTACCTGCTGAGACGACACTGCCTATATCCAAACCAGAGCTGAAATGAGGGCCGGTCGAGGAAATGACGATCACCCGCGCCTTGCTGTTGTCGTCTATGTCATTCACGATCTCAGGCAATTCCTCCCAGAATTCGGTATTCATGCTATTACGCTTTTCAGGGCGCTTCAGACGAATGTGGGCAATGTCATTGTCAATACTGACATCAAAGCAGGTATAGCTCATGGTAGATCCATTTCATTTAGCGTCGGTTAATTTGAAGCCCCAGGGCAACGGGCGTCTTCCAGTTGAGACAATCACATCGAGGCTGCCAAGTTGCACATCTAAGCCCGGCTGGGCTACTCGATCAAGCGCTACTCTCTGATTCATACAGCATGCCCGCAATTTGCCCGCATTGCCACCTGCCGCTGCTTGCACACTGTCACTTACAGCACCCAAAGTGAACCATTATTGCAAGGCGAATGACAAGCAGTTGCATCTCACCTGACCGCTATGCATCACCACTGCCTAACAGCTGGTCGCCTCTGAGTTCTCAACGGCTATACGATTGAATAAGCTCCTTAAACCACCAGTTGCAAACCGCCAGCTGCTCGAAAAAACCCATGAGGGCCTTACCACTCATGGAAAGGCCGAAAGTCTAAAAGAACGCTATAAAAGGACATATCCTTGACTGATCCGACGAAACCCAGAAAGCCCTTTCCCAGCGCCGCCGAAGACGTCAAATATACCCGCGAGACCCATCTGGCCACGCCCCAGTCTACCTCACCTTCTTATCGTCTGGCCTATGCCGATGACGACTTCATCCTCTCCGATGAGATGCGACCCGTGCGGCTCTTGCTGGAACTCTCAAAACCAGAGTTGACGCTGATAGACCATAACATCAGCCACACGATCGTAATCTTTGGCAGTGCACGGATTTTGTCGCCTGAGTTAGCTGCCGAGAGGTTACAAGACATTCAAGAGCGATTGGCGCAAAGCCCCACCGACAAACATCTCCTGGCAGAGCAACGCCAAGCATTAAACAGTGCGAAACGGGTTCGTTATTACAACGAAGCGCGATTATTGGCCGAAAAAATCACACGCGAGTCCTGCGCCCGAAATCTACCCAGATTGCATATTATTACAGGCGGAGGCCCGGGCATCATGGAGGCCGCCAATCGCGGCGCAAGCGACGCCGGCGGTGAATCTATCGGGTTGAATATCACTCTACCCCATGAACAGAAGCCCAACAGCTATATCACGCCTTCGTTGTGTTTCCAGTTTCACTACTTCGCGATTCGCAAGATGCACTTCTTACTGCGAGCCCAGGCGCTGATCGTGTTTCCTGGCGGATTCGGCACGCTTGATGAGCTGTTTGAAACCTTGACACTCATTCAAACCAATAAGATAAAACCGTTACCCATCATCGCCTTCGATCGACGCTATTGGGAATCACTGTTGAACTTTGACCTCCTCGTCGAGGAAGGCATGATCAGCCCGGCAGACAAAGACTTGATCCAATTCGTCGAGTCAGCCGACGATGCCTGGCAAATCGTCAGAGACTATATTCAGACCAACCTTATTCAATCTAATCACAGTCAGACCAATTAGAGTCAAACCAACTACAGTCAAGCCAACTACAGTCAAGCCAACTACAGTTAAGCCAACTACAGTCAAGCCAACTACAGCCAAGCCAATACAGTTGATATCAAGACTATAAATGCCTCCAAAGCTAGTGCTACCAAAGAAAGTGCTACCAAAGAAAGTAATACCAAAGAAAGCTCTGCCAAAGAAAGTACTACTAAATAAAGTGCTACTAAATAAAGTGCTACTAAATAAAGTACTACCAAAGGCGAGTGTTGACGGCGTGATGCGCGCCATTTGAATGGCTTGCGACCCAAGGAAACCAGGGCTTTTCCTCGCACTCGCGGCGACATACGACAATTGTTTGATCCTGAGATGACGCGTCATCAACACCGATACTCAGGCTGCTACTCGCTGTATCTGCGCTTAATTCTGAAGATCTGCTGAAAGGATCCCTACCAGACGATAGAGTCTCCAGTGGCAGGTATCAGGGCGTCGATCGCGCATTCTTCTTCTACTCGAGTCGCCAGCGCTTGCAGTGCCTCGAGCTCACCGTGCACCAGGACTAACCCTGGTCGCTGATGAAATCCCTTATACCAGGTCATTAATTGGCTTTGCCCTGCATGTGCAGAAAAACCGCCAAGGGTTTCTACGCGCGCCTTAACGGCATATTCATCCTTGTAGAGTTTGATCCGAGAGGCGCCATCGACAATGAGTCGCCCTAGCGTACCCTGGGCTTGATAGCCGATAAAAATGAGTGTGTTTCGCTCCTGCCAGATTCGATGCTTAAAATGATGACGTATGCGTCCACCCGTACACATGCCACTACCCGCAATGATGATAGCGCCTGACGACACCTTGTTAATCGCCATCGAGTCCTCGCTGGATTGACTCAGGATCAAACTTGGCAGAAACCTTTGAAAGGATTCTCGATCTGCCTCTCTGAGCTCCCTGATGTCCGCTTGGTCCAACAACGCCAACCATTGGTTATAGACGCCGGTCACCGCAATTGCCATGGGGCTATCGAGATAGATTCGCCAGTTATCGAGCTTACCCTCGCGGTGGAGGCGACCGAGATAAAACAGAATCTCTTGGGTTCGCCCCACTGCAAAAGAGGGAATCAAGACATTGCCACGCCGCGCCCAGGTCTCGGCGAGAATTTGAGTGAATTGCTCAATCGTCGCCGCCATGGAACGATGATCGCGGTTACCATAGGTACCTTCCATCAGCACCAGGTCTGCCGTTGCAAGACTCACGGGAGATCGCATTAATACCGAGTCACTATTGCCAAGGTCGCCCGAAAAAACCAACGTTTTTGTCTTACCCGCCTCGACGACTATGAGCTCAACGATCGCCGAACCCAGTATATGTCCCGCATCATAAAACGTCAGTGTGACCGATTTGTTCAGCGGTATCCTTTGGCCGTATTCTGTCGCCACGCACAGCGCTAACACTCGGTCAACATCACGCTCGTCATAGCTTGGCTCAACGGGTTTTTGGCCCCGTCGAGCCCGGCGCAAATTTTCCTGGTCAAGGTCCCGCCGATACAAGCCGTGGGCATCCCGCAACAGAATCGCCAAAAGATCCACGGTGGCTGCTGCGCAGAAGATTGCACCCGCAAATCCCTGACGCACCAGCTTTGGCAATAATCCAGAATGATCCAAGTGCGCGTGAGAGAGAATGACAGCGTCCAGCTTGGCCGGGGCAAACTTGAATTTTTCTGATCGGATGCGCCGAATATCGTCACCCCCTTGATGCAGGCCACAGTCCAGTAGAAACCCGTACTCACCCTTGGATTCAAGCAGATGGCAGGACCCGGTCACCTCCTGGGCAGCGCCATAAAATGTCAACTTTGGCATAGCTGTATTGGCATAGTTGATAATGTCCTAGCAAAGCGTTATCCAAGACGGGACCTGCACAGCCTTCCAACGCATCACTAAGAGGCCAGATCAGACTGCGCATCATGAATTACATCCCGCAGGATTTTTAGCATAGGCGCTTATCCCTCGCTCTCGACTGCAACAGATCAATAAAAGACTGGGCTTTGGTGTTCGATCAAGCCAAAGGTTTAGGCAATACAGGCAAGATCTAAACTTTTGGCTGATTGTCCTGTGCTAACAAAACTGTCTAAATAATGTTCAGCACCTCAGTGACCATCAGGATTCGATGACCAGCCAGATATCAGCAGATTCAAACTCAGTAGATTCAAACTCAGCAGGGCCTCACCAGGCCCTTGGCTGCTCAGCCACTCTCTCACACCGCCAGAGGAACTCAGCCGGCATCTGTTCTGCCTCGCTGGTGGCTGGTATTCGAAAAGGTGATAGGTCCCTGGAGAAGGAACTCCTGCATCGTTACTACGCAAGGGTTAAACGCCAAGTGTTGCATTACACCCGCGATACTTGGCGCGCCGAGGATATTGCGCACGATACGCTGCTGACGATTTTGCTACGGCTTCGTGACACTGGCATCAATCAACCTGAATCGCTCGACAGTTTTGTCTATCAGACGACCAAGTTCACTTATTTTAGCTGGCTGCGGCAACGGATTAATCAGAGTGGATGCTTTGAGGCGTTGCAGGAACAGGTCGATTCGGTTGATACCCAACAAAGCATTTTGGACGGAGAAAGACGGCACTTACTGTTCGACTTGGTTGGAACAATGCGGGTTGAAAGAGACCGAGAGATACTCCGCCGATCCTATCTGCTTGAGGAGACCAAGTCGGTGGTGTGCGAAGCGTTGGCACTGAGCCCTGCACATTTCGATCGAACCGCTTTCCGCGCTCGCGAAAGACTCAGAGACCATATTTGGCAACAGCACCAGGATCTCATTGACGCGCTGCGCGACGAGTGACACCGAAGAACTCCTCTCGCAGCCCGGCTTGGGACCAGTGAGCCAGCGCCTGTCAGTAACCAGTTTGCAACAAACCCCAGGCTCTCGGCCATTGGCCCCTAATAAAATCCGGAGTAGACTGGCTTTTATTCTTCTCAAGGACCACCCGTATGGCTAACTTTGGCGTCCAAATTTTTCCTACCGACCAAACGCTTCAGCCCATTGCGCTTGCTCAAGCCGTTGAGGAGCGGGGGCTGGATTCTCTGTTTTTCCCCGAGCACACCCATATTCCGGTCGCCCGCACAACGCCGTTCCCAGGCGGTACAGCACTACCCGAGTGGTACTGGCGAACCCATGACCCCTTTACCGCGCTGGCAGCCGCCGCCGCTGTGACCCGCCGAATCAAACTGGGAACCGGCATTTGCCTCGTCATCGAACGGGATCCGATTATTTTGGCCAAAGAGTGCGCCTCCCTCGATGTGCTGTCACAGGGTCGGTTTGTACTTGGCATTGGCGCCGGCTGGAACGTAGAGGAGATGGCAAATCATGGGGCCAGCTACCAACACCGCTGGAAAATTGTTCGCGACAAGATTCTGGCGATGAGAGCGATTTGGACTCAGGACGAGGCCGAGTATCACGGCGAATTCGTCAACTTCGACCCTATCTGGTCCTGGCCTAAGCCAGTTCAGGCCGGCGGCCCACCTGTATGGATGGGTGCTAATTCAAAATGGGTATTCGATCGAGTCGCTGAATATTGCGACGGCTGGATGCCTATTGGCGGTGCCGGTCATGGCGGTATGGAAAATCTGAGGGCAGCCTGCGAAAAACGCGGCCGGGCATTCGACTCAGTCACGCTCGCCTTATTTGGCGCGCCTACTGATCCAGACCAGTTGGCCGGCAGGATTGATCAGGGATTTACCGAGCTGATTTTTGGGCTACCCCAGGGTACCCCAGACCAGGTGCTCACTCGCCTTGACGAATTGACGCTCCTCGTAGAAAAGTTCCGCTGAGGCTCGACACTGGCCCACTGCCGAACAGGTTACTGCGTCTGCGCTTGAGTTCGAACATGGTTCTTCACTGCTGACCTGAGGCTGGTCAGGCCAGCAGTATGCCCACGGCGCCACCGACAATCAGCAACATGCCCAGCAACTCTAAACGCGAAGGCCTCTCCTTGAAGAGATACACTGCGATCAACAGGCTGATAAGAAACTCGATCTGCCCCAGAGTCTTCACATAGGCTGCCAATTCGAGTGTCATCGCAGTAAACCATCCAATAGATCCGGCCACTGCCGAGGCACCAACAAACAGACAGGGCCGCCATTTATGCGCTATCACGGTAAATTCCTGGGGCTGTCGCGCGCCAACCCAGATCACCGTCAGCAGGGTTTGCAGCACAACCATATATACCAGCGTCACAGCAGCGCTGAACATAGGGTCATCTAATTCCAGAGACAAACTCGCTCTGCGCAGCAACAGCGAGGTCAACGCAAAGCACAGACCGGAACCCAGACCATAGACTGCTGCGCGGTTCCACAGGCTGTTGATTAATCCGGTTTTTGCGAGGCTGATCAACATCAGCCCAGCGACGCAAACCAGGATGGCGAACCAGCCAAACAGCGAGACCCGCTCATCGAACCACCAAAATCCGATTAGTGCCGTCAGCACTATCTCAGTTCGAACGAAGGTACTACCTACAGCGAAATTTCTTAACGTAAATAACTGAATCAGAAGAACCGTCGCGATAATCTGCATAATCCCAGCCAGCAGTCCACACACCAGGAAATCCAGATTGAGATCGGGTAACTGCCACTGCCGCCGACTGGAAAGCCAGCCGAGATAGAGGAGCGCAAACGGCAAGCCAAAAAGATAGCGGACCAGGGTCGCAGAAACTGCTGAGATATCTGCTACCAGCACCTTTTGGCCGGCAGTTCGCACTGACTGCATCACCGCAGCAAGGAGGGTCCACAGCACCCAGGGTTCGATAAGTAACTCCAAAAAAAAATGCCCGTCTGCGATTGCAATCCGGGCATTGTAGCTGGCGGCGGCTAGCGCCGACCAATCCTATTCAAGTATTCTGCGCGAGCTGGTCAATCTTTAAGGTCCAGCGCCTTCGCTGCTGTTTTTTCGCGCTATTCTTGTCAACCTAACAGCTCGAATTACCCTTCTCAAATTAACCTTCTCGAACTACTGTTCTCGAACGACTGTTCTCAGACTACTGTTCTCAGACTATAAGGCCTCGAGAATTTTTTCTGCTGAGCTCAGTTCAAAAGTCGGGCCTTTTTCGACGTTCAGGGTTGTAATCACACCATCTTCGACAATCATGGCGTAACGCTGTGAGCGCTTGCCAAGCCCAAAACCGGAACCATCCAACACCAAACCCATCGCCTCGGTGAAGTCTCCATTGCCGTCACCGACCATCAGAATTTCTTCCGCATTCTTATCTTTTGCCCAAGCGTTCATGACAAATGCATCATTGACTGAGACACAGACGATAGCATCAACACCCTTGGCTTTGATCTTGTCGGCGTTGACCACGAAGCCCGGCAAATGCGCCGCGCTACACGTGGGCGTGAAGGCGCCCGGCACTGCAAACAATACGACCTTCTTGCCATCAAACAGCTCGGCTGTCGTGATATCCCGCGGACCCTTTTCACCCATCATCTTCATGGTAGCGGCTGGGACCTTGTCACCTACTTTTACTGTCATTGTCTACTCCTCAAGCAATTGATCAAATCTACGAATTCGCCAGCGCCAGTCTCACCTGAACGCCCGCCAAGTTCAACCACAATTACTCAGGGTTAAACCTATTACTCGACACTGAGCGCTTGCCAGCATTCTCAGGCCAGCGCCAGCACCCGCAACAAGAACAGGCCAAGGCTGCCGGTCACCAAAGAGACCAGCGTTGTAGTCATGATCAGATTTGCGGCTAACGCATCATTACCGCCCATAGACTTGACCATAATAAAACTCGCGGTCGCCGTGGGACTCATAAATAGTAAAAACAATACCCCCAGCGTCAGGTCTCGATAGCCCAACAGCCAGGCCAGCCAGGTGATCAGTAACGGCAACAGCAGGGTTTTTAACAAGATACAGAGCAGAGTGACGCTGGATGAGTGGCGCAACGCCCTGAGATTCATGCTCGCACCCGTACCCAGGAGCGCCAGCGGCAGCGCCAGACTACCCAGATAAGCACCGGTGCGTTCCAAAACCAACGGAATTGGCAGCCGCAGACCACTGACGATCAGAGCCAGGAGAATGGCTACAATTAACGGATTTGTTGCTATGTCAAACAGAACTCCACGCCAGGAAATTGCTCTAGCCGCATTGTAATAACTCAGGACTACAACACTCAGAATATTGTAGACGATGGTCATGACCGCCATCAGCAGCGAAGCCAGCACCAGGCCTTCGGTGCCATAGGCATTCGCACAGAGCGCCAGACCGACGACGCCCAGATTGCTGCGAAAGCTCGCCTGCACAAATACGCCGCGGTCAATCCTGGGCTGAACCAGCAGGATCGCTACCAGCCAACTGATCGCGAAGGTCAATGCGGCGCCAAACCCACTGAAACTCAGTAGATTCAGCGCCAGCGTAGAAGCCAAATCTATGTCACTAATCGTCGTAAACAACAACACCGGCAGACACAGGGAGAACACCAGACGCGAAGACACCACAACGAACTGATCGTCGATAAAGTCCAGACGCTTCAGGATCAGACCCAGCAGGACCAGTACAAAAATCGGGCCAGTGACAGTGAAGGTCTCGGCCAGTAAACTCAAGTACAACACGGCAGACACTTTCTCATTTAACTCCAAAGCAGTGAAGGTATCATCTGGCGCAGAATTTCTCACCTTGAACCTGTTTGCCTGAACTCGAGAAGCCGCTATGCTGGCAGAGCCACTACTCACGGGAACTAAGCATGACCTATTCAGCGCTGCCAGATGATCTCAAGCAGGCCAAACCTGCCAGCAACACGACGATTACAGCGAATCAGGCCGTCTATACCCAGTTGGACTTTACCGACCAGCAGAGCTTTGCTGACGCCAGTCGCGGGTTTATCGCGACACTGAGTCCCATGACCATCCCCCACGATCGTCTCAAGCGCCCGGCCTATGACCTGGAAGCCTGCAGTTTTCTCAAGGACGATGCACCCGACACAGTGAATCCATCGCTCTGGCGGCAAGCACAGCTTAACGCTCAGCACCATGGTCTGTTTGAAGTGGTCGAGGGTATTTATCAGATTCGCTCATTCGACATCGCGAATATGACCCTCATTAAAGGCAACACAGGCTGGATCGTTATTGACCCTTTAACCTCGTCAGAAACATCGCGGGCCGGATTGGCCCTGGCCAACCAGCAGTTAGGGGAGCGCCCGGTCGTCGCGGTGATTCATACCCATAGTCATGCCGACCACTTTGCCGGCGTGTTGGGCGTCGTCGAGCAGGCAGATGTAGAGTCGGGTAAAATTGCGGTACTCGCTCCAGTCGATTACGTCAAAGAAAGTCTTGCCGAGAATGTACTCGCCGGCAACGCCATGAGCCGTCGAGCGACCTACATGTACGGCAATTTGCTGCAGCCATCGCCTGTAGGATTTGTCACCACCGGCTTGGGCGCTGCTTTATCCATGGGTAGCACTGGCTTTGTGATCCCCAACGACATTATCAGCAAGACCGGCGAAACTCGAACGATTGACGGCATAGAGATCGTCTTTCAAATGACCATGGGCACCGAGGCGCCCGCCGAGATGGTATTCTATTTTCCCCAATTCAAGGCACTGTGCATGTCGGAGATTACCTCCCATCATCTGCACAATGTCTATACGCCGCGGGGCGCCCAGGTTCGCGATGCGTTGGCCTGGTCAGCCCAGATCAATGAAACTATCGATCTGTTTGGCGATAAACTAGAGGTGCAGTTTGCCAGTCATCACTGGCCGACTTGGGGTCAAGCCGCCGCCGTCAAATATCTGAAAAAACAGCGAGACCTGTACAAGTATATCCATGATCAGACCCTGCGCATGGCCAACCACGGCTATACCAAAGAAGAGATAGCAGAACTGGTGACCCTGCCGAGCAGCCTCGGCAAAGAGTTTTATAACCGCGACTATTACGGCACAGTACACCACAATACTCGCGCTGTTTATGTGAAATACCTCGGCTTTTTTGACGGCAACCCTGCCCATTTATACCAGCTGCCACCCGTCGAGGCTGGCAAGCGCTATCTGGACTTTATGGGCGGCAGTGATGCCGTCGTCGCCCGTGCACAGGACTATTTTGCCCGCGGCGATTATCGCTTTGTCGCCGAAGTGCTTAACCATGTGGTGATGGCCGAACCAGAACATCTCGCCGGCCGAGCACTGCTTGCAGACACGCTGGAGCAGATGGGCTATCAGTCAGAATCAGCACCCTGGAGGAACTTTTATCTCTGTGGTGCGCTTGAGCTGCGCGAGGGCTTACCCCGCGGCTCACGTTTTGATGCGACGGAAAGTATGGCCAAGGCGATGCCATTGGCAAACCTGTTTCAGACGTTAGCGGTTCGACTCAACAGTCAAAAGGTTGACGGCCTTGTGTTACATATCAACCTGGTATTCACCGACGCCGAAACAACTTTGCTGACGATTGAAAATTCGGTGCTGCATGCCTTTCCTGACAGGTCGCACCCCCAGCCGACCGCCACCATCAGAGTCAGCGCGCTCGATTTCAAGCGTCTGATGCTCGGTCTGACTGAGGCCTCGACACTGGTTAGCAGCGGTGCCTTGGGACTTGACGGAGACCTGGGCGCGCTCGCGCAACTCGGCGGTCTGTTCGACCAGTTCGAGCGCCGCTATCCGATTATGACGCCAAGACCCGAGTGGCGGTAGCTCCGCCACGATCCTAGTTGCCGAGTATTGCCAGCATGTCACGAATACGCGTGAATTTAACCCGCGGCCGTTGCTGCGCCTCTCCATTGGCGATCTCGGCAGCATCTATTTTCTGCCAATCGGCATAAGTCACCATTTCGGGCTGGCGTTCCTGTACCAGCGCGCGCGCTGCAGCCACATCTGGCGCCATCGGCTTGAAACAGCGACCTGCCGCCAGGTCCTCGACCATACGGGCTACGGTTTCCTGCGCACAGGTCTTGTTCGTACCAATGACCCCTGTGGGACCACGTTTAATCCAACCCGCCGTGTACAAGCCCGTCAGTGCCTGCCCAGCGTCATCGACCACTCGACCCTCGATATTGCGAATGGTACCTTTCCTTTCATCGAATGGGATTTTTGCGACCGGAACGCCCTGATACCCTACCGAGCGAAACACGAGACCTGCTTCGAGGACCTCTTCAGCCCCGGTCGCTCTCGGTCGAATATCACCCGCTGCGCTCGCATAGATTTCGTTTTTCGCTAACTTAAGGCCTGCCACATGTCCTTCGTGACCGATCACTTCTGTCGGAGAAACCAGGAACCTCAATGTCAGGCATTTACGTTTACCGGTGATGACGCGCTGACTATATTCGGTGATAAACCCGATATTCTTCTCAACGTTTTTATCCGGATTGTCTGCCAGGTACTGCTGGCTGATTGCATCAACCCGCGCTTCGTCAGCGGGTACCGTCACATCAGCCTCCTCCAACTCACCCAGCTCCTTAATCTCTGGCGGGGTAAATGCCGCTTGGGCAGGACCGCGGCGGCCGAGCAGGAAGACCCGCTTGACTCGGCTTTCCTTGAGCGCAGCCAACGCATGGTCCGCGATGTCGGTTTCTGCCAACTCCGCATAGGACTTGCACAAGATACGCGCGACATCCATGGCGACGTTACCAACGCCAACGATAGCAACACTCTCCTGACTAAGATCAAATTGATGGTCTGCAAAATCTGGATGACCGTTATACCAGGCAACGAAGTCTGTCGCTGAATGACAACCTTGAAGTGCTTCGCCGGGAATGCCCAAATCACGATCAGTGGGCGCACCGCTAGTGAAGATCACCTGGTGATAATGTGCCTGTAAATCCTCCAGCTGCAGATGCTTGCCGTACTCAACATTGCCATAAAACCGCACATTGGGCTGTTCTGCACTCTTGGCATAGGCTCGAGTCACCGACTTGTCTTTTTGATGATCCGGCGCAACCCCTGCCCTGACCAGACCATAGGGCGTCGGCAGACGATCATACAGATCGATCTCGACACTCAGCTCCTTATATTTGAGAAAGTTACTGATGGTATAGAACCCGGCTGGACCCGCACCAATAATGGCAACCCGCAAGGGATTCGCAGTACTACCTATGTCAGACATCAGATACTCCTCGTTAGTTTTCACGGAGATTATCAGATAATCTGGCGTCAGCGAAACCGCCTGTTTGACCCTCTGCCACATCCCTCAATTGGGGGGGCGTGGCGCACGGTGAAGCTGATCCAGGCGAGTCCAATGAAACTCGCCCGCCATTCGTCGCAATAGTCGCAATAAAAGCGCCAACGCATGCCGATTCAATGACGCCACAACAACGGATTTAAACACTGTTCCGCAGAGTCTGGCATAATGACTCCTAACGTCGAGAGCGAAACTGAAGAACCCTGGCCTGCAATTCGTACCGGCCCTCCTTCGTTATTCGATCATTGTTCGACTTCTGCGATAGCACCACTGAAACGACATTTAGCAATAGAAGGCGCCCGCATGAAATTTCTACTCGGCCTGCTCGCCCTGATGCCCATCGTGGTTTTTGGCGCCATCTTAATTCTACTCGACAGCCCTGAACTGTACCGATCTCAACTCACGGCTACCGTAAGACAGGCGACAGGTTTTGAGCTTGACATCAAGGGTGACGTGAATTGGCGTTACTGGCCGCCGGTCGCTATTCAGATCACTGACGTCGAGGTTCGCCCAGCTGGCCGAGACCAGCGACTGCTGTCACTGGAGACGGCGGCGATCGATCTGAAGCTGCTACCGCTGCTGTTCGGCGGTGAGCTGGCCATCAACGGCTTGACTATTGATGGCCTTGTCGTCAACGCCGAAGTTGACAGCAACGGCAAAGGCAACTGGCAGCCCACTGAAGCGACTCGCTCTGAGGTAGATGCCAGCGCCAAGGACAAATCGAGTGTGAAGTTCGATGTCGGTCGCATCAGCATCACCCGCGCGACGCTTCAATACCGAGCGCCAAACACTGCCTATTTGCTGCAACTTAAATCCCTGACGACCGGTTCAGTTCGCACCGACGAAGCGACTCACATTGCCTTCGATCTGATTGCCGAGGATCAGCTGACGCATAGGGCTGCATCAGTTCAGGGTGGCGGCGAGATTCAATTTAATGAAAATCTTGATCGCTATGAGATCAGCCAGCTGCAAATTCATAGCAGAACTCAACTGCCAGACTTGGTCGAGCTGACTACCGATCTGACTACCGATCTGACCCTCAACGGGGTCGCTGACTTGAAACAGGGGACCCTCGACCTGATCGACAGCGAGCTTCGACTGGCGGCACTTACGGCCAGGTTCAACCTCCAAGTCACGCAGTTGAATACCAACCCCATCCTCACCGGCAACCTGCAGATTCAACCCTTTGCCATAAGACCGCTGCTGACTGCCCTAAAGTTGCCCGCCGTTGAAACACGTAATCCTGACGTCCTGAAAACTTTTGAACTGACCGCCGATTTTTACGGCTCGCCTACTGACATCCACCTCACGGATCTCAGCGCTAAACTCGATGCCATGGCCATCGATGGTGCTATCAATGCAAACCTGGGTGATACCACCTTCGCCGGTTTTGACTTGACGCTGAACGACCTGGCACTGAGCGATTATCTTCCTTTGGCACTCGCCGCAGACCTGAGCAGCACGGAGGACGCCGCGCCAAAGGATAGCCAGGTTCTGCCCCTTGACCTGCTGAAACAATACCTCATAGACGGTAAATTGCGAGTCGGCCGGTTGCGCTATGAAGATTATGAACTCACCGACCTGGACTTCGCCGTCACCAACAATTCTCAACAGCTGCAGGTAAAGGCAGCCGCTCACGGCTATGCAGGCCAGGTAAAACTGACATTAGCCGCGCAAAAAACCATCGACTCAATGCCGAAAAGCAACGTAACGTTCACTGTGAGCGAGATGGATATCAGCCAACTGACTGATCTTGAGTGGATTACAGGTCGCTTGGAACTGGACTCGAGTCTGCGGTTCGAGGGTCAAATGCTGAGCCAGGTGCTCGATAGCTTGAGCGGTTCAAACCGCTTTCGAATCAAACAAGGGAGCCTGGACGTTAGTCCCGTGAAAAACATTGCAAGCCTTGTCGATGGCCTGCGGGGGCAATCCTCCGGTATCGAAGACTGGCCTGACAGAATGCCCTTTGAGTCCTTAACGGGCAGCTTGACACTCAATGACGGGATCGAAGCCAACCAGCAGCTCAATGTTCAACTAGAAACTCTGACAATTGTTGGTGGCGGTGGCATAAATTATTGGCAGAACCGGCTGGACTACACCCTGGATATCAGCCTTATGGAGAGCAAGACCAGCCCCTTCAGCGTCAAACCGCCGCTGGCAGGGTTACATTGGCCACTACATTGTGCCGGCGCCCTCAATGCTTCCCCAGCCAGCTTGTGCAAGCCCAGCAAAAAAGATATCGAGGATCTGGTCGCCAACCTACTCAAGCAGGAACTGAAACGCCAGGGTCAAGAAAAGCTTAAGTCGGAACTACCGGAACTACGCGACAAGGCCAGAAAGCTTTTGAAAGGTCTCTTTAACAAATGACCGATGATTTCAGCGCAAGACTTCTCAACTGGTTTGACCATCACGGGCGCAAGCACCTGCCTTGGCAGCAGCAGATAAATCCTTACCGCGTCTGGGTGTCTGAGATTATGTTACAACAGACTCAAGTCGCCACCGTAGTTGGCTACTTCGAGCGATTCATGGCGAATTTTCCAACCCTTGACCGCCTTGCTGACGGGAGCACAGACGAGGTTTTGCATCTCTGGACCGGTCTCGGTTATTACGCTCGAGGCCGCAACCTGCACAAAACGGCCCGCAAGATCAAAGCCGAATTCAACGGCGAGTTTCCTACTGATCTGGAGCAGCTGATGGCTTTACCCGGGATCGGCAGGTCAACCGCCGGCGCTATTGTCGCCATTGCCTGTGGTGGCAGAGCACCGATTCTGGACGGCAATGTCAAGCGCGTACTAAGTCGTTGTTTTGCCGTGTCAGGCTGGCCCGGGCAATCCCAGGTCGCCAATCAGCTCTGGGCACTTGCTGAGCGTCTGACCCCGAGGACCCGCGTCGCAGACTATACGCAAGCGATAATGGATCTGGGTGCGACCCTCTGCACTCGAAGCCGACCAGATTGTGCCAACTGCCCCATGGCCGAGATCTGTATCGCTCGCAACCACAATAGCATTGCGGCTTATCCCGGCAAAAAAACCCGCCAACCTCTTCCCGTCAGATCAATCTGCATGCTTCTGATTGAGAATGCCAGCGGCGAATTTCTCCTTGAGAAACGCCCGTCTCAGGGCCTTTGGGGCGGCTTGTGGGGATTTCCCGAAGCCGAGCCGAAGGTGCTTGATCGAGTCTTGGCAGAACGGTCTTTGACCCCAGCAGCCGAACAACCCATTGCACCTTTTCGGCATACATTTACCCACTTTCATTTAGATATCACGCCGATTCACGTAACATGCCCTTCTCTGGATTACCGCATCGGCGAACCAGACGGGCTGACGTGGTATGACCTTAACGCACCCCAGACCATCGGTCTGACTCGACCAGTGACTCGAATGTTTTCCGAGCTGACAGCTCGTCGAGTGAAATAACGCGATTCTGATTGAGGAACGTGAAAGCACCAGGAGACCCATGCAATGAGTAGAACCGTGTTTTGCAGTCGATTGAAGAAAGATCTACCCGGTCTCAAGGAGCAACCCTTTCCTGGCACCGCTGGTCAGAACATTTTTGAGCATGTTTCTGAACAAGCTTGGCTTGAATGGCAGCACCTGCAAACCATGCTGATCAACGAAAAGCATCTAAATTTGATGGACAAAGAGGCGCGCAAGTATCTGAATCAGCAGCGGGACAAGTTTCTCGCCGGCGAAGAAGTTGACAGAGCAGAAGGCTACAGCGCACCGAAAGACTGATACCCGGCGCATCGATACGACATCTGGCCAGTCGCCGACCATCCGTAGCCAAACACAGGACAGGGTTATCAGCAACTTCATTCATTACTCTCAAGCCGCAGACAACAATAAGGCCGCGATCCGGGCCCAACTCGCGTTGCTTTTTCAAGCGCCTGCGCGCGTCTTGGAAATAGGCAGTGGCTCGGGACAACACGCCGTATATATGGCATCCGGACTACCCCATTTGAATTGGCAGCCCTCGGATAGAGGTGAGTACTATGAAGGGCTAGTTGAAAATATTCGACAGCTGGCGCCAGCGAATGTACGACCCCCTCTGTATCTGGACATAACAGAAACCGAATTCCCGCCAGCAGATCATATTTATCTGGCCAATGTTCTACATATCATGCCCGAAATAAACTTGCCGCTCCTATTTCGCGGTGCAGCAAGGACTTTGCCAACGGGTGGAAAACTCTGTATCTACGGGCCCTTCACCTATGGGGGCGCATTTACCACTGAATCCAACTCAGCCTTTGATGCCTGGCTTAAAGCACGCAATGCTCTCAGCGGGATTCGAGCCATCGAGACGCTTCAGACCTTAGCCCAAGAACAGGGTTTTACCCTCTTGTCTGACACAAACATGCCAGCCAACAATCAGCTGCTGGTGTTTTGCAAGGGCTGAATGAAAGCCGTGAGACCCATCAAGCCAGTCGGTGCCTTGCTTGAGCTGCACAATCGTGCACGATCGGTCAGCTGAACATTTGACCCAGAGGATCCACAGGTCCAAACTCGGCGCCTAGATATCAGCAGGGGTCAGGGCCATGCCATCAACCAATCCAAATCGACAGCGGTTTATTCAGCCTGCTCGAGGCGGCAACACGTTTGCCGGCGAGCTGTCATTCTTGCGGCGCAGGTACACCCAAGATATCGATGGCGCGGACGTCGTGGTTTCCGGCATACCTTTTGACTCAGCGACAACCTTTAGATCAGGTGCGAGACTGGGTCCTCAGGCCATAAGAGCAGCCTCTGTTCAACTGGCGGAACTGATCGGCCGGGCTTTTCCCTTTGGTATTAACCCGATGGAAGTGCTTGCAGTGGCAGACTATGGTGACTGCCTGCTGGATTCAGGCTATCCACAACATCTGGTCGACACCGTGCTCACCCATGCCCGCAAGCTCATCAACAGTGGTGCCCTCATGGTGACCCTGGGCGGCGATCACTTTGTTACCTACCCACTATTGCGCGCGCACGCCGAAAAGTACGGCCCCCTGGCACTGGTCCATTTCGACGCGCACGTCGATACCTGGGAAGACGACGGCGAACGACTTGACCATGGCTCGATGTTTTTGAGAGCCAAACGCGAAGGGCTGATTGATGTATCGCATTCGGTGCAAATAGGCATTCGATCCTTCAGTGATAGCAGCCATGGCTTTACCGTGATCGATGCGCCCACCGTGCACAGCCAGCCCTTACAGGACACCATTGCACAAGTCCTTGCGGTGGTGGCTAGTCAGCCGGCGTATCTGACTTTTGATATTGACTGCCTGGATCCCGCCTTTGCACCCGGAACCGGCACGCCGGTGGTGGGTGGCCTGTCATCTGCTCAGGCTCTGGGCATACTGCGCGGACTGGGCGCGCTGAACTTCGTCGGCATGGACGTTGTCGAGGTGGCGCCAGCCTACGACCATGCAGAAATTACCGCCATCGCCGCGGCGACTATCGCCCACGACTTTATCGGGCTGTTAGCTCAAAAAAAACTCCAGCAAGACTCCGCCTAAAACCGGTCCAGCAGCGCATAATACAGCATCCCTGCCACAAGGGCTGGCCAGCGCAGCCAACGCCCACCGGGGAAGGGCAGATGTCGAAAATCGGCAAACAGGTCAAATCGGGACGCCTGGCCTGCAATCGCCTCGGCAATCAATTTGCCGCCCATATTGGCCATCGCGATCCCATGCCCAGAGTAACCCTGGGCCCAATAGATATTCTGCCCGCTGCGACCAAAATTCGGCATTCGCCGCATAGTGATGGCCAAGGTACCTCCCCAGGCATAGTCGATTCTGGCATCCGCAAGCTGCGGATAAACCTCGAGCATATGCCGCCGAACAAATCCTTTGAGATCTTGAGGAAAGAACGGTGAATAGTTCTCACCACCGCCAAAAATCAAACGACCGTCAGGCGAGTTGTGAAAATAATTCACGACAAATCGACTATCGACCACCGCGACATTGTCTCGGTTAATTTTTTGGGCACGCTCTGGTCCCAGGGGTTCCGTCGCCAGAATGAAATTGTTGATGGGCATCTGATAGGCCCCGACATCTCGATCGAGTTTGCCGAGATAGCCGTTACAGGCCAGCACCAAAAATTTCGATTTGACCTGACCAGCTGCCGTTGTGGCAATGACTCGGTCCATCGCAGGACTCTGGTAATCAAGCACCGCCGACTGCTCAAAGATCTGCACTCCGAGGGTCACAGCCGCTCGCGCCAGACCCAGGGTGAGGTTCAAAGGATGCAAATGCGCCGAGCGCAGATCAAGCGAGCCCCCATAAAAGGTGTCGACGCCCAACATGTCCTGCACTTCTGCCTGACTAACATAACGCCGGTCTGTATATCCATAACGTGACACTAGATGGTCGTTGTAGCGCCTTAGGTCATCCACATACCGCGCTCGATGCGCTACATGCAACTCACCATCCGTCAGGTCACAGTCGATTGAGTAGCGTTGAATACGGTCTCTCACCAGTGCGTTGGCATCACAAGCCACCTGCCACATACGCCTGGCAGTCTCGAAACCCAACATCGCCTCCAGCTCATCCTGGTCCTTGCGCTGCCCCATCCCCAGCACGCCACCATTGCGTCCTGAGGCACCGGCGCCGACACGATGACTCTCCAGAACGACCACCTTGTAGCCTTGCTCCGCGAGTTCAATCGCCGCAGACAAACCGGTATAACCCGCACCGACGATGCAAACATCCGCATCGATGGACTCGGTCAGTTGTGGATGCCGCACCAACCCTTTAGCCGTGGCGTAATACCAGGAATCATCATAACCAATACTGGGATCTCCACCTTGACGGCGCACGCCCATGGGTTACAACAACTCACACAGGTAACGCTGCTCCCACAGAGATATCTCAGCCTGAAAATGGTCGATTTCCATCTGCTTGATGGAGACAAAAGAATCAATGAAGTCTTTGCCGATCAGATCGATGATCGGCTGACAGTTTTGCAACTCGACCAAGGCCGCGCCCAAGTCTCTCGGGAATGCAGCCGGCAACTTCAGATAATAGGCATTACCTTCAACCGGCGCTCTGGGCTCAAGTTTCTCGCGAATTCCCAACAGCCCACAAGCCAGCGTCGCCGCTGTAAATAAGTAAGGATTGGCATCAGCACCAGCTATTCGGTTTTCGACCCGACCATTTTCGTCTGTGTCATAGGGAATTCGAAAACCGGTAGTGCGATTGTCATAACCCCACTCCAGATTCACGGGCGCAGACAGGTCAGGCACGAAACGCTTATAGCTGTTGATGGAGGGCGAAAATAATGCAAACGCGCGCGGTAAATAGTGCTGCAAGCCGCCGATGTAATACCTGAGCATGGCTGTCGCTTGACCATCCTGTAGAGCGAAAACATTGTTACCGTCGGCATCATTCATGCTGGTGTGTATGTGCAATCCACTACCGGCGGCTGCCTCTATGGGCTTGGCCATAAAGGTCGCCGTCATGTTGCATTTCAACGCGCAGGCTTTAACGGCCCGTTTCAGCAAAAAGAGTTGATCCGCCTTATCCAAAGCATCGCCGTGACCAACATTCAGCTCTATCTGCCCCGGCCCCATTTCATGAATCAAGCCTTCCAACTGAATATTCGCCTTCGCGCAGGTTTGGCGCAGGGTCGCAAAAAAGTCCTCAAACTTATCCAGGGCATCGATACTGAATGATTCACCACCGGATTCCAGCCGACCATTCTGACCCGTGGCTGGCACCAGAGCATTTCTTGGATCCTGGACGGGCTGTACGAGATAGAACTCGACCTCTGGGGCAACGATAGGAAACCAACCAGCTAGCGCATATTGACCGAGAATTTCTAGTAGAACATTTCTCGAGTCGACGGTCGTGGGTTGGCCGTTCTTGTTCAGAGAGCGACAAATCACCTGGCTATGATCATCTTCCTTCCAGGGCGTCGCCCTGTATGTGGACCAATCAGGCTCCAGCTGCATGTCTTCGTCTTTTGGATTAAGCCGATCGAGTATGTCTGCGTACTCGCCATTAATAGTCTGGAATAACAGAGAAAATCCCATGTGAGGTCGATAACCGGGTTTCAAGCTAGATCCGTCAATCACCTTGCCTCGAGGGACACCATTCATATCAGAGAAGAGCAACTCAACATGGGCTGATATGGGATCCGGTAGCGCTGACATACAAAAAGTTCCTGATTAAGTTTAAGAGGTTTTTATTGAGGTTGGTTTGCCGGACCGATGATCCGTGCAGTTTGAACATTGGGTCACTCAAGTTTTCGCCGGCTGGTTCAAAGAGTAGGCTCGAACCGCGTCACCAAAGGCAGCAAAGATGGCTCGCGACTGGGGATTTTCCGCAAAGGCCCACTCCGGATGCCATTGTACGCCCAGCGCGAACTGACCCTCTATTGACACGGCCTCGATCACACCGTCTTTAGATACTGCCTCGGCTCGCAATCCCGGACCCAACTGCGCTATCGCCTGGCCATGAAGTGAGTTTACAGCGAAGCATTGGCAGGCAACTATTTTTTCAAGCAAACCACCGGCAATCACATCCACATCATGCACTGGCGCATACATCTGGTCGCGACTTACACCGTCTTGCTCTCGATGATCGGCGTATCCAGGTTGCTCATGCACCGCATGGTAAAGGGTACCCCCAACGGCAACATTCAGTTCCTGGATACCCCGGCAAACAGCCAAAATCGGCATTCGTCGCGCCAGTGCTCTTTCCAGCAGGGGAAAAACGGTCGAGTCTCGTTGCCTGTCCTGTTTGATATCCAGTGGCGCACTGGTGTTGCCATACCGCTGCGGCTCAACGTTACTGACGCTACCGGTCAGAAACAAACCCTGTGCCAGGTCCAATAAACCGTCTATATCGGTTTGTTGTTCCATAGACTGCAGATCTTGTCCTGCACCAATCGCAGGCACCAGCAGGGCTTGGACGCCGGCGCCATGGCTGACAGCGTTAATGTATTTTTCACCGACACAATGAAAGGGATGCCCTTCGACGGGTTTCACATCGCAAGGCACCAGAACGAGTGGTCTCATGATTCATTGATACCATAATGACGAGCGGTATCATCCAAGGCCTTTACCAGTCGATCAATCAGCAGATCGATTTCTGCCTTGCTACAGACATAGGGCGGTGCGCTGATCATCGCGTCTTTGACGGCGCGAACCATCAAACCATGATGAATTGCCCTGTCTCGGCAGTAGATTGAGGCTTTTGATTCAGGCGCGAGCCGCGCGCGAGAGGACTTGTCTCGAACCAGTTCAAGCGCACCCAGCATGCCCTGAGTGCGAGCCTCTCCTACAATCGGGTGAT
This sequence comes from Gammaproteobacteria bacterium, assembly GCA_038106185.1. Taxonomy (GTDB): domain Bacteria; phylum Pseudomonadota; class Gammaproteobacteria; order Pseudomonadales; family Azotimanducaceae; genus UBA4582. The sequence goes on along the minus strand of JAYODE010000015.1, from coordinate 12,437 downwards.
CAGCCAACTGTCGCCATCGAGTGTTGAAATAGCGCGCCAGATCCTGCGCCACATACCCAACGATATCGGTCTGCTTATAAATTTCCAAAGTTGCCAGGCCCGCAGCACAGGCAACCGGGTGACCGGAATAGGTGAATCCATGGGCAAATTCGACACTCTGTGACTGCAACACATCCATCACCTTGTCAGACACGGCAACCCCGCCCAGAGGTTGATAGCCATTGGTGACGCCCTTAGCGAAGGTCAGAAGGTCCGGTTCGAAATCATAGGTCTGGCAACCAAACCACTGACCCGTACGACCAAAACCACAGATCACCTCATCGCTTATCAGCAGAACATCACGGTCACGACAAATTTTTGCCACCGCCGGCCAATAACTGGCGGGTGGCACAATCACACCACCGGCACCTTGAATCGGCTCGGCGATAAAGGCCGCTACCGTATCAGCGCCCAACTCGTCGATCTTTGCCGCCAATGCATTGGCGGCAACGAGACCAAACGCCTCAGCATCCAAATCTCGGCATTCTTCATACCAGTAGGGTTGCTGGATATGATGGGTATAGGTCAAACCGATAAACTGTTCATGCATGTAACCCATGCCACCCAGGCTGGCAGCGGCGATCGTGCTGCCATGATAGCCATTGTGCCGGCCGATAATGTTTTTCTTACCCGGCTTACCCAAGGCATCGAAATAGCGATGCACCAGGCGGATGTTAGTGTCATTGGCTTCACTGCCAGAATTGGTGAAAAAGATATGATTCAGATGCGCCGGCAGAATCTCTACTAACGCATTTGCCATGCTGACCGCTGCATCATTGCTGCAATTAAAGAAACTGTTGTAATAGGGCAAGCGTTCCAGCTGCTCTTTAATCGCTAAGTTGATCGATGGCTGGCTGTAACCCAAACTACAGCACCAGAGTCCCGACATACCGTCAAGTAACTGTTTGTTATCAGAATCGGTGATATAGATGTGCTCTGCGCGGGTCACCACTCGCCCACCGGTTTTGGCATACTGCTGATAGTCAGTAAAAGGATGCAACAAAGTCTTGCGATCCATTTCCTTGAGTGCTGCGCTGGAGAGGTTTCTTGCCATAGCCGAGTTACCTTGTCCTTGTCCTAGTTCTAGTTCTAGTTCTAGTTCTAGTCCTAGTTCTTGTCTTAGCCCTAGTCGACTCGTTGTTTGGGCTTTTCAAACATGACATTATGCCTTGAAATGGGCTTTTTCACCAAGAGTATTGATCGCCATGTCAGTCGGAGAGCAAAAATTAAGGACGCTACTGCGAACTGGGTTTAACGCGCTCACGCAGGGTGATATCAACACCGCTTCCGAGTGTTGCAGACAAGCGCTGGCGATCAAGCGGGATTTACCCCAAGCCCACTTTTTGGTGGGTCTCACGGCCTTGCAGGCACAGGATCGCCAGACCGCCTTTCAGGCCTTTGGGTCTGTCACAACTCTCGATCCTGGGCACAGCGCAGCCTGGGCCCAACTCGCGCGCTTGTTTATGAATGAAGGTCAGGTCGTGCGTGCCGATGCTGCGCTGACCGAGGCCGTCAAGACGGCAAGTGATGACCCCATGGTCCACGACCTGATAGGCACTGTGTATTCTTTGATCGGTGAGTTTGATGCGGCAGGCCGCAGTTTTAGCGCCGCAGTCAGACAGCGACCCGAGCACCCGGCCTTTCTGTTAAACCTGGCGAACAACCTGGTTTACCGTGGCAACACCGCAGAAGCTATCCAACTGATTGAGCGGTTACTACTCATTCAGCCCAATAGCCCGCAGGCGCACTGGGTGCTATCCAACACCCGACGGGCGCGGGACCATGCCCATATTACAAGCATGCGACAGTTCCTCGCACAACACAGTTTGTCGGCCCGTGCCAAGGCGTTCTACGCCTATGCCATCGGTAAGGAACTGGAGGATCTGGAAGAATGGAAGGATGCCTTTGATGCCTTTGAACTGGGGGCACAGCAGCGCCGCAGCACCGTCGAATTTGATGAAGCCGCAGAAGTACAGATGTTTGCTGACCTGCAGGCAACCTTCACGACGGATTGGCTGGCACGAGTTGGTAAAGGTTGCGAAGCCAATGGCGCTATCTTCGTAGTTGGTCAACCTCGCACCGGCACTACCCTGATCGAGCGCATTATCAGCAGTCACTCGCAGGTAAAATCAGCCGGAGAGTTGCAGCAACTGAGCCTGGCGGTTCGTCGACTCAGTGACTATCGAGATCCAAAACGCTTCTCCAGCGCATTCTTCGCCAGCGCCGCAGCACTCAATCCAGCGCAACTGGGCGAGCTCTATATGGACACCACACGCAAACAACGGGGCGACTCCGCCTATTTCGTTGACAAGTTGCCACAGAATTACCTGATGATTCCTCTGATTCTTGCAGCTCTACCAAACGCTAAAATTGTCCACCTTCAACGGGACCCAATGGATGCTTGCTTCGCCAGCTATAAACAGCTGTTCGCCGATGCTTACCTGCATTCTTACGACCAGCAGGAGATGGCTCGTCATCATGTCCGCTACCGCCAGCTTATGGCTACCTGGCGTGAGCGCTTTGGCCATCGATTCCTTGATGTTTCCTACGAAGAGACGGTGCAAAACCTGGAGCCCAATGCTCGCCGCCTGATCAGTTTCCTTGGGCTCGAATGGGAACCGGCCTGCTTGACCTTTCATGAGCAACCCAGTGCTGTTTCGACAGCCAGCGCGGTGCAAGTGAGAGAGCCAGCTCACAGCCGCTCGGTGGGACGTTGGCGTCGCTATGCCCATCAACTCGAACCCATGTCTGCCATACTCAGCGCGCACCCGAAGCCGGCCGATGAGCCCACACAATCCTAAGGTGTAAACGCCAAACAAATTCTCCCTCAGAGGTATACCTGAGTGGCCAAATCGTATAATTTAACTATCTGAATAAGAACAATCTGGAGTCATCGTGAAACGACCTTCGATCCAAAGTCAGCGACCAACCGCTTTTCCATTCAAACTCTCACCACTGGCCCATGGTATCGCTCTGGTTATGACGGCAGGCTTGTCTGCCCATGCCAGCGCCGAGAATCGTGTGCTTGAGGAGGTGGTTGTCACCGCGACCAAACGCTCCGAGTCGGTGCAGGATGTACCGCTGGCTATCACCGCCCTGTCTGGCGACTTTGTGAGAGAAGTTAATCTAAACGACGTCAAGGATCTCGTCTCCTTCACGCCCGGTGTTTCCGGCAACAGCCAGGACAGCTTCATAGATGCCATCAGTGTTCGAGGCGTTCGAACTCAAGATTTCGGGGTTGGCGGAGATCCGTCTGCTGCGTTTTTCAAAAACGATCTGTATGAAGGTCGCAATGGGTCTGCGGTAACCAGTCTCTATGACATGGAACGCGCCGAGATACTTCGAGGCCCGCAGGGCTTCCTGTTCGGCCGAAATTCCATCGGCGGCGCCTTTAGCGTCTACACTGCGAAAGCCAAGATTGCTGACGCCGTCGATGGCTATATTGACCTGGATGCGGGTCAAGGCAACCGGCTCAGAGCCGAAGGTGCACTCAACATACCCGTTAACGACAGCTTCGCGCTGCGAGTTGCTGGCTATCATTCAGAGGAAGACGGATTTGTCGACAACCTGTTTGACGGCAGCGAACTGATCGCCCATGACAAATCCGCTCTGCGCTTGTCGGGCACCTTTATTGGTGAAAACCTCACTGCTCGCGGTACTGCCGAATATGAAGACAGAGAGCAATCCGGCTCTGTGTATCGCGCGATCGAGAGCGGCGTAATCTGGGAGACCTTTGAGGCCGCCTTGGGCGACGTGAACTTGCGCGGCGGTCCCCAAGATGCAGACCTTGACCGCTCCAGCGGCGATAGAGATGACGCTAAGATTCTTACCTTGGGGCTGCAGCTCGACTACGATCTCGGCTTTGCTACCATCACATCGAACACCGGTTATAAGGACCATGAGTACTATTACACCGAGGACTATGATGGGACGCCGCTGAACATCAATAATTATGGCCAAGACCAGAAGGGCGACTATTTTCAGCAGGAGATTCGTCTGGCGTCAACTGGTGACAGCGCCTTGTCCTGGTATGCCGGTGCGTCCTATTACAAAGAGAACATCGATACTTTGTTCAAGTTTGCCGGCGCCGAAGACTATTTCTGTCAGTATTATGGTGCTTACTACAACTCTGGCATGACCTTCACCGGCTGTGCTGACTTGTACGCCTACTATGGCTCAGATTTTTCTCCCAGCGCTGATGGCAACCTGACGGAAACAGGCAGAATCATCGGTGACTATTCTGGCTGGGGCGCCTACGTTGACGTGAATTACGCCTTCACTGAGCAATGGAGCCTGGGTCTTGGCGTGCGTTACAGCAGCGACAAGAAAAACTTCTCTATCAATGTTCCAACACCCGAAAGTGATCTTGGCGCCTATTGGGCCTATACCTTTGCCACTGATGGCGCCATTTCTGACAGCAAGACCTGGAGTGACACTCAGAGCCGGGCGATTCTGCGGTTTGAGCCCAATAACGACACCATGTTCTACGGCAGTTACACGGAAGGCTTCAAGTCTGGCGGCTTTGGTAGCTTTGCTCTGGAAGATGCGGCAGGAGACCCAGTCGGTGGCGGCACGACCGATGTGACTCAGGCAGAAGGCTATCGGCCGAACGCTTTTGAGCCAGAGACTGTCGACTCTTGGGAGATAGGCTACAAGGGTACGTTATTTGAAGGCCGAACTGAACTGAACCTCTCGGCCTTCTTTTATGACTATAAAGACCTTCAGGTGCTGGTCTTTGATGGCGGCGCCGCCGCCGTCAAGAATATAGGCCAGGTTGATGGTCAGGGTTTAGAGGGTACCGTCAGAACCATTCTGAATGACAACTTTGATCTGTACCTTGGCTTATCCAGCCTGGACACTGAAGCTGTCAATCTGCAAAGCGTCTGCGGCGGCGAAACCGAAAACAGCTGCGAGGGTAGCAGCTTGTTCTGGGCGCCAGAGTTTACCGGCGCAGCGGTGCTGAACGGTAACTTCCCGTTGGCAAGTCGAGGCGCTATCACCACAAGCCTCGAAGTCTACTGGGAATCAGAACGTGGCGGCGGCTTTGAAAACTTGCCGGAAACCAAAATAGACTCCTACACGGACGTCTCGCTACGCATCAACTATGAGTCTGGCGAAGACTGGAGGATTGGCCTGTATGTTGAAAACCTGACCAATGCTGAGACATTTGATGGCGAGAATAACAACGGCGGCATCATTCCCTCTCATTTCTTTGGACCCAAGCGAGAGCGCGTCGTCGGCATCCGCTTTTTTTCAACCATGCTCAACTAGAATTGCGCTAGCTTGAGCAGG
>JAYODE010000015.1:2567-7006 GCA_038106185.1 Gammaproteobacteria bacterium | reverse complement strand
CGGCATCCGCTTTTTTTCAACCATGCTCAACTAGAATTGCGCTAGCTTGAGCAGGCTTGAGCAGGCTTCTAGCTTGAGCTAGCTTGGATCTCGAGCAGCGCTGGACCTTGCCCAGCGCTGCAAACTCCACCAGACGATGACCGTACCAACCAAAATCATGGCGACAAAAATTGTCGCCAGCGCATTGATCTTCGGACTCACGCCAAGACGAACACTCGAGTAAATCACCATCGGCAAAGTGCTCGAGCCAGGACCCGAGACGAAACTGGCGATCACCAGATCATCCAAAGACAAGGTAAACGCCAACAGCCACCCGGATATCAATGCAGGACTGATCAATGGCAGGGTAATCACGAAAAATACCTTCAATGGCGTCGCCCCCAGGTCCATTGCTGCCTCTTCCAGCGAGCTGTCCATTTCTCTGAGGCGAGCGCTAATAACGATGGTGACAAAAGCCACACTGAAAGTCACATGAGCGATCCAGATCGTCATGGCGCCGCGGGATGCGGGCCAGCCTAGCAATTGACCCAAGCCAACAAAAAGCAACAACAACGACAAGCCGGTGATCACCTCTGGCATCACCAGCGGCGCTATGATCATACTACTAAACAGAGTTTGACCCGGAAATCGGCCAAACTTCACTAACACATAGGCGGCAACAGTGCCCAGCAGCACCGCCATAAATGCCGTCGAGCACGCAATCTGCAGGCTCAGAAAAAAAGCATCCATCAATTGTCGGTCTTCGAGCAGCTCCAGATACCACTTCAGCGAAAACTCTGTCCAAACGGTCACCAGTCTGGACTCATTGAAGGAGTAGATGACAAGCACTAATAGTGGGAAATACAGAAAGACCAGCCCAGCCATCAACAAAAAGCGCGAGACCCTCACGGCGTTACCCCTAACCGCTTCATCTCTACACGGCGATAGAAATAGATGGGGACCAAAAGGAAAGTCAACATCACCACGGCAATCGCCGAGGCTACGGGCCAGTCTCGATTAACAAAGAATTCCTGCCAGAGCACCTTGCCTATCATCAAGGTATCAGGTCCGCCGAGCAGATCCGGAATGATAAACTCACCCACCGCCGGAATAAAAACCAGGAAACAGCCCGCCACCACACCCCCCATCGACAGGGGTAAAATAATCGTCAAAAACACTTTCCATGGTCTGGCTCCCAGATCGTAAGCCGCTTCAATTAACGAATGATCTAGCTTCACCAGATTCGTATAGATTGGCAGCACCATAAACGGCAGGTAACCATAGACGATACCCAGGTAGATCGCGAAATCAGAGTGCAGCAGCAACAGCGGCTCATCAAGCAAACCTACTGCTAGCAGCATCTGGTTAATCAGACCGTTGTTTTTTAACAAACCAATCCAGGCATAGATACGAATCAAAAATGAAGTCCAGGATGGCAGAATCACCAGCAGCAGGCACAAGCTGCGATAGGGCTCTGGCATTCTCGAGATAGCAAACGCCATGGGATAGGCGACGAACAAACACACCAGCGTCGCTATCGCGGCCAAACGCACAGAGTTAAAGTAAGCCAGGTAATAGAGATCGTCTTCAAGCAGAAAGCGGTAATTGTCCAGCGAGCCCAGCCAGCTGAACTGGCCCTCAGTCCAGGACCAGATATCACTGTAAGGCGGCATCGCGATCACCGACTCAGCCAAACTGATTTTCAGGATATAACCAAATGGCAATGCAAAAAAAACCAGCATCCAGAGGTAGGGCGGTGCTATGACCCAAATTCTGTGGGCAAAGAACCCCTTCATAATGGGTCTGCTTTAATCAACACTATCGCGTCTCGGTCCCAAGACAGGACTACCGGCTGCTTGAGCTCAAAGGTCTGAGCCGCATGACGGACAAAATTGCTCACATGCACCTGGACTATTTTACCTTGCCCCTCAATAGAATTGAGGCGCACATGAATGACGTTGTGACTGCCGAGATAAGCGATATCCTCAACCTTACCTGCGATGCTGTTTTCTTTAGCGAGAGTGACACCTGCCGCCAGCCGAATTTTTTCGGGCCGTAATGCAACATAACAGTCACCCTCAAACTCGCGCCCAATGTTACCCGCCACCACCCTGTTGGAGAGCTCGTTGCAGATTAGCTCGCAAGTACTCGAGCTGAAGGAAGCGACTGCCTTGAACAGATTGATTGAGCCAATAAACTCAGCCGTCATCTTGCTGTTCGGATACTCGTAGATCTCACGTGGCTCGCCTACCTGCATGATACGACCCTGATCCATGATGGCGATCCGGTCGGCCATAGTCATGGCCTCTTCCTGATCGTGAGTAACCATTACACAGGTCACACCAACACCTTCAATAATGTGTGCCAACTCCAGCTGCATCTGCATTCGCAGCTTCTTATCCAGCGCGCCCATCGGCTCGTCGAGCAGCAGCAAAGCCGGCTTCTTCGCCAGACTGCGGGCCAATGCTATTCGTTGCTGTTGGCCACCGGATAGCTGCGCCGGCTTCCTGCGGCGAAATGTTGTCATCTGCACTAGCGCCAGCATCTCGCTCACCCGCTCTGCAATCTGCGCTTGCGGCAACTTATCTTGCTTCAACCCGAATGCAATATTTTGCTCCACTGTCATATGCGGAAACAGCGCGTATGACTGAAACATCATATTCACCGGCCGTTGATAGGGCGGGCTGTCAGCCATAGACACGCCATTGATTCTGATATCGCCCTCTGAGGGTTGTTCGAAACCTGCGAGCATACGCAGTAGCGTCGTCTTGCCACAGCCAGAACCACCCAACAGTGCAAATATCTCGCCCTGTCGAATTTGCAGGTTCACCTGATCCACCGCAATCGCATCGTCGAAATGCTTCGACAAATTCATCACTTCAACGGCATATGGTACTTCTGGCTGACTCATTATCGAAGTTTCACCTTGATGTACTTATTTTAAGTGCTTACCTTTATCTCACTAGATCGCATGCCCGCTGATTTAGCGACCAGTCTTGATTCTGGACCACATTCGCAACGCCTTGCGATCAAGCTTTTGCGGATAAGGCGGCAGTGTAAAGTTCTTCTCGCTCATCTCTTTGCTCGGGTAGATACCGGGATTTTGAAGCACACGCTTGTCAACAAAAACATCAGCACTGGCATTCGCATTCGCGTAACGCACCTGGTTGGTAACACCGGCTATGATCTCAGGCTCCATCAGAAAGTTGATAAACTTGAGGGCGTTTTCCGGGTGTGGTGCATCCTTTGGAATGGCAAGCATATCAAACCACACAGCCGTACCTTCTCTGGGTATGTGGTACTCAACATCAAACGGCAGCTTCGCCTCCCTGGCGCGCCGACTCGCTTGCAGTATGTCTCCGGACCAGCCTAGCGCGACACAGATATCTCCGTTCGCGAGGTCATTGATATATTTAGAAGAGTGAAAATACGTCACATGAGGCCCTACCCCGGCGAGTACCGGCACCACTTTCTCCTGAAACAACTCAGCAGATTGCGCCATTGGGTTCTCTCCCCGGTAGGCTAACACCGCCGGGAAAAGCTCGTCATGTGCATCGAGGAACGACACACCGCAAGCCTTCAGTTTTTTCATGTTTTCGGGCTCAAACACCAACGCCCAACTGTCTACAGGCGCGTCCTTACCCAATATCTGAGTGACCAGCTGACGGTTAATGCCCAATCCCGTCGTACCCCATAAGTAGGGCACTCCATATTGATTCCCCGGATCAAATTGCTCCAACTGTTTCATTAAGACGGGATTCATGTGCTTCAAATTGGGCAGTTTTTCATGATCCAAGCGCATGAAAACACCCGCTTTCACCATCCTCGCTTGGTATCCTGAGGTCGGTACCACCACATCGAAGCCCGAACTGCCTGCCAGCAGCTTGCCCTGCAAAACATCATTACTGTCGAAAACATCGTAGGTGACCTTGATCCCTGTACGTTCCTCAAAGATTTTGATGGTATCCGGTCCAATATAGTCCACCCAGTTGTAGACATTCAGCACCTTGTCTTCGGCCGCATACACCGGCATCAGCAGCATTAGACCGAATAAAACACCGACTAATTTTCCCATAACCTTCTCTCATCAGGTGTGAATACCCCAGAACGGCAGGTTTTGAACCCTTCGACGCCAATTAGAATGTAACACAATCCAACTGCCTCAAAAGACCAGAATTATACCCCCGTCCACCTGAGCGCAACGACAAAGGTCACCTTGAGTGAACCAATCTGAAGAATAAATCTTGCTAACTCAGCAGGACACCTTGACTCAACGCCCGCCCTTCGGTCTAATACGCCATCGTTGAGATAAGGCCAGATAGCTCAGTCGGTAGAGCAAGGGATTGAAAATCCCTGTGTCGGTGGTTCGATTCCACCTCTGGCCACCAACGTGTTTTGCGCCCCGAGCACCTACAACACCAAAAACAAACACCCGATTCCACGGCTGCGCGCCCCGGGCT
>JAYODE010000015.1:0-2467 GCA_038106185.1 Gammaproteobacteria bacterium | reverse complement strand
AGCACCTACAACACCAAAAACAAACACCCGATTCCACGGCTGCGCGCCCCGGGCTGCGCGTCCCCGACTGCATATTCCTGGCACGCCCCATACCGATAGTATTTTCGCCCACGCTGACCATCTCGAAGAGCGCTGCAGCAAATCGGCCTGAAGCACTGATGACGTTTACTTGGGCCTGCCGATGTCGCAGACTAGAGCCCATGAAATCGATCCCATTTGCCTTTATTGGTTGCCTGCTCGCACTCTGCAGTGCCTGCCAATCACCCATTTCTGAAATAGGTGATCAGCGCATTCTGGTGTTTGAGAATTTGCCCATCGTGTTTGCGCCGACGGCAAATATGACGTCCGACGAAGCCGATATACTGGTTCTGCATGCTGGTAGAGTCGTGCTGAAAAAACTCACACTTCCCGTCTTTCAGCAGCAGACTCAGGTGACCGCTCACGTCTCGCTCAGGTCCAATGGCGATCCCTGGGATAAATCCGGATCTCTGTTCGTGATACCCGTGAATGACGATCTGTCGCTGCTCGATCTCGCGCAGGGTCAATTTCCGGTGAACCAGCTGGCTGAGGCCTATCCCGGCGTCGCCTATTTCGAGAGTCTTGATCAAAGCTATTTTCCAGCTGTAGAGCTACTGCGGTTTATCACGCCTTTTGGGGTGGGCTACTACAGTGATCATCCGAAAATGGAGAAACTTAAGCCCCCTTCGATTACCCGTTGGGCTAGCGAAGTTGCCTGGTCAGCCGATATCAGCCACCTTCTATCTTTGTTTGAGACTGAGGTCTGGGTTGGCGTCTATATCGACACCTGGTCAGATCAGGGTTACCTGATCGATGTCGCGCTGGATGTAAAGTCGGCAGCTCGCGCAGAGGCACCCAGGCAGCCGCGGGTCGTCTTACCTTTGATCAATACCACAACTTATACAGAACGCCAGCGTGGCTATGACGGCTTTGCCAAGGCCGACCTGGTAGTAGAATTTGAATTACCTAAAACTATTGCAGAGGCTCAGCTCTATTTCATCACGACTGGACATGGCGGCCACAGCACTGGCGATGAATTTACACCTCGAGAACACCGAATCAGCCTTGATGGCAACCTGCTCAGCCAGTTCACGCCCTGGCGTGACGACTGTACTGACTTCAGGCACCTCAATCCCAGCTCTGGCGTCTGGACTGAGACCAAAGAGGTCCAGGGCGAGGTCATTGAGGTACCCATCGCGTCTTCTGATTACGCGCGCTCCAACTGGTGTCCCGGCAGCGACGTGCCTCCCCAGAAAATCGCTCTTGGCAACCTGCAACAGGGCAAGCATCGTCTAAGCGTCTCCATTCCAGCAGCACAGCCCGCCGCAGAAAACGAGTACAACAGCTGGAACGTCAGCGCCTACCTGGTCTATTAACATCAACGCTTGAGCGCTAGCACTTGCAGGTTAGCGCTTGCAGGTTAAGGATGTGGAATCACCTGCTATTTCGCATGCAGTGCTAAAAACGCGGAACAGGCAGCCATGTAAGCGTCAAACTGGTCATGATGCAGCCAGTGGCCCGCCTGATCGATATCCAGAACCTGCCCCTGCTTGAAGTGTTTCAAGGTGCCAGCCTGACCAGTACGATGATCGAAGCCTTGCTTGGCATTCATTAGTAAGGTCGGACAATCGATCTTTTCCCACAACTGCGTCATATCCTTAAAATCCATGCCCAGCGGCGAGCGTGAGTGGGTGTAGTTGTCAAACTTCCAGGAATAGGTCCCGTCTTCATTACGGTTGCTGCCGTGGGTCGTGAGATGACGAGCCCGTTCTTCACTCAGATGCGGGTTGGACTTCTGCATACGCTGAAAGGCTTCACTAAGGCTGTCGTATTTCCGTGGCACTCTGCCCGCCAGTTCTCGAGTGGTGTTGATCCATTCGCGGATTCGAGTCTGCGGATGCTCATCGGTGCGCATATACCAAAAACCACCAACACCTTCTATTGAGATCAAACTGCTCACCTTTTCCGGATAGACGCCCGCAAACAGGCAAGCAACAGTACCACCCATGGAATGAGCGATGACATTAACCGGATTCAGATTTTCCTGCTCCACCAATTGGGCTATATCGTAGACGTAATCGAGCAGGTGGTAGGAGCTGCCCTTGACCCAATCAGAATCACCATGGCCGCGCAAGTCTGGCGCTATCACATGATAATCGGTGCACAATTGCTGCGCCGTCCAATCCCAGTTGTGACAGTTGTCCTGCGAGCCATGAATCAGCAAGACATCTGGCGCCTCTGGATTGCCCCAGTCAAGATAGTGCAGCTTCAGACGTTCAGAAAAATAGGTGTGGGAAGTTGGACTGGTTTTATTGGGCTGCATGAAGGTGACTCTGGTTCATTAGGATAAACACCAAAAAAGCTTCTTATTTGTTTTGCTTGACGTGATGGCGTCCAGTCGATAATTCGACTCAGTCGGTTTCACTCCCGCAGACGAGTACCAGCGTTC
>JAYODE010000058.1:0-15593 GCA_038106185.1 Gammaproteobacteria bacterium | reverse complement strand
GTGCCGACATTTAAGTGCGGCTTTTTACGCTCAAATTTCTCTTTACCCATTTTTCACCTCACAAATTTTAAAGTGCGATTGATTAACGTGATTTACTGATTATCGCTTCGGCAATATTGTCCGGTACTTCTTTATAGCGCTCAAATTCCATCGAAAAGGTAGCGCGACCCTGAGTCGCTGAACGCATATCGGTGGCATAACCAAACATCTCAGACAGCGGCACCTCTGCCCTGACAGACTTGCCCGATGGGACATCTTCCATCCCTAGCACGGTACCGCGGCGCCGATTAAGATCACCGATGATGTCACCGTAATAGTCCTCGGGTGTCACGACCTCAACCTTCATCACAGGCTCGAGCAATACGGGTTTGGCGAGCAAGGCGCCATCTCGCAGCGCCATGGATGCGGCGATCTTAAAGGCAATCTCGCTTGAGTCAACCTCGTGATAGGAGCCGTCATACAGCGTTGCCCGCACGCCTTGCAGCGGATAGCCAGCCACAACGCCATTAGCCATCTGTTCCTGTATACCCCTGTCTACGGCGCTGATGTATTCTCGCGGGACCGCGCCCCCAACCACTGCGTCTACAAATTCATAGCCTGATTCGCCCTCGAAGGGCTCAAGCCGCAACCACACGTGTCCGTATTGGCCCCGCCCACCCGTCTGGCGGACGAACTTGCCTTCGATTTCCGCTTTTTTTCGAATTGTCTCTCGATAAGAGACCTGGGGCTTACCAATGTTAGCCTCCACACCGAACTCTCGCTTCATTCGATCAACGATGATATCCAGATGCAGCTCGCCCATACCGCCGATAATCGTTTGACCTGACTCGGGGTCTGTTTTGACGCGAAACGAGGGGTCCTCTGACGCCAGCTTACCCAGCGCTACGCCCATCTTTTCCTGGTCGGCTTGAGAACGCGGCTCTACCGCCACATGAATGACCGGCTCCGGGAAATCCATTCGCTCCAGGGTGATCAGCGCGTCTTGGGCGCACAAGGTATCGCCAGTCGTAGCAAACTTCAGACCGATAGCAGCGGCTATATCTCCAGCCCGTACTTCATTAATTTCTTTGCGGTCGTTGGAGTGCATCTGCACCATACGTCCGATCCGCTCACGCTTGCCCTTGATGGGGTTGAACACCGCATCGCCGGTTTTTAGAACGCCAGAGTAAACTCTAAAGAAGGTCAGTGAACCGACGAAAGGATCGGTCGCAATTTTGAACGCTAAGGCAGCGAATGGTTCATCATCATCGGCTTGGCGGTAACCATCCACCTCACCGGCGTCATCCAGAAAGCCATGAATCGCCTTGACTTCGTCCGGTGCCGGCAGATATTCGACGACTGCATCAAGCATCATCTGCACACCTTTGTTCTTAAATGCCGAACCACACAATGCCGGTACGATTTCATTCGCCAGTGTTCTTGCGCGTATCGCAGCCTTGATTTCGTCAAGCGTCAGTTCGCCACCATCCAGATATCGCTCCATTAAGCTATCGTTGACCTCAACGGCAGCTTCAATGATTTTTTCACGATAGGCTTCTGCCTGGGCTAGTAGTTCCTCTGGAATATCGCGCTCTTCAAAGGTCAGGCCCATATCATCGCCTTCCCAATAGATCGCCTTCATCTTCATCAGATCGATGATGCCCTTGAAATTTTCTTCCGCGCCAATCGCTAACTGCAAAATCACCGGGGTCGAGCCGAGGCGGGCTTCTATCTGCTGAACTACACGCAGAAAATCGGCGCCGGCACGGTCCATTTTGTTGACGAATACCAGTCTCGGAACTTCATACTTGTTGGCCTGACGCCACACGGTCTCTGATTGCGGCTCGACGCCGGAGGTGCCACAAAAAACCACGACTGCTCCATCCAGCACGCGCAAGGAACGCTCAACTTCAATCGTGAAGTCGACGTGGCCGGGTGTATCAATGATATTGATACGATGTTGCTCGAATTGTTTTGCAGAACCTTCCCAGAAAGCAGTGGTGGCCGCAGAGGTGATCGTAATGCCTCGCTCCTGTTCTTGCTCCATCCAATCCATGACAGCTGCGCCGTCGTGGACCTCGCCGATCTTGTGGGAGATACCGGTATAAAACAGGATGCGCTCCGTCGTCGTGGTTTTACCCGCGTCGACGTGCGCAACAATACCAATATTGCGGTATTTTTTGAGAGGTGTCGTTCTAGGCACTGGCGTCTTTTCCTTGTAATGAAACGAGCCTGGCCTAGAAACGGTAGTGAGAGAACGCCTGGTTAGCTTGTGCCATTCGGTGCGTGTCTTCGCGCTTGCGAACTGCGGAGCCTCGACCTTCGGCAGCGTCCATCAGCTCTCCGGCCAGCCGTTGTGCCATGGACTTCTCACCGCGCTTACGCGCCGAGTCAACCAGCCATCGCATTGCCAGCGCGGTTCTTCGAGAAACGCGAACCTCAACCGGAACCTGATAGGTGGCGCCACCGACTCGGCGAGACTTAACTTCTACCGATGGCGCGACGGCCTCGAGGGCCGCCTCAAACACTTCGACGGGGTTGCCCTTGGTACGCTCTTTGATGCGATCCAGCGCGCCATAAACGATGCGTTCAGCGACCGACTTCTTGCCGCTGACCATCACATGGTTCATAAATTTTGCGAGGGTAAGATTTACATATTTCGGGTCGGGCAGGATCTGCCGTTTCTCCGGGACTCTACGTCTGGGCATTGCTTCTTCCTTATTTTCAGGTTATTCCGGGATCAAAACCCGGCCTTACTTCGACCCTGCCAGAGTGACAGGATCGATCATACATCTTTGTTTGATCAGGACCCGTGCACCAAGATCTCGATTGATCGAGGACGGCGCCGGTCTCGACGACGCTGGTTACGACTTGGGTCGTTTCGCACCGTACTTGGATCGACCTTGTTTACGTTTCGCTACACCTGTGGTATCCAAAGTACCACGTACCGTGTGATATCGAACACCTGGCAAGTCTTTTACACGGCCGCCGCGAATCAGCACAACGCTGTGTTCCTGCAGATTATGACCTTCACCGCCGATATATGAGGTAACCTCATAGCCGTTGGTCAAGCGCACTCGGCAGACCTTCCGCAATGCCGAGTTCGGCTTTTTTGGCGTCGTCGTGTAGACGCGAGTGCAAACACCGCGTCGTTGGGGGCAAGATTGCAGCGCAGGTACATCGCTCTTTAAAACCTTGCGCTGTCTGGGCTTGCGAACCAATTGGCTGATTCTAGCCATAAAATGATAACTCCACCTTAAATTACAAAATGACCAGCCCGAAAGCGCTAGCGCGCCAAGAGCCTGTCAAAGCGAGGGGCGAATTCTAATGATGCCACCCCAACTAGTCAACAGTCGATCTGCGGCAAGGGCTGATTGACCCCCACCGCACACCAGATTTATCGAAGAGACGGCTTCACCGACTCTTCGGTACCATCAGCCTCAGGCTTCAGGTGATTGCGCTACCGGCTCAATCATGCTCTCGTTCAGCTCTTTACGCAGCGCTGCTTCCACTTCTGAGGCACTGACCGTACGTTCAACCGAACCAGATCTGATCGCTTCGCGCTTGCGCCGACGATCTTCATGGTATTTGAGACCAGTACCGGCAGGAATCAAACGCCCAACGATCACGTTTTCCTTCAGACCCCGCAGGTAATCCTTCTTGCCCGTCACTGCCGCTTCTGTCAGTACTCGAGTGGTTTCCTGGAACGACGCGGCAGAAACGAATGACTCCGTTGCCAACGCGGCTTTAGTGATACCCAGAAGAACGCGTTCAAATTTAACCGCCTGCAGTTCTTGCGCCGCCAAACTATCGTTTTCTTCAAGCGCGCGCACGTATTCCACCTGCTCACCCTTGATCATCTTTGACTCGCCGGCATCAATCACATCGACTTTACGCAACATCTGGCAAACGATCACCTCAATGTGCTTTTCGTTGATAGTCACACCCTGAAGGCGATACACGTCCTGAATTTCCTTAACGATATATTGTGTCAGTGCCTCTACACCCTTGAGGCGCAGAATATCGTGAGGATTTTCGGGACCATCGGATACGACCTCTCCTTTGGTGACGAACTCACCTTCGAAGACTGTCATGTTGCGCCACTTAGGAATAAGAACCTCATAGTGGTCTGTTCCAGCAGGCAGCTCACTGGTATCTGTTGGCGTGATAATCAATCGCCGTTTACCTTTGGTTTCCTTGCCGAAACTGACTGTGCCGCTGATCTCAGCCAGAACACCAGAATCTTTCGGCTTGCGCGCTTCAAACAGGTCAGCAACCCGCGGCAAACCACCGGTGATATCTCGCGTCTTGGAGCTTTCCTGAGGGATACGCGCAATAACATCACCCACTTCAATGTGAGCGCCATCTTCAAGACTCAGAATCGCGTTAGCCTCAAGGAAGTAATGTGCTGGCACATCCGTTCCGGCGAGCAGCAAGGCCTTGCCGTTTTCATCGACTAACCGGACGGCGGGACGACTGTCCTTGCCAGTGCTCGGCCGATCCTTGGGATCAATCACAGAAATACTCGACAACCCTGTCAGCTCATCCGTCTGACGACGGATGGTGATACCTTGATCCATGTTGTCAAATACAACCTTACCCGCTACCTCGGTAACGATAGGGTGTGTATGCGGATCCCAATTCGCCACTATTTCACCGGCTGCGACAGAATCATCAATACCCTTCTTCAGCACCGCGCCGTATGGAATCTTGTAGCGCTCTCGCTCGCGCCCAGTTTCGTCAGCGACAGCAACTTCACCCGAACGAGACACCGCCACATAATCGCCATTCTTCTTTTGGATAGTCTTCAGGTTATGCAGCCGAATCGTACCCGAATGCTTCACCTGAATGTTATCAATGGCAGTCGCTCGAGAAGCCGCACCACCGATGTGGAACGTACGCATTGTCAGCTGAGTGCCTGGCTCACCAATGGATTGGGCGGCGATAACACCGATAGCCTCACCAATATTCACCAGATGGCCCCGACCGAGATCCCGACCATAGCAGTTACTGCAAACGCCATAACGGGTCTCGCAGGTAATGGCGCTGCGTACCTTAATTTCGTCGACACCCATATTTTCAAGCCTGGTCACCCACGCCTCATCGATAAAGGTACCTCGTGCCAGTAGAACATCGTCTCCCGCCGCATTAAACACGTCAGACGCTACCACTCGGCCCAACACTCTGTTACCCAGTGGCTCGACCACATCACCGCCTTCAATAACAGCAGTCATGATCAAGCCGTTATCAGTACCGCAATCAACTTCGGTAACAACCAGGTCTTGGGCAACGTCAACCAGTCGGCGCGTCAGGTAACCAGAGTTAGCCGTCTTCAAGGCTGTGTCTGCTAAGCCCTTGCGAGCACCGTGCGTGGAGATGAAGTACTGCATCACCGACAGACCTTCGCGGAAGTTCGCGGTAATCGGCGTCTCGATAATCGAGCCGTCTGGCTTGGTCATCAAACCTCGCATACCCGCCAACTGGCGAATCTGTGCGGGCGATCCACGCGCACCCGAGTCAGAGTACATCCAGACACTGTTATAAGATCCCTGAACCTCTTCTTTGCCTTCTTTGTTGATGACAGATTCGGTCGCCAGATTTTTCATCATCGCAGCACCAACCAGTTCGTTGGCTCGAGTCCAAATATCGATGACTTTGTTGTATTTCTCACCCTGGGTCACCAGGCCGGAAGCATACTGAGATTCGATCTCGCGAATTTCGCTTTCAGCCTCTTCAATAATGCTCGCCTTTTCCTTGGGTATCACGAAATCTTCAACGCCGATTGAAGCACCAGAACGGGTCGAATATTCATATCCCATATACATCAACTGGTCGGCAAAGATTACCGTGGCCTTCAGACCGACAGTTCGGTAACAGGTATTGATCAGGCTCGACATGTCCTTGTTGCCCAAGGTGCGGTTGATCAGTTCATAGGGCAGCCCCTGCGGTACAATTTCGTACAACAGTGCTCGACCGACAGTCGTGTTTTTCAGCTCTCGCCGACTGATATATTCGCCGTCTTCGGTTTTGACAACTTCCTTTATACGAACCTTGACCCTGGCCTGTAAACCCACTTTGCCTGCCCGGTATGCCCGCGACACTTCTTCAACATCAGCAAAGGCCATACCTTCGCCTCGGTCGTTGATCTTTTCACGAGTCATGTAATAGACGCCCAGCACCACGTCCTGACTGGGGACTATGATCGGTTGACCGTCAGCAGGTGACAGCACGTTGTTCGTTGACATCATCAATGCCCGCGACTCAAGTTGCGCTTCCAGCGTCAGGGGGACGTGAACTGCCATCTGGTCGCCGTCAAAGTCAGCGTTGTAAGCGGTACAAACCAAAGGATGCAACTGGATTGCCTTGCCCTCAATCAAGACCGGCTCGAATGCCTGTATACCGAGTCGGTGCAGCGTCGGTGCTCGGTTCAACAGCACTGGATGTTCACGAATGACGTCGGCCAGGATATCCCAGACTTCCGGCGTTTCCCGCTCTACCATCTTCTTTGCTGCTTTGATGGTGGTAGCGAGGCCGCGCGCTTCGAGCTTACCGAAGATAAACGGTTTGAATAACTCCAGCGCCATTTTTTTCGGCAATCCGCACTGGTGCAAGCGCAGACTCGGACCCACAACAATCACTGAACGACCCGAGTAATCGACCCGCTTACCCAGCAAATTCTGGCGGAACCGGCCTTGCTTGCCTTTGATCATGTCGGCCAGAGACTTCAACGGCCGCTTATTGGTACCCGTGATAGCGCGACCACGCCGACCGTTGTCGAGTAGGGCATCGACGGCTTCCTGCAACATACGCTTTTCGTTGCGAACAATAATATCTGGCGCAGACAGGTCTAATAGGCGCTTCAGACGATTGTTACGGTTTATCACTCGACGGTACAGGTCGTTCAGATCCGAGGTCGCGAACCGACCACCTTCCAGTGGTACTAGCGGGCGAAGATCTGGTGGCAGGACCGGCAGGACCGTGAAAATCATCCATTCCGGACGGTTGCCTGACTTATCAAACGCTTCCATTAACTTCAGACGCTTGGTGAGTTTCTTGATCTTTGTGTCCGAATTAGTTTGCGGTAATTCTTCTCGAATCTGCGCAATCTCTTCTTTCACATTCATGTCTTTCATGAGTTCCTGGATGGCTTCAGCACCCATTTTTGCCTCGAACTCATCGCCAAACTCTTCCAACGCTTCATAGTACTGCTCGTCGGTCATCAGCTGCTTTTTCTCCAGAGAGGTCAGGCCTGGATCAATGACAATAAAAGACTCGAAGTAGAGTACGCGTTCGATATCACGCAAGGTCATGTCCATTAACAAACCAATACGGGACGGCAAAGACTTCAAAAACCAGATATGAGCAACTGGACTGGCTAGTTCAATGTGACCCATGCGCTCACGCCTGACCTTCGCGAGCGCCACTTCCACGCCACACTTTTCACAGATAACGCCACGATGCTTGAGTCGCTTATATTTGCCACAGAGACATTCATAGTCCTTGGTTGGTCCAAAGATCTTGGCGCAGAACAAGCCATCTCGCTCAGGCTTGAAGGTCCTGTAGTTAATAGTTTCTGGCTTTTTAACTTCGCCGTAAGACCAGGATCGAATCATCTCAGGGGAAGCAAGGCCGATTCTAAGAGAATCGAAGTCATCTGACTGCCCTTGTGATCTGAGTATGTTAAGAAGATCTTTCAAGACTTTCCTCCACCGGGCTAAAAGCCCGCCTTTAATTTAATTCCAGTTCGTCTATTCTGTGTCTCATCGGCACAAAAAGAATCGCGTTTGCTCAGTCGTTTTCCAGTTCTATATCGATCCCGAGCGAGCGGATCTCTTTGACCAACACGTTGAAAGACTCTGGCATGCCAGGCTCCATGCGGTGATCGCCGTCCACAATGTTCTTGTACATGCGTGTTCGACCATGGACGTCGTCGGACTTCACAGTCAGCATTTCTTGCAAGGTGTAAGCCGCGCCATACGCTTCAAGGGCCCAGACTTCCATCTCACCAAATCGCTGACCACCAAACTGTGCTTTACCGCCCAATGGCTGCTGAGTCACCAGACTGTAAGAACCCGTTGATCGTGCATGCATCTTGTCATCCACCAGGTGGTTGAGCTTGAGCATATACATGAGACCGACGGTCACTGGACGATCAAACTGCTCACCGGTTGTACCGTCGAACAGGTTGGTCTGGCCATCGAGGGGTAAACCCGCCAATGCCAGCATGCCTTTAATTTCAGCTTCTGTGGCGCCGTTGAAGACGGAGGTCGCCATGGGTACACCAGAACGCAGATTGCCTGCCATCTCGATGATCTCGGCATCTGTGAACGAGTTCAGGTCCTCTTTTCGACCACTACCGTTATAGACCTTACCCAGGAATTGTCGTATCTCTTCGACCTCTCGCTTCATATCAAGCATTTCACCGATACGCTTGCCGAGTCCATCGGCCGCCCAACCCAGGTGGGTTTCCAGGATCTGTCCGACGTTCATCCGCTTGGGCACGCCGAGCGGGTTCAGGACGATATCGATGGGATCGCCATTTTCATCAAAGGGCATATCTTCTATTGGCTTGATTACTGAAATCACGCCCTTGTTACCATGTCGTCCGGCCATCTTGTCACCGGGCTGAATGCGGCGCTTAATGGCCAGGTAGACCTTGACAATCTTCAGCACGCCCGGCGCCAGATCATCACCGCTTTGCAGCTTGCCTTTGCTTTCATCAAACTGCTCATCCAAGGCAACTCGACGCTCCTTAAGGCGCAGTTCAGTTTGCTCGAGCAAATTGTTCAACCCTTCGCTGTCCATACGGAGCTTGAACCAGTCGTCTGACGCCAACCCTTTCAGGTATTCAGACGTGATCTTGTCGCCCTTCTTTAAGCCAGGTCCGGCAACCACAGAATTGCCTTCCAATGAGTCCGCCAAACGTTCAAAGGTCGCCGTCTTGATAATACGGTATTCCTCTTCAATATTACGCCGCACTTCCTCCAGCGCGAGCCGCTCAATATCGCGAGCGCGAACGTCTTTCTCTATACCGTCACGGGTGAAGACCTGAACGTCTATAACCGTACCGTTATAGCTGCTGGGTACGCGCAGAGAGGTATCTTTTACATCGGATGCCTTTTCACCAAAGATCGCCCGCAGCAACTTCTCTTCCGGTGTCAACTGGGTCTCCCCTTTGGGCGTTACCTTGCCCACCAGAATATCACCCGCGCTGACTTCTGCGCCGATATAGACGATGCCGGCTTCGTCCAGTTTAGACAAGGCACCTTCACCAACATTCGGGATATCACAGGTAATCTCTTCCGATCCCAGCTTGGTATCTCGAGCAATACAGGTGAGTTCCTGAATATGAATGGTCGTGAATCGATCTTCCTTGACCACTCGCTCAGAAATCAGTATCGAATCTTCAAAGTTGTAACCATTCCAGGTCATGAACGCGATGCGCATATTTTGGCCAAGAGCCAACTCACCCAGGTCAACAGATGGACCATCTGCCAGTACGTCTCCACGAGCGATCTGATCACCCTCTTTGACTAGCGGCTTCTGGTTAATACAGGTGTTCTGGTTTGAGCGGGTGTATTTGGTGAGATTATAAATATCCACACCCGCCTCGCCGGAGGCTGTCTCGGCATCATGCACGCGAATCACTATACGCGCAGCATCAACCGTTTCGACCCGACCGCCGCGACGTGCCGTCACACAGACACCTGAGTCACGGGCTACGATCCCTTCCATACCTGTGCCCACTAACGGCTTTTCGGCTCTCAGGGTCGGTACGGCTTGGCGTTGCATGTTGGAACCCATCAGGGCCCGGTTTGCATCATCGTGCTCGAGGAAAGGGATCAGTGAAGCCGCGACTGAGACCACCTGTTGTGGCGAAACGTCCATGTAGTTGACGCTGGCGCGAGGCGCCTTACTGAACTCGCCCAGATGGCGAACGTCAATCAAGTCCTCAACGAGGTTGCCTTGATCATCCAACGGCGTGCTCGCCTGGGCGATGACATAATCGCTTTCGACGATCGCTGACAAGTACTCGATTTCTAAAGTGGCGACGCCGTCGACTACCTTTCGATAAGGGCTTTCCAGGAACCCATATTCATTGGTTCGCGCATAGGTCGCCAGCGAGTTGATCAGACCAATATTCGGGCCTTCCGGTGTTTCAATCGGACAGACTCGACCATAGTGAGTTGGGTGAACGTCTCGTACCTCAAAGCCCGCTCTTTCTCGCGTCAAGCCACCTGGCCCGAGCGCTGAAACTCGACGCTTGTGGGTCACTTCTGACAGAGGATTATTCTGGTCCATAAACTGAGACAGTTGGGCAGAGCCAAAATATTCCTTAACCGCTGCTGCAACGGGCTTCGCGTTGATAAGGTCCTGTGGCATCAAGCCTTCTGATTCGGCCAGACTCAAGCGTTCCTTGACAGCGCGTTCGACTCGAATCAGGCCCAATCGAAAGGCATTTTCTGCCATCTCGCCCACTGATCTGACTCGGCGGTTACCCAAGTGATCGATATCGTCGACCATATCCTTACCGTTTCGAATATTAATGAGGCATTTAACAACCTCGATAATATCCTCGTTACTCAGGGTACCTTCGCCAACTTCTTCTTCGCGCCCGAGACGACGGTTGAATTTCATTCGCCCCACGGCTGTCAGATCATACCTTTCTGGAGAGAAGAACAGATTCGTGAAGAGATTTTCGGCGGCTTCCTTCGTGGGTGGCTCACCAGGGCGCATCATTCGGTATATTTCGACCAACGCTTCCAAACGATTTGTCGTTGAATCAACGTTCAATGTGTCAGAAATAAAGGGGCCACAATCCAGGTCGTTGGTGTAGATGGTTTCAAACGAGGAATGTCCGGCAGCGATAATGTGACCGAGTATCTCTTCGGTAATTTGCGAATTGCAGGGCACCAAAATCTCACCGGTGCTAGTGTCAATCAGGTCTTTGGCCAACACATGACCGCAGACGTATTCGACCGGCACTTCAAGGGTGGTCAGGCCGGCTTTGTCCATGTCTCGAATGTGTCGAGCAGTGATTCGCGTACCTTCTTCAACAATGGAGTTGCCGTCTTTGTCGCGAATAGGAAAACGCGCAGTCTCGCCTCGCAGGCGACTCGCGATCAAATTGAGGCTGTAGGTGTCACCCTTGATATTAAACGTATCAGTGTCAAAAAATTGCTCGAGTATCTCCTCTGCGCTGAGCCCAAGCGCCCGCAGCAGAACGGTAGCTGGCAACTTTCGGCGCCGGTCAATACGAGCAAACACGCAGTCTTTCGGGTCAAACTCAAAGTCCAGCCAAGAGCCGCGCATTGGAATGATGCGGGCGGAATACAGAAGCTTCCCTGAAGAGTGTGTCTTGCCTTTATCGTGGTCGAAAAATACGCCCGGTGAACGGTGCAATTGTGACACCACAACCCGCTCAATACCGTTTATCACAAAGGTACCGTTATCTGTCATGAGTGGTATTTCACCCATGTAGACTTCCTGCTCTTTAATATCTTTTATCGCTTTATTGGCAGAATCCTTATCATAGATAATCAATCTCACCTTGACCCTCAAAGGGACTGCGTAGGTGACACTTCGAAGCTGACACTCCTTGACATCAAAGGCTGGCTTGCCTAAGCGGTAGCTGACGTATTCCAGCGCTGCACTGCCTGAATAGCTAACGATAGGAAAAACTGACTTAAATGCCGCATGGAGCCCTTTATTGATCTTGGTTTCAGTGGAGACATTCTCCTGCAAGAATTCATTATAAGATTCCACCTGGATAGCAAGCAGATAGGGAATGTCCATCACCCTGGGCAGCTTACTAAAGTCCTTACGGATTCGTTTCTTCTCTGTGTATGAATAGGCCATTAATGCCTCCAAACTAGATCATAAAATCACGCTGAGCTTCGCCTGCAGTTTCGGCAAAGGACAAATTTCAAAGCACAAAAAGGCTGGACAGTGAAATCACTGCCCAGCCTTTTGTACTTGTCGTAACCAAGATGAGATCCGGATTACTTGAGCTCCACTGATGCGCCAGCTTCTTCAAGCTGCTTCTTGATATCTTCAGCTTCAGCTTTATTCACGCCTTCCTTAACAGTTGATGGCGCGTTATCTACCAGATCTTTCGCTTCTTTCAAGCCCAGACCAGTGATGGCACGAACAACCTTAATAGCGTTGACTTTCTTTTCGCCAGCAGCGGTAATGATGACGTCAAACTCGTCTTTCTCTTCTACCACGGCAGCAGCAACAGCGACTGGTGCAGCGCTAACAGCGGCAGCAGCAGAAACACCGAACTTCTCTTCCATAGCAGAAACGAGTTCAACAACATCCATTACGCTCATTTCAGCGATGGCATTCAAAATATCATCTTTAGATAAAGACATAGGTCCCTTTCTCCAATTAACAAATTAACTTAAGCGGCTTCTTCTTGCTTTTGATCCCGAACTGCGGCCACGACACGTGTTACCTTGGCTGGAACGTCATTCAACGTCTTGGCCAATTTCGCTACCGGTTCCAGCATCACCATCATGAGCATGGCTATTGCTTGGTCGCGAGTTGGTAGTTTGGCGAGAGCATCAATCTGATCAGCGGGGAGCAATTTACCGCCCACGCTAAGCGCTCTGATCTCAAACTTGTCGTTAGTCTTCGCGAATTCTTTGAAAACTCTGGCAGCTGCGCCTGGGTCTGCAATAGAAAATGCGATGACATTTGGGCCGAGCAGTACTTCGCTCATGCACTCAAAATCAGTGCCTGCAAATGCGAGTTTTGCCAGTGTATTGCGAATCACGCGAACCTGAACCCCTGCTTCCCTGGCGTCTTTTCGTAGCTTGGTCATTCCGGCGACGGAAACCCCACGATAGTCAGCCATGACTGCAGAGAGTGCAGTCGATGCTGTGAGATTAACCTCAGCAACGATCGCCTGTTTCTCTTTAAGTCCTATAGGCACAAACATGTACTCCTGTGACTTGATTAATCCACCACCTGCCCCGTCTTCTGGATTAGGTGGATTGCATCACGGCGATAGGATCCAAGTTTTTAATTTGAATCGGGTTCACCATCTGCGCAGGCTTCCAACTGAAACTTAACCAAGGCTACGCTCAACATCAGCTGCCTGGGACCTGCGGTCTTTGACGAGCTCTGTTGCACTTCAAATTTCGATGTGCGTCAGATATCCCAAAGTCTTTTTGCTGCTAAAGGCAAGTCGCTGCCGACAAGCCTTTAGCGGCGAATTGCTTACTTAATAGTCGAGAGCAGACTGATCGATGGGGATGCCTGCACCCATGGTTGTCGAAACAACTACGCGTTTGACATAGGTTCCTTTAGCTGAAGCCGGTTTGGCTTTGCGCAGATCTGACAACAACGCCTCTATGTTTTCCTTGATCGCTTTGGCCTCAAAACCTACTTTGCCGACACCACCGTGGATGATGCCGTTTTTGTCAGTACGATAGCGAACCTGACCTGCTTTTGCATTTCTGACCGCTTCGCCGACATCAGGGGTTACCGTACCCAGACGGGGGTTTGGCATCAGACCGCGAGGACCAAGAATTTGGCCCAACTGACCGACAACGCGCATGGCGTCTGGTGTCGCAATCGCCACGTCGAAATCCAAATTACCAGCTTTAATCGACACTGCGAGATCGTCCATTCCGACAACCTCAGCACCCGCCGCTTTCGCTTCCTCAGCCTTTTCGCCCTGAGCAAATACGGCCACTCGAACTTGCTTACCGGTACCATTTGGCATGACGGTCGCGCCACGAACCACTTGATCGGACTTTCGAGGATCAACCCCAAGGTTGATGCTCACGTCGATGGACTCAACGAATTTCACCTTAGACAGCTCAGTCAGGATGGCGACTGCTTCTTCTATGGGGTATAACTTGCCCTGTTCGATCCTGGCATTAAACTCTCGAACTCGCTTACTCTGCTTCGCCATTTAGACCACCCCTTCCGTTTCAATACCCGCAGCGCGGGCGCTACCGGCGATCGTTCGCACAGCTGCATCCATATCCTTAGCGGTCAGGTCTGGCAGCTTTAACGCAGCGATTTCTTCTAATTGAGCGCGAGTCACCTTGCCAACCTTGTTCTTATTCGGAACAGGGCTGCCGCTGGTGACGCCCGCCGCTTTCTTCAACAGGACCGAGGCCGGCGGAGTTTTCTTGATGAAGGTAAAGCTCTTGTCGGCATAAACTGTAATGACGACCGGAATCGGCATGCCGACTTCCATGGACTGGGTTTCTGCGTTAAATGCTTTACAGAATTCCATAATGTTGACACCCTTCTGTCCCAGTGCTGGGCCAACGGGCGGACTCGGGTTTGCCTTGCCTGCAGGTACCTGCAGTTTGATGTAGGCGAAAATCTTCTTAGCCATTTTTCTCTCCTTTTGGGTGCTAGCCCTGGTTCACAATGCACTGCTAGCTGCTGCGCATTACTACTAAAGGTCCCCGCCAATAACGTCGTCGGCTGGACGAACGTTAGATTGCAAAAACCGATCTAGCCTTTTTCGACTTGACCGAAATCCAGTTCAACTGGGGTAGAACGACCGAAAATCATGACCGCAACACGCAATCGATTCTTGTCGTAGTTCACCTCTTCAACGACACCACTGAAATCGTTGAAGGGGCCATCAATGACCCTGACCAATTCGCCAGGCTCAAATACTGTCTTGGGTGTCGCGTGTTCAGCACCCGTTTGTACGCGTTGCAGAATGGTAGCTGCCTCGGCTTCCGATATTGGCGCTGGGTTATCCGCTTTACCGCCAATGAAACCCAGCACTCTGGGGGTCTCTTTAACCAGATGCCAGGTGTCGCTATCAAGCTCCATCTGGACCAATACATAACCCGGGAAGAACTTACGCTCGCTGCGGCGTTTCTTGCCGGCGCGCATCTCTACCACTTCTTCCGAGGGAACTATGACCTCGCCAAATTTATCCGCAAAGCTTGAGAGGTTGACACGCTCTATCAGGGCGCGCATCACCTGCTTCTCAAATCCTGAATAGGCATGCACTACATACCAACGCTTTGCCACAACCTTCTCCTGGTCGTCTTTAACCGATAATGGCTTGGATACCCCAGCTTAAGCTGGAATCCAAACCCCACAGAATTAATCCAACGAAAATCACCACGACCACCACTATCAAAGTGGTCTGAGAGGTTTCTTGGCGTGTCGGCCAAACAACTTTGCGAATTTCGACTCTCGCCTCTTTCGCCAGCTCCCAGGCAGCTCTACCAGAGCTGGTTTGAAGCGCCATCAGCACTGCTACCGCTGCCAAGGCCACACCCGCCAGCGCTCGATAGAAAACGCCAACAGAGACGTAAAGCGAGTTCGCATAAACACCACCCAAGATGATTGCCACGACCAGCAACCACCAAACCGAACCGAACTTACCTGATGATGACGTTTCTAGCTTCGCGTTCATGATACTTTCAATGTTCCCTTATTCATTTTACCGTTCAGCCAGATACTACTTACACTGGCAGGCCAGGAGGGAATCGAACCCCCAACCTGCGGTTTTGGAGACCGCCGCTCTGCCAATTGAGCTACTGGCCTTCCGGTAAAAAGGGCTAACAACTAGGCAAAAATCTTGACCACAACGCCCGCGCCTACGGTTCGGCCGCCTTCGCGAA
>JAYODE010000057.1:4639-16234 GCA_038106185.1 Gammaproteobacteria bacterium | reverse complement strand
GATCAAGGGTCTCGATCAGCGGTCTCGATTAATAGACTCGAGCCTAAAACAGGCAGAAACTAAAAGGAGGTATCATGAAGCTGTACGATTCTATCGGCGCTCCCAATCCTTGGCGGGTAAAAGTATTTCTCGCTGAAAAAGGCGTGGACTATGAGACGGTACCATGTGATATGTCCAAGGGAGAGCACAAGACGCCGGCCTTTCTTGAAAAAAACCCCAGTGGCAAGATTCCGGTCCTGGAACTGGACGACGGTCGCTGTTTGGCCGAGTCGGTGGCGATTTGTCGTTATCTTGAGGGTGTTTATCCAAACCCCAACTTATTTGGAGTGGATCCCTTTGAGCAAGGTTTTATTGAAATGCGCAATCGGCACATTGAGCTTGAGCTCTGGACTCAAATTGGTACCTCCTGGGTTAATGGTCCCATCGTCGCGAAAATGGGCCTGCTAACCCAGAATCCTCTGGCGAAAGAAATGAGCGATAAAAATGTCGAACGCTATTATCGTCGACTGGACCGTGAGTTCTCCAAACAGACCTATGTGGCGGGCGAACGATACAGCGTCGCAGATATTAGCTTGTTGGCGGCGGTCAATTTTGCCACCAGATTGGTGGCCCTGAAACCCGACAGTACCCTTGAGCACCTTTGGCGCTGGCACTCGCTGGTGTCAATGCGCCCGGCAGTCCAAGCCTGCCTCTGAGCCGGAACGATCGGCACCTGATCACACACTTATCGTAGGAGGTTACCTTGACTGGATACATTGAAAACACGAGCTTGCTTTTGGGTCGATTGCTGCTAGGGCTTTACTTTATCCTACCGGGTCTCGCCAAGGTGCGTGATTTTGCCGGTACCAGTGCCTATATGGCGGCCCATGACGTGCCCCTGATCCCCGTGCTATTGGTCATCACGATCCTGATTCAGTTGGGCGCGGGTGTTGCCCTGATCGTCGGATTCAAAGGCAAATGGGCGGCACTGCTTCTGGCCCTGCTGACAGTGGCTATCAGCATCTATATGCACAACTTTTGGGCAGTCACTGATGTCGCCGCGCGGGCTCACGAGACCCAGAACTTCGTCAAAAATATGGCGATTGCTGCTGGCTTGTTAATGGTCAGTGCGCTGGGTACGGGTCGTTTCAGCTTGGATGGGCGCACCCCTCGAGGCCAAATATCCGATTAGAACCGCTGTTGGTCTGAAACTCGAGTTCAGACTGAGTCCTGAACCAGGAAGTGGGTTAGTGTTCGGCTCAGAACAGCAGGGAATGGCCGGCGTGACATGGATGAGCAACGCTATCGAGTAATTTACAGTGGTCGCCTCACCGGTGAATTTGATGAGGCGACAACCTGTCGACAGCTGGTCCGATTTTTTGGCATCGATGTGCAACGTGCGCGGGCATTGCTTTCCGGTCAAGAACATATCGTCAAGCGTGACGTGTCTGAAGCGGTGGCCCTGGCCTATCTGATTCGTCTGGCGGAAGCGGGTTGCGAGAGCTATGTGCAGGAAATTACCGATGAAACCTTGCCCGAGCGTGAAGAAAGGCGGGCTAACCGCGAACGTCGAGTGCGTTTTCGCCGGTTACCGCGGCTGGGTGCCATAGTGCCTGATCGCCGCCTGCGGCCGCGGCGGTCAATGGATATCAGGCAATTTCAGCAAATTATTCGGCAGGGCAAGGCCATCCCCGTCGCCTTTCAGTCCTACTCCTTAGACGATCAAGGCTGACGCGATTTTGAGTTGTCGCGCCAGCCGATTCTGATATCGTCCTGTCTCTTGTTAGTGCAAAGCGCAGCGGCAAAATCCTGTATCATGGGTGCTCCATCAGTCAATCAGGGGCAAGTTCACTTGAAGGGAGTGCCGTTCGATGCTAACAGGCTTTTGAGTTGGCAGTCTTGCCTGCGGATCTTCAGCCTGCTGTGTGGTTTCCTGGCCATGTCCTTTGAGGCGCAAGCAGAAGCCAGTGTGAATCATGCGCCCTGGCATCAGCTGCTACAGACCTATGTGGTTCCTGCGCCGAATGGCCATAACACGCGGGTCGACTATGCGGGCTTCTTGTCTGAGCGGGCTAAGCTGACGGCCTATTTGCAGTCGTTGGCAACGGTCAAAAAAGCTGAATTTGCGCGCCTCAGCCCAGCGGCGCAACTGGCCTTTTTGATCAACGCCTACAATGCCTGGACGGTGGAACTGATCCTGACCGCTTACCCAAAGCTGAACTCCATCAAGGACTTGGGTAGTATCTTTCGCTCGCCTTGGCGCCGAGCCTTTATTCCGCTGCTGGAGGAAACCCGTTCTCTGGATGACATAGAGCATCGCTTGATAAGGGGTGAAGCGGGTTACCGAGAGCCAAGAATTCACTTTGCCGTTAACTGTGCCAGTATAGGTTGCCCGGCGCTGCGCGCAGAAGCCTATGACGAAATACGGCTGGAAAGCCAGCTGGAGGATCAGACCCAGGATTTTCTGCGCGACAGAAGTCGAAACCGGCTGGTGGAGAATCGCTTGGAGGTATCACCTATTTTCAATTGGTATCGCGATGATTTCGAAGAAGGCGGGTCGCAATTTAAGCGACTCGAGGACTTTTTTATCCATTATCGTGAAGCGTTAGATCTGACGGCGGAACAGATTCAAATGTTGCAGCTTGGCACTCTGAGAATCACGTTTACTGACTACGACTGGCGTCTTAATCAGAACCCTTAACCCTCGATACAGGCAAGAGATGTCAGCTGGTAATCTCACAGGAAATACAAGAACATGCGGTTTGTTAACCGCCCTTAACCTCGCAGTCAGTAGCCAATACTATGAAATTAGATCTTGATTTTGTTCGTCAGCAGTTCCCCGCCTATGGGGATCAATTTCGAATTGAAGGTCATGCCTTTGATGCCGCGGCCGGGTCCTTTCCTTGCCAACAGACCATTGATGCGCTGACCCATTTTTATGCCGCGCATAAAGTACAGCCCGGCAATCCTTATGGCGCAAGCGAGATGGGGCAGGCTCGAATGCGAGCTTCTAAGCAACGCTGGGCCAGTGCATTGAATGTAGCGCCCCACGAGCTGGGTTTTGGTCCTTCGACGACGCAGAACTGTTACGTACTGGCAAGCGCGTTTCGAGAATGGCTAAAACCTGGTGATGAAGTGATTGTGACGAATCAGGATCACGAATCTAATACGGGCGCCGTGCGTCGTGCGGTGGTCGCGGCGGGTGCAAGGCTTGTTGAGTGGCGTGTCGAGCCAGATACTGGCTTGCTCGATACTGATAAGTTACCGGCACTCTTCGGCAGCCGAACCCGTTTGATTTGTGTACCCCATAGCTCAAACATTACCGGGACGCGCAATAATATTCCCTTGATTGTCTCGCTGGCCAAGGCCCATGGCGCCTTCAGTCTCGTTGATGGCGTTTCTTATGTACCCCACGATATTCCTGATCTGGATGCCTTGGGTGCCGACATTTATCTATTCAGTCTGTACAAGGTATTCTCCGTCCACCAGGGCGTTATGGTCATCCGTGAACCCCTGTTAGAGCAGCTGCCGAAACAGGGACACTTCTTCAAGGATACCCTTGATGTTGCCGAATTGATGGTGCCTGCCGGTCCTGACCATGCGCAGGTAGGCGCAGCAGGTGCGGTGCTCGACTATGTCCAGGCGTTGGCGACTTATCACAATCTGGAGTCAGACCTTGGTCAGGCATGTCGGTCTGTCAGTCGCCTCTGGCACGAGCATGAAAGCACCCTCATCCAGCCGCTGTTTGATTATCTGCAAGGTCAGTCCAACATTCGGCTACTGGGCGCGCGAACAGTCGATGCGGATCGTTGTCCATTGTTGGCACTGGACGTCAAAGACAGAGAGCCAGGCTTATTAAGCCGAGAGTTGTGCGCTACAGGTATCTTGTGCTCAGCGGGACATTTTTATGCGCCCCGAGTACTCGACGCTGTGGGTATTGATCCCAAAAAAGGCGTGCTGCGCCTGTCGCTGGCCCACTATAACGATACGGCCGATATTAGTGCGCTGATTACAGCCCTGGACCGCTTGACCTGATAATTTCAGGTCCTTCTTGATGAGATCTTGTAGAGACAGCTATGAATATCGAACAACTTTTTGCCATCGCCCCCTTTCTCTGGTCTGAAGTCGGTGCCGCCATTCTGTGCGGCCTCATTGTCGGACTTGAACGGCAACTGCGGGGTAAGCCCGTAGGCATTCGAACCTCAGCGTTAATTGTATTGGGAACTTATCTGTTTATCGCGCTCGCTTTGCATTTGACCAATGATGCCACTGACCCTTCACGAATTATCGGTCAGGTTGTCACGGGCGTCGGCTTTCTTGGTGCCGGAGTGATGTTGGCGAAAGATGGCATAGTGGTCGGTGTGACCTCAGCAGCGACGATTTGGGCGCTTGCGGCTGTGGGCGTCTCTGTTGCGATTGCCGGTGAGCTGGTCGCCATCAAACTTTCGGTGTTGATCGTCGCCATTCTTTACGGGGTAGATGTACTGGAAGATTATTCATCCTTGTTCACCAGAGGCGTTCACTCGCGCTTCAGTGATTGGCGCCATAAAGTTAGCGATAGCCGAGTAAAAGGCAAGGAAGGATGATGGACGCTCGACAACTCTTTCAGCAATGCCGTAATCGTCTGCCGGGTCATGGTGTATCTCAGTCCATTGCCACAAGCCTGCGTGAGATTGCCGACTCACTGGAAGGGGATGAACTGCCGGACGTCTATGGCGCAGGTGATTATCTGGAGGATTTTGAGGCAGAGATTGCCGCAATGTTCGGCAAGCCTGCTGCGGTCTTTATGCCATCAGGTACCATGGCGCAGCAGATTGCCCTGCGCATCCACTGTGACCAATCACGAAACTACACGGTTGCCATGCATCCCAGCGCCCATCTCGAATTTGCAGAGCATATGGGCTATCAGTTTCTGCACAATATCAAACGGTTGCAGTTCGGTGGGCCCGAATTAATTCGTGATCGCCTGCTCGTTCTCGATGATTTTGAAAGACTGGGGGCAACCCCCGGGGCTATCATCCTGGAGTTGCCGGCACGACCCTTGGGCGGCCTGCTGCCTCCCTGGCGGGACCTTACGAAGCTGAGTCGTTGGGCGCGAGGCAAAGGCATTCCTATTCATCTGGATGGCGCTCGAGTCTGGCAGTGCCAAAGTTTCTACGGCAAGACCTTGGCAGAGATTGCGGCTCTGTTTGACAGTGTCTACGTTTCTTTTTACAAAGATCTGGGCGGTCTCGCCGGATGTCTGTTGATTGGCACAGCTGAATTCATTCAGCACAGTCGAGTCTGGCAGCGCCGCTACGGGGGTAACCTCTATACCCAGGCACCTTTTGTCGCAGCGGCGCGCTTAGGGTTGCAGCGACGCTTACCGTTGATGGAAGGCTGGATCTCTCGTGCTCGAGAGATTGCCGGTATACTGGGGGCCTTTGATCGGGTCATTGTTAACCCCGCGCCGCCCCAGGTGAATCTTTTTCAGCTGTATCTGAAGGGCGATCCAGAGGCGCTGACAAAACGACATCACGCGCTTGCCGCCAAGTCCGGTACCTATCTGTTCCATCGTTTGGGGGCCGCGCCCATACCTGGGTTCGCCATGACAGAAATGCATATTTGGGAAAATGCCAGCGAGTTTGATCTTAGCTGCCTCGCGCCCTTTATGACTGATCTGTTGCGATCCTAAAAATCAAGGGGCAGGCGTAGATAGCGCGTATAAGTCATGTCCCGCTGCTGAATAAGAATGGAATCATACCCGTCAATAGAGTTTGCCAGTACCGCCCAACTTCGGCGAAGACTATCAGGCATAGGGTTTTGCTCAGCTGGTAGAGACTCCAACATATTTGAGAAACAGGCCCAATAGACGTCGGCGGCGGTGAGCTGATCGCCAACCAGAAAAGCCGAGCCTCGCGCAGACTGGGCTTTGATATGGTCAGTAAGAAAATTCAGGAAATCTATAACCCGCTGCCGCGCCAGACTGACCTTGTGGGCATCATACTGATATTCGTTATACATGGGGTTTTTGTCTATCACATCAGGGCCTTGAGCAACAAACCCGGCGTTCAGCATCAGTAGCCGCGCATTCCAGGCAAAGCCTCTTTCGCCGGCGATCTCATTGATCAACCCGACCATGAACATGCGCGCATTCATGTCGCTAGGAACGAGCGAAGCGCCGCTGCCGAGTCTTTCTGCCAAGTCTAAAATTTCCAGCCAGCGCACTCTGGGCGGCTCGTTGTTGTAGAGTGCGATGGGGGCGTTACGATGTCCGGTCCAGGCAACCAGCTCGGGGTTACGTCGCCCGCCCTGTTGTTCGACGGCTTGGTACGCGACTTGTCGTAGGTCAAAAATGGCTTTCGCTGCTTCACTCCAGGGGCCCGGCACGCCGCGGGTTAGTACCAACCTCAAGCCGGATTGTTGCTGTGCTTCACTGACTGACAGATAGTCCATGGAATTGCTCTCTTCAAAAGTGCTTACTTTGCCCGACTAGACCATGGCTGTCAGCTATCTTGACGATGCTGGCAGCTAAAAATGCCTGATCAGATTAATCACGGGGGCAATCCCTCGCCGACCCTCGGCGGCGCTAAAACCGACTTGCAAGTGCCCACCGATCATTACACACTGCCAGTTCTCAGTCATCGAGGGGATTGAAAATGAGTGATCAGAATACCGTTCGGCAAGCCAGCAAGCTTGGACCGGGCGACGCCTTTCCGGCCATGCGACTCGAACTCGTGGATGGTGGGTCCTGTCTGCTACCTGACGACCTCTCTACGCCACTCACAATAGTACTGTTCTATCGAGGACATTGGTGACCCTATTGTCGCCGGCTGTTAGCTGGCTATGAGGAGCGCCGTGTTGCGTTCGAAGAGCAGGGCGCACGGATTATTGCCGCAAGCGTTGACTCGGTCGAGGCGACGCGAGAAGTCGCCAGCCCGCTGGGTTTTCCGGTCGCTTGTGGTGTTACCAGGCGTGATGCCGATCGGTTGGGAGCCTGGTGGGATGATACGAGGGGCTTTATCCAACCCAGTGAGTTCATCCTGAGTCAAAGCGGTAAGGTTTTGATGTCAACCTACAGTAACTCGCCGATTGGCAGGATGGAACCCGGTGAGACCCTGACCCTGTTACAATTTTTGAATGCGCGACGGCAACAGCAGAAGACCTGAGTTTTCTGCAGCAGGTAGCCAATTAAGTCGGTCAGAATGAAAGCACTGTTAGTCCATGGGTACAGATGAGCAAAGTAAGTCAACAACGATAAAATGTATGTGAGGATCAA
Organism: Gammaproteobacteria bacterium; assembly: GCA_038106185.1. Classification (GTDB taxonomy): domain Bacteria; phylum Pseudomonadota; class Gammaproteobacteria; order Pseudomonadales; family Azotimanducaceae; genus UBA4582. Next base: position 8,997 of record JAYODE010000057.1, on the reverse strand, counting down.
TCTATGAATCGAAAAGTCGTGCAAGTTATCGCGGCCATTCCTGGCCTCGTGATGCTAAACAATGCGATCGGTTTTATTTTTAACCCTGAAAGCGCAGCCGCAAGTCTTGGCATGCCCTTATTAGAGGGGATGGCGCTGAGTACTCAAATTGGTGACCTGGGCGCGTTCTTCCTCTGTAGTGCCGGGTTTATTTTTTTGGGGGCGCTCAAGTCAAGCTCATTGTTGCTTAACGCTGGAGCCAGTCTCCTCGGCGCTGCAGCCGTGATGCGATTAATTGCCTGGAGTTTTCATGGTGCAGAATTGGCGACGGTATTCATTACCTTTGAAGTTGTGATCATGCTGTGGCTCATCATATGTGGCTACTTGTTGTCGCCCAAACCTGAGTCAGAGTAATCGTCAGCGTCCTTCGGCCAGTCTTTTGACTGGCTGGAGAGCAAGGGGTGCTGCTTGCGAAGGAAACCGGCGCTTCAAGCTCCTGAGAGCTCGTTTTAACGATGGGAAGGCTCGCGGTGGAGCCAAATAGCAGGCGTTTCATTGGCCATGAAAGCAGAGTCTGCGATGTGATCTGGTTACTTTATCTAACGATTTGAGGGCATTTTATTCTGTACAGATATTTTGTACTGAGATAGTCAAAAAATGCTTATTTCTACAGATGCTAAGCCCTCAAATCTAATTCCACAGAAAAGGTATGTAAGATGTCCGACCAACTAAATCAAGGGTCTTTGAGTAACGCCGCAAGGTCCGAGAATCCCCTCAGCGAGCCCTGTGTCATGATCATCTTTGGCGCTTCCGGTGATCTGACTAAGCGATTGCTGGTCCCTTCTTTGTATAACTTGGCCTGTGATGATTTATTGTCACCGAATTTTGCGGTCCTCGGCACGGGTCGAAGTGAAATCAGCAATGCGCAGTTCCGCGAGTCAATGGCGAGCCAAGAGACGGGTTTGCGAGCGTTTCATACCCGTAAAGAATTCGATGAAGAGGTCTGTGATCAGTTGTTGGAACGCTTCTATTTTGAAAGCGCTAATATCGATGTTGAAGGATTTACGCGCCTTAAAAAAACTGTCGATGCGCTGGATGCAGAATACCAAGCCGGTGGTAACGTTCTGTTCTATTTCGCCATGGCGCCGAGATTCTTCGGTGATTTGTGTGAAAACCTGTATAAAGCCGGGTTTCAGGAAGGGAGTGGCTGGAAGCGAATCATTGTTGAGAAGCCCTTTGGTACGAATTTGCAATCAGCCTTGAATCTCAATAATGAGATCCTGAAATATTGGAAGGAAGAGCAGATATATCGAATAGACCATTACCTCGGTAAGGAGACTGTACAAAATTTGTTAGCCTTTCGATTTTCAAATGGTATGTTCGAGCCGCTGTGGAATAAGCATCATATCGACAACATCCAGTTCAATGTTTGTGAGGCGGTGGATGTTCAGGGTCGGGGTGGCTACTACGATCAATCAGGCGTACTCAGAGACATGATGCAAAATCATATGTTTCAGATGCTATCTTATATTTGTATGGAACCACCCGGGTCTTTTGATGCGGACTCGATTCGTAATGAGAAAGCAAAGCTGCTGGAATCAGTTCGTATCTATACCGACGATGAAGTTCGGGAGAACGTTGTTCGTGGTCAGTATGGACCGTCCTTTGACGAGCAGGGGCAGGTCGACAAACCCGGTTATCGACAGGAGCCCGACGTGGATCCTGAATCTAAAACTGAGACTTTTGCCGCGGCAAAACTACAAATTGACAATTGGCGTTGGCAAGGCGTGCCGATCTATTTGCGCTCAGGCAAGGCGCTTTGGAAAAGGGGTACGGAAATTGTCATCGAATTTAAAAAGCCACCAGAGAGAGTGTTTCAGGGTACCGGCGTTCAACATCTCACGTCGAACCGATTGGTGTTTCATATACAGCCTGCTCAGGGGATAGAGTTACTGTTTCAGGCGAAGACACCTGGACCGACGATGCAATTGCAAACGGTTGACATGAGCTTCAATTATGGTGATGCATTTAAAGCATCACGCTATACCGGCTATGAAGTGATGCTGTATGCCTGCTCTCGCGGCGATGCGACCCTATTCTCCCGTGGCGACTTGGTTGAGGCTGCCTGGCGAATCGCCCAACCGCTGTTGGATCACTGGGACAGCACGCCGGTAAGCGACTTTCCAAATTACGCTCGAAATTCCTGGGGTCCCAAGTCAGCTTACGAATTATTGGAAAAGGACGGTCGGCGATGGTTTGAGGTTGTTACACCGGATGTCCTGGAAGAGTCTCCCTTGTTCAAGGGCGCAGATCCTCTGCTTTTAAACGCCGTTATTTTGGCCTTACGTCCACTCAGTGTCGCTCCCGGTGAGACCATCATTCGGCAAGGAGAGATCGCCAACGAAATGTATTTTATTTGTCGTGGTGAGGTTGAGGTGCTGCAATCCTTTGGTCAGGTTGTCAGCCAATTGAAAGACGGGGATTTCTTCGGCGAAGTGGGTCTGTTGCTGGCTGCCGCGCGAACCGCTGACGTCAGGGCCAAGACTCTTTGTGATCTGTTTGTTTTAAGCAAGAAAGATTTCAGTCGAATACTGCAAGAACATCCTCAGTTTGCTAATGGAATGTTGCAGGTTGCCAAGGAACGCTATGATCTGGCGTTATCGGTTACTGAGTTGATGGCGTCTGAGGCTGGCGCCTAACCCAGGAAGCTAAGGTAGTTGCTCAACCTTGGTGCCAAGCATAGTTAAAGACGCTGTTCATTCCAAAGGTATTTTGACGAGGGCGGGGAGCCAGGAAGCTGAGCCGGTGAGCCTTATTCATATTACAAAAATTGAAGTCCTGTGCTGAGCGCGGGCTAAACGGTCGTTGTGGAGTGTCATATGGGTCCCCTGGAAGGCGTCAAAGTATTGGATTTATCCGCCGTAGTGTCAGGTCCCTTAACAGGTGCCATGCTTGCTGATCAAGGCGCAGAGGTGATCAAGGTTGAAAGACTGACAGGTGACATTCAGCGTAATGTCGGTAGCAAGCGCAATGGCTATTCCGGTTCCTTCCATGTATTGAATCGTGGTAAGCGCTCAATCGCCGTTGACTTGTCGACCCAGCGTGGCATCGAATTAATCCAACAGCTCGCCGCCACCGTCGATGTTGTTGTGCAAAATTTCAGGCCAGGAGTGATCGATAGGCTGGGACTGGGTTACACACAATTGGCGTTAATCAACCCACGTATCATCTTTCTGTCTATCAGCGGGTTTGGTCAGTCTGGACCGACAGCCAGCAAGCGAGCCTATGACCCGATTATTCAAATGTACTCGGGTATTGCTCACGTGCAGGGCCAGAAGCGTGGCGCGGGTCCAGAGCAAGTCAATCAGCTATTAATGGATAAGCTGACCGCCTATACCGGATTCCAGGCGATCACCGCAGCCCTGTATGCCCGCGAAAAATCCGGTGTCGGTCAACACATAGAATTGTCGATGCTCGATACGGCGGTGGCATTTCTTTGGCCAGATGCAGGTGCGGATGACATCTTGCTCGGTGACGATGTAGAGCATCACCCAGCGATTCGCGCAGCGGGTACCGTTGTTGAGCTCCTTGATGGCTGGGGCGCCATAATGACCTTGTCTGATCACGAATTCGCCGGGCTTTGTCGAGCTTTGTCGTTGACGGAAATAGCCACAGATTCACGCTTTAATACCCTCAAAAGCCGTCAGCAGCATCGCGAAGCCTATGTCGACGCGATTGGAAAAGCGATTGCCAAGGCGACCAAAAATATGACATTGGCTGAGCTCAGTGACAAGCTGGATGCAGAGCATGTGCCCTTCGCGCACGCGAGAAACCTGAAAGACTTACCGAGTGATGCCCAGATCCAGGCGAATGGTCTTTTCTATGAGCGAGTCCATCCCGTCGCAGGCCTAGTTAGAGAAGTACGGCCAGCGCCAATTTTTTCCGGAACTCCGACGACGACTGCCGGCTTTGGTCCCACCATCGGTCAGGATACGCGAGATATATTGCAGGAAGCCGGTTTGGCGGAAGATCTGGACGCCTTGTTGCGAGCGGGTATTGTCGCCCAGGGGTGACTAGCGACCAGGCATTGGTCCGGTTGAACCCTCAGACAGAAGGCACCAGGATTGCCGCAGGCTGAGTCTGTGCGCTTGGCATTCATTCAAGCCTGCTGACCGCGCGCTTGCGAATAAATGCCGCCGGGCTGCGCAGGATCAAAATTGTAGTCTAAAGCCCCACGTACACTGCGCAAAAAGACCGACCCCTAAACCAGCCCACGCCGCCGATCAATGCCCATGACCCATTTGCGATCATGACAATTGGGACGCAGCCTACTGGGTATGCACGGGCGATAGTTTCTTGGCTTATAGCACCAGTGACAA
>JAYODE010000057.1:2209-4539 GCA_038106185.1 Gammaproteobacteria bacterium | reverse complement strand
CAGTGACAAGCAACACACCCCACAGGACCGATTCAGACTGATTCAGATTAAGGAGCCCATGCGATGCGCAGCAAAGATAATCCCGTCGTCGTCACAGAAATCGATATAGGTATCAATACCAGAGATCGTAAACAGATAGTGCAGGGTTTGTCTGCCCTGCTGGCAGACAGCTATACACTTTATCTGATGACCCACAATTTCCACTGGAACGTCACCGGTCCGCAGTTTAACAGTCTGCACCTGATGTTTATGGGTCAGTACACAGAGCAGTGGGAGGCGTTGGATCTCATCGCGGAACGGATTCGTGCTTTGGGCTATCCGGCACCAGGCACCTATAAAGAGTTCACGAAACTCACTTCCATCAGTGAGGTTGAGGGCAACCCTGAGGCGATGGACATGGTGAGATATCTCGTTGCAGCCCAGGAGGCCACGGCGCGAACCGCACGAAAACTGCTGCCGCTTGTGGATAAGCTTCGAGATCAGCCAACTGCAGACCTGTTAACCCAGCGCCTGAATCTCCATGAAAAAACCGCCTGGATGCTCCGTAGCATTCTGGAATAAAGTTTTACCTATAGTCGCTGCGAGAGAAACCCTTAGGTGTCCCTCAGCAAAAGGCGCTGATTGAAAGACTCTGGGCGAAAGACTCTGTGCGAAAGACTCTGGGCGAGAGGCCCTGAGTGAAATACCCTGAGTGAAAGACCCTGAGTGAAAGAACAGGGAAAGCTCAGAGTCGAAGGCTAAGCGTTTGACTTCTGATGCGAAGGACGCGACATTAGTAGCTGGCTTAGACTCGAACGATCGAGGCAGACTGATGGGCTCGTGAGCTAAAGTGGTCACTTCACAAATGGCATCGGGCGCGTGCTATCGCAAACGAGCGTTGGCGCGAAGACCTTTGCCTTAACGCTGCCGTCATTATCGAGGCACAGGTTGAGCCTATCACGCCAATTGATTCAAAGATTTAGTGGTGCGCTACCGGTAGGAGCGTGAGACAAAGGTCCTGAAAAAAATGGTAAGAGAGCCTGATACAGAGGGGCGAGTAGTCAGCGATAGCGAGGAAAGGTTGCTTTGGCCAGCCGGCGCGCCCGGCGCCGAGGGTCAGGCCTTGACAGACGTGCCGGCCATCTCGATTCACTTGCCGAATGCTTCGATGGCGACAGGCACCGGCATTGTCGTTAATCCCGGCGGTGGGTATCGAATACTGGCGTCTGATCATGAAGGTTTGCAGGTCGCGCGCTGGCTAAATCGTCGAGGTATCGCCGCGTTTGTTCTCAGAAATCGAGTCGGGCCTAAATATTCTACCGAGATATCATTGCTGGATGGTTTGCGTGCCATGCGTGTGGTGCGATCCAATGCCTCAGGGTTTGGAATCAGTCCGAACCGTATTGGCATGTTGGGATTTTCGGCCGGCGGTCATCTAGTGACAGCCGTGGGTACAGGCTACGACAGAGGTGTCAAAGATTCCCCAGATCCGGTTGAGCGAGTCAGCAGTCGGCCGGATTTTCTGGTGCCTGTTTATGCCGTCACCAGCGGCGCAAAACGGGGCCGCAAGGCAGAGGAATATTTCTCAACAGATGAACGGGTCACGGCTGACACGCCGCCGACCTTTCTGGTGCACTCGCACCAGGACAGCATTGTACCGTCAGATCAGTCTCTTTTGTTCTATCGCGCCCTGGCAGCCCATGGCGTGCAGTCAGAGTTGCACGTCTTTGGATATGGCGAGCACGGTGCTGGCCTTGGGTCCGGTGACCCTGATTTCGGCGAGTGGCCTGGGCTGATGCTGAAATGGTTGCGCAGTAGTGGCTTGCTCACCAATAAAAAACGCATTGCGGTGCAGGGCAGGGCGACGCTGGATGGCAGTGCAATGGGTTTGTTCTGGATAACGCTGATTCCTGAAGATCCACAAGCGCCTATCGCTCGGGTAATGGCCAATCGATCAGCCGATGGGCGCTTCACAATAGCAGCGGAACAGGGACCTGTGCCGGGACCGCATCGAGTCGAAATACATCACATCAGTGATCAGTATCCCCATGTCGCAACCGGGGTCTATTCGATCGATGACGCAACCTGCTATGCCTTGAACGCTGCAGTGGCCGAAGGAGAGGTGCTTGAGCTGCGAGCGTCTCGCGCTTCCCATGCTTCGAGGGCTGTAATAAAGTAGCCGGCGACTCAAAAGAATCGACTCTGTCCAATTGCTGTTGACCGATATGTCTATCTCGCAGAATAAGGCCCTGCAGATCGTTGTTTCCGGTTGATCGATTCAATGCAGGTCCATTGAAAGATTCACCTCAATGTAAAATTCAACTTAAATAAAAGATTCAACTCGATAAAAG
>JAYODE010000057.1:0-2109 GCA_038106185.1 Gammaproteobacteria bacterium | reverse complement strand
AAGATTCACCTCAATGTAAAATTCAACTTAAATAAAAGATTCAACTCGATAAAAGTATCAATTCCATGAAAAATTCGACAAGTCTTACCGGATGGTTTGGCACACAAAAGGATGATCCTCGAGTTATCGAGCTTCGACAACACTTGACCGCAAACAATGGCATAAAGGGGCTACAAATCCTCGCGCCTGACGATGTCGATAGGGCCGTCGCCCTGTTTCACAGGGATGGTTTTGTCGCGGTCAGAGACATTCTCAATCCTAAGCAGGTCGAGATACTGGCGCTGGGCTGTGACGAAGTTGCACAGCAGATTGTGGATCTGGACCAAGACCATAAAGGTAACCGAGGGTCCCATCGATATTCCTTCGGCGGATCCAGCCTAACCCGCAGTCAGCTCCATCATCCGGCCTGGCAGATGCTGCTGGATATTCCGGCGGTGACTGTTTTGCTTAACGGCATCTTCGGCTCAACCCACTATACGCTCAGAGCCGCCAGTGGCGACTTTTGTTTGCCGGGCGCGGTGGATTACCAGCCGTTGCACTCTGACGTTCGTGACTGGGTTGATGACAAGCGCAGTCCTTTCAGTGCGTTTTATGATCCTCTTGGGCAGATGAGTATTCGAGATCTGCCCTGTCCCTATGTATGTGTCAATTTTCTGCCACAGGATGTCACTCAACTGAATGGCCCCACTCGACAGATTCCAGGTACTCAGCGTTCGCGCATGCAAATACCGGGACTCGATGATGAGCCAGAATGGATGCGGTTGAGTACAGTCTGCCCAATGCCTGCGGGTAGTATCATGATCCGCGATGTTCGTGCCTGGCATGGTGGAACCCCCAATATTTCGGACAGCATGCGTGCCATTCCGAACCTGGAGATCTATGCGCCCTGGTTCAGAGAACCGGTCGTGCCGGGGATAACCTATCAAGACTACAAGCGATTGTCTGCGCAAGCCCAGCGACTGGTGCAACATTGTGTAGCCGACTCAAGTGAAGTGCTGGTGACCGGCCCCACCTTGCGGGCGCCCTAACTGACGCCAATATCAACACACTGGAATTGAGATGATGAAGTATCGCCAATTAGGACGTTCAGCGCTGAGAGTCAGTGAGTTATGCCTGGGCACCATGAACTTCGGACCGCGAACGCCGGAAGCAGTCGCCTTTGAAATGCTGGATCGAGCGGTGGCAGCCGGTATCAATTTTATCGATACGGCGAACCAGTATGGCGGTAGTCTTGGCGTCGGCGCGACGGAAAGTCTTCTGGGCCGGTGGTTCGCTCAAGACAAATCCCGGCGCCAACGACTCATTGTTGCCACCAAAGTGCATGAACCCATGTCGAAGGATATCAATGACCGAGGCTTGTCGGCACGGCATATTCAGATGGCCTGCGATGCCAGTTTGCAACGTCTTGGTATTGACCATATCGAGCTCTATCAAATGCACCATATCGATCGCTCTGCACCCATAGAGGAAATCTGGCAGGCCATGGAGCGGCTCATTGCTCAAGGAAAGATTACCTACGTGGGTTCCAGCAATTTTCCGGGCTGGGCGATTGCGCAGGCTAACGAGAAGGCAAGTGTCCGTCATCAATTGGGTCTGATCTCTGAACAAAGCCTCTATAACCTGATCGAACGTCGAGCTGAACTGGAAGTGCTGCCTGCTTGTCGTGAATATGGCCTGGGACTCATTCCCTGGAGCCCACTGGCGGGTGGCTTATTGGCCGAGCAGCAGGGCGAGCCGGGGCGTCGGCAGTCACAGGACATGCAAACCGCAAGGACGCGCCTCAGCCCGCAGCTGGAGCAATTCCAGCAGCTTTGCGCAGAACTGGGCGAGTCCCCCAGCCTGATCGCCATTGCCTGGTTATTGCGTCAACCCGGTATTGCGTCGACTATCATAGGTCCGGCCAGCCTGGCGCAATTGAACGGCGTGCTTGCTGCACCTGAGATTCGTCTCGATGACTCGACCTGTCAGCGATTGAATGACATTTTTCCGCCTTGTGGACAGGCGCCTGAAGCCTATGCCTGGTAAGACATGAGCGCTGGTGTGGAAAGTATTGAGCATTGGAACGAGAGCATTAGCAGTAAAACATTAGCAGTAAAACATTAGCAGTAA
>JAYODE010000056.1:4631-16444 GCA_038106185.1 Gammaproteobacteria bacterium | reverse complement strand
TTCAAGCCTGGATTTCAAGCCTGGATTTCAAGCCTGGATTTCAAGCCTAGTTTAATAAGGGTTGAGTGACTCAGGCCTAAAAGAGGGCTGCAGACGGCTCAACCTCATAACTGATACCAACAATTACACCCTGAATGGCGGCGGCGTATTCTGCCACTAGGCGGTTGAGCACCTAAGCACCTATCAACAGTATTCGGCGGTCGCCCTTGAACAACCTCCCAGGCTTTTCCCGCTACAGTTAATCATATCGATCCTGGATCGAAAAGTGCTTGAAACTCTATTTGACCCGATCAGCAGCTTCGGACCTGAACGGCGATCATTCTGGCAGGCTGAATCGTTTGTGTTTGATACTTGCACTGTCGACGCCAGACAAGGTCAGTAACTGAAACCTTATCGGTGGGTCGGTCCTGACTGACGGGTGCCCGGCCTGCCGCCTTTGCGTGGCAGGGCGCGACGTTTCTTTGCCAACCCGGGCGCAGCCTTATTTCGCCTCGGAGCGGTACCTGAACCTCCTGGCCTGGCGCCTGCCTGGGCTTGATATGGCTTCTTCGACTTCTTCGGTTTTTTGGGCTTGATCACACCAGGTACGGAACCGGAGGCCGGCACCTGGTGGTCCGGGTAATAATCGTCATGGACTTGTCGCGGCAGTATCTGCTGGATCAAGCGCTCGATGCCTTTCAATGCATCAATTTCGTCCGCACTGACCAGTGAAATAGCCTCGCCCGAAGAACCAGCGCGGCCGGTGCGGCCGATTCGGTGCACATAGTTCTCGGCAACCTTGGGCAGATCAAAGTTCACCACCTGGGGCAGTTGCTGTATATCCAGACCCCGGGCTGCCACATCCGTGGCCACCAGCACCTGAAATTCACCTTTCTTGAACGCATTCAAGGCTTCCAGCCGCTGTCCCTGGCTTCGGTCACCATGGATGGCGGCAGCACTGATACCGCGATCATGCAGGTATCGGGTCAGCTGGTCGGCACCTGCCTTGGTTTTGGTAAACACCAGGATCTGTTGCCACTGGTGGTCCATCATCAGCTGCACCAGCAATGCGGCTTTCTGTCTCTTGTCGACGGTATAAATCCACTGTTTAACGGTTCTGGCGGTGGTCTGCTCCGGACTGATAATAATCTCAACCGGATTGTGGACCAGTGTTTTCGCGAGCCGCCTGACGGCCTCGGGAAATGTTGCCGTAAACATCAGGTTCTGTCTTCGCTTGGGTAGCTGGCGCAATATCTCATCGACTTCGCGGCTGAAGCCAAGGTCCAGCATTCGGTCTGCCTCATCCAGCACCAGCACCTCAAGCTCGGTGAACTGCACCGCATTTTGTGCCGCCAGATCCAGCAAGCGACCGGGAGTTGCTACCAACAAGTCGATACCGCGCCTGAGCAGCATCATTTGCGGGTTAATCTTGACCCCACCATACACCACCGTTGAGCGTAAACTCAGGTGCTGGCTGTAGGCCTTGACGCTGCTGCCAATCTGCAGCGCCAGTTCCCGGGTCGGCGCCAAAATCAGGGCCCGAACCTGGTTCGGTCCTGCTGCTTGGCCCGCGAGCAGGTGCTGCAACACCGGGCAGACAAAACCAGCCGTTTTCCCCGTTCCGGTCTGGGCTGCTACCAGGACATCCCGGCCCGCCAGTATCGCTGGAATCGCCTGTTGCTGAACCGGCGTCGGTGTCTCATAGCCGCGGTCGCTCAAGGCCTGCACGATGCTGGCCGAAAGCCCGAGGTTGGAAAATTGCGACGACGCCATGGAGTTACCGTTCACTAACTTGTTGAATTCACACCACCCCAACACCTTCAAGGTAGTTCTGCTGCACCAATAGTACCCGATCTCAACAGAACATTGATTGGATAATCCCCAACCTCAACTATCCAGCCAGGAGAAACTCCTGATGCCAGTCAAGCCGAGAAGGGACAAGGACGACTAGTATCAGCTTGAAAAGCTGCCACTGGATAAGCAAACCCGGCAGAAACACAAGCCGGCAGAAATGCAGGCAGGCAGGAACACGAGGAGACGCCGTTGCCACCCATTATCTGGTTTGAGAACCTCACTCGCGAGGATCTGCCTAAGGTGGGCGGCAAGAACGCGAGCCTCGGCGAGATGACCCGCCTGGCAAAATCGATTGATGCCAGTTTGTCGCCGGGTTTTGCGATCAGCGCGGCTGTGTTTCGAACCTTCATGGCACGCAATCATCTGCCGAAGGCCATCAATGCCTGTCTCTCTGCCTATCGAGCCGGCGATCGAACCCTCGCGGCGAGCGGCGAATGGATTCGCCAGCAGATACTGAATGCCACCTTCAATGACTCGGAAAAAACCATGATCACGAGTGCTTATCGGGCACTCTGTGAACGCACCGGCCAGGCAGATGTGGCTGTGCGCAGCTCTGCCACCGCCGAAGACCTTCCAGAAGCCAGTTTCGCGGGGCAGCACGAGAGCTATCTCAATATCTCCGGTGATGCTGCCCTGCTGAGTGCCGTGCATCATTGCTATGCCTCACTGTACACAGACCGGGCGATCGTCTATCGCCAGGAAAACGGCTTCAGTGATACGGAAGTCGCCCTGAGCGTCGGAGTTCAGGCCATGGTACGCGCCGACCTCGGCGCTGCCGGCGTCATGTTCACCCTCGACACTGGCTCCGGCTTCAATCAAGTGATCGAATTAAGTGCTGCCTGGGGTCTCGGTGAAACCGTGGTTCAGGGGGCGGTCGTCGCTGACCAGTATCTGGTGGACAAGCGCTTCCTGAATTCTGCCGACGCGAAAGCTGAAAACCGGCTGCCGATCATCAGCAGAAGCCTCGGCAGCAAACTGGTGAAAATGATTTATAGCGATCAAGGCAAGACTCACCTTGTCGACACCTCTGCCGCGGAGCGCAACCAAACTGTGTTGGCCGATGAGGAAGTACTTAAATTGGCTCGATGGGGGCTCGAGATCGAACGCCACTATGGTTGCGCGATGGATATCGAGTGGGCTAAAGATGGGAGAAATCAGCGCCTGTATATTCTTCAAGCCAGACCCGAGACGGTCGAGTCTGGCCGCAATAGGGGTGTTTTATTTCACTACTCACTGCAAGAACCCGGTGACGAGCTGCTTACCGGGGCAAGCGTGGGCAACGCCATTGCCAGCGGCACGGCAGTTTATATCGGCAATCCAGGGGATCCTGACGTATTTCCCAGCGGCAGTATTTTAGTGACGCACCGCACCGATCCTGACTGGCTGCCACTGATGCGAAAAGCTGCAGCGATTATCACCGATACCGGCGGCACCACCAGCCACGCAGCGATCGTCAGCCGCGAGCTTCGCGTTCCCGCCATTGTCGGCACGGGTAATGCCACCACCCTTATCAAGACTGGCGACTTGATCACGGTGGATTGTTCTTTCGGACACGCAGGCAAGGTCTATCGTGGCGCGCTCAAGTTCACCCAGGAGCAAATCGATCTGTCGACACTGCCGGCTACGAGAACGAGACTCATGATCAATGCGGCAATACCCGATGCGATCATGGGCTGGTGGGCATTACCCGTGCAGGGCGTGGGCCTGGCGCGGCTGGAATTTATCATCTCCAGTATTATCAAGGTCCACCCCATGGCGTTACTCTATCCCGAGCGCGTCATGGACGAGGACATTCGCCAAGAGATCATGGCGCTCTCAGCCGCTTATCCATCGCCCGCTGATTATTTCGTTGAGCGGCTGCAAGAGTCGGTGAATAAAATTGCTGCTGTTTTCTACCCTGATCCGGTGATTGTTCGCATGTCCGATTTCAAAAGCAACGAATACCGCCAGCTGCTGGGTGGTGAGGCCTTTGAGCTGCAGGAAGAAAATCCGATGCTCGGGCTGCGCGGCGCCTCTCGGTATTACCATCCCAGTTATCGCGAGGGTTTCCTGCTTGAGTGTCAAGCGATTGAAAAAGCCAGACGGCTGAATGGCTATGAGAATATAGTCGTCATGATTCCATTTTGTCGAACGCCGAAAGAAGCTGACAAGGTACTTAAGGTGATGGAGGAAGCTGGCCTTGTGCGTGGAAGGCGGGGCCTGAAAGTCTATGTTATGTGTGAAATTCCATCCAATGTGCTGCTGGTCGATGAATTTGCCAAACGTTTTGATGGATTTTCTATCGGATCTAACGACCTAACACAGTTGGTATTAGGTATCGATCGAGATTCTTCAGAATTGAAATCAATGTTTGATGCCAGAGATCCGGCGGTAAAAAAAATGATCAAGATGGTCATCGATGGTGCGCATCGAGCCGGACGAGTTGTCGGCATCTGCGGGCAGGCGCCCTCTGATCATACAGATTTTGCTGCGTTTTTAATCGAATCAGGTATTGATACTATTTCGCTGAATCCAGACTCTATACCAGCTGCTACGCGCCAGATCGCAGCAACCGAAAAAAAGCTAACGGTAAATATAAGGGGCGAAAAATAGGCTTCAGTTATTGAGCAAATCAGATGCGATTGCTTCCGCAACCTTGATACCGTCGATACCCGCGGACAGAATGCCACCCGCATAGCCAGCGCCCTCGCCTGCCGGATATAAGCCGTACGTATTGATGCTCTGAAAATCTTTGCCGCGGCGAATACAAATAGGCGCGGATGTCCTGGTTTCGACGCCAGTCAATATCGCATCCTCCATAGCAAATCCTTTAATTTGTCGGTTGAAAACTGGCAGCGCCTCGCGTATCGCCTGCACGGCAAACTCAGGTAACGACTTTGATAAGTCGCCAAGCTCGACGCCAGGCTTATAGGAAGGCACCACAGACCCCAGCTCTGTCGACGGCTTGTTCGCCAGAAAGTCGCCTACCAGTTGCGCAGGAGCACTGTAGTCTCGTCCACCGAGTTCAAAGGCTTTCGTCTCCAATTCGCGCTGCAGTTCAATGCCCGCCAATGGATGACCGGGAAAGTCTCGCGCTGGATCAATACCGACGACGATGGCAGCATTTGCATTGCGTTCATTACGGGAGTACTGCGACATACCATTGGTAACCACATGGCCAGATTCAGAAGTCGCCGCCACGACTGTGCCTCCCGGGCACATACAAAAACTATAGACGCTGCGCCCGTTACTACCGTGATGCACCAGCTTATAGTCAGCAGCGCCCAGAATGGGATGCCCGGCAAATTCGCCAAAGCGGGCTTCGTCAATGACCGATTGTGGATGCTCGATGCGAAAACCAATGGAAAATGGCTTTGGCTCTACATAAACGCCCTGTTCCAGCAACATCTCAAAAGTGTCGCGGGCACTGTGACCAATCGCCAGAACAATATGCCGACTCTGCAGGGTTTCGCCACTTGCCAGGGTCACACCTGTAACTCGGCCCCTATCGACACCACCCTCATGCGCAGGCTCTCGATGGATAGTTTTAACTTTCTGCTCGAAGCGGATTTCACCACCCAATGCAATAATTTTAGCCCGTATGCTCTCAACCATCTTCACCAGCTTGAAGGTGCCGATGTGGGGTTTACTGACCATCAATATCTCTGCCGGCGCTCCGGCCTCGACGAACTCTTCAAGGACCTTGCGACCCAAGTGGCGTCGATCCTTGACCTGACTGTAGAGCTTGCCATCAGAGAAGGTCCCAGCTCCACCCTCACCAAACTGCACGTTGGACTCGGTCTTGAGCTTCCGTTTGCGCCACAAGCCCCAGGTGTCCTTGGTGCGTTGCCGAACGTCCTGACCGCGCTCAAGCACGATGGGTTTCAAGCCCATCTGCGCCAACAGTAACGCTGCCAGCAGACCGCAGGGTCCGAAACCGATGACAATCGGGCGTTGCTGGGCGCCTGACGGGAAGGTGGCCGGGGCCTGCTCGACGAATCGATAACGGCAGTCAGGGGTCGGTTGTAGCTGAGAGGACTTGGGATTTGCCGCAAGCAATCTCGCTTCCAGGTCTTTCGCCAGCACTGCATCAATCTGATAGATCAGCAGAATATCGGTTTTTTTGCGCGCATCGTAGCTGCGCTTAAAAATGCTGTAGTCCACCAGTTGCGAGGCTTCAATGCCGAGGCGCTCGACTATCGCCAGGCGCAGCTCGGTCGTCGAATGATTGAGGGGCAGTTTGATTTCGTTGAGTCGCAGCATCGAGCGCATTTTAGCACGATGAATTTGAGAAAGGGTGTGCCTGAAACCTCTTACGCCACCAAGCCGGCGCTGTAGCCGGATGACCAGGCCCACTGAAAGTTAAAGCCACCCAGGTGACCGCTGACATCGAGCACTTCGCCGATGAAATACAGGCCCGGTTGCCCCTTGGCCTCCATGGTTTTTGAGCTGATGCCATCTGTGTCAACGCCACCCAGAGTGACTTCGGCGGTGCGATACCCCTCGCTGGCCGAAGGTTTCAGCTGCCAGTGATTTAATTGTTCGCCTATCTGGCGGAGCTGTTGGTCGGTGATATCCGCCAGGCTCGATGCTGCGAGAGCAGGCCAGAACAGCGCCAGCAATTCAGTCACCAGGGATTTCGCCAGTTTGTGCGTCAGCATAGTTTTCAGGTGGACCACTGGCTGCTCGCGTTTTGCCTCGATCAGCCAGAGCGCCGCATCATCTGCTGGTAACAGATCGAGGTGGATACTGTCCCCTGGCAACCAGTAGTTCGAGATCTGTAATATTGCTGGACCACTCATACCACGATGGGTAAATAGCAGATTTTCGACAAAGGAATGGCCATTGCAGCTGACATTAACCTCCAACGCCAGGCCCGACAGACGACTACACAGATCACGGATGTGATCACTGAACATCAAGGGCACCAGCCCCGCCCGACGATTTGTAACACTAAGCCCGAACTGCGCCGCCAGCTCGTAACCTACACCGCTGCCACCCAGGGTCGGTATAGACAGAGCGCCTGTCGCAATCACCAGAGAATCACACTCGACGGTGCGCGAGGTTTCCTCGACCAAAACGTGAACACGATAGCGTGAGGAACCGATAGCTGAAAAAGCTTCAACCCCTTGCAGCTCACACCGGGTTTGAATCTGGACGCCGACTTTGGCGCACTCCTGCAGCAACATGGCAAGAATATCTTGCGCCGAATTTATACAGAACAACTGGGTATGTTTGCGCTCTTCATAGGGGATTTGATGAAGCTCAACCAAGGCAATGAAGTCCCAAGGGGTATAACGCTTCAGGGCCGCCTTGGGAAAGTGCGGATTACCGCAGATATAGTTGTCGGCCTCGACGACATAGTTGGTGAAATTGCACCGGCCACCACCAGACATTAATATCTTTTTGCCGACCTTGTTGGCTCTTTCAAGCACCAGGACCCGCCGTCCCTGCTGGGCAGCGGTCAAGGCGCACATCAAACCGGCCGCACCCGCGCCCAGGATGACGACATTCGGGTTATTCCACAGATCTACCACGCGCGGCGCTTAACAGGTTTACTTCGCACAACACTGCTTGTATTTCTTACCACTGCCGCAGGGGCAAGGATCGTTTCGCCCAGCCAGTCGAGTCGTAGTGGCGACCACCTGCTTGTCCTGTAAAAAGGTCAGATCTCTGAGGTCTTCGTCCACTTGCGGATCTATTAAAACTTCACAGAACCAGTCTTTGTCCGCACAGATGGCCGCGATCTCGAGACGGCGCGCTTCGTCTTTGACCGTTAACTTCAATGGCGCACGACGAGAACCCAGGCGTGGCGGTTTCTTGTTTTCGAACACGGTGTTGTCGAATTTGGCTTTCTTTAAGGGAAGGTCTTTGTGCGGATATCTAGACATTGGCTTAGGCCTGAGTGCAGTTTCGACAGCCATTATACAGACATCCCTGCACGGGTTATCTAGTCCAAGAAAATTTTGATCTGGGTCTACGCTAGAAACGGTTGACTCGCCTAACCTTGCCTCTCTAATTCGACCCTCGTTCTTAGGTCCCCTTTCGGCAGGGAGAATGCGTGATGACAATCCTGGTAATGGTCGCAGATGGCGCCCATGCAAAGTTGTTTACTACTCGATCGCAAAAAGGCGAACTTCATCTCTGGGAGGAGCATTCGCACCCTGCCAGTCGCCTGAAAAACCTGGAGCTGACCACAGATGGGCCTGGGACTGGTCGCGATTCGGGCGGCCAGGGACGGCATTCGATGGGGCATGAAAGGGAGACACACCTGCAGGAAGAGCGGAAGTTCGCCGAGGAACTCGCCGCCACGCTGTTGAATGCCATCAACGAGGAGGTACATAAGATCTATCTGATTTCACCACCTCGCTTCTTGGGTTTGTTACGAGCCGCCATCAGCCCTCAGGTTAAAAAGCGCATAGTTGCAGAAATGGCCCACGATCTGGTTCAGCACACAGCTCGCGACATTCGCGCCCATCTGCCCGAGTATTTGTAGCAGGCATGCGCCTGCTGACGGGCTGCCGATCTCAGGCGCGTTCGAATATCGCCGCTAATCCCTGGCCACCACCAATACACATGGTTTCCAGTCCATAGCGACCTTCTCGACGGTGCAGCTCTCGAAGCAAGTTGGCCAGTATTCTGCCGCCGGTAGCACCAATGGGATGGCCCAGGGAAATACCCGATCCATTCACATTCAGACGGTCTCGGTCATCCCATCCCCAGCCTTTGAGGACGGCCAGCACCTGCGGTGCAAAGGCTTCGTTGAGCTCTACCAGGTCAATGTCAGACCAGCCTAAACCGGTTCGAGCAAACAAACGCTCGACGGCCGGCACGGGTCCAATGCCCATACGGGAAGGCTCACAGCCGGCTGCCGCCCAACCTACCAACCAGCCCATCGGCTCAAGTCCTAGCTCCGCCAACTTATCCTCAGCAACCACCAGACAGGCAGCCGCTGCATCATTTTGCTGGCTGGCGTTACCGGCAGTGACCACGCCGCCTTCGATGGGACGCAAGGCCGCCAGGCTCTCCAGGGTCGCGTCTGGCCGAAAGCCCTCATCTCGATCAAACATCACTGGTTCGCCGCGCTTTTGCGGTATGGCAACCGGCACAAGCTCATCATCAAATTTGCCTGCGGCCCAGGCCGCTGTTGCCCGCTGATGACTCATCAGAGCATACTCATCACAGGCCTCACGGCTGATATTATAGTCGCGAGCGAGATTTTCAGCCGTTTCAATCATACCGCTGATCTCTCCGAATCGAGCAATAGGTTGAGACATCACTCGGCCACGTGCCAACCGATCGTGCATCACTGACGAGCCGGATCTGGCCCCTGAGCGCATATCAGTACTGTAGTACTCAACATTGCTCATGCTCTCGACGCCACCGGCGATCACCACATCTGCGACACCCGTCTGGACCATCATGGCAGCATCAATCACGGCCTGCAGGCCACTGCCGCAGCGCCGATCCAACTGATAACCTGGCACGGTGATGGGCAGGCCAGCCGCCAAACCTGCCCACCGGGCTATGCACGGCGCTTCACCATTGCCGTAGCCTTGGGCGAATACGATATCATCGATCCTGTGACCATCAATGCCGGTTCTAGCCATCAGCGCCTTGATGACGCAGGCTGCCAACTCTCCTGCCGGAAAGTCTTTAAGACCCCCAAGGAATTTTCCAACGGGGGTACGAATGGGTGAAACGATCGCGGCTCGACGCATAGAGATCTCTGATAATTGAAGGCGTTAAATAAACACTTATACCAAGACCAGACGCGCCGACTCAAGGACCAAGCTCGCAGCGGCGAGATAAAGCTTGTCTTTTGCCGCGGATCATCGCGCAACCTGAAGCTTTTCGGCGCCGGGACTCGAGTTCGGTCTCAGCTGTCAACTTCAAGGAGTCCAGACGGTGACAATCCTCGTAAAACGCCATTTAGTCCGAGCCTTCTATGACTGACAGCAAGCAGATTTTAATCACCGGCGGCACTGGCTTCATTGGTAGCCATCTCAGCCAATATCTGGTGGCACAAGGTTATTTGGTGACCCTGTTGTCCAGAACGCTCAACGTGAACCGCAACCCTTCGAAGGGTATAACCGTTACAACTTCCCTGGCAACCCTGGATAACGACGACTGGTACGGCATCATCAACCTTGCTGGCGAGCCTCTGAATCAGTCTCGCTGGTCTGCAGCTCAGAAGCAGCGCATTATAGACAGCAGGATCTCCGTGACCCGCACTCTGAATAGCTGGATTCGTACACTCAAGGTTCCGCCGAAGGTTTATATCTCGGGATCTGCCATCGGCTATTATGGCCATTGGGACAATGAACTGATCGATGAAGACAGCCTGTGCCGTGAAGGTTTTTCCAACCTGCTTTGCAAAACCTGGGAAACAGCCGCCAACGAGGTGGCAGATCTGCCGATTCGACGCTGCGTCATTCGAATAGGCATCGTGTTAGGCAACAACGGGGGTTCATTGCCCGCCCTGTTATTGCCCGCCAAGCTTGGCCTTGGTGGCCCCATGGGGGGCGGCAGTCAGTGGTGGTCGTGGATCCATGTGCAGGATCTGGTGCGCGGCTGCAAGCTGCTATTAGAAGATCCTGAGGCCCAGGGGGCCTTCAATCTGACAGCACCAAACCCGGTAACTCAGGCGGAGTTTGCTCGAATCCTGGGAAAACAATTAAATCGGCCAGCCATCATGCCGCTACCTGCCTTCATGATGAAGCTGCTAATGGGTGAATTTGCAAACGAGGTTCTGTTGAGGGGCCAAAGAGTCCTACCCAGCCACCTGCTGAAACGGCGGTTTACCTTCGCCTACCCGAATTTAGCGCTGGCCCTCAGCGACCTGCTGAAAACTGCTGATTAAAACGATGCTTGCGACCAGAACGCCTTCGCCAGCTATTATCGCCCCACCTGGTCCTGGGCTTTTCGCCGACATTGACTTTAAACAATGGCTGTCAACAATGGCTGTCAACAATGACTCTCAATAATGACTGTCGGCAATTAAGGCATCACTCAAGGGATGATATAAGGCATTACATAAGGCATTACACTCATGCATATTTTGATTATCGGTGGCACCGGCGGACTTGGACAGGCTTTGGTTCGGCTGTTTTGTGACACTCAAGGCGTCGATCAGGTAACAGCAACCTACCACCGGCAACCGCCCGAACTGGTTCACCCAAAACTGAACTGGGTCGTACTGGACGTTACCTGTGAAGCCTCCATTGCTGCGCTCTTTGGCGCCTGCCCGCCCCTGAACTATATCGTTAATACTGTGGGGCGCTTGCATACGCCCAACAACACACCAGAAAAAACCATCACGAAACTCGATCCAGACTTCTTTCTCGACAACATTCGAACCAATACGCTACCGACCCTGTTGATCGCGAAATACGCGCGACCCGCGCTAAAGGCCGCTCAACCCTGCGGCTTCGCCGTACTTTCCGCGCGGGTTGGCTCCATCACAGATAATCGCCTGGGGGGCTGGTATAGTTATAGGTGCTCAAAAGCCGCACTCAACATGGCGATCAAAACCCTCAGCATCGAATGGCAACGGACCTTGCCAAACTGCGCTGTGGTGGCATTACATCCCGGAACAGTGGTGAGCCAACTATCGGCGCCTTTTATCGGCAACACTCCGCCTGCACGACAATTTACGCCGGAACAATCGGCCCGTTGGTTGGCTGACATCATTCTTGCACTGAAGCCGCAGGACACGGGTAAATTCATCGCCTTTGATGGCACCGAGATCGACTGGTAGGCGAGCGCCGGCATTGACGACCTCTGTGTGACCGAGACTGAGTTCCCTTGCCCGCCGGATCATTGATCTAGGACACAATTCCTCCTTGTTTCCCCTCGCCAGCGCCCGATTGAGTGCTAGTCTTCTCGACTGCGGCATTTTCTGACTGTGACAACTGCCTGTGATACTGACTGACCGTGATACTTTTTTGATACGACCGAAAAGGGCGGGGACTGACAAAGGCTTTCCATAACCAGCTTTT
>JAYODE010000056.1:3136-4531 GCA_038106185.1 Gammaproteobacteria bacterium | reverse complement strand
AATAGCTTTTAATTAATAGCTTTTAATTAATAACTTCTAAGGATTGGAAGTGACCCATTGACCATGGAAATAGCGCAAACTTCAGTGGTGGACCACGAAGAGGCTGATGCCTTCGAATCGGACTGGCTGTCAACAGTCCGAGACATCAAGGGCGAGATCATTCTCGCTCAACGCCAATGGGCTGCTCGACCTGACACTGAGTCCAGCACGCTGGCAGTGCTTGGATCTATGGATCGAGGCCAGCTGTCGACTCAATCGCTCATTTCCGGTGTCAAGGCTAGCCAGGCGGTGCTGCCGCCTAATGAGCGCTCGGCATTGCTAACCAGCCTTGTTGAATTGGCCAACCGGCTGACGGACGCAAGCCTACTCATTCGAGAACACCTTGCCTTGTGGCACTGTGACAACGCCTCGTGGCACTGTGACAAACCTGACAGTCTCTACACTGTTAATGGCCATAGCGCCCCGTCTGCAGACGCCCATGATGCCCACTGTTGCTGCGATAATTCTGACGTTACCCCTGGCTTTAACGAGCTTCTTCAACTAGCGATTGAGACGGAAGCATCGATGGAGGTGCTGATCAGCAACAGGCAGCAGCCTTTGAAGATCCGCCGGGTTAGCCTGATTTTTCTCAGCCTGTTGAAGACCCTCGTGGTGCGCTGGCCGACATGGGCGCTGGGCCTAAAGCAATGGCGTCAACTGAGACAACCGAGGCTTGTGAAGTTGTCACGACTGCTGGCGCTGGACACAACCACTCTGCCTCAAGAGGTCACTCCAATCTGCAGCTACTGCCAGAAGACCCGAGACCATCAGGGAATATGGCGGCAACAAGACAAGCGGCTGAGAGACAGGGGTTCAGCTAGCTACGATCACGCACGCTACAGTCAAGAAAGCTACAGTCAAGAAAGCCACATTCAAGAAAGCTATCTTCAAGAAAGCTATCTTCAAAAAAAGTTCAGCCACGGCATGTGCCCGGATTGTTTTGCTCGAGCAATGCGCCAGCTAGACAAGCTTCCCTAGACCAGCTTCCCTAGACCAGCTTCCTATGTAACGCTTTCTGTCAAAAGCGCTCAGCAATAAACACTCCGTAGAAAACTGCTTACCGACGCTGGACCTTTACAGGTTCAGGTGACCGCCTTGTGTCGTGGACAGGCGCTATTTATGGGTTCATTCCAGCTTTTGTGCTGTTCTCAATACGACGCTTACCCGCAGAATTGATCAATAAAAATACAATATTTACAAAATACTTACAATTTGCCAATATACGCTGGAGCTTAGCCAGGGCTTTGCTTAGACTCAAGATCGAAAAAGGCTCTACATCTACAAAAGAGCCATCAGCCTAGTACAAAAGAGCCATCAGCCTAGTCGAGTCATCAGCCGTGTCACCATGATCAGCCA
>JAYODE010000056.1:0-3036 GCA_038106185.1 Gammaproteobacteria bacterium | reverse complement strand
TACAAAAGAGCCATCAGCCTAGTCGAGTCATCAGCCGTGTCACCATGATCAGCCACAGATTTTCCCGCGATCGAGCACTCGTCGTCGTTCTTGCCTTGAGCTTCCTGATTGCCGCCGGCTATCTTTATTTCCTTTCACCGAGCGAAAGTACCTCTCTACTGCTCGATACTCAGCCGCTATGGATTTTAGAACCTTCTAGCCTCATCCCTTTCACACTCCTTCTTGTCCTCGCCGGGTTACTGGGCGCAGCCATTTACAGGACTGTGCATGGTGGCGATCATAATACTTCAACGCCGCTTAAACATATGACGGCTCTGGCAAGTCTGACAGATAATCCACTGCTTCAATTGGACCAGGCAGGTCGATTGCTTAATTGGAGCAATTCGGCTGAGATCATGTTCGGCTTTAAAGCCAAAGAGGCCATTGGTCGGCATTTCACTGACCTGTGTATTTTTGAGCCAAGCCAGGCGGCAGCCGAGACATTCCTGAACCAGCTCACTCTGGAGCAAGCCGACGAGCTTGCAAGCGTCGGAATCAACAAAAACGCCCATCTATTTCATGTCTCCATCAGGGCGAAAAAACTTCTTAACACGCAAAGCAAAAAACCTGAAACGACGCTTGTCCTGCAAAGCGAGCAAAACTTAAGGCGCGCCGAAGCCGCAGAGCAACGAGCAGCGGCAGAGTTTTCTGAGTTTTTAGATAGATCCAGCTCACCAATCCTTGGTATCGACCAACACCATATTGTCACCATCTGGAATGAGGCGGTTGCCACTATGACCGGCATGGCTGCCAAGCAGATGGTAGGTCGAAAATTTGATCCAAAAATTATGCAGTGTTCAGAGAAACTTGCCGTCGAACAGGCTATCAAGGATACCCTGCAAGGCATAGAGGTTGATAACTTTGCGTGTTCTTTTGTGCGTCCCTTCGACAACGCCAGGTTTCACCTACTCCTGAATATGAGTACACGTCGCGATGTGCAGGGCGATATTTCGGGGGCCTTGATAGTGGCTACAGACTTGACTGCTCTGCGCGCCAAGGAAGATGCGGCCCGGGAATCTCAAGCGCTGGTATCGCTTGGACAGCTCACCGGCGGCATTGCTCACGACTTTAATAATCTCTTAACCGTGATCCAGGGCAACCTAACCCTTATGATCGAAGACAAGGATACCCTGCCAGCATCAGACTATCGTGAAATCGCCGACGACGCTCTGTCTGCCGCCAGGGACGGTGCTGATCTGACCAAGGCGTTACTGGCCTTTGCGCGTCAACAGCGCCTTGAGCCACTGGCTTTGAGCCTCAACGCGCTGGCAACTCGCGCGAGCCGAGTGCTTCAGACCCTGATCAGTAAAACAATCACAGTGACAGTCACAACCCATGACTCAAACCCCGCTGCCTTGGTTGACCCTGGCAAACTTGAGAGCGCCTTGCTCAATCTTTGCTTTAATGCAAGAGACGCCCTGCAAGGTCGTAAAACCGGAACCATTGGCCTGGTAGTCGGTGAGCAGGCAGTGACCAAAGAGAACCTTGCGCAGTTTGACGATCCTCCATTGGGACATTACGTGACCCTGACGGTGACCGACAATGGGCCGGGCATTGCCCCTGATGTCTTGCCACGGGTTTTTGAGCCTTTCTGGACGACCAAAGCAAGTGGCAAGGGCGCTGGCCTCGGGCTCAGCATGGTGCAAGGGTTCATTGCCCAGTCGGGTGGCTTCATTCAAATTATTAGCACTCCCGATGAGGCTACCAGCGTGACGATGTATCTGCCACGCATTGATACGGCGAATCCATCGTCGCAGATAGCGCCTGCTGCCGACCTTGATGCCCAGAGCATCGCCGAAAGCCTTAAAATGCCTCGCGTCCTCGTTGTTGAAGATGAACCTGGCGTCAGACTATTTGCCCTGCGTTGTCTTGCCTCTCTGGGCTACTCAACAGTCAGCGCAGAAAGTGCGGCGAAAGCCCTTGAGATATTGGCGCTGGATTCGAACATCGACATCGTCTTTAGTGACATAGTGATGCCCGGAAAGTTATCGGGCAGAGACTTAGCGCGCTTGGTGTCAGACAAATATCCGCATATCAAGATCCTTCTGACTTCCGGATACGAGAACCTCAACGAATTAGTCGACTCAGACGCCATGCATATTTTAAGAAAGCCCTATGACAGAACAGAATTAGCGTCTACATTAAGCAACCTGCGCGATGAAGGGCAACAACCCCTCAAACAATAATAACGTTTTAAGGCTGTAGTCATGACCAACACTCACAGTGATTACCTGTTGATTGTCGAAGACGATGAGAGAATATCCAGGTTATTGCACCGCTATCTCGCCCAATCTGGTTTCACCGTCGAAGTTTGCGCAAACAAGGCCGAGATGGACGCTCAGTTAGAGATGAGAAAGCCAGATTGCCTGATTCTGGACTTGCTGCTTCCCGACGCACACGGACTCGATATCGCTCGAGCGCTTCGGGAAGCGCATCTGGACATGGGCATCATCATTTTGACTGGCCAAGGCGACGCGGTCGACAAGGTCGTCGGACTCGAGGTAGGCGCCGACGACTATATTACCAAGCCCTTTGAATCGCGAGAGGTTCTCGCTCGAGTCAGAACACTACTTCGACGTTTGAAGTTGGCAAAGAATGGCGGCCCAAAGGTCGAAGCCGTTCGGGCAGGAGATTTGGTGATGGATTTCGGCCGACATACGGTCACGAAAGCCGGTAACCCTGTTGACCTTACTGGGCTGGAGTTTATGCTCCTGTCGATTCTCGTGAAGTCCAAGAGTCGGCCGCTATCGCGAGATCAATTGCTCGCACAATTATCCGGGCGTGACTGGCAACCCAACGACAGAAGCGTCGACGTACTGGTCGGAAAACTACGGAAAAAGATTGAAGCGGACCCAGCCAGGCCACAATTTATCAAGACCGTGCGGGGTAAAGGCTATCTCTACTTAGGAGAGCCTTGAGCTCACTTGTTTCATTTATGCACTTCACAGGAGACTGCTTTTGGCCATTCAATTAGAACATCACTTCAACAAGCCTGCT
>JAYODE010000055.1:7641-16712 GCA_038106185.1 Gammaproteobacteria bacterium | reverse complement strand
CTTTACTCCGACCCCAAAGATTCGGCCGCCCCGGCACTTTACTCCGACCCCAAAGCTGGGTTTCAGGCTATTTTCAGGGGTAGGGATCGCAGCCTTTGGCCTGTGGCTTGGTAGACGGCGCTGGCTACGGCAGGTGCGATAGGCGGCAGGCCGGGTTCGCCGACGCCGGTGGGCGCAGTTCCGCTATCGATGATAATAACCTCAACCTGTGGTGCTTCACGCATTTTAAGGATGGGGTAGTCATGAAAGTTGCTCTGTTGAAACGCCCCTTGCGCCAACTCCAAATCACCATACAGCGCCGCTGTCAGCCCAAACATCACTGAGCCTTCCATCTGCGCACGAACAATATCTGGATTGACCGCAATACCGCAATCAACGATGCAGGTCACTTTGTGTACTCGGATGGTCTTGCCGACTACAGATACTTCGGCAATCTCGGCCACGTCGGTGGCGAAGGAGTGGTGGGCGGCAAAACCGAGAAACCGACCTTCCGCAGGTTGCATCGCCAGCATGTGCTGCTGCGCGACTCGGATCACATTATTAAGCCGAGGATTACCCTGAGTGTTTCTGAGTCGAAAAGCGACGGGATCCATGCCGGCTTTTTCAGCTAACTCATCGGTGATGCCTTCTTTAGCGAAAGAGGTATAGGAATGCCCTACTGAACGCCAAAACGTCAGCGGTATATCGTGTTCTACCGTGACATGATTCACTGTCTTATTGTCGGTGTCATAGTCTTCGTATAACCCCTCGACACTGGCGTGATCTACCATCCAACCGGCAAAAACATCCCGTGACAAACCCACCATGAAATCGATGGTCCCATCATTGAGTCCTGGAAACAGAGCCGGCATCATATTCTGCAGGGTCTTTGGTGTGATATTGCCGCCCACGCGTTTTGCCTGCCACGCGGTGATGCTGCCATCGTTTTTAACCCCGGCTTTGATCTTCATCAGGGACGCAGGACGGTAAACGCCGTTTTGAATGTCGTCTTCCCGTGACCAGAGCAGATGAATAGGTTTGTTGCTGGCAACCGCCACTTCCGTGGTCTCGATGACATGAGTCAAGGTGCCTCGGCGTCCAAAGGCACCGCCCAGGTAGGTGTTGTGCGCGCGAACCTTCTCCAGCGGAATGCCAGAAAAGCGCGACACAAGTCCCTGTGCGGCAACAATGCCTTGGGTACCAGACCAAACATCCGCCTCACCGTTCTCGATTCGAACGACGGCGTTCATGGGTTCAAGGGGGGCGTGAGCAAGAAAGGGTGCCCAGTATTCGGCTTCAACTATGTGGTCTGCGGTCGCAAGGCCGGCCTCGATATCGCCCTCGTCCGTATCCACTACACCTTCGTCCTGTTGCATCGCTCGGTGATAATCAGCG
Source organism: Gammaproteobacteria bacterium (assembly GCA_038106185.1). Lineage (GTDB taxonomy): Bacteria > Pseudomonadota > Gammaproteobacteria > Pseudomonadales > Azotimanducaceae > UBA4582. Next base: position 15,338 of record JAYODE010000055.1, on the reverse strand, counting down.
CGTATATCGCTGCTGTTGACTTGACTTAAGGCGACCTCTGCCCAAACAGGCGCGAGTTTTGCTGCTGCGGTCTTTGCCTGCCAGTATTTTTCGGCGACGACTGCGACGCCACTGGAAATTTCAATGACATCGGTGACGCCCGGCATGCTAAGTGCGGCTGTCTTATCGACTGACTTGAGCTTGGCGCCAGCCACGGGCGAGCGCCGGACGACAGCATGGTGCATGTTGGGAATATCTATGTCGATACCAAATTCGGCGGTGCCCGTTGACTTGGCAGCGGCATCAACACGCGCGAACGCTTGACCGATATAGCGAAATTCTGCGTTCGACTTCAAGGGTGCTTCAGTTGGTGCCTCGAGAGTCGCCGCAGTTTGCACAAACTGGCCGTAAGGATATCGCTTACCCGCCACGACAATGTGGCCGTCGTGAGTGGTGATGGCGCTTGCCGCAACACCCAGATCCTGGGCGGCTGCCGCGACTAACAGGCCACGCGTGTTTGCGCCAACCTGGCGCAGTTGCAGATAGTGCGCCTTGAGCGAGCTGCTGCCGCCAGTGCCCTGAACGCCAAAATCAGGATTCTTATAGTCACTGTGAACGCCTGCGAACAAAATCTCCATGTTCTTTGGGTGTACATCCAGCTCTTCGCCGATCAGTGTTCCCAAGCCAGTCGTCACACCCTGACCCATCTCGTCACGAGGACAATAGAAACGAATGCCATTGTCAGGCGTGATTTGCAGAAAAGCGTTGGGCACAAAGCCTTGTGGCGCCAGCCTAATCGGTAGTTCGTTAGAGGAGCATCCGGTTATTGAAAAGCCAATGACCAATCCGCCACCGAGAATACCCGTGGTTTTCAGAAACTGCCTGCGAGACATATTCATAGCGCTCATGCCTTTTGCTCCTGTGCTGCATTGTGAGCAAGGCTTTGCTGCGCCACGTTGAGAATGGTGCCCTTGATCCGCCCGTAGCACCCACAGCGGCAAATGTTGCCCGACATGGCAGCATCGACATCGGCTTCTGTAGGGCTTGGGTTGCTCTTCAGCAATGCCGCCGCAGCCATAATTTGGCCAGACTGACAGTAGCCACACTGGGGTACGCTGGCCTCGACCCACGCAGTTTGTAATGGGTGCATGTTATCCAGAGTGCCCAGCCCTTCGATGGTGGTCACCTGGCGGCCGGCGACGGCGCTAATGGGCATTAGACAGGTTCGCATGGCCGCATCGTCAATATGCATGGTGCAAGCGCCACATAAGCCTGCACCACAACCAAACTTGGAACCCTTCAGTTTGAAGGTGTCTCTGACAACCCAAAGTAGCGGTGTGCTTGGGTCATCGTCAGTTCTCACCGTTTGACCGTTGAGGGTGAATTCGATCATGTAAAGAGCGCTCCATATTGGTGTGGCTGAAAATTTCGGCTTGACGCTTAGTCATTAGCTAACAGAGTAGCCAGCAAAGAGTAGCCAGCAAATAGAATGCTGGCGCCGGAATTCAAGTTGATGGCAGGACTGAGGGTTCCATGATTATAATTGGTATCATGCGCCATACCTAGTCCAAAAGGCTTTTTGATTGTCTCTAAGATGTTGTCAGAGTGCTCAAGGGCATCTGTCAATAGCGAGCGAGGCTGTGAGTAGCGCACCAAAAGATTGGTTATTACAAAGATTGGCTGGTGCAAAGATTGGTTGGTGCAAAGATTGGCTAGTGAAAAGTTTGGCTAGTGCAAAGATTGGCTAGTGAAAAGTTTGGCTAATGAAAAGTTTGGCTGGTTCAAGGTTGGACTGGCATAAGAAAACAGAAGCGTCTACGACGGGTTCGAGTAGGATCAGAGTTGATCTCGGCACACTACGCTGAACCCCCCCAGATATTCGAGGTTAAAGTGTTTAAATATTTCATTGGAATGGTGATTGTTGGCATCTCTGTGTTCTTCCTCCTTGGGCAGCCTGAGCTCGAGTTGGAGCCAAGTGACGGGTACGAGACGAGTGAACTGACCGAGCGTGAAGCCTTTGTGGGCGCACTGTTTACCGGTGCCGAGTTTTATGAACAATTCAACCGACTCGAGGCCGTGTTTCCAACCCATACGATCAAGGCCAGTGAAGAGCCGTTTCACTTTCCGGTGGGTGCGTCTATCTCGCTGCCGCAAACATACGATTTTGCAGGGGAAAAACGGGATTTTCAGCAGTTTCTCGACGACACTCGTACGGTGGCTTTACTGGTGATCCAGGCGGGTGAGATTCGCTATGAAAATTACTGGCTCACCGGGGGCCCGGATGTGCATTGGATGTCTATGTCGGTGGGAAAAAGTTTTGTCTCCGCCCTCATAGGTATTGCCATTAACGAGGGCCTGATAGCAGGCGTTGAAGCGCCTATTACCGACTATGTGCCTGAATTGATGGGATCAGCATACGATGGAGTACGAATTAAAGATGTACTGCAGATGTCGTCGGGTGCCCGCTGGAACGAGGACTACAGTGATCCGGATTCTGACATTATGCGCTATGGTGCTGTGATGGCCACAGGTCGTTCATTCGATGCCTTTACGGCGAGCCTTGAGCGGGCAAGGCCGCCCGGTACCTATAACTATTACAATTCGACTGACACCCAGGCCTTGGGCATGCTGCTGGTTCGCGCCACCGGTATGTCACTGTCTGAGTATGCCGAGATCAAGTTGTGGGGGCCGCTTGGTATGGAGCAGGATGCCTACTGGATCACCGACGATGCGGGTATGGAAATGGCCGCAGGCGGTTTGCAAGTCACTGCCCGTGATTATGCCAAAATCGGCCAGCTGTATCTTCAGCAAGGTAATTGGCAGGGACGGCAAATCGTCCCGGCCGCATGGGTACAAGCATCTTTGCAGGCAGATGCGCCCTATCTGCAAGCGTCTGCGCATCCTGAATTTCCAGTTTCTTACGGCTACCAGTGGTGGTTGCCTGTCAGTGACGAAGGGGAGTTCTCGGCGATCGGTATTTATAATCAGTTTGTCTTCGTCAATCCCAAGCACGATATCGTCATCGTTAAGCTTTCTGCCAACCCAAAGTATGGCCTGACAAATGATGAATCTTCTTACCGCGAGTTGGAAAGCTTTGAGTGGTTTAGAGCAATTATTAAAGCGTTGTAATGCCCCTGCATGGGTTGTTAGTGACTACTGCGCGGTCTTACCGTGAGTCGCCAGTTTAGGCGGTGAGCGCCGTCGTCAGGACGCAAGCCGGGGTAAAATCAGGATAAATTCAGAGTGGTTTTTTATGAATCTCTTTTTCAAGCATGTGTTGGGAATTCTTGTTCTGCTAGTGATCGTCGTTTTGGTCAGAACGGTCTTACACAAGCCAGTATCCCAGGCATTGGTTAAGCCAGTTGAGGTGGTGGTTGATGAAGCCCTGATCGCCGAACACCTTTCGCAGGCTATTCAACTGCCGACTGTGTCTTTTGAAACGGCAAAGGACGGCAATAACGAGGTCTTCGATCGCTTTATCGACTGGGTTAAGCAAACCTATCCTGAGGTCAATCAGGTCATGACCTTGGAGCAGTTCAATCATTCTTTACTGTACAAGTGGCAAGGCAGTGATCCCACCTTGCAACCGATCCTCTTGACTGGTCACTATGACGTTGTGCCTGTCATTCCTGGTACGGAAGATCAGTGGTTATACCCGCCTTTTGGTGGTGAGATTCATGATGGCGTGATCTGGGGCCGCGGCGCATTGGATGACAAGAGTGCTGTAATCGCCATGTTGGAAGCCGCGACTTGGCTGATCCAGCAGGAATTTTCCCCAACAAGAACTGTATATTTCAGTTTCGGCCATGACGAGGAAAGAGGTGGCGCGATGGGGGCAGCCGCAATCACGGAACATTTGGCGAAGCAGAAGGTGCAACTCGCTTGGAGCCTGGATGAAGGCTCATTTTTGTTTGACAAGATGTTGCCTGGTGTCGAGCGTTTGATGGCCGCTATCAATGTTGCAGAGAAGGGTAGTGTGACACTGGCCATTGTTGCCAAAGGGGTTGGTGGTCATTCTTCCATGCCGCCACAGAAGACGGCCGTCGGGGTGCTTGCCGATGCGATTACCAAGCTTGAGAATCAGCCCGTGCCTGGTGGATTGGAAGGGCTGAGTCTCGATATGTTTGATGTGATCAGTCGTGACATGCCCTTTGTGGCGCGCATGATGTTTGCCAATCGTTGGCTGTTCGGCAGTATCCTCGAAGCGCAGCTAGCGAAGCAAACCTTTACCAATGCGATGTTGCGAACCACGACGGCGCCCACCATGTTAAGTGCGAGTATCAAAGCGAATGTGCTGCCGATCGAGGCGACGGCCATCGTCAATTTTCGAGTTCACCCGCGAGACACTGTGCAGGGTGTGCTGGACTATGTCACAGCGCTAGTGGGTAACGAAAATGTTTCAGTGAGTGTCAGCGGTCGTGGAGGTCGTGGCGCATCAGCCGTGTCAGATAAGGACTCCGCAGGCTTTAGGCTCATCGGGCAAGCGGTGCAGGAAGTCTACGGGGACCTGTTGATTGTGCCAGGGCTGATGATCGCCGCATCCGATAGCGTTCACTATAGTCAGATTGCCGATAATTCATTTCGGTTTAATCCCATGGTAGTGACCAGCAGTGATCTCACTGGATTCCATGGGACTAATGAAAAAATATCAGTGGCTAACCTGGTGCAGGGTACTCGAACCTATGTTCAGGTGCTGCGTCACGGCGCTCAGTAACAGCAGTTTACAGGGACTTGCGCCGCAGACGGCGCATACCGCCTAGCCAGCGATCTATGTCATTACCCTTGCGGCGCACATAGTCTTCGACTTCAGGATGGGGCAAGACATAGAACCGCTCTTCACGCAGGGTCTGAACGACGGTTTGCGCCAGTTGTTCCGGTTCAATAATCCCATCTGTCTGGCCATCACCCAGGCTTCTGGGGGCCATGGCGGTATTAACGCCTTGAGGGCAGAGTACTGACACCTTGATGCCGTCGTCACCGTGGGTGATCGCGAGAAATTCAGCAAATTTCACGGCGGCGGCTTTCGTCACTGTGTAAGGTCCAGAACCCATGGCGGCCAGCAGGCCAGCAGCTGAAGCCGTGTTCAGCAAATAACCGTCGCCCCGCGCAATCATGGAAGGTAACACAGCGCGGGCCGCATAAATGTGCGACATCACATGCAGCTCCCACTGGGCTTGCCACACCTGGTTGGGCGCATCGGTCAGCAGGCCAGTGCCACCGGCGCCAGCATTAGAACAAAAGACATCGATCTGTCCTTGGCTCGCGATAGTGCGCTCCACCAAGTCAACGATCTGTGCCTCATCAGTGACATCACATACCTCGCCAATGCAGCCAATTTCTGCGGCAGCGGCTTCGACGGCAGCCGCGTTCAAATCCACGAGAACGATCGCTTTAGCGCCTTCGGCAAGAAAGGCCTTGGCCATTGCTCTGCCGATACCGCCACTGCCGCCAGTAATCACCACGACTTTATTCTGCATTTCCATGGGTTGTTTCCTGTTTTCAAACGTTAAGGGAAAGTTATTGCCTGCCGTGGCTGAGCTCTGCTCGAGTATCCTGCAGGTTAATTTAGAGTTTATACACTCGACGCGCCGTGCCGCTAAACAGCGCTTCTTTGTCTGCTTCGGAAAAGTCAGCAGTGAGCTTCTTCATCGCGTTCCAATAGACCGAATAGGACAGTGACATTTTATCGACGGGAAAATTGCTTTCGAACATGCAGCGCTCTGGTCCGAAACAGTCGATCGCGTAAAGATAATAGTCTCTCTGTGCAGCGACTACTTCATCGGAAGTGGGTGGTTTAGCGGCCTGCTCCCAGCCGAATCCGTTACAGGGCATCGCCAGTCCACCGATTTTGGCAAAAACATTTTCGCATTGGGAAATCGCCAAAATATCCTGCTTCCACTGCGCAAGTACCTCGTCGTGTTTATTCGCGAAGGGGCCGACCCGAACTGGCGAGCCGAAGTGATCCAGTACCATCACAGTATCAGGGCAGGCTTTGGCCAGTGCGAGGTAATCGGCATTCTGAAAGTGATAGTGCCAGGTATCGTAGGTGAGTCCCATTTTTCCTAGCAACGAAACGCCGAGTCGAAATTCAGGCCTTGCATACAGGTCAGCGATGGGTGTGGCATTTAGCCAACCAGTAACCCGGTCAGCGTCGTGAGCGCCGCCCTGTCGAATGCCACGAAACAAGCCTTGGCCAGCTGTCTCATGGGCGCTTAAAACCTCACGAATCACGCCCGTATCCTGGGTCAGGTCGGTGTGGGCAACCAGTGCCGCAATCTCGGCCTTACCCTTGCCGCGACTTGCCTGAGCAGTGGCAGTGACGAATTCAGTTTCACCCACTGGGAAGAGGTGCGCCGGACCTGTAGTCCGATATTCAGCGCCACACTCCATAAAAACAGTTTGCTGGATATTGTGGCCTGACTCAGTGTCACTCCACAGATCTTCAAGCAAAAAGGGTGGCAAGCTTCCTCCTGGCACACCTCGCCAGAGATGATGATGCGGATCGACGATCGCACGGGTTGGATCAACAATCGGTTCGATGACCTGGTCGAGCCAGGCTCTTTGCTCTGCTGTAGTGAGTGCCATAGGTTTACTCCTTTCGCTGTGAGGCGCTCGACGCTCGAATGCGTCAAGGCTTTGGCAGGCGGACTTTAGCGCCTAAAAAATCCTCGTTTCTGCACCTGATATTACCGTGAAAAACTGGTTCAAGTCCCGTGCTCTTCGCTGGTATGCGCCAATAGAGCGCGCTCAAATACTTCGGCGTTTTGCACCTTCTTGATCTCGTTGAACAGCTGATCTGCCTGAGCGTAGTTCAGGCGCAGGTAAGACAGCCACTGCTTGACCCTATTGCCAAGGAACTTAACGGGATATAAGGGTTTTGTGGTGAGGTAATAGTCCAGGAGCAGGCTTGCGACCTTAGGCCATGGCATAGGCTCGTAATGCCTGTGCGCCGCTGCGGCCTTGATCGCCAGCGCCAAATCGGGCCGCGCGAGGATGCCGCGGCCAAGCATGTAAGCATCACATCCGGTTTGGGCAAGACAAAGCTGCCAGTCTTGCGGTGACCAAATCTCGCCATTGGCAATCACTGGAATCTCCAGTGCCTCGCGGATTCGACCTATATAATCCCAGTAGGCGGGTGGCTTGTAACCGTCCGCTTTGGAGCGGGCATGCACTGTCAGCTCGTTGGCACCGGCGGTAGCGACTGCCTGAGCATTCTGCATAAAGAGGCTACGATCATTGAAACCCAGTCGAATTTTGGCGCTGACAGGGACCGCCAATGGCACCGCACTGCGAACTGCCGCGACAATGCGGTAGACCTGCTCCGGATACTGCAGCAGGCAAGCTCCGCCATGACTGTTATTCACGGTTTTAGTCGGGCAGCCGAAGTTTAAATCAATCGCGATTGCACCCAGCTCTGCGGCTTTAACGGCATTGTCAGCCAGGGTTTGGGGACAGCCACCCAGTAGCTGCAATTTGATCGGCGTGCCGCTGGCGGTATGGCTGTTGTGGTCGAGTTCAGGGCAGAGTTTCTTAAAGGCACGCTCAGGCAGAACCTGGCGGTTGCTGACTCGCACGAACTCTGTGACGCAGCCGTCCAGGCCGCCCAGGCTGGTGAGGAGCGCGCGCATATGCAGATCGACGACGCCTTCCATAGGGGCTAGAACCAGACGCATAAGACTTCTTTGAACTGATGAAGAGCTGCGTATTGTATCCTAGTT
>JAYODE010000055.1:6003-7631 GCA_038106185.1 Gammaproteobacteria bacterium | reverse complement strand
CCGTCATCAGGCTATATCGGATCTACGTGCCGCAACCAAAGCCCGCCACCGCGATGAGGGCGTGGATCGTAGGATCTGTGGCCAAGTAGCCGCTGGACTCGAGGCGATTGAGCGGCAAGCTCCGCATCAGAGTAGTCAATGGGACTGGACTCCTCAGGCGTCAGCCAGCCCAGCACAAAGCTCAGGTGCATGGCCCGACGCCATTGGTCCAACGTCGAGTTGGCGCCGCCGCCATGTACCAGCTTACCTGAATACACCAGGGCATCGCCCACTTGCATTTCGGCCGCGAATGACTGGTTGGCGTCGGCCCGCTGCCCATAGTCGGGCCAAATGTGGCTGCCTGGAACAACCCGAGTGGCGCCCATCTCTTCAGTAATATCATGCAGGGCAATCATCGCGCTGAGGGTCACCTCTGGTGAGTTTGGCCAGCCAGTTTCTGCAACATGTGGCCAGTTGCCGCAGTCCCGATGCAGCACCTGCGCCTCTGAACCTGGGCCGATCAGCATGGCTTGACCGGTATTGACCCAGTAGGAACCGCAGTGGGGCAGCAGCACAGCGTCAGCCAGTTTCGCGTAGACCGGATTTTCGAGCATTTGAAAATAGGCAGGCGAGATCTTGCCGAGACTGGAGAAGCGGATGGTATTGCTGCCTACAAATACCTTGCCATCGTCACCCAGTCCCTGGGTGGCTGCACCGGCCTCGAATTGCTTCGCAGCTTCTGTAATCGCAGCATCCATCGTTCGAATCAATTCAGGCTCAAACATGCCCTTGATGATCAAGCCGCCATCGTCCTGTAGCGCCTTCAACAGGATCCTGATAGGTGCATCTGCAGAGATTTCTTGTATCGCCATGAGTTTGCTCCGTCGCCGAGATAGGCGTTGCCGTCATTTTTAAGAGCCTACCACAGGCGTCTACCTGGTCTCCAATGCAGCCTTTACTGCTGCGGACGTTGCCGTGGATCCAGCCAGCGACGGGTACTGAACCTCAAGCAATGGTTGAGTTGCATCATTTTCATGGAGGTCAAGGGTCTGCATGATGGAAACCCTGAATGCCTGGTTGATGCATCAGTGCATCGTGCCGCGCGCTTCTGCCTGGCAGTAGCCCAAAGATCTTGAATCAATCTAACTAGCAGTTAAAGGGGGCGTTGGAATGACCACTGTGAAAGAGATGTTGGAAATAAAGGGGGCCGAGGTCTGGTCGATTCTGGGGTCTCAGTCAGTTTATGAGGCGGTGGCGTTGATGGCGGCCAAAGAGGTCGGTGCGCTGATAGTGGTAAATACTGAAGGACGGTTAGTGGGGATCGTTTCCGAGCGGGATTATGCACGCAAGGTTATTCTGCAAAACAAGTCATCCAAAGAGACTCAGATTGCCGCCATCATGACGCGAAATGTGACCTTCGTCGGTCCAGCGACGACCGCTGATACCTGCATGGCACTGATGAGCCAGAACAAGATACGTCATCTGCCTGTGGTCGAGGAGGGTCGGCCGACCGGCATGATTACGGTTGCTGACCTGCTGAAGTTCATCATTCAGGACCAGGAGATGACCATTGAAGAGCTGCAAAGTTACATTCAGGGTGAAACCGGTGGCGAGGGCTAAGTAGCGAAATGCGCTGATAAAAAGTGCTG
>JAYODE010000055.1:0-5903 GCA_038106185.1 Gammaproteobacteria bacterium | reverse complement strand
GCTGCTAAAAACCGCAGATAAAAAAACGCTGATCAAGCTGTTCTTGTAGACGAGTGCTGGGAGCCGAGTGCTTGTCATCAGAAGCTTATCATGAGGAGCTCGTCAGGTGCTCATCATCAAAAAGCCGGTCAAGGCAGCGTAGCTGGGTGCAAGACTTGGCGCCACATTTCGCCGAACTTCAGTCAGAAGGTTCTGATAGCCGGTATAGAAGTCCCAGGAGGGTGCGGGTCGATAGGTCAGCCCCTCGACCTCAAGGTGCTTGATGATGCCTTTGGCCGTCGTCGGTTTGACGAAGCACTCCTGCTGTGGTGAAAAGTAAAAAGGCACAGCTGAAACCAGTGACCATTTTGCGAGCTTGTGTCTGGCTAGCAATGCACAGATTTTCTCGAAACCCTCCTGCTTTTTGTCGCCGTATAATCGCAACTCAAAGGCTTCCGCCAGTTGCTCCTGGGCCGGTGAGTTCAGCGACTCGATATAAGTGCGAAAGGCGGGTTTTTCGAATCTTGAGACCATAGACGATCGAGAGACGATTCGCAGTAGTGCGTCACAGACAGCTCTGGGCTGATCAAACTTGGGTTGAATCAATTGATCTTGCGTAAACTCGACAAGCTGGTCGACCTTATGTCGGCTACGGATTGATGCCAATCCTGGGTCGGTAAACCCCAAGGGATACTGCTGAAGAAAGACCGCTTCAGCTTCCTTCAATTTTTGAATGTTCATGCTGATTCCTCTGACTGGCAGCGATATGACTGATGTCAGTTTAGCCCATGAAAGGCTGTTGAGTAGCAGATTCCTGTTGGCGCAAGGGCAGGTGTTCCCTGTCGATTGCAGGCTGGGCTAGAAAATGGCGCCTCTAATGCTGGCGTAGCAATTGTCGGTGCGCTTGAAGTGAATAGCAGAAATACCCAGCCTCTGGGCGGTTTTGATATTGGCCAGGCTGTCATCGATAAACAGGGTTGCGGCCGAAGACAGGGCATACCGGTGCAGGGTTCGGTAAAAAATTTCCTCATCAGGTTTCATGCAGCCCTCGTGTCCCGAAATTACGATCCCGGCAAACAGTTCGAAGAAGTCGAAGTGCTGAATATGGGCGTAGGTTTCTACGGACATATTCGACAGACAATACAGGTCGAGGCCATGGTTGCGGATTTCTGCCAAGAGCTCAACTGTGGCGGGGATGGGCAGCAGCGAGTTCTTGGCGGCCAGCAATGCCGCGTCTATGGTCGAAGGCTTAAGCCCGGTACGCGCTTCAACTCGATGAGTTACCGTAGTTTCTGCGACTTTTCCGTGATCCATATCCAGCCAGTCCTGGTGTTCAAACAGCTCCTTGCGTAGAAGATTGCGCTCTGTGTTTGGCAATGTAAGCCCGGCCAGCACCTGCTCCGTGTTCCAGTTGAGAAGGACATTGCCCAGATCAAAGATGACTGAGCGGATAGATTGTTGTTTCATTCAATCTCCAGAGTGAGAATTTTCAAGGGACTAGCCGCCAGGCAAGGGCGGCGTTCGTGCTTCTGAGATGCTCAGTGGCCGTGTTGGCCGACCTGACAGTCTTTAACGACCCTGGCGCCAGCATGATAGCAGGCCCGTCGACGCCTGCCGCCATTTCGTCGAGCCTCTGCGCATCTCTGATATCAACACGTGGCTCAATTCACTACAATGGTCCCCATTACTTTAATGAAAGGGAAGTTCGATGCTCAATACCTCAGTGGCACAAGCCGTGATTGATCATGCTTTATCGCTCGGTGCGGATTTTGCGGAGCTGTTCGTCGAGCGCAGTCAAACTAATCTGGTGAGTACCTTGAGCAGTCATGTTCAATCGGTTCAGTCGGGCATCGATTTCGGAGTGGGTGTTCGGCTGGTTTATGGGAACAAGGTCTTATACGGCTATACCAACAAGGCCGAGCAGGCAGAGCTAAAGGGTATCGTCTCGAAGCTGGCTGCCAAGGACCGGCGCGATCCCCGTGTCTCACTGATTAACTTTGACTATCGTCGGGTTGAGGACAAGCATGCCGCGACCCGCATCCTGACTGTCGATCCAGAGGTGGATAACAAAGTGGCCTTCCTGTTGGCGACTGACAAGTCGGCTAGAGCAGCCAGCAATATGATCTCTCAGACCCGGGGAAGCTGCAGTCAGGTAGAACAGAGAATCGAATTATTCAACAGCGAAGGTCTGCACACAGGTGATGTCAGAAACTACACTCGCGCGTTTCTGGTGGCCATTGCATCTGATGGCTCTGAGCAGGCGACCGGCAGCTGGAACGATGGTGGCCTGATGGGCTGGGAACTGATTGAGCGTATGAACAGTGAAGCCGCCGGCAAGGAGGCTTCTCGTCAGGCTTTGGTGAATCTGAGCGCTAAGCCCTGCCCTTCAGGGCGGATGCCCGTGGTTCTGGGCAATGGTTTTGGTGGAGTGATCTTCCATGAGGCCTGTGGCCATCTGCTGGAGACGACCTCAGTGGCCAAAAAGGCATCCGTGTTTCATGACAAGTTGGGCGAGATGATCGCTAATCCTGTTGTCAATGCGGTTGACGATGGCACCCTGCACAAGGAGCGCGGTTCCATCAACATCGATGATGAGGGGCTGGATACGCAGCGTACCCAATTGATAAAAGAAGGAAAGCTCACCAGCTTTTTGGTGGATCGCATCGGTGCTCAGCAGACCGGCTACGCTCGCACGGGTTCTGGTCGACGAGAGTCCTATAAATATGCGCCAGCTTCCAGAATGCGCAATACCTTTATCGAACCCGGCACTTCTGAACTCGATGACATGATTGGGTCGATGGATCGAGGAATCTACGCCGCTCACATGGGTGGCGGCTCTGTACAGCCGGGTACCGGTGAGTTCAATTTTGCAGTCACCGAAGGCTACTATGTGGAGAAGGGCAAGATTCTATATCCCGTTAAAGCGGCGACCCTGATCAGTACCGGACCTAAAGTGCTCAAGGAAATCTCTATGGTTGGTCGAGACTTTGCTCTGGCCAGCGGCACCTGCGGGTCTGTGTCCGGATCAATACCCACCACCGTCGGCCAGGCAACCCTCAAAGTCGATGACATATTGGTCGGAGGTAATGCCTGATGACACACCAACAGCATGCCAGTCAGATACTCGAGCAAGTAAAAGCGGCCGGTGCCACCGGTGACCTGATCATTGATCAGGGTCGCTCACTGTCTCTTAAGGCCCGCGAAGGAGCCCTGGAAGAATACAAGGTCAGCTCCAGTCAGGTGCTTGGCTTACGTGTGATTAAAGATGGCAAAGTTGGGACTGCCTACAGTGAGGCGACGGATTCTGAGGCACTCAAGTCGCTGGTCGAGCAGGCGTTGTTGAATGCCAGCTTTGCCGCGGTTGATGAGCACGAGTCGATTCTTGCGAACGCCGTGAAGCTGCACACCGAAGATGCCCTGTTGTGTCCTGCTGAGGATATTGCGATAGATGAACAGATCGATTTTGCCCTGAGCCTGGAGCGTAGCCTGGCAACTCGAAGCAAAGTTAAAAATGTGCCCTACAATGGCGTGCAGGATAATACCGGCGAACGTCATATCTTCTCGAGCGCGGGTTTAAGTGCTTACTCAAAGAGTCGAATGTGCGCTGCCTATGCCTACGCGCTGGTAGAAGAGGGTGAAAAGAATGCCATGGATGGCGTGGGTCAGGCGGCGCGGTTATTTCGTGACCTGGACCTGAGCCACATTGTTGAGCAAACCCACGAAAACTGCCTGGGCTTACTCGACGGAACACCCGTTGCCAGTGGTCACTATGACGTCATCTTTGATGCCGAGATGCAAGTCCAGTTATTTCAGACCTTCGCCATGATGTTCTCTGGCAAATCGGCCAAGGACGGGGTTAACCCTATGCGCGAAAAGGTGGGTCAATTGATCGCCGATAGTCGGCTAAATGTCTTTGACAAACCCCAGAATAATCTCGGGTTTGGCTATGCCTTGTTCGACTCAGAAGGTACTCAAACCCAATCAACGCCATTGATCGTCGATGGTCACTTGTCGACTCTGATTCATAACAGTGCGACGGCCTCATTTTTTGAGATTAAGACCACCGGCCATGCGACTCGTGGTCCCAAGTCGACCATGGGGGTTGCCTTGCATCAGCTGGAGATTGGCAAAGGCCAAACGCAGGTGAAGGAGCTGCTGAAGGGCGAATATCTGCTGTTAACGGACTTAACCGGGCTGCATTCCGGTGCCAATGCCATCTCGGGCAACTTCAGCTTTGGTGCCTCTGGTTACCTGTGTGAGCACGGTGAGCGAGTTCGAGCGGTAAGGGGAATTACCGTTGCCGGTAACTTCTATGAGATGTTGCGCAAAATTGCCCTGATTGGCGATCAGCAATTCTGGAACTGGGAAAAGTCAGCCCTGATGCCGCATATTCGTTTCGAGGACATTGCCATTTCTGGCTGATGTCAGGTTTGGCCAGAGGGCAGGGCAGACGACTTTGAGGCCGGTGCCTTCTGGATCACGGCCTTGATAATTTCCAACTTCGTCAGCGGCGGGCCATTCCGACTGCCCTGTGCCTCAAGCTTTTTCAGGGTGTCCATGCCACTGACCAGTTCGCCAAACAAGGTATGCTTGCCATCGAGAAATGGCGTCGCGACGAAAGTGATAAAGAACTGACTGCCATCAGTGCCGGGTCCCGCATTGGCCATGCTCAATAACCCAGGCCGGTCATGAGACAAGTTGCCGTCAAATTCGCCAGCGTATTGGTAGCCTGGATTGCCGCTGCCATTGCCTGCCGGATCACCCCCTTGGGCCATAAATCCGGGAATGACACGATGGAATATCAGATCATCGTAGAAGCCCTGCTCAGTCAGATAAATAGTGCTGGTGACATGCATGGGCGCCGTTGCGTGGAACAGACGAAAGCGCATGTCGCCCAGGTTGGTGGTCAGGTTCCAATAGTAATCAGTGTCGGCCTCAAAGGTCATCAAGAGGGGTTGAGTCAGGTGTTGGCGCCAATTCGCTGCCTTATGTGACTCAGTGGTGCCAGCAGACGCCAGCGAGTCCTGGGGTGCGTCTTTCGAGTCTGTGCTTTGCTCTTGAGAACAAGCTTGAATCAGGGTTAAGCCAAGGACAATAAATACACTTTGCAGTCGATTCATGGGCAGACCTGATGTTGGGCATTGCGCTATTCTACAACATTCAAGCCGTTGAAATAGCCTTGAACACCATTCTTTGCTGCGGTCGATCACGCCGTTTTCGCCGTTTGAGAAGTGCTCAAAGGCTGAGCAGGATTGAGAAGGCGTTGCCATACGCGCCCATTCAAGCAACTATCGTATTTGCAGCCATAAAAAAGGAGTCATCCATGTCAGCTCAATCCTTCGAAGCAGCGCCAGACAGCAAAGCCTTGCAGGCCTTTGCGGGGCGCGTCAGCGGCAGCGTGACAGCTGGCATGAACGTCGCTCTGACATTTGTCGGTGAACAATTGGGGCTTTACAAAGCATTGGCGGCCATAGGTCCCGCCTCCAGTCAGGAGCTGGCCACAGCGACCCAATTGTCTGAACGCTGGGTTCGAGAATGGTTGTATCAGCAGGTCTGTATCGGTCAGATCGACTCAGACGAGGCTGGCTTGCAGTTTTCAATGTCGCGCGAAGCCAAAGCGGTGCTCGCTGATCCGGAACATCCGGCCTATCTTGGCGGCATGATCCAGTCAGTGGTCGCCATGTATGACACGCTAGAGCACTTGCCCGAATGTTTTCGTACCGGTTTGGGGCAGAGTTTCGATGACAAGGGTGAGGCCTGTGCATGTGGTATTGAACGAATGAGCCGCAAGTTCCAGCAATTACACCTGGTGCCAGATCTGTTGCCCAGCACAGATGATGCCCTGGAGAAACTCAATCGCGGCGCGTTGGTGGCTGACGTCGGGTGTGGTGCTGGCATCGCCATGATCGAGATGGCAAAGGCTT
>JAYODE010000054.1:0-16728 GCA_038106185.1 Gammaproteobacteria bacterium | reverse complement strand
ACTTCAAGACGTTCTGCTGATCCGCATTGGCTTGCGCCAAGACAGAAATACCAGCCTGCTGCATGATCTGTGTGCGCGCCAACTCCGTTGACGCTGCTGCATAATCCGCATCCTCAATCTGACTGCGTGACGCCTCGGTGTTCATTGACACATTCATGAGGTTATCGATGACATGCTCAAGACGATTCATCACCGCGCCCATGGTAGCCCGTGTGCCGTTAACTTTGTCCAAAACCGCGTCCAGCTTCGTCAAAATAGCCTGTGCATCTTCTCTGTTATCAATGCGATTCACACGCTCGTCAGAATTCCAAAGATCAACGTCACCAGTGATATCACCGGTAATCGTTCCCTCTTTACCAAAGTCCGCAAAGTCAATATTGATGCTCTGATTCAAGGTCGCACCAACCTGGAACGTCATTCGTCCAACTCGCGGTGAGGCCATTTCAACGCTCGAGTCGCCACCGAACGAGCCTTCTACGAAACCCAAGCCGCTCCAATGGGCAGCGTCGGCGTAACCATTGGCGCCAGCAGCAACCGTGAATACTTCTTCACTAATCAGTGCGATCCCACTGTACATCGTGAGCGCGTCCATCGAGTCTGCATCACCATTCCAAAGGCCTGTTACAAGATTACTGCCCACGCTGTTCGCAGTGGTCGTCTCAATCGCCATCTCAACACCGCCCTCGTCGCTGTCGGCGCCAAGAATCGTGAAACCAGATCCTGCGATAGTCGACGTAATTGTGACCACCCCATCTGCTGCACTAACAGATAAATTGCTCAAGGAACCGTTGGTCATCGCAGCATTGATCGCACTCTCGATCGCTGTGGCTACCACGGTGGTGCTAGACCCTGCAGCAAATGCGTCGGTGGTGATACTGACACCATTAATGCTCACCGTAGCGGTCGTGTCTGAGGTACCACCTTCCGACACAGTGATCGTGCTGACTTGAGCAACCTCGTCACCCGTGCTCAAGCCAAAGCTCGATGCACTAAGGCCTGGCACTGCGCTATCAAACCAAACCGAGACGTTGCGCCCGTCAGACGAGGTCAATGTAACGCCTGATCCGTTGTTACTTGCTGTGGCGCCATGGCTGTCGAGTTTACGGTTTATCGCCGCAACCACATTTTCGCGACGGGTATCCGCCGCTTCATCTTCGGTCAGGTAAATTTCAACCTCGATACCATTGATATAGAGCGACTGATATCCCGTCTCGGGATACACGGCTGGCGCGCCCGTCGTGGTCGTCGAGCCGATCAGGCTTGCTGTCTTGATTTCTGCACGAACGCCAGTTTTATCTGAAACGCTGTTGATAGCTGCGGCGATTGCAATACTGCTCGAGTCTGCTTGATTGCTGTAAATACCAGCCGGAGAGCGGATGTCATCCGCGCTACTCGAGCCGGGGATAGCAACACCATTAATCAGCAAGTCACCCGTGTTCAGCTTGAAGTTGGTCGCATCGGCATTAGCCACGACTTCTTCTACGTCGATATAACCATCTGCAGAATCTGTACTAGCCGTTACCGTGAACTCAATACCTGGTGTTACCGATGTCAGATAAATTTCAGATTGATTTGCGCCACGTGTTGCGGTCACTGTGGCTGCCAAGGTACTGTCAGCCGCGATCAAAGAGATCAAGTCATCAATGGTCTGCTTCGTATCATCGGATACGGCTACCGTCTTCGTGCGTCCGTTAATGGTGACACTAAATTCCTCTGCGCTCGCCAATGTCCCAGTTACCGCCACGGAGCTGATCTGCGCCGTGGGCTTAACTGCGATGACTCGATCCTGCGAGTTCACCACTGTCTGATTTGACGTGAAGTCACCGGCGATGAACCCTGAATTGGCAATCGTCCCGGTGGAGGTTAATACGATTGGGCCATCAACTGTGGCCTCAAGTGCGATCGAGCCGGTCGTGAGTCCTGCGCGAAGGCCGGTGCGAGCCGCAAAAACATCGTCATCTGACCCCGTGTTGAAGAACACTTCAATGTTTCTACCGTCGGCGGCTTCCAATCGAACCCCCTTTGCATCAGACCCCGTATCGACGGCTACAACGCCTGTCCTGGCGGTCATTCGGTTAATGGCCTCTACAACCGTTGCTCGCGACACCCGCGCGTTGTTGAGCGTGGTGGTGATCACAGGTGATGTGTATCCGTTGATCGTCAGCGTGCCCGACACCGATTCACCAGCGGACATCGCAGTGCCCGTCAGGACTGTTTCACTCACGACGGCCTGAACGCCAGTCAGATCCTTTACGCGGTTGATAGCGGCTGCTTTCGAAATAGCACCACCGTCATTATTAGATGACGAAATCGTATCATCAGCGGCCAATGAAGGACCAACCGTAACCCCGTTGATAATCAAGTCGCCTGCGGATAGCGCAGGTAACGTATTAAAGGAGCGGGATACGTCGATCGAGACCGTTGTACCTAAGTAAGTCAAATCTGTTGCGTCACCACCTGAGTCGATTAGCGTAACGGTCATATCACTGGCAACGACGAGGGCGTTATCGCCCGCATCAATATTCTCGGTGGTGGTGTCCGAGGATATCGTCGCTGTATTACCGTCAACTCGAGCGAGTGTCGCGTAGGCATTAAAAGCCGTACCAGCTGTTACGGCCGTTAGCGTGACCGTCCCATCGCGCTGAAGCTCCGCTGTAACGACCCCCGACATATTCGTATCGGCATTGATCGCAGCTACCAGATCTTCGGCAACGGTAGTCGCATCATCAATGGTTAAGCTCAATACGTAATCATCAACAGTCAATGTGACTTCTGAGGCGGTTGTTTCAAAGGTTCCCGCAAAAGTGAGTGTGTCGACCTGCGCCACGCTTGCATGCGAAAAAGTCACCGTTCCATTAGTGGCGTCCAGTTGGCCATTTAAGGTAACCGTGCTCCCATCCTCGACGTCGTAAGTTGCTGTGAGCGAGCCGTAATTGTTGACCGTCGCGACTGATGCCGTGATACCTGTCGCTGTAGATGCATCGGCGAATGCAATCGGCTCAGCATCGCCATCTGCCAGCGTGTACTCAATTGTGAGGCTACCATCGCCGTTATCGGTCAGGGTTCTGCCTGAGTCGATTCCAAATGCTGTACTCGCCAAGAGGGCCGCATGCACTTTTGCCGCAACCTCTGCAGCGGTGTCATCTGCATCAATTGTGATGACCTCTACATCACCTACCGTAATGGGGTCCGCACTGGAGCTGGCGGCAGCCGCAGGGCCAAATACAATCCGCTGCACCTCAGGCTGTGTTGGTGAAAGGGCCAAGGCCAGATTGCCAGATTTCAAGAGACCGCTGGTCCCTGAAAACGATATCTCCGTGTCAGCGACACTGGTCGTGCTAACCACAGCGGCGACACCTGTCGAACCTGTATCGACATAAGACAAATCGTCAACATCTCCATCGTCCTCGTTGTAGGTGATCGTGATAGTCCCATCGCCGTTGTCAACCACAATTCGTCCATCGTTACTGGTGACGAAAGTGTCATCATTCAAGGCTGCGGCAACAGCAGTCGCAATATCCTCTTTGCTGTCGCCGGCAGTTACAGTAACACTGACGCCGCCAACCGTAATCGTGCCGCCGCCGCTTGGTGAGTCTGAATCTTCAGTCGCTGCTGAATCGGTATCCGACGCGGCGATTGCCACGATCGTCGGCGTTTCTCCTGCTGCGTATGTGATGCTGACCGTACCGTCTGAATTATCGGTTGCGCTGGCACCTAATGCGACGAAGTCGTCATCGCCGTTAAGCGCCGCAGCAACTTTGGCTGCGATGCTATCGTCATCATCGCCGTCCTCGATGAGGACCGCGATATCGCTGGACAAGCCGTCGACAGTGATAGCGTAAGCGCCGTTTGCCAACGTCTCACTAGTGAAATCAAGGGTGTCAACGTACGGATCACCAGAGGTATCCTGACTAGGCGTGGGTGCAGTCGCAGTTGAAGCGACTGTAGTAATCGTCAGCGCAATATCTGTCTCGGCGTCAGCCGCCGAAAATTGAACGCGGAAGTTTCCGTCACCATCATCGATCGCAAGTCTTCCGAGGCTGACAAAGTCACTGTTACTTGCGCTGTCGTCGTTATTGTTCAATGCATAGACAATTTTTGCTGCGACCTCAGCCGCCGTATCGCTGTCATCAACAAGGACCGTCACATCATCCATACCATCCATTGACAGGACCAGCGCACCAGCCGCCGTCGACGCCGTAACGGCGTATGTGCGAACGGTTGGATCAGCATCAGAGAAGGTAACGACCTGTTGCTCAATTGGTTCTGTGATCGTGCCTGTTACGTCCGCATACGTGGCGGCAGTGGTCACCCCCGGCGTGGACTGAACCTTGTAGACGGGTTGCTCTCCTTGAGGAATGCCTGCCGAACCATTTAACAATGGGAAACCGTTCCACTCGGTGGTTTCGGAAATACGAACAATCTCTTGCTTGAGTTGCTGGAACTCGAGGTCGAGGTAGGCTCGCTGGTCGCCAGAGTTAGTGTCGTTGATTGCCTGGATAGACAACTCACGCATGCGCTGAAGCATGTCCGTGATTTCGTTGGTCGCACCTTCAGCAGTCTGAATGAGCGAGATGGCATCACCCGCATTTCGAACGGCCTGGTTCAAGCTGCGAATTTGCTGGGTCATCCGATCGGCAATGGCCATACCCGCGGCGTCGTCTTTAGCGGAGTTAATACGCTTTCCTGTAGACAGCTGCTGCATAGCGGTAGCACCGTCGCGACCCGATACCTTCAAGGCGGCTTGCGTGTAAAGCGCTTTAACGTTCGTGTTGATAACTGACATCGTTTAACTCCTGGCCATCTAAGGGCTTATGGATGGTTTGCCTTCGGTGCTTTTGTTTTGTTGCAGCACTAAAGAATTTCTTCATGGCTTCGATAAGCAACTGCCGTGCCAGCTTTGAAAAACGCTGCTTTGCGGGGCATGGCTAGCGTAATTGGGTCGATCTGACGGAAAGACAACCTATTTAGTAGTCTTAAAGTACTCACTTTTTAAGGGAAGGCAACTCTTTGCCACCTCGCTAAAACCAGGCCGGCAAACAGGCAAGGCCTTGCCGTTTTCTTGACACCCACAAAAAAGATAAAGTAAATCATGGGCTCAGTGCGCCAACTGATAACCAAAATGCAAAAAGCCGAGTGGCAATTTGCACACCCGGCTTTGATTGGGGTTTAACTTTTACGGTTTGACTCAGTCAGCCATCACGCCGTCAAACGCAACACCGGCCAACTCAAATAAGGCCTTTTGCTCGGCCAACAGCTCAGGGTGGTGAGGGTATTGAATCAAGCCATTAACGGCGGCCGCCAATGCCGACGCTGGCTCTAGGTTAGAGCGCAAGGCTCGAACCAACATGAGGTGTGTAAAGGGCTGCACGTTGCCGTCTTGCATCAGCATCAGCTTGGTCAACAACTCAATGGCCTGCACCCAGTCTTGGCGAATCATCGATACCAATGCGGCGATGGCCACAACGTCCTCGCTGTCAGGGTGAATCGCTAAGCCTGCGTCCGCCAAAGCGTTCGCCATATCCAGACGGTCCTGACTGACTAACTCTTGAATGGCCTCTCGCATCTCTGCGGGTTTAAAGCGCGCAACGCTTGAGTCACTCAACATGCGGCCAAAGCTGGCCTCTTTCATTAACGCTTCAACTAATTGGGACATGGCAAACCTCCTATTGATTGTGTGAGGCGAATTAAGCAAATTTCGGGCCATGCCACCCAGCTGGGTGTATAGGAGGTCATCGTTGTTTGCGACCAAAGACTTTATAGGTGAAGGATTTTCAAAAGGGAACGGTTCTATTTTAAGAACGTAAAAAATGCAGTGGTTGTCAGATCATGAAGGCGGCGGAAGGCATTCGGGCGGGATTCACCCCTCATAGTTCGCCCAACAGCAAGGGATTCGAATCTTTGCCACTGATTCCAACAACAATCAATTTTTAGATGAACCTTGCAGAATCGGACTACTGCTTGACCAGCGGTAAGTCGCAAAGGGGCAGGCCACTATCTCTTTTACTTATACAAGTACTGCGCTCTCATACCCTTCGACTCTTTGGCCAAAGCGCCCAGACCATACGCCTGACCGGAGTTGGCGCACTCGGAGAGGATGGGGCGATCGGGATGAGTCGGCTAAGGTAGGCCTGTAATCCCCTCTAGAGTTAATTTCAAGTTCAAATTGATCCTTGAAAAGAGTTGCCTATGCGTATGTATTGGGACAGGGAATCGATTCGCCGAGTCTCAACTAGAAGCAGACAAGCAGCTTAGAGCGTTGATAGCGAGGAGGATTCTTGATCTCGCTGACTACCCAGACTACAAACTAGGTAACGTTCTAAAAATCAAAACCATCGAGCCAGTGATGCAATCGCTGATCTGTATTTTTATTGGCTCAGATCTTGCTTATTTGTGTAGGTAGTCGGGGTTCAAGCGTATGATGGCGAGAAATACGCCCCAAAAGAATCGTGCAGCACGCGTTGGTGACAAAGAGTGCGAAAAAATCGTGGATCAGACGGGGGTTTCACTCACAAAACAGCATTGTCACCTCTTGATGACGCGCCCGCCAGAGTGTCAGAGCACTAATGCGCTATAGGGCTACGGTTTTTGAACCGCCACTCAAAGGAGAAACCTGCCAATTACGATACATGGTCGACCATGGGTATGTCTGGGAAAACAGGGTGCAATGCGCACCTACTGTCAATTACTCGACCCTATCGCCTGGACCTGATCCTGATCCTGATCCTATAAGCATTGACGCGCACAATAACCTAGATGTGACTTTACTGGTACCAACCGCAGACAATGAGGTCGTGTGGAGAGTTTCTAAACAAGCAATTGATCTGTATCTCGATTAAATATGTCCGTTGGTTTTTTGAGGCACCAAATCGTCTGCTTCTCTATTACTTTTACACATATCTTGATCAAAAGACAGAAAACATCGAAAAATTTAAAATCAAATCACCGGGAGAAAAAATGCTAACGATCGTGATACCTACTTATAATCGAGGCGATATACTTACGAAAAATATCGATGTAATCATCGCCAACGCAGTTGGTGCTAATATATTGATCTTGGACAATTGTTCCACTGCCACGACACAAGAGTATATCGAACTGAATGACCGTGTAAAAAAGCTCGCGAATATCACGTATATCCGCAATGATGTGAATATAGAGTTAAGGGGTTCGATCTACAAGGCATTGGAGATCGTAGAAACAGAATACGCTCTTTTTCTGTCGGATGAAGATATACCTATGCCTAATATATCTGATTTATTTAGCGACTTTTTGAAAAAAAATGGAAGTTTTTCTGCAATTCGTCCTTCAATTATGAGCTCGACAAATGATGTCATATATGCCGAGTATCCCACTACAATTTTTGAAAAATTCAATGGGATTGGTCCTTTTGGATTAAACGGAAATTATATTTCTGGACAAATATATAACGCTTATTTCATGCGGGAGAGAAATTTAATTAATAAAGCACGTGACGCCAGCTATATGATTCCCGATTATACTCACCTCTTAATGAATATGCTATGCGCAGCTGTCGGACGAACTGCGTTTATGTCGACTCCATATGTTCAGAAAAAAGACGTTGCTTATGTACAAAGTATAGGTGACCCCGAGTCTCATGCTTCGTTTTATACCGGCCCTTATTCTTATGGAATGCGATGTAACCAATTCTTAGGTCTGCGAGATGCGTTACTACTGGCATATGGGGGTGAAATTAACAAAAAAAATATAAGTTTATTTTATAGTGCTTATGGAAATTTATGCTACAAGTATGCTCATCTTTTAATAATGGTACAAGGTAAAAGCTTTTTGAAAAATAATCTGAATCTTCAGTTAGTTGCAATATCCTTTTATCATTTTGCTTTGGCTTCGATATGCAGTTTTCCATACGCCGGTAGTGTACGTGGTCAAATTGAAACTCATCTTAAAAGCACTTTGAATAAATTTTTAAAGGAAGTAGGTGCAGGATCGCTATCGATATCTTAGGGCAACAGCAGCATGTAATTTGTATGGCGAATACTGGCATTTCGAAATATGGCGCTTTGGATATGCGACATACTCTAAAGTCCTGGCTTGGACGACTATCACGCGTTCTGTTAAAGTCCACTTGGTGGGCTAATCTCCAATTTTGAAGTGCTGGCGATTAGAGACCAATGTTGGAGTGGATAGACATGAAAGCTCTTTTGGCGCGTAAATAGAGTTATACGGCACAAATATTGCTTCCATATTTGGGGTATTGTACTTGAACAGAACAAACTCGAAAGATATCCTCCTTAGGCAGCGGGCAGAAAACCTAGTGAAGACGCCTGATACCAGGTACCTGCGTTACGTCTAGGCGGTGATGCAACTATATTGATCGTCACTCACCGTTTGACTGTGCTTCGAGAATGCACTCAAGTCGTTGAGCGATGGCTAAATGTATCAAGCGGATGGGCGTCGATCAGGAAATAGTCAGAACTGAAAACCCCGTCAATTAAGGAGTATTGATGAAGGCAGTAATCTTGGCCGGTGGTCTCGGAACGCGAATTTCCGAAGAAACACACCTGAAACCCAAGCCGATGATTGAGATCGGTGGTAAGCCAATTCTGTGGCACATCATGAAAATATATTCACACTATGGCGTGAATGATTTCGTGATTTGCTGCGGGTTCAAGGGCTACGTGATCAAAGAGTATTTCGCTAATTACTTTTTGCACATGTCAGATGTTAAATTTGACATGCGGGACAACAGCATGCAAGTGCTGCAACAAAGCGCAGAACCCTGGCGTGTGACCTTGATAGACACCGGCGAGGAAACCATGACCGGCGGGCGCTTGCGTCGCGCTGCCCCTTATGTCAGAGACGAAGAGGCATTTTGTTTTACTTATGGCGATGGGGTGAGCAATGTGAATATCGCTAACCTTATCGCTTTTCATAAAGACCAGAAGGTGAAAGCCACGCTGACGGCAACGTATCTTCCTGGACGATTTGGTGCCCTAGATATGATGGGCGATAAAGTTCGCTCCTTCAAAGAAAAGCCCAAAGGCGATGGCGGAATGATCAATGGCGGCTTCTTCGTGCTTTCACCTGCAGTTCTCGATCTGCTCGATGGAGACGATTGCGTTTGGGAGCGTGCGCCGCTTGAAACTTTGGCGCAGCGTGGCGATCTCGCTGCTTACCAGCATCACGGTTTTTGGCAGGCAATGGACACCCTGCGAGATAAGACTTACCTGGAAGAGCTGTGGCAATCTGGCCAAGCTCCCTGGAGGGTTTGGGCTTGACGCCGAGCTTCTGGCTCGGCAAGCGAGTCTTCTTGACTGGACACACGGGCTTCAAGGGGAGCTGGCTCAGTCTCTGGTTGCAGCAGCTGGGGGCAGAGTTGACAGGCTACGCCCTGCAACCGCCGACACAGCCCAATTTGTTTGAGAAAACGCGCGTGGGCGCGGGCATGACGTCCATCATTGGTGATATCCGCGACGGAGCCAAACTGTCAGAGGCCATGCGCAATGCAGCGCCAGATATCGTGGTTCATATGGCTGCACAGCCGCTTGTTCGTCGTTCCTATGTAGACCCAGTGGAAACTTATTCCACCAACGTCATGGGAACAGTCCATCTGTTGGAGGCGGTGCGCCTGTGCGCCACCGTACGCGCTGTGGTGAATGTGACTACAGACAAGTGCTACGAAAACCGAGAATGGTTGTGGCCTTATCGTGAAAACGAGGCCATGGGAGGCCATGACCCCTACAGCAGCAGCAAGGGCTGCGCCGAACTGGTGACTGCGGCATACCGCAACTCCTATTTCAATTCGAAAAGCCAAACTCAACGTCAACTCGCTCTGGCTTCAGCACGTGCGGGCAATGTGATCGGCGGCGGCGACTGGGCTAAAGATCGCTTGGTCCCCGATATTCTCAACGCATTCTCGCGAGGCGAGCCCGTCATGATCCGCAATCCACTCGCGGTACGCCCCTGGCAGCATGTACTGGAGCCGCTGCGCGGATACCTGACGCTTGCAGAGCGACTTTTCTCCGAAGGCGCGTCCTTCGCGGAGGCATTCAATTTCGGCCCGCGTGACGACGATGCGCAGTCTGTTGAGTGGGTTGTGCGTCAATTGGCCACCAAGTGGGGCGAATCTGCAGCGTGGCGACTGGATGGTGCGAATCATCCGCACGAGGCGTCCTTGCTCAGGCTTGATGTGTCCAAGGCCGCGCACCGATTGGCATGGCGGCCCACCCTTAACTTAGACGCAGGTCTTCAGCTAACGGTGGATTGGGCTCGCGCAAATCTCGAGGGCCAGGATATGCGTGCCTACACGCGTGCCCAAATTAATGACTATCAGACCCGCGTCGCGGTGTCGAGTACCTGAAGAAGTTAGACATGGAAAACTCCAAAGCCCAGGCACTGCGTGCCAAGATTGATGAATTGGTCGGCGAATACGCGGCCATTGCTCTTGCGCCCCAGCCCTTTTTGCCCGGCGCTTCTGTGGTGCCGCCCTCAGGCAAGCTGCTGGATGCGGCCGAGCTGAAGAACATGGTTCACGCCTCTCTGGATGGCTGGCTCACCACGGGGCGATTCAACGCCGAGTTCGAAAAGAAGCTGGCAGCCTTCATTGGCGTGAAGCACCTGATCACCGTGAACTCTGGCTCGTCGGCCAACCTCGTGGCCTTCAGCACGCTAACCTCCCCCAAGCTGGGCGCTCGTGCGATTCAGCAGGGCGACGAGGTGATTGGTGTGGCCGCTGGCTTCCCCACCACGGTGAACCCCATCCTCCAGTTTGGCGCTGTGCCTGTGTTTGTGGATGTTGACCGCTACACCCACAACATTGACGCCAGCAAAATCGAGGCTGCCGTAGGCCCGAAGACCAAGGCCATCATGCTGGCACACAGCTTGGGCAATCCATTCAACCTCGATGTGGTGACGTCTCTCTGCAAGAAATACAACTTGTGGTTGATCGAAGACTGCTGTGATGCGCTGGGCACTACCTACCGCGGCCAGATAGTCGGCACGTTTGGCGATATCGCTACACTCAGTTTTTATCCCGCGCACCACATCACAATGGGCGAGGGCGGCGCCGTGTTCACCAACCACGACGAGCTTAAGACGATTGCAGAAAGCTTCCGTGACTGGGGGCGTGACTGCTATTGCCCGCCCGGCAAAGACAATACCTGTGGCAAGCGCTTCTGCTGGAAGTTGGGCGAACTCCCCGAGGGCTACGACCACAAATACACCTACAGCCACTTGGGCTACAATCTAAAAATCACCGACATGCAGGCAGCGTGCGGTTTGGCCCAGTTGGACAAGGCCACGCAATTCATCCAGGCGCGCAAGGACAACTTTGCTTTCCTGAAGGAGCGCCTGAAGGCTTGCGAAGAGTTCGTGCAATTGCCTCAGGCCACAGAGCATTCTGATCCGTCGTGGTTCGGTTTCCCGATCACGTTGAAGGAAAACTGCCCTGTGTCTCGCCTCGATCTGCTGACCTATTTGGACCAAAACAAGGTGGGTACACGACTCTTGTTTGCAGGCAATTTGGTGCGCCAACCTTATATGCAGGGCGCGCACTACCGTGTGAGCGGTGAACTGACCAACACTGACAACGTGATGAACAACACGTTCTGGATTGGTGTGCAACCTTCACTGACGCTAGAGATGCTCGAATACGCTGCGCAAAAAATTGAGGTCTATCTGGGCGTAAATTTCTGAGGCGACTGACGTGAGCGTACAACAACCAACATTCAATCCGCGCAGGCTGCGGAAAACGGTTCTTGACATGGCATACGCTGGATCGACCGTTCACATCGGCTGTGCCTTTTCTATCATCGATTTGCTGGCTGTTTTATATCGCGATCATTTGCGCTACCCCGGCAATAACCCCATTGCGGTCGATCGTGATTATTTCGTTCTGAGTAAGGGGCATGGCGTGATGGCCCAATACGCCTGCATGCGTGAATTGGGTTGGCTGCCAGAAGAGGCCTTCAGCGGCTATTTTGCTGACGGCAGCGAACTCAAAGGATTGTCGGATTCGCGTGTTCGTGGGCTTGAGGTGACCTCTGGTTCATTGGGGCATGGGTTCTCTGTGGGGGTGGGTATGGCGTTTGGGGCGCAGCTCCGTGGTACCAACCAGAAAACCTATGTGCTCGTGGGTGATGGCGAGATCAATGAAGGACCTATTTGGGAAGGAGCCCTTTGCGCCGCTCATCATCGAATGAAAAACCTCATGCTGATAGTCGATGAAAATGGACTTCAGGCGATGGGTGAGACCAAGGATGTCTTGGAGCTTGGCTCAATCCAAGCTAAGTTCGAAAGTTTCGGATTTGTTGGAGCCTCGGTGGACGGGCATAACGAGCACGATATCGATTTAGCTATTCGAAAGCTTTGGGCCACTCCTTCAGATAGGCCCAAGGTTTTGATCGCAAGGACGATCAAAGGCAAGGGGGTTCCCTTTATGGAGAATAACAACATCTGGCACTACACGCGCCTCAACGCAGAAACCTATGCCAAGGCAGTCGCGGCTGTAACCCGAGGTACTGACCTGTGAGAGATGCATTCTCAAAAGCACTTGTCGACCTGGCCAAGGCGGATCCTAATGTCTTGTTACTGACCGGTGATCACGGTTACGCACTGTTTGACGAATTTCGCCGAGTTTGCCCAAAGCAATATATCAACGCAGGTATCGCCGAGCAGAACATGGTGGGTATGGCCGCAGGTCTTGCCCGCACGGGTTTTCGCCCTATCGTCTATGGCCTGAGTGCCTTTATTCCTATCCGTGTCTTAGAGCAGATCAAACTGGACGTCGCGCATGATAACTTGCCCGTAATTTTCATAGGTGATGGCGCCGGTTTTGTATACAGCCACCTGGGGACGAGTCACCAATCGACTGAAGACATTGCCTGTAGTCGAGCTATTGCTGATTTGCAGGTCTATTCTCCTGCGGATGAATTTGAAATGACTTTTTGTATGCATGCTGCTTATCGAGTTCGCGCTCCCGTGTATTTGCGTGTCGGTAAGTCTGACCGAGCGCCTGTCCACGCGCAAGCGCTTAACTGCTCTCTGGGGCAACTACTTTCGCTTAAGCTTGGGGAGCGAGGTGGAGTTACTTTTATCGCTACTGGGTCACTGGTGCGTTGTGCTTTGGATATTGCTGGAACGACATTTCCCGGTGCCTCTGTGTGGTCGGCGCCGTTTATCAAACCCATCGATGAAGCGCAAATATCCGCCATATGCCGTGATAGTCAAACTGTCGTCACTTTGGAAGAGCATTCAATCTACGGTGGACTTGGCTCGCTCGTCGCTGAGGTGACCTCTGCAACTGCGCCAGTCCGCCTCCTGCGGATAGGGGTAAAAGATCGCTTCTCAAAGCACTGTGGATCATATGATTACCTCTTAAAAGAGCATGGGCTGGATCGCATGTCTATCGAGAAGAAGCTGACATCATTTTTATCTCCCAACTCTTCAGCTCTATGCGAATAGCAATTCTGGGGGCGACCAGTCAGATAGCAAGAGACTTTGCCCAAGAAATGGGGGCGTTAAATGAGCACGCACTAAGCCTGTATGCGCGACGGCCTGATGCAGTTAGGGGGTGGATGAAATCCCTGCCGGCTGAAAACTTTAGGGTTGGGACGTTTGAGGAGTTCGATGCCTCCGATAAGGAGTTTGAAGCGGTCATTAACTTTGTTGGAGCAGGAGACCCCGTGCAAGTCGGTCAAATCGGGGCCTCTATTCTGGGAATTACCTACGAGTTTGATAGCCTCGCGCTTCAATATATAAAACGGCATCCAGGCTGTCGGTATATTTTTCTGAGCAGTGGTGCCGTTTATGGCGGCGGATTCGCGACGCCGGCAGACGATCAAAAGTATGCGTCATATCCGATTAACCAGTTGGGCATGCAAGATTGGTATGGAATGGCCAAGGTCTATGCCGAGACTCGGCACCGGGCATTGGCCGAACTTCCAATCGTGGATTTGCGAGTTTTCAACTATTTCAGCCAATCAACAGATATCGAAGCCCGATTCCTAATCGCTGATATTCTTCGGTCGATCAGAGGCGGAGAAGTGTTGCAGTCCTCGCAAGAAAATGTTGTCAGGGACTACATCGGTCCAAAAGAGTTCTTACAGCTCATCGTCAAAGTCCTGATGGCGTCGCCACAAAACGTTGCAATAGACTGTTTCACTCAAGCCCCGGTTGACAAAATCTCCATGCTGGAGTGTATGAAGAACGAGTTTGGCCTGAGCTATGAGCTTGTTGAGCAGCGCACTGGGCTATTGGCGACCGGTGGTAAGTTGAACTATTACTCAAAAAGCCGAAAGGCTGCAGATCTATTCGGTTACGCACCTGAGGCAACCTCCTTGGATGTAGTCGTGGAGCAGTCCAGGCGTCTTCTTTCCCGTCTTAAAGAAAGTTAAGCCGTTTCGATCCAAAGACCAATGGTTACCTCGCTCAATCAGCATGAATGAGTAAAAGATAAAGCGTGGGCGTCTTGGCCTTTCTGTTAACGATAAATGAGTAAGAAGAAAAGGAAGAATGAGATGACTCCCCGCAGGATCGCAGGCACACATTTTTGTGTCGATACTTTTGAGGCATTTGCTTATCCAGCGTCAGCTGTGCTGCTGCGTTGAACTTGTTGGCGACCAAACCGCCGCCAATTAGTGCAGCGGAAGCGGAAAGGAAATTTCGGCGAGTAACGGCGATGAAAAATTTAAAATTAAGGACGTTCAGTCCATGGGCGCACACTCTCCCTACCCTCTAACTCGTAACTCTTGTGTTGAGAATAGATTCAGCAATATTCCAATCCCAAACTGTATCGATGTCTAAACCTTCTGGCATGCTTTCAATCAACAGTGGCAGCGTCGCTCCGTTAATGAAACTCCGCGATTCGCGTAAATACGATGGTCGACCAAGATACAGTGCGCCGTTGATCACGTAGGCTTTCCCAAGATCCTGTGACCTGACTTCCAAGTTCACACCCTTTAAAAATGGCTCAATGCGATCGCCATTGACCTTGAAGCACCACGAAGGATGTGTATCAGCAGGAGAAAATGATGCTACAGGCCTTTCGCCGTGATGGGATTCAAATAGTTCAATTCCTTTTTTTATTGTATTTTTGTCGCGAAACGGCGAAGTTGGCTGCAATAGTAATAAACCGTCAACATCACCATATTTTTCCTCATACCAATCTAAGGCATGCAAGCATACATCCATGGATGTTGCTGTGTCCGTAGACAGCACATCTGGGCGTAACCAAGGCACTAATGCTCCTGCAGCCCGAGCGACAGATGCTATTTCACAACTATCAGTCGACACCAATATATCTACAATTTCAGGTGTGTCTTTTACAGCATCGATGGTCCAGCTAATCAATGGTTTTCCACCAAGCGGTAGGATATTCTTTTTTGGAAGCCTCTTTGAGCCACCACGCGCTGGAATCAAGGCGAGAATTTTCATTTCTCCACCTCATAGCTCTGTGCCGCTTTGTAGTCGCTCGGACGACCGACATCTAGCCAAGGCTCATGCATTGGGTAAGCAACCGTGCGGAGCTCCTTGGTTTGTAGTCGTCTAAATAAAGTGGGCATATCGCACGGCGAATTCTTGTCCAATTCGTCGAGCGAAGAGGGGTCTAAGGCATACACGCCAGCATTGATGTGACTGCGTGCAACCGGTTTTTCCTCAAATCCGACTATATCTATTCCTTCAGTTTGAACAACACCGAAAGGGTGTTGCCATTCATGCACCCTTACAGCCATTGTTGCTACCGCCTTTTGGCGCAGGTGAAAGTCGAGCACTTCGTCGTAGTGAATATCGGTAAGCACATCACCGTTGGTAACCACGATCGGCTCGCTTGGGCGTGGACTCAGAAGACTGAGGGCTCCCGCGGTTCCCAACGGCGACTCCTCCCGCAGATAGTCGATACGCACACCGAACCGTGAACCGTCTTCAAAATATTCCTCGATCATGTGCCCAAGATAATGAAGTGAAATCACAAAATGACTGAATCCCTCGGTCTTCGCCCGATCAATAATATGCTCAAGCATTGGCTTTCCGTTAACCGGCAGGAGAGGCTTAGGACAAGCCTCGGTATGTGGTCTCAACCGCGTCCCCTTGCCACCAGCCATGATGACCATGACGTTCGAAAGCGCTTGGGGACTGGCGATTTGGTCCCATACGTGTAACCCAACCACTTTTCTATGCTCATCGACAACTGGGATTTGCTGTATCTTGTTTGCCAGCATTAATTGTTCGATGGAACCTCGTGGCATATGGGGTGGCACCACGAAAGGATTCCGGTGAACCACAGTTGTAAGTGGACTGTCCATGCTCAGACCGCGCAATAATGCGCGACGAATATCACCGTCCGATATGGTGCCCTCCAATTTTCCATCCTCATCGACAACGAGGACTATCTTGATTGCGACTTGATCGAGGTTATGGATGGCCGCTTGGATGGTGGCGGTGCGAATGAGTAACGCGCGTTGCCATTCTTTAGTCAGTTTTTGCATTCGGATACCTTAATTTTTCCCAATGTTTTTTAGCACTGGTTTCCAAAAAATTTTCCCTGTCTGCTCGAATAAAGTCAGTTCAGTCTCTCCCGTTTTCCTAAGAAAGCGCTGATGATTCGTCATCTAGGGAGGCTTCGCGCAACAGAGGCGCGCGCTTCTGGCGCTAAATCTTGGAGAAGGGTCACGCCCGCACCCACTACTGCGTATGCACCGATATGTAGCCCTTGGACAATCGTCGCACCCGCACCTATGAAAACGCCAT
>JAYODE010000053.1:0-17055 GCA_038106185.1 Gammaproteobacteria bacterium | reverse complement strand
GAAAGTGCAGTGCATTGGCGCTGCATCGCAACGAGTAAAGTCACCTTAGAATCCGTGGCAGCCATCGGGCAGGTG
The DNA here is from genome assembly GCA_038106185.1 of Gammaproteobacteria bacterium. GTDB lineage: Bacteria > Pseudomonadota > Gammaproteobacteria > Pseudomonadales > Azotimanducaceae > UBA4582. The sequence continues at coordinate 16,980 of JAYODE010000053.1, read as the reverse complement.
GTTGCTGCAACGCGCGCACGAAGGATCGAAAACTATTTGTTCTACTCTGCTTGAAGTGCTAAAAAGTCTTGTGTGAGCTCGATATGAGATCAACGATTAGGCGCGGCGTTACCCATATGCACAGTTTTACGCGAACGAAATCCCTTACAACACCCTTAAAGAGGGTGTTTGATCAAGTCAGAAAGCAGCCCATTGCGCTGGATTCGCCAGAATTCGACCGAGCTTTGGTTGTGTATACTCAAAGCTATCTGGGTCAAAGAGTCAGTAAAACCAGTCAGTGTTATGCGTTAGTGAAATTTTATTGTCTGAGTCAATGGTACGGTCACAACCTGGCCGTCAGCCTTGACGAGCTGACAATGTGTAGCCATGTGCAAAAGAGTTCGATTCAGCGTCTCATGCGCAAAGGTGTGGCTCAAGGGCGTTATAAGGGTGATGAGTCAGGCTATTGGCCATCTTTTGGATTGGCTCAAGATATGGCGAGGTGGTTGCAAAAGGCACATGTGTGGTTTCAACTTGTCCCTGGTAAGTTTCACATCCAGGCGGACGCGAGCTATTTTCGACTTCTCTTCGATTACTTGTCAGTGCAAAAGCAATTCGGCCTGGATCTCGGTGCGACCGGACAATTGGTGTTGTTCTGGATGATCATGCAAGAGCTGAGGGGCGAGGGTCAGACAACTGCGTCAGATTTAGTCAATAACACCACCTTGAGTAAGAGTACTGTGAGCAACACGTTAGAAGCCTTTGTCGCGAGTGGCATTGTTACAGCGCATCATGACAGCGCAGATGAGCGCAGAGTCTTGCTCGCATTGCAATTATCGCCGGCGCATGTGGCGGCGCTGGTTGATTGTCTAACACGGTTTTACACAACAGTGAAAAGGGAAGGCTCGCCCCCCTGCGATCTCGCCCGCCCCCTAGCGTGTTCTCAAAGGGTTGAAGTTGTTCGCAACTCGTCCAGCATTTTCAATCCGAATTAAGTCGATTTTTAGTTCGACTGGCTTTTGTTCGGCTTTAGTTCGACTTTTGTTCGGCTTTAGTTCGACTTTTGTTCGGCTTTAGTTCGACTTTAGTTCGATGACACTTTGACTGGCGTTTTTTTCGCAGCTTCCTTTTTTTATAGACGGTTTTTCAGGCGTTCAACGTTTGTTCCCCGTGTTTTTTACTCGCTAACCTGAAGCTACGACCAGACTCGAACCATCCTTGTGGGCTTAGAGCCCGACCGACATGATCAATACAGCAATACCTGTGTTTTTCTAAAAGCAAGGAGAGATAACGAAATGAGATTGAAGCAATGGGTCCTGTTAGGATTGTTGAGTACCCTGACCTTGGGCGCGCAGAGTGAAATTCTTGAGGTCTATCGGTGGCAAGCCACACCCGGAATGTCGAGCGAGATGCTGACAACTTGGCGAGCAGCGAAAGCCATACATGAGAAAGCGGGCGCCAAAGTCTACGCCATTCAAGGCGACATAGGATCTGATCTGAATCCGAGCTATCTGATGCGTTGGAACTCAGAAGCTGAGTGGGGAGCATCCAAGGACGCTTTGGCAGCCAGCCAAGAGTGGCAAGCGCTGTGGGCCAAGGCCAGTGCGGAAGGGGCCGCGAAGCTGCAGTGGAGTATGCGAGCAGTTAATCTCGATCCCAGCATCAAAGCAGACAGCTTTGATGATGTTAACGTTTTTAGTCTCTTCATCTGGCAGCCAGCGCCAGGAAAGACCCCCGACCTGGTTCAGGCGTTTGCCAAATCCAAGCAAATTCACGAAGCGTTAGGTGCGCGAGTAGAGGCTTACCTTGAAAGTTTTGGTGGTGTTAGCAACCTGCATTACTCCCTGTCTTTTCAAAGTTGGTCTGCAATGGCGGCGTTTAACCAAAAGCTGGAGCGTAGTGAAGAATGGGCTAAGTTTCGCGCGGAAATTGACCCTCAGAACGCAACGTTAATTGACAGTTTTACGGCTTCGCAGATCCCCCTATGAGTAAAGATGGGCAGGGCCTTTGATTGAATCTCGTCGAGCAAGTGGCGGGCAGAGAACAGGGTCGAAATTGAATGAAAGGCATTTAAAGATCAGTCTGGAGAAATAGTTATGTGGAAAACAAGTTTTATGAGTGGTTTGTTTTTATCGGGGTTACTAGTCGGCTGTACGCAACCAACGGCAACCAGTGAAGTGCAGACCGCTGCCGTTTCTGAACCCGTCCCGGTCCGCTACAACGAGTTCATTTATTGCTCTAATGGGCCCAACTATAGCCCAGAAGGTCTGGCAAAAAATCTGGACTATTGGGTGGATAGCATGCAAAACACTTTACAGCTAAAAACCCTGGCTGCAGCGAGTCTGACGCCCAGAGGCTGGACGAATGGAGACTTCGATCGACTGCATCTGATGATGTGGCCTGACAAAGCATCGCGGGATGCCGGCTGGGCGGCCTATGCCGAATCTGGTCTCGAGGAAGCTGAGGCAGCGGCCTTTCCAGGCTTGGAAAAATGTGGCGGTGAAAATTGGCAAAGCGTTTTTGCGTTTAACGTTTATCAGCCCAGACCGACGTCAGTGGCGCTCAACCCCGAAGACTCACCCGTAGTTGGCTATCGGTTTTGTAAAATGAATGACGGTAAGGTACGGGATGATCTGAGAGCGGTGATACGGAATTCGTTCATTCCGTATCTGGACGAGTTGGAAGTCGCTCAGGGTCCGTCAGCCTATCAGTTCTTTTTACAGACTCCGGACTTTGATGTCGAAAGCCAGGCTCCTTCTGAAGGTGTTCCGGCGTCGTGGGATTATATGTGGACCAATCTGTGGCCAAATGCGGCAGCTTACGAGTCGACAGTCGCGAACTGGTTAGTACAGGGACAGGCTTTGCAGGCTGAATTTGATGCAGTGGCGACCTGCACTGCCGAGCAACCCTATGATCTGTCACCGATCATGGCCGCCTCAGAATAAACTGGCGGCGAGGCCCCTCGCAGCATTGAGGGTTGATCAGTTCACGAGCCGTTGATTTTCCTCAGAACAATATCAATGGCCTGCCTCGACTGCTCATCCGCGATCTCTATGCGCCTTCAACCCGAACAGGCTGACCCTCCGAGTCAGTCTGTTCGGTTCATGCCCTCCCTATTCCCAAATAGAGCGAAATAAGTGTGCGCTCTCACACGTCACGCTATACCAGTAGCCGCTAAATTCAGTAAGCTGTACTCAGGGTAAATGACCGAATAGAAGCGAGCCGTACGTGCAATGATAAGTGATACCTTCAAGTCCCTACTCAGTAACCTGTTACCAACCTTAAGCGCTGGTGATATTCAATTGCTGGTCTCCTATTTGTCGCAAGTCACCGTGGAAACGGGTCGAGTGCTCGTAAAACAGGGTGATCATGGTGAGGATGTCTATTTTTTGCTGAACGGTAAATTTTCGATCTTTGAAAAAATTCAGATCAACCGATCCGAGGTGGTTTTGAATCTGGCGACATTTCCCGGCCCCAGTATCCTCGGTGAAGTGAGTATCATGTCCACCACAGAGCGAACCGCCACGGTGGTTGTAATGGACAGCGCGGACTGCCTGGTGCTGACTCGAGCCCGATTTGACGACCTGACCAAGGCGAGCCCGATGACAGCTCTCAAACTGCTGCAGGCTTTTGGTGCGGTTATTTATGCTCGACAGGCCGCCTTTCAGCATAAGGTTCGCGGTAATATCCTGCGCGAAAGTCTCAGCATAGAGGCAGCAGTGGCTAAGTTGGCACGCTATACCGGTAAAATATCGCGAACCAGCCCGGCTCTCGCCCAAAAACTGTTTAGTGATGATATAAAGGGCGTCAATTACAACTCTGACGAAGCCGCACGCTGACTACCGGGATTGATGCGCGCCGAACTGATCCGCAACCTTTACAAGTACTTTACAAGCACTTTACAAGCGGGCGCGGGCAAGTAAGACAAGCGGCGCCGCAATAAAGATAATGAAATCTTCTCATGCTAAATACCAGTAACAATGATCTTGCCGCTTTCTGGGATATTCTCAGCAGTAGCGTGAATAATGCCAGTTGGATTCGATTGGTGTTGAGCAAGCAGCGCGCCAGTGATCAGCCGCTGCGTCTCACAGTGCGGCTTATCCATATTAAGGATGCGCCAGCCCTGTCATTTCTATACAGCTACCAGACCCGCGACATTACAAAGAATGTTGACCCACTCGATGGTTTAGCAGAGATTCGCCAGTTGCTGGTCGAGACCTTTAAGAGCGCTCATTTGCTGACCAGTACCGATGAGGTGCAATTAAATATCAGCAAGAAGAATAGAGTTCACTGGTCGAGTCGAAAACGTAAGGTGACGGCTGAAGGCGAAACACATTTACCGTTACCCAGTCACAATCGCGAGAAGAACCGCTTTGTCGATATCACTCGACCTTTTTTGACGGCGCTGGGCGTCACAGACCAGGACCATCGTCTCATTCCCGCGATGGCGCGCAAGTGGAAGCAGGTCAACAAATTCATCGAAATTTTCAGTCAGGCGCTGGTGCAATCGCAGGTGCCGTCAGATCAACCGCTACAGGTGGTGGATTTTGGTGCCGGCAAGGGTTATCTGACGTTTGCAGTACACGATTACTTGATCAACAGCGCACACAGTCATTCGCAAGTGGTGGGGGTTGAGCTTCGCAACGAACTGGTGACGCTGTGTAATCAGGCAGCGGCAAGTCTGGCGAATGATGGCCTGACATTTGTTTGTGGTGATGTGAAGACTCACGCGCCAAAACGCACAGATGTCATGATCGCGTTGCATGCGTGTGATACTGCAACAGACTATGCCATTCACTATGGTATTCGTGCGAAGGCATCGGTCATTATGTGTTCGCCCTGTTGTCATAAGCAGATTCGTCCGCAGATGAGCAGTCCGGAACAGCTTAAGCCAATGTTGCAATATGGCGTCCATTTGGGTCAGGAGGCGGAAATGGTGACAGATGCTCTGCGCGCCTTATTGTTGGAAGCCCATGGATATCAGGCAAAGGTATTTGAGTTTGTCAGCCTGGAACATACTAACAAGAACAAGATGATCCTCGGGATCAGAAAGCCGGATACCGGCAAAACTTCGCAGTACCTCGCTGAGATTGAAGCCATCAAGGCGTTTTATGGTATCACAGAGCATTGCCTGGAGAGCCTGCTGCAACAAGACGCCTGATGGCCTTTTGACGGCTTAAGGCGCCGCGGTTGCCTGCTCCTCTTTGACCTTTAGCAGCATGACCGAGCCAATCACCATTAAAATGACCAGAGAAGCAAACCCGGCACGCTGAGACTGAAACCAGGCGGTTGTCGTGGCGACCAACAGGGGTGCCAGAAAAGCGGTGACGGTGCCGGACAAAGCAAACAGGCCGAAGAATTGTGTCATCAATGCTGGTGGAGAGATTCTTGCCATGAGTGTTCTTGACGACGACAAACCGGTCACAAAGAACATGGCGAAGATCTGCATGGTGCAGAAATACATGAGTTCTGGAATAGATTGAAAGTAGGGAAAGCTCCATACCGGTGCAGAGCTGACAGGAATGAAGAACAGTATTTTGTTTGGCTGAATGGAAACGAGGGTAAGCAGGACCAATGAGCTCATGGCGATGGAGATTTGCAGGGTTCGAATCGACCCCAGCAGATCGTCCAGCTTGCCGCCGACAAAAGCACCGATCATGGCTGAGCTGCTGGTCACCAGACCGAGGATCAGCAGAGTGGTTGTCCCCCAGCCAAAGGTGCCCGACGCATAGACGCCGCCAAAGGTCATGACACCAATCATGCCGTCTATGAAGAACATACGTCCCAGTAGATAGACGGCAATGTTTGAATAGTGCTTGAGCTGACCTAATGTTTTGAGGACATCGCGAACTCCCTCTCGCGCGGCTTGCCAGGCGGGAGTGCCTGATGACTTGCCGTCAGGCGTAAAAAGCAACACAGGCAGGGTAAACAGCAGCATCCAGACAGCGGCGATCGGGCCAACGATGCGGTCATGTTCATGGCTGGTCTGATCTATGCCGAACAGGGTAGTGGCGGGAAGAAAAGCCCAATCGATCGTGCCGGGCAATGAGAAGGCCAGAAGCACGAAGAGCATGAGAAGCAAGCCGCCGACGTTACCGAGAGAGAAAGCGAGTCCTGAAACAAAACCAAGTTTATTGGCCGGCGTGATGCCCGGCAGCATGGCATTATGAAATACCTCGGATATGGCAAAGGCGACACTGATGATCAATAGGATGGACAAGGCGGGATATATGCCTATTCCGGTGCCGCCTGGCTTGATAAACCAAAGCGCGAAAGCACCAATGGCCATCGTGATCACGGTGGCGACTATCCAGGGTTTACGTCGGCCGTTCTTGTCGGCGATGGCGCCGAGAAAAGGTGCCGACAGGGCCAGGATAATGCCTGCGGTGGCATTCAGGTAGCCGATCAGGGTTTGGCCCAGTACCGGGTCGCCGACGACAGTGTTGCTGAAGTAGGGAAAGAAGATATAGATGATAACCATGATGTAATAGGGGTCGCGCGCGCCCTGACCAAAGGTCCAGCTCAAGTATCCCAGAGGAGATGCCGCAGGGGTGCCGGCCAGTGACAGGGATGAGGCGTTTTGATTCATCATAAGATATCTGCTTTGTGAGTCACGCGAAAAACGGAGCTTCGCAATACTTACATGTTGCCGAACTCGTGTCACTGCAAAGTTACAGATGCGAGCCAGCAATCTGTTGGCCCACGGATATCGCCATTGAGGCCAGTCGCAATTCATCGCAAGCCAGGTAGAATGGTGCTCACTTTAATTGAGGCTGACGGTTATGAATTTTTCCGTAGTTCACCACATATCGATCAACGTTGCAGACGTTCAGCAAGCGCTGAATTTTTATGAGGAGATACTGAATTTCAGGCAGATACCCAGACCTGATCTTGGCTTTGATGGTGCCTGGTTGCAGATGGGTGATCAGCAGCTGCATCTGCTGCAGGTAGAAAACCATGCCGCCCCTGTGGGTCAGCATTTTGCTTTTGAGGTTGCGGATATTGAATCGGCGCGAAACTATTTGTTGAACAAAAAGGTAGAGGTCTCAACGGCGAATGAAATGTCAGGAATTTGTCGCCAGTGTTTTTTCAAAGACCCCTCTGGTAATCTGTTAGAGCTAAACCAGCGACTGTGACTTATGTAAGTTGTTGGCGCAATGTGTTTGTTCGCGCTATGTTGCCGAGCCAGATAGCGCTGTTCTTGACCGTGCGAGCCTGGGTTTGCCGATCTACCGCAATTAAACCGAAGGTCGGTCTGTACCCGAGCATCCATTCGAAGTTATCCAGCGCCGACCAGTAGGTGTAACCCATCACGGGAATGCCGTCCTCAAGGCAGTTTTTGACGCCCATGAGAGCCCGTTCAATATAAGCGATGCGGCGACTGTCATCGACGGTCGCCAGGCCATTTTCGGTAACCAGGACCGGCAGGCCGGAGCTGGCGTGGGCCTGACGAATAGCGCTTTCAAGCGCCTCTGGCCAGAATTCGTAGCCCATCTGGGTCAGTTCAATGCCAGGTTCTGGTGGTAGGGGGCCGTTGGCGTCGTAACGATGACGGGTATAACACTGGACCCCGACAAAATCGTCTCCTGCCAGATCGGTCAGGTATTCCTCATTGACTGCACGCCGATGTTCGGCCGCAATGGACTCGCCGCCGTCAACCGCAACTATGTCCTGAACTGCCAAGGTTGCGCCGACAGGAAAGGTTGAACCCGTCGCACGAATGGCGGCAACGGCCTGGTGATGAGCCGCCATCACCACATGTTGCCCTTGTTCGCTGACGGCAAACATAAAAGGATTCAGCGCATTCGGCGTGATACCGAGACGAGTCGCGGCTTCGAGCCAGCCACGGGTTTGGCGCAGCTTGTGCATGGGCGGCATGACCCCCGATGAGATCAGGACTCTGCCAATATTGACCTCGTTGATGGTGCAGCAGCCAGCGATCAAGTCGCCCAGGTCGCGCGTGAGTCGCTGGCAATAGCGGGCGAACAGAGCAGGCGTTGAGTCGCTTTCCCAGCCACCCTGTTGGAGTAACCACTGAGGCGATGAGAAGTGGTGAAAGCTCACAAATGGTCTCAATCCTAAGCTGTGGCAGGTTTCGAGCATGCGACGATAATGGCTGATGGCTGCTGCTGAAAAATGGCCTTCGGCCGGTTCGACCCTGGCCCACTCGATAGAGAATCGATATGCATTAAAGCCAAGGTTCGCTAACAGCCTGATGTCTTCTGGAAAGCGGTGATAGTGGTCGCAGGCGTCCAGCGACGGTTCCTTGAACAGGCTATGCTCAACCTGCTCAAGCAGCCAGATATCATTGTTGGTGTTGTTGCCCTCGACCTGGTGGGCGGCGGTAGCGGTGCTCCAAATGAAGTGCTGCGGAAACTGGTACTGGCTCATCTCGGTCTACCCAAAGATTTTTTTTAATAATGGCCCAACGGATTGCTTGTCTCCACTGATTCTGCAACTATTTTGGTCGATAAAAGAGGATGAGAAATGAGCCTAGTGACTGACCTGCCAAGGCATGAACAAAATACGGGGTTTGAATGGCGAGACGCGACAGGGCCGTTTCGTGTGATCAGCGAGTTGCAAGCGCAGCAATGGAATCGAGATGGCGCTTTTCTGCTTCAGCAGGTGATTCCTCAGACAACACTGAATACGCTCATTGAATCAATCGATCCGTTAGAGGCCAAAACCAATGCGTTTTTACGCACTGTTGAAGATAAACGGCAATATATAGCGCGCGCAGACGAAGTCACTTTTGCGCTGCATGTTGTAAAACGGTCCGAGCAGGCCCGGCAGTTTGCCACCTCGAGGTTGTTTGCTGACTTGTGTCAGGACCTGCTGGGTCCTGACTGCAGACTCTATTGGGATCAGGCCGTATACAAAAAACCCTACTGTCCGGAAGAGTTTCCCTGGCATCAGGACAATGGTTACAACTTTGTAGCGCCGCAGGATTACCTGACTTGCTGGATACCACTGGTGGACACAACCATCGACAATGGTTGTCCCTGGATAATGCCTGGAGTTCACAGGCTCGGGACTTTAAGCCATTGGCACACTGATTTGGGCTACGAGTGTTTGAAGACGCCAACCGGCGCGGTGCCAATACCGGCCAAAGCCGGCGACGTGGTGGTGTTTTCTTCATTGACACCCCATCGGACCGGTCCAAACCTGACAGATGGCGAACGCAAAGCCTACATACTGCAGTTTGCCCATGATCCTTCAGTTATGCTCTCGAAAGATGGGGGTGCATCTGTCCCGCAGGATGATCCAGACCGGCAGTTTCTGGTCGTCAAAAATGGACAGCCCGTCTAAGACGCATTGAGGAACTTTCAGTCTGAATAGGCCCGCGCAGCGTCCAGCGCACTTTTTGCCAGGACTGCCACGGCGATAAAGGTGAAAATCATGCCAGCGCCGCCGCCAAGGAAAGCCAAGGCGCCAGCCAGGTCACCCTCGCCAAAGGGTGTGGCACCGACTGATAGGCCTCTATTGGCACTGAAGTTGCCGGCCCAGTAAAACAGCGTGTTGGCCCAGCCGGTAATGATCATGCCCCAGCCAACCAGCAGGTCACGGCGTCCTGTCAGCGCGAGCTTTTGCATAAGCAATCCGGCTCCGCCAATCATGACGCCATTCAGAATGCCACCCACGTGAGCGGCTTGCCAGCCACGGGTTGAGCCTGGAATTGACACTTCCCAAACCGGTAAAGGCCACAGGGTCACTGCCTCCAGTAAAGAAAAGATCAGCATGATGCCCGCGAGCAAGCCAACCAACAGTACGAACATGCCATTGGCAATAACAAGATAAGAAAGGCGAGGATTTGGTGTCATGCTACTCAAGTAAGTTTACCTCTGGTTCTCGGCTCAGGCTGGGCCGGCAAGCAGTTGCTGAATGGTTTGATTGTCAAGTTCTAGGGTATTGTGACCCGCCGCATGATACTTGCGCCAGGCGACAGCCAGCGGGTTCTGTGCGTCATTGCAGATAGGATGCTGGCGTGGATGATAGTCTCGAGACAGCACAGGCAGAGCGGCTCGAGCCAGATCGAAGGCAAAGCCGGCAAAAAACTTCCAGGCTTGCCAGGCTCTTCCAGGTTTAGTGTAGTAGCCTTGTCGGCGAATCATTAGCGCGTAGGCCTTGTAGGTCTCCCAGCTGATATGGCTGAAGGCATGGAGCACCATCCAGCGTCTGTACCACTGGTCCTTGGGATAAAAAGCGCGATAAAAGTCAAAGGCGACGGCGCCATGCTCGACCTCTTCTACCTGGTGCCAGACCCAAAGTGCGCGCAGGGTGGGATCTGCATCAGCCATCAGTTCCTGGTAACGATTGAGGATGATCATGCCGCCGAGAAACGTGAAGGTCTCATAACCCGCCGTAAAGCCGATCTGAAATTTCTTGCTGCGATGCTCAAACTTAGCGTCGAAGTCAGCTTTGGCGTGCGCAGCCAGGTCCTTGATGCCTGGGTAGTGGTGCTCCAGTGCCTGGTTCCAGCCAAGGAAATTGAAGGCATGATGCGATTCCTGGCCAATGATGTCTTGCACATCAGCAAGTAGATCTGTGTCCTTCAGTTCGCCGCGATAGGCGCGCATAACCTTCACCAGAAAACGTTCAAAGTATGGAACGTGAACTCCTAGCGCATTAATGAAGAGTGCAAAATCAGGCTGAGACTGGCTCCACACTGGGTCTTTGACAGACTCGGCATCCAGCTTGAAACGCAGTTGCCGAACCGCTATGTCATCCATGGGGTGGGCCGCGGCTAAACTCGTTTCAAGGTCAGCGGCGAGTGGTTTATTTTTCGCGGTCATATCAAGACCCCCAGTTTCCTGAAAAAAGTCTACTCTCATTCCCGCCTAATGAGAACACAGGTTTTTTGGTCTGGCCAGGACTCTCGAGTGGTGAGCGGTGCAGGCCTACGTTGATTCACCGAAAAAATTATTGAGCAGTTCTGATCAAAATCCCAGTGGTCTGCGTAGTGTAGGGTAATGAATGTTCTGCAATGGAGGGCTTCGATGCTCGATCAAACTTCTGCTGTCACCAGCGACCTTATTCGCCGACGGGGCGCGGCGGCGCTGCAATGCGCGTTCATTGGCGATGCGCTGGCCATGCCGGTGCATTGGTATTATAGCGAACATGACATTCAAACAGCCTTTCCGCGCGGTATTCAGCAGTTCGAGGCGGCGCCTCGGCAACACCCGTCCTCGATTATGTCCCTGCACTCAACTAATCAGGGTGGTCGCGGCCAACAGGGAAGCGCGTCGACGCAACAGGTCGTGGGCGACGTGATCCTCAAAGGCAAGCGTCAATATTGGGGTCAGCCCAATCAGCACTATCACCAGGGTATGCAGGCCGGGGAGAATACCTTGAATGCCCATTGTGCCAGAGTGCTGATGCGGGTCATGGCAGCGAATGGCGGCCATTATCATCAAGCGCAGTTTCTGGAGGCCTATGTCCAATTAATGACCGCAGATTCGCCGCAGCATCCCGATACCTATGCTGAGTCTTATCACCGAGCATTTTTTGCCAATCTGGTGCGCGGCAGACCCTATGATCAGTGTGCCGGTGTTACCCATGATACGCCCTCCATTGGTGGCTTGGTCACGATAGGCCCGTTGGTGATAAGTGAGCTGATCGCCGGTACACCCCTGGCGCGAGTCAAAGAAGCGGCGCTGGGACATCTCTACCTGACCCATCCTGACGTTCAATTGGCCCGGGTCTGTGAAACCTATGTGGATCTGATCAATGCTTTGCTGTTTCGCGAGCCTGATCAGTCTGCGCTGGAGGTATTGGTAGGCTTCGGTTCGCGTGCTGTAGGGGGTGATGTGCAGTTACTGATTCAAAAGACGGACAACGACAACCAAGTGATCGGCGCGCGCTTTTCCAAGGCCTGTTATATCTCAGGCTCATGGCCGGGGGTCTTGTATCTGGCCTGCAAGTACTGGCGGGATCCGAAGGCGGGGTTGTTATCGAATACAAACCTGGGTGGCGATAACGTACATCGCGGCGCGGTGCTGGGTCTCATACTGGGACTTGCGGCAAACGATGGAATGGACGCGTGGTTCAGTCAGTTAACCGAAGCGGCCGCTATCGACAGGGAGATTAAGGATTTGGTGGGTCAGTCTGCGGAATAATACTGGCGGCCGGCGTACCTGGCGGCCGGCGTACCTGGCGGCCGGCGTACCTGGCGGCCGGCGTGACAGTGATGTGACACGGGTGTCACTGACGCGCCGGCTGATGGTGCTGATGGGTCTAAGGCTAGTCTTTCGCCCGCGACTTGTATTCGCCAGTCCGGGTATCAATGACGACCTTGTCACCAACGTTGACGAAATCAGAGACCTGAAGCTCGTGACCGTTGCTGAGTCTGGCACGCTTCATGACTTTGCCTGAAGTGTCGCCACGAACCGAGGGCTCACTGTAGACAATTTCTCGCGTAACAGTGTTTGGTGGCGTAATGGAGATCATTCGCCCCTCAAAGAAAACGGCTTCACAAATGTCTTCCATACCATCTTCGATATAGTTCACCAGGTCACCCAGGTCGTCAGCGGCCAGTTCATACTGTTCATATTCTGTATCGACGAAGACATAGACGGGGTCGGCAAAGTAGGAGTAGGTGACTTCCTTGCGATCGAGGCTGATGTCCTCAAACTTGTCGTCAGCCTTGTAGGGCGTCTCGGTCAAATAACCGTTCAGCAGGTTTTTCAATTTGGTTTTAACCACGGCCGTATTGCGACCTGAACGGCTGATTTCAGCCTTCTGGATCAGCCAGGGTTGACCGTCGATATTGATGACGTGACCGGCACGTAATTCTTGACCTGTTTTCATAATGAATCTCGATTTTGAAGGATTGAGTCGGCGCGCTACTATAGCGACTTTTGGCCAAAATACACTAGCTGAGACACTAAATCTTCGAAAGAATTCAGATGTTCAGCCCATTGCACGGCCTGCTGCTGCCAGTGTTTTTGTTCGTTGATTGCCTCTTGCCATTGAGTCGAACAATCTGTTTGGTTATTCCAGGCTCGAATGAGACTTGCCGCGCTCAATGCCGACCCTGAAACCTCGGCAGTTTGCTCCAGCCAGGCGTCGAGTTTTTTCAGGTGAACCGCATCCTCTTGAGGATAAATCTGCCAGACCAAAGGCTTACCCGCCCATTGAGCGCGAACGAAAGAGTCTTCGCCCCTGACAAAATTGATGTCACAACTCCAGAGCAGGCGGTCATACTCGTCCTGGCGTAAAAAAGGCAGGACAAACAGGCGAAGTGCGCCAAGTTGCACCTGGTCGCCGGCCTTTAGGGCAGTTGCCAGGGTGGTATTGATATGGTCGAGGAGGCCGCCCTCGAAAACCAGGCAGTCGATGGGTAACTGACTTGCTTGCCAAGTTCGCAGCAAGGAATCGATCGCGGGGTTCGCGTAGGCAAACAGTGAAATCGTCAGTCCATCAGGTTGCCGCTCAACTCCTCGTTGAGCCAACCACTGGGCGCTGTTGCCGGGATCCGCAAGGAATGCGTTGCGTGAAGCAAACAGGTTGTTCTCTCGAATCAGACCACCGGTGCGGGGCGTAAATCCGGGAAAGAAAAATGCTTTATGCAAGCCAGTCTTTGGATCTATTGAGAATAATCCATGGCAGCCTTCAACCCAGGCCTCGGCGCTCAGATATTCAAGATTATACCACTGGGGCGGTTTGCCCTGGTCTCGTCTCAAGGCCATCGAGGCGATATAGCTGGATGGCAGGTGACAGGCAAAGGCTTCAACCACGACATCGGCTGCGAGATCGGCGGCTAGATCGGTGGTACTGAGAGAATCAAAATCAAGGTGCCAGCGGCGAACTTCCACACCCGCCAACAGTTGTTCGTCGTCGAGTCGAGCAGCAGGCCAGATGGCCTTGAGGGCTGGCAGGTCGTCGACCCAGAGGCGCACGCCGAGGGATCGTTCCGCCGCCAATTGACGGGCGAGGCGCCAGCAGACGCCTATGTCCCCGTAATTATCGACGACCTTGCAGAAAATATCCCAGCGCGGCGATTGCGGCATTGAAAATAAGGTTTGATAGAAAAAAACAGATTCTAGCAGGGCAAACCTGTTTTAGCTGAAAGTGTTTCGCCTGTGTGACGTAAAAGATTCTCAGCCCTCTGCCGTGTTTGGCTGCTGTAGCCGCAATCAAAGACAAAGACTCATGAGCGTTATTTTTCAAGCCGATTACGGTATGCTGAAACCAGACTAATATTCTCGTGAGGCGTCTATGAAAACAGCAATTGGTATCGGTAGTGCTTATTACAACGGTGAGGACTGGGATCAGCTGGTCGACTATACCGTTGAAGCAGATCGTATTGGCGTCGATCATGTGTGGTCTGCAGAAGCTTGGGGAATGGATGCCGTGGTGCCTTTGGCGTATATCGCGGCACGAACCCAGCGGATTATTTTGGGTACCGGGATTATTCAGATTAGCGCTCGAGTGCCAGCAATGATCGCCATGACGGCCCAAAGCCTGGCAACTGTATCTAACAACCGCTTTGTGCTTGGCCTCGGCGTCAGTGGGCCGCAGGTCGTAGAAGGCTTGCATGGTGCGGCCTTTGCGCATCCGCTAGGCCGCTTGCGGGAGTGTGTGGATATCATTCGCCTGGGTATCAACAGTGAGCGTATGCAATATCATGGCAAGCACTATGAGCTGCCGCGACCTGGCGGTGAGGGCAAGGCGATTCGGCTGTCCCAGCCGCCAAGACCGGATTTGCCCATTTATCTGGCGACGCTCGGGCCCAAGTCTCTGGAGATGACCGGTGAGCTCGCGAACGGCTGGATTGGTACCTCTTTCATGCCCGAGCAGGCAGATGTCTTTATGGATCATCTGAGAAAAGGTCTGGCCAACGCCGGTCGGCAGATGTCAGAGCTGGACATTCAGGTGGGTGGCAGCTTTGAGGTCAGTGACGACGTCGAACGCCTGGTTGAGGCGCGCAAACCGGCGATGGCTTTCACCTTGGGTGGCATGGGTTCAGCTGATACTAACTTCTACAATGATGCGTTTCGGCGCGCGGGCTATACAGATGCTGCTATCGAAGTGCAGGACCTCTGGGTCAAGGGCAAGAAAGAAGCGGCCATTCGGGCCGTGCCTGATGAAATGGTCTTGAAAACCAATTTAATCGGCACTGAAGCGATGGTAAAAGCACGCCTGCGCGCCTATCGCGACGCGGGTGTGAATACCTTGCGGCTCAGTACCTCAGGTAAGGATTGGAAGGCCAGAACCGAAAGCCTTGCAGCGGCAGTTGATCTGATCAAACGCGAGTCTGCGGATTGGTAGCCATCTGATGTTATACCAGCATTTTAGGGCCTGATTTAGGCGCCTGTATGCGTGTGACCAAACTCGAACTAATCTTGTCAGGCAATCAGCCTCGGCTCAACATTGCGCTTCCAATGTCAATTAGGGAGCGTTTCAGTGAAGAGATTAATAGGCCTGTTTGTTTTTTTAGTGACCAGTGTGAGTGCCTTTGGGGCTGAGCCCGTGGTAACGCCTGTCGGCGTTTATGGGCAAGGATTTGAGTTTAGAGTGACTGACCCGGCAGCCTTTTTGGCAGCGATGGAAACCTATCGGCAGTCACCCTCGAGTCAAGCGTATAACAGCTCGGTTTCCTTGCTGCAGCTGAGCGCCAAGGGTCGTACGACCTCGACACATCGAATTAATGTGTTCTATCCAACGCTTGACGATATGAACAAGAGTTACGAAGTCAATGCAAGCTCGGCGGACTGGCGTGACTTCCTGATCAGCATGGGACAAAGCAGCACTAACACGGGCAGCAATCTGTTCAGTTTTGAAAGAGTGTTGGCTAACCAGCCTGAAATCACCAATGTTGCGAACTTCAACTACCTCTATGCGCTAGAAGTGACCAATGTCGCTGAGTATCAAAAGGCGCTCGACAAGCTGTTGTCATCTCCAGCCGCAGCAGCTTTCCCAGGCAACCTCGCGGCTGGGCAAAACCTGGCGATGGGGGATAATAAGGCGACCCATTGGGTCAACTTTACCGCGAAAGACATAGGCACTCTGATAGCTGGCATGAATCAGTTCATGGCAACGAAGGATTTTCGAGAGTATGCCAAGAAAGCTCCCGCCTTTCGTCGAGTTGATGGCCGCGAAGTGAATCAGCAGCTCAAGCGTTGGATCGCAAACTAACCACGGCGCAGTTCAGCCTGCGTTTGTCATACGTTTATCATCCCTCGATCATAGCGCCGGCAATCGCGCTATGATCGAGGATCCGCCGCGGCCTCTGAGTAGGCACCGTCGTCGTTTGGTGCTATAAGTAGCGAGCAATGTTGCTGCAACCCTCTCGCTATCGGACGCACTTATGATTCAGGTTATTCTCGCCACGTCGATCTTATATTTAATTCAACTGATGTTGCCCGGCTTTCTTAGAAAGCGCGCTGGCGATAAAGTGGCGGAACGTGCCGCCAAAGCGCTACACAACCTGCGAGAGTCGCTACCGGTGTTCTTTACTTTTGCAGTGCTGTCCATCACCTTGGACATAAACGCGAATCTGCAGATCGCGATCGCGTGGATAGTGTTCAGGGTGCTTTTCGTGGTGCTTTACAGTTCAGGAGTCAATACTCGACCGGCCAATGCATCCGGATACGAAGCGCAACCGATTCGCAGTCTGGTCTGGGTCTTATCTATCGCTTGCCTGATAGCAATGGGGGCGAATCTGGCCTAGTGTCGTCAGGTTAGTCGCTTAAGAGACAATCCCTGAGGATGTTGTAGGGCAGATAAGTCTGCCGTTGGCCATCAAGAACTTAACTGCCCATCTTGGCGCTTGTTTGTCCAGTTTCTCTTGTTTGTCTTATGGACCAGGGGCGGGGGCGAGGGCGGCTTGGCCAAGAGAAAAATTTGATGGCCAGAAAATATTTTTGTTGCCGGGTGAACTTTTCAGGCAACAGTAAGTCTGATTTAGTGTGCATCATTCTTCCCCAAGAAAAGATACATCTAGGTCCCCCCCCCTAGAAGAACCCGGAGAAATCCGGGTTTTTTTTGTGTTGCATTTAG
>JAYODE010000014.1:71327-75375 GCA_038106185.1 Gammaproteobacteria bacterium | reverse complement strand
TCTTAGGTTTACTAGTAAGGACATGGTAAGGACGCTTTGAGCACTGTGTTTCGGGCTCAAGGCAGGCTAAACTGCTGGGCCTGAGCCGCAGCGGGATTTATTATTTGCCAGCACCAATATTAGCGATAGACCAACAGATAATGGTCAGGATTGATCGGCTCCATCTTGAGTCTCCGTTTGCTGGTGCCCGAATGTTGCGAAGCTTGCTGCGTCAGGAAGGCTTTAGCATTGGTCGTAAGCGTGTGGCCAGACTGATAGCGCATGGGCGTAGAGGCGCTGTACCGTAAACCGCGGACGACAAAGCCGGCACCAGGGCATAAAATCTATCCGTACCTGCTACGACATTTACCGCTGATAGCGTTAGCCGAAATCGCATTAGATCATTCGAATGATTTGAGTGTTCGAATCTGTCCACTTCCCCTAAACTGAGACTTTCATAATTGGAGTTTTCTGAGATGATTATCTTAGGAGGCCACAATGAAAAAATCACGATTTACCGAAAGCCAGATCGTTTCGATACTCAAGGAATCAGATGCAGGAATGAAGGTCGAAGAGGTGTGAATCGCCACTAGTTTGCTAGACACCTTTTAGGTCTCACTAACTAACTGCCGTTCGAATTCTACTGTAAATATCCCATAAAATAGGCGTATAAGACATTAGAATCATCCGGGATACACTAGTCCAGCGCAGGATTACCACAATGAAGAAGTCATGCGGCCAAGGCAGGCCGTTTTGGTCAAACGAATGACCTCAAGACATGTAATCGACCTGCAATTGCGGCAGCAGTTTTTGACAGCCTGCCAAGAATTTTACGATGCCCCGGCCCAGACCTTAAAAAAATCGCTTCAGAGAATCATAATTGGAACAATTAAGCAATTAGGTCAGGGTGATGGATGTCCTGAAATTCCTGAAATTCCTTAAATTCCTGTGCCTTATGGTAGGGTTACAGACGTTAATTAATCAGTTGGTTAGCTACCCTCTGCAAGTGGGGCGTTCAGTAAACATTGAAGGATTAATGCCTCGTAATCTCGATGCAAGGTAAGTCGCCAGTAGTTGCAGGCTGACAGTTCTGCTGAGTCACATTTTTAACTGATCCCGCTTGCTTGACTGCTGAGTTAGCTTCTAGCGGAATCTCATAGGTTACGCCAAAATCCAAGCCGCTAATGCTCTTGTTGGCGATGACCAACTGAGGATCAGCTTCGCTAGGGTAGGTGCCTAGTGCCTCACCTGCACCCCCCACGAAACCGTCGTTGTCAGGGTCTGATCCAGCGATGATGAAGTAGACGCCTGGCGTGACGTTCGTAAAGCGGTATTGGTACTGGCCAGAATTCGGCTGATATTGTTGGAAGGTAAATTCCCCTGTGGACCAATCGATAAGAAAAACATAGAGCTCGCCGACTGATCCAGCAATCTCTTGGTTTGCACTGGGAATTTCATATTGTACATTGACCGTGATTCTACCGGCATTAGAAACAATGCTAATGCTTTCCATGTACTGGCCCTCTGCGACACCCTCACGATTGAGGGTCAATTCATATCTGCCGACACCTGCTGAGTTAGAGGGTGGTGTCACGGTAATACGTGAGGATGATGGCTTGAATTCTGAAATGGAGAGGTCGCCAGTTCCCGCGTTAAACAAAGTGATGCTTTGTTTAGTAAGAGTCGCGCCAAATGTTACTCGTCGTGGGCTGATGGCCAGCACTGGGTTGTCTGTTATTGGTATAGTGCCGGCCGCAAGTTGCTGGGCAGCCTGTACCGCGAGGAAAGCATCAAGTCTGCCATGGCCGAACTCGTCATCACGACCTGATAAGCCTAAGTCGACCGTAATAGCGCCACTACTTAGCAGTTGGTCGAGTGAGTCCGGTGTTAGCCCAAGATTCACTGCCTTCATCAAAGCGACGACACCAGCGACATGAGGAGTTGCCATGGATGTACCGTCGTAAAAGCCATAATTAAAATCAATCTGTGTTCGACCCTCGCGGCTTGCCAGAGTGCTCAAGACGCCATCAGGAAACCCGTCTGCGTCAAGGTCAGACGATGAGTCACCGCCAGGTGCAGCGATATCAATCATTGCATTGAACTGAGAGTAAGGCGCACGTTGGTCGCTGATGTCCGTGGCCCCAACGGAAACTACACCCTCGTAGGACGCAGGATAAGATAGGCTTCCGTTACCATCGTTGCCGGCGGCGGCAATAATTATTAGTCCTGAAGCGCGAGCGGCCCGGATTGCGTTTAGCAGCACATTACTGGGTGATCCGCCGCCCAAGCTCAGATTAGCGACGTCCGCTGTTCGAACCGGGCTTAAGCCATAAGCATTTTCAATACCCGCGGCGTAGAGTAAAGCCTGGGCTATGTCAAAAGTACTACCGCCTTCGCAGCCCAGAACGCGAAGGTTCATGATCTCGCCAGACCAAGCAATGCCGGAAACGCCAATGTTGTTGTTGGTAGCGGCCCCAATTGTGCCAGCAACGTGGGTACCATGGAATGAACTGCTTCGGCTACTTGATGTTGAGCAAGCAGCGTTGTCCTGACCGTCACCTGGGTCACGGGCATCTCTGTCTACGCCATCGCCGTCACCGGCGTTGCTTGAGTCTTCAATAAAATCATAGCTATCGGCAGACAGCCGGGCTTGCAAGTCTGGATGGTTGGCCACAACGCCTGTATCCAGGACGGCAATTTTCACGTTATTAGCGCCTGTCGTTTTGTCCCATGCAGCAGGTAAATTCAGTTTGCGATAGTGCCATTGTCTTTCATAAAAAGTATCGTTAGGTTCTAGCATTGTCGTGAGCCGATAGTTTGGTTCGGCGAATTCCACATCGTTTTGCTTGCTTAATTGCTTGGCAGCTAGAATCGTGGCGAGCTTTAATTCAATCGTACTCGGACTATTTGATGCAATTCTGGGTAACATCTTGGCGCGGATGCGCGGTGCAAGCATCTCGGTGATGTTAAGACCAAACTTGTACAGCCGCGCGCCAGCGCGAGAATCAACTTGTCTGCCGACCACATTATCTGCCTGAGTGGACATGCGCGGAGTTTGTTGACTGTCTCGCGCCTTGACGACGAGGTCGCCAATGAATAACTGGGTCGAGCCATTGGCTGCTGAGTTAGTAGCAATTGTTGGGTCTCGACCAACGGACAAGACGTAGTTTGAGAAACCTGAAAACGATTGCACCACAATACCGTAGGTTGCCGCGCCAGCAGGAACTCTGATGGACTCATTGTCCGTCGCTGATACCGAAAAATCGACCAGTTGACCATTGTTATCGTACAACAAAAGGTCAAGATCACCCTGGCCGCGAGTCGCTATCCGCAGGTTGATGACCTCACCGCCCAGGGCATTAAAGATGTATGAATCAAACTCGTCGCCAGAATCCGTAAGATTGGATCGACCGTCGAAGTTGGGTCCGGTACCGGCTTCGTTAGCAAACCCGCCAATCGTAACTGGATTTGTGACGAATTGTGCAGTCGCCAGCGTATTGTTGCCCACTGGTATGCTGCCAGAGTCGTTGACGTCGCTATCGACTGTCAGGGAGCTGGCGACCGAGATGGTGCCCTCAAGGACTATAGATTCTGTCAAAAGATTGGTGGTAATCGTCTGCGAAGCAGTGTGTGAAAATCCATCGCTGTTAGTTAGGGTCAGCGATAAATTGAAGCTGCCGACTTGAGTGTAGATATGTGTCGTCACTTCCTCAGTTGACGAATTACCATCACCAAAATTCCAAGTATAACTTGTGATAGTATCGGAGCCGAATCCAGCGATACTGTCAGAGGCGCTGACAGTGACCAACAGGGGGCTTGCTCCTTCACTGACATCGAGCGTAATGACCGCAGTTGGCGGTGTGAGTGTGCTGTCGAGAGGGTTTGCATCTCTTATATCATCGACGCCATCACCATCATCGTCAGTGTCAGTATTATTGCCGATCCCATCAGCATCTGTATCAATTGTTTCTGTTGGATCTAATGGAAAAGCATCTTTCGTATCTCGTACGCCGTCACCATCATCATCTAGATCGGCATTATTGCCCTGGCCATCATTGTCGGTGTCTAG
>JAYODE010000014.1:66567-71227 GCA_038106185.1 Gammaproteobacteria bacterium | reverse complement strand
CCATCATTGTCGGTGTCTAGAGTTTCGTTTGCATCAAGGGGAAAGGCGTCGTTAATATCCAGGGTGCCATCACCATCGTCGTCCGTGTCGGCATTATTACCGATACCATCATTGTCAGTATCAAGTGATTCCTTTGCGTCTAACGGAAAAGCATCGTTAGCATCGAGGACGCCGTCTCCATCGTCGTCTTCGTCGACAACGTCGGGAATGCCATCAGTGTCCAAATCCGGAAGACCTGCACTGGGCCCGAGTGCGGTAATCAGTGTTTTAGCACTGACCTCTTCAGAAAATTCTGTTGTGGACAAGCTACCCGCCTGTAACTGCTCGACGCCTACTTGAAAGTCAGTCTGCACGGTTCTTAGAACCGCCCCGATCTGAGCACTACGGGGGTTCAGTGTTTCGCTGTTGATCACCGCATTAAAATCAGCCAATGTGCTCGCAGCGACATTGATATTGATATCAGACCTACCCAGCGCTGCGACCATGAGCGCATTGATAGTCTCAGGTAGAGTAAGGTCAATCAGTGTTTGACCAGAGGTCGCACGATTTGTGATCACATCGTTAAAGGCCTGAGCGACAGCGATCGTACTCTCTTCTGCCGTAACATCTAGACTCAGGGTCTGTGCCGTCGTCATGAATAAGCCAATTTGCTGATTGACCCTCAGGAGTTTTTGACTTGCTAAGGCATTCGCACTCGCAAGATCCCAAGGATCTGTTCGAGTGACTGCAGCCGCGTCCAGAGTCAAACCCAGAGCGGTCAGCACCGCTGCGGGTGTGCTGCTGATTACCAGCAGAGTTGAGAGGGGACTGATGATAAAGTCCTCATCCCCCAGAGATTCACCAAACAAAACAAGCCCTGGTAACTCCTGACCTGTAGCAGTATCAACTCCACCCAAGGCAATGATGACAGCATCGCAGACACCGCTTGCCTGACAAGTGGCATCGATATCAGTCACCGAAAAATATCCCGCGTCATCGGAAGAAAATATCGGTTCGTTGGCGTCTCGGCGCCTGTTGGCATTGTTATCCAAGAATACCTTACTGTTGGCTACCGGCGCGTCGACAACGCGGCCTTCAAGCACATTCTGTACAGAGATTTGCGTATTGATCGTTGTAGCACCGCCTGCGCCATCAGCCACGCTAATACTGACCTCGTAGATACCGTCTCGATTGGCATCTGTTGGCGTTGCAAATAACGGCGGGTTTTTGAAGGATAACTGGTTGTTGGTCAGGCTCAACTGGATCGCGTCGGGCCCGAATAGCGTGAAGGTCAGCGTGTCAAGGTCCGGGTCAGAGGCTGATATCGTGGTAACAAGGGTAGCGCCTTCACTGATTTTCAGGTCGGTCGAGACATTCAAGACAGGTGGGCGATTAGCTTGCACCTCGGGACTGCTCCCGCCGCCTCCACCACCTCCACAAGCAGACAATACAACGAGACACAGACAAGTTGCGAGCCACCTCAAAGGGGATCGCTGCAGAGGTAGTCTGGCACTGGTGCTCGCAGCCAGTCTAAGGGCAGTGTCCACGGTTAGTCTGGCTAAATAGCCTGGGGAATGTGGTTCGAGCGATGAAGTTCTTTTTTTTACTGGCCTGTTTTGCATCTGGGTTCGCATCTGAGTTCGATTCAAAGCTTGCATCTTGGAGGCGCAGGATACTGTGTCGCAATCAGTGTATCAGGCTGCCAGCCATTGCCCAATAAACAAGTACCAAAAAGCTATATCTGGAAAGCGATAGGCGGTTGGCGGTGAGTTCGATTTAGGGGTTCAGGACTTTACCTTGTGGCAAAATATAAGTTGTCGGTAGCGATAGGTCCAACAGAGCAACGCCTTAGCCGAGAATTGCTGTTGGATTCGAGCTTATTCGTCGCATTTTGGCACTGCGCGATTAGTAACATTGTCTTGAGCATGCGGATCTTTCGGTGACAAACCAGAGGCGAAAAACTGGCGCCTAACTTGGTCAAGAGAGAATAGTGCGCGTTAACCCCAAGCAAGCGCGTCTGAGTAAAAGTTAGATCGAAATTTGAGGGTGACTCTGGCCTGTCCTTGCGAAATAGCGCTTGGCCATTGGCGTCTTTGCGATTTTTGGCTTACCCTTCATTCTATTCACATTGAGTTCAAGTAGACTAGCCAGCAATGAGCACACTGATAGTTCCCACGATTGATATCTCTGATCTGCCGAGTAACGCGTCGACCGTCGACGAGATTGCTCAAGCTTGTGAAGAATGG
This sequence comes from Gammaproteobacteria bacterium, assembly GCA_038106185.1. Taxonomy (GTDB): domain Bacteria; phylum Pseudomonadota; class Gammaproteobacteria; order Pseudomonadales; family Azotimanducaceae; genus UBA4582. The sequence continues at coordinate 69,002 of JAYODE010000014.1, read as the reverse complement.
GGTTTTTTTCAGGTCACATCTCATGGAATCGACCCGCAATTGCGGCAGCAGTTTTTGACAGCCTGCCAAGAATTTTTCCATGCCCCTGCGCTCGTCAAACAGAGCGTTATGCGCACTCAAACCAATCCCATGGGTTTTTATGATCGCGAGCTGACGAAAAATGTGCGCGACTGGAAGGAGATCTTTGACTACGGGGCTGACTGGCATGATGCCGAGGCAAGTTGCCAGTCCCAGTGGCCACAACACTGGCCTGGGTTCCAAGACACGCTGCGGGTCTGGTTTCAGGCGTGTGAAGCCCTGAGCCTGCGTTTGATGACTGCTATTGCTCAAGCGCTGGGCTTACCACCTCAGTCATTGCTGGAGAATTTCACTGCGGGTCATACCAGCTTTGCGCGCTTGAATTATTACCCCTTGTGCGCCGCGCCCTTGACCCGTGATCCGGTCACTCTGGTGGAGCAGGGTCATCTGGGCATTAGCCGGCATACCGACTCAGGTGCCCTGACTGTATTGGTGCAGGATGAGGTGGCTGCACTGCAGGTTAATCGTGATAGCTGCTGGCACACGATCGAGCCTGTGTCTGACGGCTTGATTATTAACATTGGTGACATGCTACAGGTCTGGAGCAACGACCGCTTCGTGGCACCTGAGCACAGAGTACTGGCATCGAGTACGCAAGAGCGCTTCAGCGCACCATTTTTCTTCAATCCGGCCAATAGAACAGTCGTTCGACCTTTGGTGACCAGCGAGAAGCAACCCCCCCGTTACCGGCCCATCAATTGGGGGGAGTTTCGTCGCGGCCGTGCAGCGGGTGACTACTCGGATGAGGGCGAGGAAATTCAGATCAGCCAGTTTCGTGGCTAGGGCATACTGGCAGGTTTACTGGCAGGTTTACTTGCAGCGCTTACTGCTAGGGCTTACGGCTAGGGCTTACTGGTAGGCATGACCCTTCGGCGAAAGACCAAGGTTTTTAGCCAAAAGAAAAACCTGGCCCACATTCAATCAGCAATTGTCCCTCGAGAGCAGCTGCTCGATGGAGCTGGGCTGCCTGGTAATCGGGATTGCGCAGCATGGCGAGCATGACGTCTGTCGAAGGGTAATGAATCAAGGCCATTGCATCCCAGGCGCCTTCTCCTTCGCCAATCAGAAAGCCGCGTACCTGCCCAGAGTACAAAACCTTCGCACCCTTTGGCACCATTATCCGCTCGAAGGCTTCGCCATAAAGTTTGTAGGCAGCCTCACCCGTGAGGGTCGAAGGTCGGCCGTCTGCGTAAATCGCCTGGCTTTTGAATTTCAGTAAGTTGAGCATCGCAATGGGCTCGCCTGTTTTTCGGTCTCTGAATTGTCGAATCTGATCGGCGGTGGGTTGCAGGATGTTTTTGGTCATGGCGGTGCCTTTGGTGAAAACTGTAGTGTCAAAGCGTATAGAAGCCGAGGATAACCGGGTCAATCAATCAGTGCAAAGATCAAAGTGGAAGCGTCAAGTGTTCAGTGCTCTCATGCAAGCCAGTTCAACGCTGTTCAGCCAGGCTGTCCATCACTGAATCTTAGCCTTCGCCGTCACGCTGAGGAATGTCGCTTGATTTATCCTTCACCACTCCTGTAGCGTCATGGCCTCAAATGAACCTGTGAGATGCGAAATGGAACCCAGTGCCCTTGATACCCTCGTGAGAGAAAGACGCAGTATTCGTGGCTACAAGAAACAGCCAGTACCGAAGGCGTTGATTGCCGAGATCATCGATATTGCGAAGGGTGCGCCTTCGTCCATGAACACCCAGCCTTGGTTTTTCCATGTCGTGACCGGAGAACCGCTGGAGCGAATTCGAGAAGGCAATACGGCAAAAATGCTATCGGGTGCGAATGTGGATCGCGAAATAAGAATGAATCATGGCTATGAGGGGGCTTATCGTCAACGTCAAGTGGATATCGCCAAGCAACTGTTCGCGGTGATGGGCATTGCCCGTGAAGATGCCGAGAAGCGACAAGACTGGGTGATGCGTGGTTTTCGTCAGTTTGATGCGCCTGTCTCAATCGTCATGACCTGCGAAAAGTCGATGGAGCATGACACCATTTGTCACTTCGATTTAGGCGCCGTAGTCTATGGTCTTGTATTGGCAGCATGGACTCGTGGTCTGGGTACGGTGATTAACGGGCAGGGTATTATGCAATCGTCGGTGGTGCGCGAACATGCCAAAATTCCGGATGATCAGACTATCATGACTTGCGTTGCCATGGGCTGGCCTGATTTTGACTTTGCCGCTAACAGCGTCAAATCTGTACGTGAAGATAATACCAATTTTGTGACCTATACCGGATTTGAGTAAATTCGCAGGCCCGTGCAACCACGGTGATCGAAATCATTTTAAGCACGAGAGATGATATTCAAGTCGCTGCGGGAGTGAGTCTTTCAGCAGAGAGCAATCGTCAGAGAGCAATCA
>JAYODE010000014.1:60622-66467 GCA_038106185.1 Gammaproteobacteria bacterium | reverse complement strand
GCAAGGGTCAGGTTGCGTCGCGCCAAGCGCCTATAATCGCGTCAGCCAAGGCGTCGATGTCGCTCAGCTGAGTGAGCATCGAAGTGATAGAAATACGCAGGATGGCGTGATTGCGCCAGCGTGCGCCAAGAACGAAATGCTGATCCTGCTGCCTTAACTTTGCGATCACGGCTTCAGTGGACTCGTCGCTGGGGCCTCGCTGGCCAAAACTTACTGCCACTTGATTCAGCACCACCTCATTCATCACATGAATCCCAGGCACAGCCCTCAGCCGATCGGCGAGGTGGATGGCGCAGCGGCAGTGCTCAAGGACCAAATTGCGCGCACCACGCCGACCTAGCGCCTGCAATGTCGCCCACACAGCAAAGCCCCTGGCTCGACGAGAAAGCTCAGGTACATAGTCTGAGGGATTTCGACCTGCGTTGGCCTCAGTTTTCAGATAGCTCGCCGTGATGCGCATAACCCGCGTGTGGGCATTCGCGTCTCTGACGATGGCGAATCCGGCATCATATGGCACCTGTAGCCACTTATGCCCGTCGACAGACCAGGAGTCTGCCAGTTCTACGCCTTGCGTTAGGTGTTTGAGTAGCGGTACGGCATTGGCCCACAAGCCGAAGGCGCCATCGACATGCACCCAGGCACCCTGTTTGTGAGCGAGAGGAATGATCTCGTTAAAGGGGTCAAAGGATCCTGAGTTGATGTGCCCAGCCTGAGCCACAAGAATGCGCGGGCCCGAGATCTGACTCAGGCGCGCCTTCAGGTCCGAGCTGGACATTCGACCTTGAGAGTCTGACGCTATGACAACGAGATTGCGCTCGCCGAATCCAAGATGACGAAGGTCGGACAGAACGCTGGAGTGAGTTTCGGCGCCCACCATGACGGTCACAGGTGGTGCGCCTGCCATGCCATCTTGTTCCAGATCGTAGCCGATACGCCTCAGGACCTCACTGCGCGCGACGGCAAGGCTAATGAAATTTGCCATGGTCGCACCGGTGGTAAAGGCAACCGAGGCGCTCGCCGGCAGATTTAAAAGATCGAGTAGCCATTGGCTGGCGACTTCCTCTGCGATGGCAGCAGCGGGTGACATCGCATACAGGCCGGCATTTTGGCCCCAGGCAGACGTCAGTAAATCTGCCGCGACGCCGGTTGGGTGTGAGCTGCCCTGAACCCAGGCAAAGAAATTGGATTGCGTATTACTGCCCAGGCCTCCTGCTGCGGCATTGATCAAATCGCTGATGACCTCGGGTCCTGATCTGCCGTCCTCGTCAAAAGGTCTATTGAAGCGCGCCCTCAGCTCGTCGGCGCTACTGGTGGGCATCGCCGGAATTTTTGGTCCCGCCACTCGAAATGCAACCGCTGCTCGAACTGCAGTCAGTAGAGATTGTTCAAAGTCGAGTAAGTTAGGCACACGAGTCTCGCATTAGAGGACAAGGATCACTTCGTCATTCGCTTGACAGTATAACCAGATCAATCAGGTTGAATCAGAATTTGTTGTGAGTGCACGTAGGTAAGTAACGCCATTGAATTCTTTGCGAGTGCGGCCCCCATGACTCGACTCTCGCTTACCTGGCTTGGTAGGCGACCTAAGGTCGATTTACTTCACCAGCTTGATTGGCTGTGTCAGCGTTTTGACGTTTTCGGGCGAATAGACAATGGGTGTCATGGTGGTAAAGCTGGCGAAATTCTCGGCGACGAAAAGGTTGCTTGAATTCTGCAGTTTTGCGACAGAATGGTGAACCTTGGGCTTGTGCGAAGATCGCGTATTGTTTACCGAGACAAAAATTTCACGTGGACGACGTTTGATGCCGTCTCCATGGTAATGCATGCGGATCTCATCATACTCCACTGAGTATTCGGTTAATTGCTGTAGCATCAGTTCGTCATAGGTGATGGGGTATTCGGCCAACGCTTGGTGGAGTTTTTCGACCATGTAGGCGAGCGCAATCTTACCCAACTCTGCATATTGGTAGCCGCCACCTATGTCCCCATGAACACCGGCGAACCACACTTCGTCAACATGACTGGCCTTGTTACAGAGAGTCGGAATAAAGGCTTCGCGACTTTCATCGATCGCAACACAATGCACTGCTCGCCTGACATTGTTGGCGAGGGTCAGGTCCTTGAACAGATTGAGCTTCTGAAAGGGTAAGCCCGGCAGATTCAAAGGGATGCCAAAGGCACCGACTGTATCGAACAAACCCAGAAAATTGACGTCGACGGCGACGTTAGTCTCATCAATGTTGGTGTATTTGAGGAAGAACTTTTCGTTCTCGCGGTCTGTGTGGGTCACTTTCAGCGTTTGCTTGATGCCATGTCGATGGAGTTTTGCGGCTAACAAACGAGCGCAGGCTGCGCCGCGACTAAAGCCTATAAGAACCAGTCTGTCGCCCTTGTTATAGTGGCGCAGAATTTCGCAATAGGCATGATCTCGGATTCGTTTTTCACCGGCACCGAAGATTGCACCGTAGAAGGTACCCAGGGTGTCGTGTTCTTCGTCGTTGCCTATGCCCCTGAAATAGAGCGCCGTGTGTGCATCGTGCGTCTTGACCCAGGGTGTGTTGGTTGAGTCCAGCTGGCCCGCAACGGCAGTAAAAAGATGGTAAATGCTGGTCGTCAGACCGTCGGCAGCATGACCATTTTCGTCGTTCCAGGTGCCATCGAGAAACACCAGAATGGTTTTGTTCCTGCCGCTGTAACTCAGGTTGCTGCTATAGCGTGTGGTATGACGCATATCTCTCACTCCTTGAGTTGATATCCTTGTCTAGCCAGAGTTTGCCATGAATAATGGGATTTAAAATTTTATTTTGTCGGTGGAGAAAATTGTGACGAAAGCGGAAACCGTGGGTATGTCGTCTGAAAGACTGGATCGAATCACCACTTGGCTTGAGCAGCAGGTGGCGTCGAAACGCCTAGCCGGTTGCAGTGCCCTGGTCGCTCGTCATGGCGAGATTGTCTATCAGCAGAGTACCGGCGAAGCCGACATCGAAGCGGGTAAACCTTTTACCGACGAAACGGTCGTACGTGCCTATTCTATGACCAAGCCTGTCACGACAGTGGCTGCCATGATGCTCTATGAAGAGGGCTGCTTTCAGCTGGATGACCCGATCGCACGCTATTTACCCGAGTTCCTCGAGACTCGAGTGTGGGTTGGAGGTAATGCTTCGCTTGAGGAAACAGTACCTCAGGCGAGGCCCATAACGGTGCGGCATCTGATGACCCATACCAGTGGGCTGACCTATGGTTTTATGCAGTCAAATGTCGTTGATGCCGCGTATCGTCAAGCCGGTATTGATGGAGCGAGTGACGCGAAAAATCTAGAAGAATGGGTGAAGCGTGCCGCTGCGATACCGCTGATCTGCCAACCGGGTGCCGAATGGAATTACAGCATCTCCACCGATGTGCTGGGGCGTCTGGTGGAAGTCTGGTCTGGCGTGTCATTGGCCGAGTTCTTTCAACAAAGAATACTAGGGCCGCTAAAAATGAATGACACGGGTTTCTCAGTTAAGGCAGAAAATCGATCACGATTCGCTGCGCTCTACTCACCCCTGTCGGGTGCTGACATGAGTGCTGTCGCAAGATCAGCAGGCGCTCTCGATGCGGCTAAGCAGCCGGGCCTCAAGCTTCAGGAGGGTTCGGCGAAGAGCGTTTACTTTGAGCCGCCCGCAGTATTCTCAGGTGGCGGCGGCTTGGTATCAACCCTGGCTGACTATGCCAGGTTCTGCCAGATGTTACTCAATGAGGGTGAGCTTGATGGTCAGCGCTTGCTGGGCAGAAAGACGGTTGAGTATATGCGTACCAATCAGTTACCTAACAATGCTGATATGGCGGCGATGGGGCAACCCGTCTGGAGTGAAACCAGCTATGAGGGTATAGGTTTTGGCCTGGGCTTTGCGGTAGTACTTGATCCCGTCAAGGCGCATATCATTACCTCCGTTGGCGAGCATCACTGGGGAGGCGCTGCAAGTACTTTCTTTTGGATCGACCCGAAGGAAGATTTGTTTGTAATATTCCTTACGCAGTTAATGCCATCTTCCACCTATCCGATTCGGCGAGAACTGCGAACCCGGGTTTATCAGGCGCTCATCGCAGACTGACTAAATGGGGCAAGCTGAACGTTGCAGGCTGAATCGGGCAGAGCCTGAGTTTCAGGACAAGGATTTGCTGCGAGTCAAAAGATGAAACAGGTAGCCGCCAAAGCCGCCAGCGATACCCTGTGCCAGCAAACCCACGAGTGTTCTGGTTGGCGCAACGCCGGTAAGACCAAGGGCCATTTTCATGATCACATGCATCGCGACCAGAGCAACAAAGCCCGCAGAGACATAGCCGATCAGACGTAGGCTGGGTTTCAAGCGTATGATCATGGCGGCGACGGGAAACGCAATAATGGAACTCACGGTAACCAGCGGTAAGTAAATAGCGGTCATGTGTGTCAGGTCATGCACCAGGGTATTGATACGGTCACCGAACTCGACGGTCAGGCCCATCTCGGCGACACTGGCGAGATTGCCCTGGCCAATAAAATACACACCTAACAGGTAGGTGCCGATAACTGCCACAATAAAGGCGCCGATGGTTCTTGTCATTTTACTGTCCTGATTAGGTTGTGACTGGCTATAATGGTATGAATTCTACGTTAGAGACAGAATAAATGATATCTCGCCTGCTCGTCACCCTGTTAATCTCCCCGCTATTGGCCCTGTCAACACTGTCGGCAAGCGCCGACTATCAGCTCGAGACTGTGGCGGAAGATCTTAATTTTCCCTGGTCTGTCGCGTTTCTACCCGAGGGCGAATTGCTGGTAGCGACACGTCCGGGACAATTACTGCGCGTGTCAAGCACGGGGGCGGTGAGTGAGCCTCTCAGCGGTACGCCAGCAACACTGGTTGAAAGTCAGGGCGGCTACTTCGACATTCTACCGGACAGCAACTTTGCAGAGAATCAAACGGTTTATCTGTCCTTTGCCTGGGGTACGCTCGATGCGAATGGGACTCGCATTGTTAAAGCCAGACTCGGTGCCCAGGGCCTTGAAGACCCCGAAATCCTCTTCACGGTCTCGCCGCTCAAGGCGGCTGGTGCGCATTTTGGTGGAAGAATGGTCGAACTGGCCGATGGTACCTTATTGTTGGCCACCGGTGATGGGTTTGATTATCGTGAAGCGGCGCAGGACACCTTCAGCCAACTCGGCAAAATCCTGAGGCTTAATAAAGACGGCTCTGCACCTTCTGATAATCCGTTTGCCGATGGTACAGCGGGCGACCCTTATGTCTGGTCTTATGGTCATCGAAACACCCAGGGGCTGGTGGTGGATTCAAATACCGGCATAGTCTACAACCATGAGCATGGTCCCCAGGGCGGCGATGAAATTAATCGCATCGAGAAAGCCAAGAACTATGGCTGGCCGGCGATTACCTATGGTATCAACTATTCAGGGGCCTACGTGTCTCCCTTTCAGTCTGCGCCAGGAATGGAGCAGCCACTGAAATATTGGGTGCCAAGCATAGCGCCTTCCGGTTTTGCGCTGTATCAGGGTGATGCCTTTCCGGATTGGCGTGGCGATTTATTCATCGGCGCGCTCGTTAATAAGGAAGTCAGACGGGTCGATCTGGAAGACGGTCAATTGGTGGCAGAAGAGTCGCTGTTTGCAGAGCTGGATGCCAGAATTCGGGATGTTAGAGTGGGTCCCGATGGCTATTTGTATCTGTTGACCGATAGCGCGACGGGCAAGCTCATCAGGGTTAAGCCTTAACGGCCGCAGCAGACCACCCGATCAATCCGTCGGGATATCATGAGATCATCTAATCGCGAGATTGCGATGAAGCCTGCCGCAGACGCTGACATGCGGGAG
>JAYODE010000014.1:54083-60522 GCA_038106185.1 Gammaproteobacteria bacterium | reverse complement strand
GTTAAAAGTTCGTTAAATACTCGAGCTTGCTCGATTAACACAGTCAATATTGGGAAAAACTATGACGATATATCAGCTGATGGTGAATGGCGAAGTTCGTGAAGTTGAAGCCAGTCCTGAGATGCCCCTGTTGTGGTTGTTGCGTGACAAATTGAAGCTCACCGGGACTAAGTATGGCTGTGGTATCGCTCAGTGTGGAGCCTGTACTGTGCATCTCGATGGTGTGCCGGTACGCTCCTGTGTCTTGCCGGTTGCCGCTGTCGCTGGCCCAATTGTCACTATCGAGGGGCTCGCCCAAGGCGGCACCTTGCATCCGCTGCAGAGCGCCTGGATTGAGCAGGATGTTCCTCAGTGTGGCTATTGCCAAGCGGGGCAGATCATGAGCGCGGCCGCGTTGTTGGCGGCTAACCAGCAACCGACAGACGCTGACATTGATGAAGCGATGGCAGGCAATTATTGTCGCTGTGGCACCTATATCAGAATTCGAGCGGCGATTCATTCAGCCGCTAAATTCTATGACGCAAGCCAGACTGAGCGAGTGATGCCAAGCGCTGAGCCTGGCACTGAACCTGACGCGACGACAGGAGCCGCAGAATGAACCCTATAGAAATAAGTCGTCGCGGATTTCTCAAGGCCTCGGCACTGGCGAGTGGCGGGTTGATGCTGACGTTGAGCCTGCCGTTGCCGGTCTTTGGGCAAGAGTTGGGCACGCTGGTCGGCTCAAAAGAGTTAAATGTGTATGTTCAGATTGCCTCCGATGGCAAGATCACGATCTATTCGGCGACGCCAGAGATGGGGCAAGGCATAAAAACGGCACTGCCGATGATTATTGCCGAAGAAATGGGCGCTAAATGGGAAGACGTCGTGGTGCTGCAGGCACCCATTGATGCTGCCAGATTTGGCATGCAGGGTGCAGGCGGATCAACCTCGATCCCTCGAAACTTCGACATGATGCGGCAAATGGGTGCCTCTGCGCGAGAAATGCTCATAGGTGCAGCCTCTGAATCCCTCGAAGTTGAACGTCAGGAGCTCGTGGCACGAGAGAGCCGGGTGACACATACCTCAGGTCAGAGCCTGTCTTTTGGTGAATTGGCGGCACTGGCAGTTCGCCAACCGGTTCCCGATCCGGCCACTTTGTCCTTCAAGGACCCACGTGCCTATACCATTATCGGCTCTGCCATCAGTGGCGTGGACAACCTCGAGATAGCGATAGGTCAAGCCGACTTCGGTATAGACACAGATGTGCCTGGCATGAAGTACGCCAGTTATACCCGTTGTCCAAGAGTCGGCGGATCAGTGGTGAGTTTTAATGAAAAGGAAATCCGGGCCTTACCCGGGGTTATAGATGCCTTTATCATTGAACCCGATGCTCGCTCAGGTTTGGCTTCTCGCGCTTTCCTGCAGGGGCTGGCGACTCTGCGTGGCGGCGTCGCCATTGTTGGCGATGACACCTGGGCGGTCTTTGCGGCTAAAGCTAAGCTGCAAGTGCAATGGGATGAGTCTGCTGCGTCCCAGGATGACTGGTTAGAGATGATAGACCAGGCCAAACTAGCAGCCAGCAAAGGTGACGGAAAGGTAAGTCTCGACGGCCCTGACGTTGATGCGCAGTTCGCAGACAGTAACAATCAGGTGCACGAAGCCTTCTACCAGTTCCCTTATGTCGCGCATGTATGCATGGAACCTATGAATTGTACTGCAGACTTCAAAAAGGGCAGTGGCAGTCAGGGAGATACTCTGTCTGTCTGGGTTCCCAGCCAGTTTCCGGGCCAGGTGAAAGAAATAGCAGAGAATATGCTGGGCATTAAACCAGACGATGTGAAGGTCACGCTGACTCGAATGGGCGGGGCTTTTGGACGTCGCGCAGTACACGACTTTGCCGCGGAGGCGATGGCCATCTCAAAACGTGCGGGATTACCAGTGAAACTGACCTGGACTCGGACTGACGATATCCACAACGACTTTTTTCGAGTTGGCGGGTTTGAGCATATGAAAGGGGCTTTAGACGCGGAGGGTACGCTCAAAGCCTGGAATCAGCATTACATAGGTTTTGCCCATGAAGGCAAGCCAGTGATCGGTTCGGGTCTTCGAGGCAACGAATTTTCTATGGTTGCACTGAACAATGCACGGGTAAGCCAGACTATGTTACCGGTCAATACGCCTTGTGGCGCTTGGCGAGCGCCCGGGTCCAATACCAATGCTTTTGTTGAACAGAGCTTTATTCACGAACTGGCCACGCTCGCCGGGCGCGACCATCTTGAGTTTTTGCTGGAACTCATGGGCGAGCGCCGTTGGATCAAGCCTGGAGATATCAATGCGCTGAACACAGGGCGCGCTATTGACGTGATTAATTTGGCGGCGGCTAAAGCAGGCTGGGGCAAAACCTTGCCAGCGGGCACCGGGCAGGGGCTGGCATTTTACTTCTGCCATGCCGCACATGTGGCAGAAGTCGCGGAAGTGACGGTGGATGCCAATCAAAATTTTCGAGTTAACAAAGTCACTGTGGCTGTGGACGTAGGCCCGATCATCAATATGAGTGGTGCCATAAGCCAGGTTCAGGGCTCTGTTATTGATGGTCTTAGCACTATGGCGCTGCAGCAGATCACGATGCGGAATGGCATAATTCAGCAAAATAATTTCGATGACTACTCGGTGATGCGAATCGCTGCCACGCCGGAAATCGAGGTGCATTTTATTCAAAGTGATAACCCGTCAACCGGATTGGGCGAGCCTGCGCTACCGCCTTTGGCGCCAGCGATCACCAATGCAATCTATGCGGCTGTTGGCGTCCGCCTAAGATCCATGCCCCTAAGCGAGCAGGGCTTCAAGCTGGTCTAATCGTGCTAGTGCTGGCGAGTGCTGGATGGTGCTGGATGGTACTGGACGGTGCTGATGGTACTGGCTAGTACTGCCAGTACTGGCTGGTACCGACAGCGCGATGATGCATGTCATGGCGTAGGTGTGGTGCACGGGCGCCGACGTCCGGGTCGGTAATCCCTGTTACGTGGCGCGTGCTCGGCTAGGCGCTTCTAATCTGAGCGTACGCAGGGTACACGCTGGGTGCTTAGCCGTCGAAGCAAGCTGTCGAAGGATGGCTGTCGAAGGAGGGTCGTCGAAGGATGGCTGTCGAAGGATGGTCGTCGAAGCACAGCTGTCGAAGCTTAGCTGTCACAGAAGGTAGGCAAGGATGCACTGGGCCTGGCTCTAGGGGCACTACTCAGAAAAATCAGGCTTTGCTGCTATCGTCTATCTCGCGCTGCAAGAGGGCGATTTCTTCGCGTAAATCCTCGTATTCCTTTAGCTTACGCTTCAAAAAACGAGCGGTCAGTCGAGTCTTTTCCGCGACGCCGGCGGGCGTAAGAATATAGGCGTAGCCGAGTTTTCGTTCTGCGCGGGCGAAATTACCAATCTTGATCAGGCCTTTTTCAGCCAGCGCCTTGAGGCAGTAGTTGACCCCGCCAAGGCTGACCCCCAGTTCATTGGCGATCTGGCGCTGGCTGGCTGACGGATTATCTTCAACCACGCGCATCACACGCAGCTTAAGTTCGTCGCGGCTGTTGGCTGGTGCATTCGTCGTCATAGGTTGCAGGGTTTCTTCAATTGAGTGTGCGGCTGATATCAGGCGCAGCTAGTCAGCATGCCTTCGGTTCTTCAGCGAGCGTTCAGTTCATGAACAGATATTGTCATACTGGTTGAAATAAAACCAGCGAAATGACCTTGCTGCACATTTATTGATCAAGTTGCGCAATTCCAAGCCGGCGTGGCGCAGGCATCTTCAGGCAAAACTTCGATTTAGCTGCGGTTTGTGGTCATTCGGTTCTGGCCAGGTCCTCGGGCGCAAACCGCACCCTTTGTGCTTGCCCCATAATGGTCATCAGTACATCAATACGTTTTGCGGAGACGCGAGAGGCGAGCCCTTCGTAACCCGCGAATGGACCCTTGGTAATACGTACTGGGTCGCCGGGCTTGAGCCCACCGTCAGCGGCGCTGGCGAGCAGCATGACCTCAGCCTGGCGCAGACGCTCGATCACAGCAGGCTGTATAATGGCGATCTCTTGACCGAAACGGACCAGGCTGATGACGCCCGGTGTCGATCTGATCGGTGCAATAGATTGGTCAGGATGGATGCCGCAAAAGCAATAACCGGGGAACATGGGCATAGTGCCTATCGGTTTACCCAGCTTGTCGCATTTTGCCACCAGCGGTAGGTAAATGGCAAAGTCCTGCTCGGCAAGGCGGGCGGCGGCATAATCCTCTCGTCTCGGCTTGGTCATGACCACGGACCAGGATACGCTGTCATTCATTAATTATTGCACCTTCCCTTAGAGTTTGAAGTCGGCGTCCGCTGCCATCGCACGAGCGTCATTATGCTAGCTTGGAACGGGTGAAGCAAACTCAGAAGCCTTGCGCAGTAGCACGGGTGAGTTGTGCCGGTGAGCAATACAAGCAGCGACATCAGCATTGGTGGGTGTACACTGTCAATTTAGCCGAGGAGACCAAAATGCTATCGCAACTGGAGCAACTCAAGCGAGTGACCACTGTGGTCGCCGATACAGGCGATATCGAATCCATCAAGCAATACCACCCTCAGGATGCCACGACCAATCCCTCTTTGTTATTGAGTGCTGCACAGATGCCCCAGTATCAATATCTGGTCAAGGAGGCCATCGCTCGAGGTAAGCAGGAAGGTGATTCAAGTTGGCTCGATACCGCCATGGATCGCTTGGCGATCAATTTTGGTGTAGAGCTGCTGCGACATATTCCGGGGCGAGTCTCCACCGAAGTGGATGCCAACCTGTCATTTGATACCCTGGCAACGTTGGATAAGGCACGGCGGATCATAGGTCTTTACCAAGCGGCAGGCATTGATAGGTCTCGAGTGCTAATCAAGATCGCGGCGACCTGGGAGGGTATCAGTGCCGCTCAGGTGCTTGAAGCGGAGGGTATCAACTGTAACTTGACGTTACTGTTCGGGTTCGCGCAGGCGGTTGCTTGTGCGCAGGCCGGCGTCTACCTGATATCGCCGTTTGTGGGTCGGATACTCGACTGGCATAAAGCCCATACAGGACAAGAGTATACAGCCGAGCAGGATCCTGGTGTCTTGTCTGTTCGGCGAATTTATGAGTACTACAAGAAATTCGACTATCGAACGGTGGTGATGGGCGCGAGCTTTCGAAATCGGGAAGAAGTGCTGGCGCTGAGTGGTTGCGATCGACTGACCATCAGCCCAGGGTTGCTTGAACAGCTGGATTCAAGTCATGAGCCAGTGCCAACTCGACTAGAGGCCAATGCAGCCAGGCAGCTGCCGATCGAAAAGGTCACTATCGACGAACGCAGCTTCCGTTGGCTTATGAACGAAGATGCCATGGCCACGGATAAGCTGAGCGAGGGAATTCGCAAGTTTAATGCTGACTATTTGTCGTTACGCGGGTATCTGGCGACGCAAGGCTGAAGCAGACTCATGTCTGATGACGGATATCTGATGGCCGCGGCTTCTCAGGAAACCTGGGTTTAAGTTGGAGCATGTCCTGGCAAGGGGCTAAAATAAAGTCGTGAAATCCGAAGCCTGGCGAAAGTCTTGCGCCCATCCTGCTGAAAAGTGACACCCCATGAAACTGTTCGAATTGAAGCGCCTCGCGGCCCTAAGCAACCTGGTGACGCCGGGCCTGCCCAGCAAAGAGACCAGTCTATCTGTCACGCCTGGACGCTAAGGGACAGTCATCATGATTGAAGTTCTGTTCCTTGCGATCGCACTCAGCATGGATGCTTTTGCTGTCTCGATTGGCCTCGGCGCCAAGAGTAAAACCAGCTCGGTCCGTCTGGCACTGCTGGCCGGGGCTTATTTTGGTGCCTTTCAGGCGCTGATGCCGTTGCTGGGCTATTGGGGTGGTCGTGGGCTACTGGGCTGGCTCGAGGCTTTTGCCCCTTGGGTTGCCTTTATTTTGTTAGCAATAGTGGGCGGTAAAATGATCTATGAGTCCTTTGCTGACAGGGCTGTAGCGCCCATTCCTGGCGATACCCAACCTGTTTCTCACAGGCTGCTGCTGCTGTTGGCGGTGGCGACCAGTATCGATGCAATGGCTGCTGGTTTTGCGTTGCCGCTGCTTGATTTTGAGCCACTGCTCGCCTGCGCCCTGATTGGTATGACAACCTGGCTGTTCAGTTGTGTTGGCGTATTTGTTGGCGTCAAAAGTGGTACTGTGCTTGAGAGCAAGGCAGAAATCCTGGGTGGTGTGGTGCTGATCTTGATCGGCTTTAAAATCTTGTTAGATTGAGCCAAGCAATGATTTACAACTAGATTGCAGAAATCTTTATGCAAACCAGAAATTTTACTTTGAGTGGAATGGCAGTGGGTCGGTGTTGAAGCGCGGCAAGCAGATGGGCAGTAAGATAGACAGGAAGATGATCAAACTCAGCGGCAGCTGCCTGCTTCTGGCGCTCA
>JAYODE010000014.1:51055-53983 GCA_038106185.1 Gammaproteobacteria bacterium | reverse complement strand
AAGATAGACAGGAAGATGATCAAACTCAGCGGCAGCTGCCTGCTTCTGGCGCTCATCATGATGGCGACCGCGAAGGCGGGTGAGTGGCAGGAACAGGCAGGTTGGGCCAGCTATTTTCTGGATGCGCAGGTGGAGGGTACCATGGTCGTGGTAGATCAACGCCTGGGTCAGCAGGTTGCGTATCACCTTTATAACCGCGAGCGAGCAGCAGCGCGTTTCTTGCCTGCCTCAACCTTTAAGATTGCTCACACCCTGTTCGCGTTAGATGCTGGCCTTGTGAAAGATGAGTTTCAGGTCTTCGTCTGGGATCAGGTCGTACGCTGGTTGCCAGCCTGGAATCAAGATCAGACCCTGCGGTCGGCGATGCGCGATTCGGTAATCTGGGTCTATCAGGACTTAGCTGTAGCGCTTGGTGAGGCGCGAGAGCGAGACTATCTGGCGCGGATTCAGTACGGCAATATGGATAGCTCTGGTGGCACACGGGAGTTTTGGCTCACAGGAGGATTACGTATTTCCGCAATCGAACAGGTTGAATTTCTTCAGCGCCTGTATCGTAATGAGTTGCCATTCAGTCTTGCCGACCAACGGTTGGTGAAGGATCTGATGGTTAACGAGGCAGGACCGACTGGGATCTTGAGAGCCAAATCAGGTTGGGGGTCGAGCAGGGGTGAAGCGCCCATCGGCTGGTGGATTGGTTGGATTGAATGTATCGATGGCCCGGTTTTTTTCGCGCTCAACATCACCGGAGTCAAGGGTATGGACGATGCACCTAAGCGGCAGCTGATCGCTCGAAAAATTCTGCAGTCGATTGGCGCTTTGCCGGTTGCTACCGAAAAGCGAATGACCGAGCGGGTAGCTAGTAAGGCTGTTATTGCTGAGTCTCGATTAACTGATACTGAGGTGATGGGCACCGTCACTGCCAAGAAATAGAGACTCGACAGAAAGGCGCAAAAAATGTTGAGTGAGTCCAGGCTTGGTCGCGGTTCCTTGCTTCTTCTGGTTGTAGAAGCTGGATCTAGAAGCTGGATCTAGAAGCTGGATCTAGAAGCTGGATCTAGAAGCTGGGTATAGAGGCTGGAAATAGGGTCTGGCGAGAGTTGCTGGTGATAGTTACTAGCGATAGTTGCTGGCTATAGGGTTCTGCCTGATGCTTGCGCTACTATTGCTGCAAAAATTTGAACAAAACTGAGTAATTCTCGGATCTATGTCGTATGGAAAAAGAACGGGCTTTAGCCGCGGCGGGTTACACTCATCGCCTGGCAACAACAGAAGATATACCCAGCATTATCCAGCTGATGCAGCGAGCGATTGTGGTAAACATGAAGCCCTTTCTTTCAGCGGCGGAGGTCGAGGCGGCAAAAGAGACCATGGGTGTTGATCGAAGTTTGATCATTGATGGGACCTATTTCCTGATTGAGTCACAGACTCAGGATCGCAGGGTGTTGGTGGGCTGCGGTGGTTGGGGTAAACGGCGAACACTTTATGGGGGTGATCATTCTGCCGGCCGAAATGACAGCCTGAGCGATCCTGATACCGAAGCGGCCCGAATTCGCGCCATGTACACCGACCCCGACTGGGTTCGTCGCGGCGTTGGCAGCCTGTTACTGCAGCTGGGCGAGCAGGCTGCGCGAGAAGCTGGATTTAAGACCATAGAGTTGGGTTCGACAAAAGCCGGCGAGCCCCTGTATCGAGCGCGAGGCTATATTGAGACAGGTCGTATTGTGCATGTCGCCGCAAATGGCGCAGATAATCTGGTCATTACAATGCGCAAGGCGCTTTAACTAGGGTGATTTTAAGCGGCGAAAATGCTGGCTTAAATACGGGACTGATCCCTTGAGGGGTCTTGATGATGTTGAAGGCGATCCGGCAGTCTGTCTGACGACAGGCTACAGGGTGACTGCCAGACGCATATCTATTGAACGTTGGGTTGGCAATAATTTAAGGAGATGAAAAGCCATGATCCTCTGGCGAACTTTGTTGGTAGCGATGCTTTTGACCATTTCAATTTACACAATATTTGTCGTGGCTGAGCATGGTCTTGGGTTATTCGATATTTTCTTCGCAGACATGTTTGCCATGGGCTGGCCCGGTCAATTCAATCTTGATTTCATGTGTATGTTGATCTTGTCAGGTCTCTGGGTCGCGTGGCGGCACCATTTTTCCGCCGCCGGTTTGGGGCTGGGGGTATTGGGATTTCTGGGTGGTGCGCCGTTTCTCAGTGCCTACCTGTTACTGCAGAGTTTTCGGGCAAAGGGTGACATGGCTGAAATACTCCTGGGTAAAGCGCGCTCAACAGCGATGATCAAAAGGGACCTGTAAATTCGGCTGCTTGATAGTATGTGAGCCGAACGATGGCAACTATCTGCTTCACTCAGTGCCATCTGCCCTTGCGACCTGCAAGTGAACTCACCCACCAAGATTGCGCGGCAAAACTGTTTGCTTGCCGATAATCGATGGTGAGTCTGTTAAAGAGGAATGTCATGACCGCCTATCTCATTGTCGATACAAAAATTACAAATCCGCAGGCTTTTGAGGAGTACAAGCTGAGGGCAAAACCCATCGCAGAAAAATTTGGTGGTATCTATCGGGCACGAGGGGGGGCGATGGATGTGCGAGAGACACAATTGTGGTCACCGAGCCGAATGGTGCTGATTGAATTTCCGACGATGGAGGCCGCGCAGGCTTTTGTTGACTCTGAAGAGTATGCACCGGTGATGCTGCTGCGTCAGGATAATGCGCAATGTACCCTGTTTTTGTTAGAGGGGTGCTAGCCAGGTGTCGAGGCTGTCGGGTTCTCCCTTTTTCAGGTTCCGATAGCAAGTTTAAAGGCATGACTCAGAATGAGCAGATCCCAGCTTGACTGTGGCAGATAGGGAGGGCTTCTTGAACCGACAAAGCTTAACTAGAAAGCGCTTAACCAGAAAGAGC
>JAYODE010000014.1:48533-50955 GCA_038106185.1 Gammaproteobacteria bacterium | reverse complement strand
CCTGCCCAATTGTCACCGTGACTGAGGGCAACCAGACGGCTCAGCTCCGTCAGGCTGCGACCTGACTCCTGCTGCAGATCATTGAAAAACTGCTGAGCCTGGTTCAAGGCAGATTTTGTCGTGATGCCGGTAGTAATGATGTTGGCGTCTCTTAAATAAGCCTCTACGTCGCGGGTCAAGAGAAAAGTGTCTTTGCCAACGGCGCGTAAAGCATAGGGACCAATATTGCCACCCAGGCGGCTACCGTGTTTTTTCAGATACGACCATAATCCAATGATGTTAGTGGCTGGCCAGTCAGCGACAAAGGTAGCAAAGCTGCATTGATGGTGACGGCGAGTCAGATCGATCATTTGGGCGTTTTCTCGAATTGCCCAGACTTTTCGGTAGTTGCGAATAATGCGCTTGTCCTGCGCTCTTTGTTCCAGCATCTCGTCTGGCATCAACAGTAGCTTGTCGACGTCAAAGCCCCAGAACAGCAGTTCGAAGTTAGCCCACTTAGCTTCGACGACTCGCCAGACAAAACCAGACTGAAAGACCTTCTTCGTGAGCTCAGACAGGTAGAAGGCATCAGGCTGCTTTTTCAGCCAGGCATCCTTCAAGGGTCGGGTCAATAACAACTCTAGCTGCGCCTCACTGCCTTTGCGACGACAGGCCAGCTCATATAGGTTTTGATAGCGCGTCATTGAGCTTTTACCGGCTAACCGGGAATGCCAAGCTGGGCTCTGACATACTGACCGATCGCTTTGTAGTCGGCTTTGCCATTTGCCGCTCGCCCTAATCCGTCGATGGCAAACACCTGTTTAGGACACTTGTAGGCGGCCAGTGACTGGCGCACGTAAGCCCTGACTTCAGCTTCGTCGAGGATAACGTCGTCAACCAGCTCGACAGCCGCCATCACAGCCTGTCCCCATTTTTCGTCTGGTACGCCCACCACAAGCGCATCCCTGATGCTCGGATGAGTTTTCAGTACTTCCTCGACTTCTTCCGGGTAAACCTTCTCTCCGGCCGTGTTAATGCAGACACTGCCACGTCCCAACAAAGTGATGGTGCCGTCTGCAGCCACCTGACACCAGTCACCGGGAATGGAATAACGCACCCCGTTTATTTCCGGGAAAGTCTTGGCGGACTTTTCCGGATCCTTGTAGTAACCCCTGGGTATACCGCCACAGCGCGCGACAAAACCCGGTTCGTCGCTGCCGGGGACTATCTCTCGGTGATCTTCAGAAAATACGCGAGTGAATTCACCGACGGCAAATTTGGCGACCGCAACACCCTGATCTGCGGTCGTGACAGATTGACCAAAACCAATCGCTTCAGAGGCACCGAAGGAATCAACCAGCATCATCCCTTGATGATGCCGCAGCAGTCCCTGTTTGATTTCGGGACTCCACATGACGCCAGACGAGATAATGACCTGTAAGCTGCTTAAGTCATGCGCGCCGGGGTTCTTATCCAGCGCCTGTAGTAATGGACGGCCAAAAGCATCGCCGACAATGGCCATCGAAGTTACGCGTTGCTCCTCGACCGTTTGCCAGACTTGAACCGGGTCGAAGTGGGCGCTACCGATGGTCACGACGGTGCCACCTCGAGAGAGAGTCCCCAGTGACGTGAGTAAGCCGGTGCCGTGCATTTGCGGGCAAACCGGCATGCCGCGGTTGGAGGTGGTGGCTGCGAGGATATTAGTCACATGCTCGGCAAGATCCACCGGTGCTGCGATCCCCTGGTCAACAACGGCACCAGCGCCACCGGCGATCCAGATGTCTTCGTGGGCCCACATGACACCCTTTGGCATGCCAGTAGTGCCGCCAGTATAAATAAACAACATGTCATCGCCCTGGCGCTTCAGATTCAACGGGCTACCATCGCCGCTGTTTGCCAGCTCCTCATAGGCCTTGAGTTGGCCACTCCCTGTGGCGTCGGTTAAATCGCTGCCTGAATGGCCATCAGCAACCTGAACCCACAGGAGTACATTTGGCAATCTGCGTCTGAGAACTTCGACCTGTGCGGCAAACTCAGCGGCGAAGACAACCACCCGAGCGTCGGAGTTATCGATGATGTACCAAAGCTCATCTTCCACGTACCGAAAGTTGACATTGACATGGGTTAGGCGAGCCTTGAAGCAGCTCGCCAGTGTTTCCATATAGGCGGAGTGGTTGCGCATATAGAATGCGACCTTGTCGCCCGGCACTGCGCCCGCTTGCAGGAACTGTCGGCCCAGGTTGTTTGAACGTTGGTCCAGTTGATGCCAGGTGATCAGCTGTCCATCATGAATCAGCGCAGGTTGGTCTTGCGGGACCGCTGCAGCGATAGCTTCAAACATGTCCCCGTAATTCCAGACCATGATGGATCTCCTGTTGAGGGTTCTCGAAAAGGCTAGGGTAAGACAGTCAGGGACAGCTTGTACAGTACTGATGTGTTGCAG
>JAYODE010000014.1:47227-48433 GCA_038106185.1 Gammaproteobacteria bacterium | reverse complement strand
TGGGCATTGCTTAATACCAGGCAGCGCGCTCGGTGTCCCGAGCGCTCGTACCAGGAGTTGCAGTTTTATAGTGAGGGAGCTGGTTAAAAATTCACCCTGTCGGTGATGGCACCATCAACGTTCAGGTTGATGCCAGTCGTGAAGCTTGAGCGCGGGCTGGCGAGAAACACGACAGCATTGGCAACGTCAAAGGCGGTCGCCATGCGGCCTGTTGGATTTCTTGCCATGGCGCCTTTAAACATTTCCGGGTTATGTTTTTCTATGGTCTGCCAGATGCCACCATCAAAATAAACCGTGCCGGGAGAGACGATATTGGCCCGTATTTTCTGTGCTGCGTTCTGTTTCGCGTAACCTTTAATGAAATGCACCATGGCCGCCTTGACCGCGCCGTAGGAGGACGCGACTGCTGCGGTGGTGCTGGATACAGAGCCGACGGCGATCACGGCCGCATCACCATGCTGCTGGGCCGCGGATTGAAGGAAACTCTGTCCTGCCTCAATCATATCTACGAGTCCAAACACATCAACATTAATATTTTTCATCCAGGATTCCCGGTCGATACCTTGCGCCATGGCGCCGACGTTGGAAACCAGAATATCCAAGCCGCCTAACTGCGCGCCGGCCTCTAACACCCAGGCCTTCAATTCGCCTTCAGCCATGATATCCACCTGCTTACCTACGGCCTTAATACCCCTGGCACTTAGGTCCTTCAGCGCCTGTGCAATCTCGTCTGGGTTGCGCGCACAGATGGCGACATTACAGCCTTCATCGGCAAAAGTGTCCGCGATGGCTCGCCCTATGCCGCGTGTAGAGCCGGTCACGAATACATTGCGGCCTTTGAGTCCTAAATCCATCTTGTTTCTCCAAAAGTGGCTGTAGAGGCTTGCCGGAATGAGCAAGTCTCCTTGAGTGTTATTGGTGGGCAAAATGCCATGTTGGACGTGGTTTGACAAATGATTCCTTAACCGGCTCTGCGGTAAATGGCGTTGGCAGGTAATCAAGTGATCTTGGATAAGCGTTAAAAATTCGTCAGTGAAGCCTTTGTTCAGGCGTTTTTCAGACGTTTTTCAGCTTTTGTACTGCCTTTCAAGTCACGGTTTGAGCAGTCGGTGGTGGAGGTGTTTATGGGCGCTGAACGAGTCTGAGTGTACAGTGATGTGGCCGCAGTGGCTGGGCTCAAGGCCAGCTTGAAGGATTGACGCTTAG
>JAYODE010000014.1:39584-47127 GCA_038106185.1 Gammaproteobacteria bacterium | reverse complement strand
GGTCGGTATCTGATCGCGCAGGTTGTCGAATCCTGGCGGTAGACGTGTGTTGGGGTCAGGTAACTGGTATAAACTCGGGTAAATGGGTTTCATTCACTGGCGAGGGGATGGCGATGGAAATCAAGAAAATCGATGAGCGGTTCTCGGTATCAGCGCAGTTGTCGATTGACGATCTGGATGCGTTGGCAGCAGCCAAGGTTGAGATACTGGTGTGTAATCGACCTGACCATGAGGCGGCGGATCAGCCGACCTTTGCGGAGATAGAGGCAGCTGCCAAGGAGCGGGGGATAGTGGCAGTGCAGCTGGCTTTTAAGCCGGCAGAGTTGCGCCATGATCAAGTCGTGGAATTTGGTCAGCTGTTGAATTCGGGTAAAAAAATTCATGGTTATTGCCGTACGGGTAATCGCTCCACCAATATCTGGGCGGCGAGTCAGGTGAATCTGGGACAATCTCTGGCAGCCGTTGCCAGTGAGGCTGCTGTGACGGGTTTTGATGTCACGGGTTTTCTTCAGCAAGCAGAGTCCAGCGGGGTGGTTCAGCGCCCGGACTATGACGTTGTGATCGTTGGTGCTGGCTCAGCCGGCATTGCGGTGGCTGCAAGTCTGAAAAAACGTGAGCCGCGACTCAGCATAGTCCTGATCGACCCCTCGAATGAGCACTATTATCAGCCTGGCTGGACCCTGGTGGGTGCCGGCGTCTTCAATCAGAAGTCTACTCAGCGAAAGATGCGCAGTCTTATTCCGTCAGGGGTCAGCTGGTTGCAGCAGACCGTGGTCGCCTTTGATCCTGAAAATAATCGAGTGAGCCTTGAAAATGGTGAGAAGGTCCGATACCAACAGCTGGTGGTATGCCCGGGCCTGAAGCTTGACTGGTCGGCGGTAGAGGGACTTGATGAGGCTCTGGGTAAAAATGGCGTGACTTCAAACTATCGCTATGACCTGGCGCCCTATACCTGGGAACTGGTGAACTCCCTCAAGCGTGGCAAGGCCGTGTTCACGCAGCCACCCATGCCCATCAAGTGTGCCGGCGCCCCGCAAAAAGCACTTTATCTTTCCGCGGATGCCTGGCGGCGAGAGGGTGTGCTCAAGGATATCAGTATCGATTTCTACAACGCCGGTGCCGTATTATTCGGGGTCGAGCATTATGTGCCGGCTTTGATGAAATATATCGAGAAATACCGTGCCAGGCTGCATTTCAAACAAACTCTGGTACGAGTTGATGGCCCGCATCAAAAGGCCTGGTTCGCCAGTGTCGATGATGCGGGCGTCAAACACGAAACCTGCGTTGAATTCGATATGCTGCATGTTTGCCCGCCCCAGTGCGCCCCCGATTTTGTCAGACACAGCTCGCTCGCCGATGCCAACGGCTGGCTGGATGTGGATCAGGCAACCCTGCGTCACCAGCGTTTCACTAATATCTGGGGCCTGGGGGACGTGATGAATGCGCCGAACGCCAAGACTATGGCGGCCGCGCGCAAACAGGTCCCGGTCGTCGCGGATAACCTTGTCAGTGCAATGAAGTCTCAAGTCCTGACTGGCCGTTATGACGGCTATGGATCCTGCCCTTTAACCGTAGAGCGGGGCAAGATCGTCTTGGCCGAGTTCGGTTATGGTGGCAAGCTGCTGCCGACATTCCCCGCTTGGTTGAACAACGGTGCGCAGCCGACCCGGTTTGCCTGGTTCCTGAAAGCCCGCGCTCTACCTGCTGTTTATTGGCACCTCATGCTCAAAGGACGCGAGTGGCTGGTGTAGGTGAGCCGATGCTGAAGTTATCCACCCTGATAGCGGCCGTACCGATTGTTGGATCCCTGCGAGGCTACAACCGTGAGTCGATGGTCAGTGATCTCATTGCGGGACTGGTTGTGACCATGATGCTGATTCCCCAGTCTCTGGCCTATGCCTTACTCGCTGGTGTGCCACCTGAGGTGGGACTGTATGCGAGCATCCTGCCATTGGTCGCCTACGCCATTTTCGGCAGCAGCCGAACCCTGTCGGTGGGTCCGGTGGCTATCGCCTCACTGATGACGGCGGTCGCGCTGGGGCAGGTCGCGGAAGCAGGCACCCAAGACTATGTCAGCGCGGCGGTCCTGTTGGCGTTTTTATCTGGTGCTTTTCTGATTCTGCTGGGTGTGTTGCGCCTTGGCTTTCTCGCCAATTTCCTGTCTCACACGGTGGTATCAGGTTTTATCACGGCGTCCGGGATTCTGATTGTGCTCAGTCAACTCAAGCACCTGGTGGGTGTCAAGGCGCAGGGTGATACCTTTTTCGAGCTTTCACTGTCTTTGCTTCAGCATTTGTCCAATGTCAATTATTACGCCCTTGTGGTGGGCGTTGGCGTGGTCTGTTTCCTATTTTGGGCGCGGCATGGCGCAGTCAATTTGATGAATCAGTTGGGCCTGTCTTTGAACACAGCACAGCTGGTCGCAAAGGCTGCTCCGGTAGTTGGTATTCTCGTGACCATTGCCTCGGCCGTCGCGTTTGACCTGCAAGCCAAAGGCGTTGCCCTTGTCGGTGCGGTACCAGCCGGATTGCCAGAGTTGCATCTGCCTGTGTTTTCGATGGCACTGCTGGAACTGCTGATTCTGCCAGCCATGGCTATCTCGATTATCGGTTATGTTGAGTCGATTTCGGTGGGCAAAACCTTGGGTGCGAAGCGTGGACAGCGGATCGATAGTAATCAGGAATTGGTCGGCCTCGGCGCTGCTAATTTGGCGTCCTCTTTGTCTGGCGGTTTTCCCGTCACGGGTGGCTTCTCCCGCTCGGTGGTCAATTTTGATGCAGGTGCCCGCACTCAGATTGCCGGCATAATCGCGGCGCTGGGTATTGCTTTGGCCTCCCTGTTTTTGACGCCCGTGCTCTATTATCTGCCACAGGCGACTTTGGCGGCGACCATCATTGTCGCGGTGACAGCACTGATCGATTTTTCGATTCTCAGGAAAACCTGGTCCCTGTCGAAAGGTGATTTTTATGCCGTCGCGCTGACGATTCTGGGAACCCTGGGGTTCGGTGTTGAAGCTGGTGTTGCGGCCGGCGTACTGGTGTCTCTGTGCCTTTATCTTTATCGCACATCGAAACCCCATATAGCAGAGGTTGGCCTGATCGAAGGTACCGAACATTTTCGGAATATTCTGCGACACAAGGTCTCAACCCGACCTGAAATATTATCACTGCGAGTCGACGAGAATCTGTTTTTTGCCAACGCCGGCTATCTAGAGGAATATATTTATGCGGCCCTGCAGAATAGTCCTCAGGTTCGACATCTGGTGCTGATGTGCAGTGCTTGTAATACGATCGACTATTCTGCGCTCGAGGTTCTAGAGGCGATCAATGCGCACCTGCGAGATCTGGATATCAAGTTTCATTTGTCTGAGGTCAAGGGTCCGGTCATGGACCAGATCAAAGACACAGGCTTTCTCAAACACCTCACCGGCAACATTTACCTGAGTCAGTATCAGGCCTATATGGACCTTTCTGACTCACCTTCGTCCAGGGCTGACCAGTCCGCATGATGGTGGCATAAACCAGCGGCTGCTTTTTTCTCAGAGAACGAGTCCAGGCAAGCGATCCCGCGCTGCAGTGCCTTCGCCTTGACGCCTATTCGCCACGCCTATTGATCTGCTCACGGTGGCGCAAAGCCGCGCAAGTTATAATCAGTACCCAGGCGGCAGGCAGCCTGTTGTGTTCATGATCGAAAAACAGGAATACCGGGGAGGCGAATGCATGGATGCTGAATCGACAGGAAGGCGATCTATGGCGACTGCAGATATTGGCCTGATTGGACTGGGGATAATGGGCCAGAACCTGGCGCTGAATATGAACGATCATGGCTTCACCGTAGCCGTATTCAATCGTACCGCAGGCCGGGTCAAAGACTTTCTGAGTGGTCGCGCAGCAGGTACTCGAGTGTTGGGCGCTGATACCATTGAAAGCCTGATCCAGCAGCTGCGATTGCCGCGGCGAGTGATGCTGATGGTTAATGCCGGTGAACCGGTGGACACCCTGATTGCACAACTGCTACCCCTCCTGAGTCCCGGTGATATTTTGATTGATGGTGGTAACGAACTGTTTACCAATACCAGTCGCCGTACCGCTGAACTCGCCAGTCAGGGCGTTCTCTATATCGGCGCAGGTATCTCCGGCGGTGAGGAAGGTGCGCGGCATGGTCCCAGCATCATGCCAGGCGGTAATCCTGCCGCCTGGCCCAGAATTCAGGGTCTGTTTCAGGCCATTGCAGCGCACGTGGATAATCAACCCTGCTGTGACTGGATCGGTGAGGGTGGGGCAGGCCACTATATCAAGATGGTGCACAACGGCATTGAATATGGCGATATGCAACTGATTTGCGAGGCCTATGACTTCATGGGGCGTGGTATGGGCCTGGATCAGGCGCAGATGTCTGCAGTGTTTGGTCGCTGGAATAAGGGCGTGCTCGACTCCTATTTGATTGAGATCACCGCAAACATCCTGGGTTTTGTCGATGACGAAGGTCCAACCCTGGCGCGTATTCTCGATCGTGCCGGTCAGAAGGGTACCGGCAAATGGGTGGGGATTAATGCACTGGAGCTGGGTATTCCTTTGACTTTGATTGGTGAGGCGGTGTTTGCTCGATGTCTGTCGGCGATGAAGGATGAGCGGCTAAAGGCGGCTGAGTTTTTGCCTGGTCCTGACCCAGTGTTTGAGGATGACGCTACCGAATTTACAGCCTATCTGCAGGATGCCCTGTACGCGGCGAAGATCATTTCTTACGCGCAAGGATACCGATTGATGCGCACGGCCGCCGCTGAATATGGCTGGCAGCTGAACTATGGGTCTATCTCACTACTGTGGCGCGGTGGCTGCATTATTCGCAGTGCCTTTCTCAACGACATCAAGCGGGCATTTGATCAGAACCCGGCGCTGGAGAATCTGTTGCTGGATGAATTCTTTCGCGCCGCTATCAACCAGGCTCAGGTGGGCTGGCGTAAGGTAGTCGGCAAGGCTGCCGAGCTTGGCGTTCCAATGCCGGCGATGTCGGCGGCGCTGGCCTATTACGATGGTTACCGTAGCGCCAGCCTGCCGGCTAACCTGTTGCAAGCCCAACGAGATTACTTTGGTGCTCATACCTATGAGCGAATAGACCGCCCCAGGGGCGAGATGTTTCATACGGATTGGCTAAAAACATGATAAGAGCTGACGCCGCCGATCCGCGCAAGCGCAGTTTGGCGGCATTGATTTGAATGCCTTCAATCAGGTGTCAGCTTTTGAATTGTGGTGCGCGCTTCTCCAAATTCGCCATAACTGCCTCGACCTGATTGGGTCTGCCGATTAACTTGTCTTGTTCGCGAGATTCTGCCAAAAGTATGTCTTGGGGATTCTGGAACGGCGCATTATTCAAAATTCGCTTGGCGGCACGCACGGCTTCGGGATTTCTGGCAGCAATCTCAGCGGCTGTCTGCAGTGCAGCTTCGATGGGATTGGCAATGACTCGAGTCACGAGGCCCAGGGCTTGGGCTTCGTCCGCCTCGATGATGCGGTTCGTATAGGTCAATTCACGCAAGACATCGTCTCGAAGCAAGTGGGGCAGGTAAGGCGTAGCGCCCATATCAGGCACCAGGCCCCAGCGCATTTCCATGATGCAGATCTTAGTGCCTGGCGCGGCAAAGCGCATATCTGCGCCAATGCTGATCTGACAACCGCCACCAAACACCACGCCGTGCAGGGCAGCGATCACAGGAACAGGTAATTCACGCCAGACCCAGCTGGTATATTGAGCGCGGTTGGCCAAACCGTGGGTGCGGCGCTCGAGTCTGCCAAGGTTATCGGTCGCTGACTCTGACTTGGCTGTCGCGTCATTCGGCTTTCCCGACGCCATATTGGCGAAATTGCCCATGTCGAGTCCGGCGCAGAAGGCGCGACCCTCACCCGACAAGACCACAGCGCGAATGTCTTTATTCGATTTGAGCTGCTCACCGGCGTCGTTGATCGCCTCGAACATGGCATCATCAAGAGCGTTCATCTTGTCCGGGCGATTCAGGCGGACGTGGGCTATGTGGTCTTGAATGTCAATAAGGACTCGGTTTTCCATGTGGTTCTCCAGATTGCTCAATGGCGATTCAAAGGTATCAGCCGAGCATTAAACGTTTTCTTTGCAAGAAAGTACAGGTGCCAGGGGGTCTTGGTAAGCTGGTGGTGTGCTCGCTTTTAGGTGAAGAATTTCCTATGCTGGCCAGTCAATGGTTTCAGTGGAGGCTGACTATGGACTACCCCTTGTCTGGATTGCGAGTACTGGATTTATCCCGTGTTCTATCGGGTCCGTTTGCCGGCCGAATGCTCAGCGATCTGGGTGCCGAGGTGGTCAAGGTAGAGCCGCCGGAGGGTGATGTGACCCGGCATTGGGGGCGGGTAGTGGGTGGTGTGCCTGGCTACTACCATCAGCAGAATGCAGGTAAACGCAATATCTGTATTGATCTGCGGGCAGAGGGTGCTGTGCAGCTGGTATGTGATCTGGTGGCGCAGGCTGACATTCTCATCGAAAACTATCGCCCCGATGTCATGCAACGGCTGGGCATAGGCTACGACACGCTGAAGGCCATCAACCCGCGGCTGATTATGTTATCCATTTCCGGCTTTGGTCATCAGGGATCAGAGTTGCGCCGGCCAGCCTATGCGCCTGTGGTGCATGCGGAGATTGGTCTGCTGCATCGCCATGCGAAGCGCAGTGGCGCGCCCTATAGCGATTTGCCCTTGTCTGTCGCTGACACCAATGCCTCGCTGCACGGACTGGTTGGCCTGTTAGCAGCGGTGATCATGCGCCAGCGGACCGGGCTGGGCCAGCATATCGATATTGCCATGGCAGATGCCTCGACCGCGACCGATGATCAACTCCAGTATGATCTTGAAGATTCGCATGACACGGCGCCTTTGCCGAATGAGGTCTGGGACTCACCACTCGGCCCCGTTTTACTCTCTACCGACTTTCGGCTGCTTTGGAAGCTGCTGACCACCAGCCAGGGTGTCACGGATCCGACCACCGCAGATATGGCACTGGCGGAAAAGGTAAGAGGTAGAAAAGACGCTGCTCGTACTTTCTTTCGAGGTCTGACCGACGGAGAGGATTTCCGCAGGGTCATGAAAGAAATGAATATCGCATGGGGGCTGGTGCGCGACCCCGCAGATATTCGCAGTCAGGCGACCATACATGAGCGTGGCAGCATAGTTCAGGTTGACGATCGGGCCGGCGGTACACGACCCACGACGCAATCACCTTATCGATTCTCGGCGGCGAAGAGTGGTGTGCGTGGTGGCGCACCACATCGCGGCGAGCATAACCTGGCGGTGCTGACCGATTGGTTGGCCATGGATAAGCGTGCTGTCACAGGGCTTGTCAATCGCGGTGTGTTGCTGGCGGATGAGGCCCTCGTTGGCACGGATCAGTAGGCGCGCAGCAGGTAGTTACTGACGGACAATTTGGGTTCTGGCAGCGCGCTTTGCGCGATACAGATAAGTCCAATTCTTGTCGCTGATCCGTCATTTACGAAAATCCTCTGGCACTTATTTGGCACTTA
>JAYODE010000014.1:37727-39484 GCA_038106185.1 Gammaproteobacteria bacterium | reverse complement strand
TGGCACTTATTTGGCACTTACCTGGCACTTATTCTGGCGCTTAATATGCTGCGAGGCAGCTGAATTTCTCGTCCATTGACCCAAGTCAGGGCCTCCATCAGTGGCTGCGGCACAGTGGCGTTATTCATTGGACTCAATGCATGACGACCTATGGGCAAAGCACACAGACAGAAGGCGAGCGAGCCGCAATCAGATATCGATCACTTTGATGTCATCGTCGTGGGTGCAGGCATTTCAGGCATTGGGGCGGCGTATCACTTAAAGCATCAGTGCCCAGACAAGCGCTTTCTGGTGGTGGAAGGCTTGGAGACTTTTGGGGGTACCTGGCAGCTACACCGCTACCCTGGTGTTCGCTCCGACAGTGATCTTTATACTTTTGGTTATCGATTCAAACCCTGGACAGGTGCGCCGATTGCCAGTCGTGATGAAATTTTGCGCTATCTGGGCGAGGTCATTGATGAGAATAAACTCAGTGACCAGATTCGTTATCAGCATGCGATTTCTGCTGCCAGCTGGTCCAGTGACGAGCAGCGCTGGACTCTGGAAGGTATCCGCAAGGACACGGGTCAGGCAATACATCTTAGCGCGAACTTTCTCTGGATGTGCCAGGGCTATTATGAGCATGCCGAAGGCTATACGCCGGAATGGGAAGGCATGGACAAATTCAACGGCCGGATTGTCCATCCTCAGGCTTGGCCGCAAGACCTCAATTACAAAGACAAACGGGTTCTGATCATTGGCTCCGGTGCTACTGCCGCCACGCTGGCGCCAGCCATAGCTGAGGATTGCAGCCATGTCACTGTACTGCAACGTTCTCCCACCTACTTCATACCTGGCGTCAATGAAAATGCACTGGCCGATTCGCTGCGGGCTTTGCAAGTCGATGAGGCCTGGATTCATGAAATTGCTCGCCGCCAGATACTGCGTAACCAGGCTGAATTCACCCGTCGTTCCTTTGAAGAACCGAAGCTGGTCAAAGCGGAATTGCTTAATGGTGTGCGCGCATATCTTGGCGATGAATATGACATGGAAAAGCACTTCACGCCAAAGTACCGACCCTGGCAGCAACGGATTGCTTTTGTCCCTGATGGTGACCTCTTTCGAGGCATTGCTTGCGGCAAGGTGACCATGGTGACAGATGAGATTGATCGCTTCTCCGAAAAAGGCGTTTTGTTGAAATCCGGTGAAGAGCTGGAAGCCGATATCATCGTGACCGCAACCGGTTTTAACCTGAGTGTTCTCGGCGGCATTCATTTTGCGGTGGACGAGCAAATGATCGACTTCGCAGACACAGTGACCTATCGCGGCATGATGTTCACCGGTGTGCCCAATATGGTGTGGATTTTCGGTTACTTTCGAGCCAGTTGGACGCTGCGAGTAGATATTATCGCCGACTTCGTTTGTCGCCTGCTGAATTTCATGGCAAGCAAAGGCTATCAATCCGTCGTGCCGGTATTGCGACCAGAAGATGCAGATATGCCCTTGCTGTCCTGGATCGATCCGAATAACTTCAACCCGGGATATCTGCTGCGGTCAATGCACCTGATGCCCAAGCGGGGTGATAAGCCGCAGTGGCAGCACACTCAGGATTACTGGCGTGAGAAGGACGAGCTACCGAATATTGATCTTGAGGATTCGGTCTTCAAATACGAATAGCCTCAGTATCGGCAGCAAATTCAACAGCGACGTAAGTCCTCAAGACTTTTAATAACTCTCTTCGCGACTTTCAATAATTCGGTCGCGACTTTCAATAATTC
>JAYODE010000014.1:0-37627 GCA_038106185.1 Gammaproteobacteria bacterium | reverse complement strand
GTCGCGACTTTCAATAATTCCGTCGCGACGCTTTCAAGGGCTGGCGGGTTGGGGGCTGTTGGGCTATCTTTGGTTAAGACTTCACTCGAGGCCATGCGATGCAGGCTCATTTTGATAACGGCAGCTTTTGGTTCGATTCTCTGCAAGAGTCCTTGCTGCCGACGCCTGTTGCGAGTCTTCCGGCGTACGTGGATGTTGCCATCGTGGGTGCAGGCTATACAGGTCTGTGGACCGCTTACTACCTGAGTCAGCTCGCGCCATCTCTGTCGATTGCCGTCTTTGAAGCCAGCACTGTTGGCTTCGGTGCCAGTGGCCGCAATGGTGGCTGGTGTATGGGAACGGCGATGGGGGTCGATCAATTGCTCGCTCGGCCGTCCACGGTGGCCAAAGGTCTAGCTGTAGCTCGTGCGATGCAACAGACAGTCGATGAGATCGGCAGAGTCTGCCAGCAGGAAGGGATCGATTGTCATTTTAAAAAAGGCGGCACACTGACCGTTGCAACTCGGCCGTTCGATGTACCCATGATGCAGCAGAGTATTAAAACCCACCGCTCCCTTGGTTTTGATGCCGAGGATTTTGTCTGGCTGGACCCTCGTGAGTCAAAGCTGCGGCTTAACATGCAGCCAAACTATGGTGCGCTGTTTACGCCTCATTGTGCCAGCATTCACCCGGCACGGCTGGTGAAAGGACTGGGTCGCGTGTTGCGTGACAGGGGCGTCAGCATCTATGAGCAAACAGTCGTCAGTCGTATCAATAAGCAGGAGCTTGTCACCAGTCGAGGGGTGGTGAAGGCCGGCAGAATTTTACGAGCAACCGAAGGGTATACAGAATCTATCCAGGGGCATCAACGACAGCTGTTACCCCTCTACTCCATGATGGTCGCAACTGAGCCTTTGTCAGCCAGCGTCTGGGACGATATCGGCCTTCGGGCGCGGGAAACCTTTGGTGATGCCCGCCGGGTTACTATCTATGGGCAGAGAACCCAGGATGACCGACTCGCTTTTGGTGGCCGTGCTGGCTATTACTTCGGATCCCAACGTAAGGCCATCATTGACCCGCAAGACCCTGTCCTCGATCATGTGGCTCGCACCCTGAAAGAATTGTTTCCTGTGCTGCAGGCTGCTCGCATTACCCATCGCTGGGGTGGTCTCATGGGGGTCCAAAGACATTGGCGACCATTCGTCACGTATGATGCTGTCACCGGTATCGGTAGTGCTGGCGGCTATGTAGGCGAGGGTGTCGGAGCCTCGAATCTGGCGGCTCGCATGCTCGCTGATCTCGCACTTGGCCGTGATACGCCGCTGACGAAGTTAGCCTGGGTGGATGATGTCGCTCGGCGCTGGGAGCCCGAGCCTTTGCGTTGGCTGGGTGCCGGTGCGATTCAATGGTTTGGCGATCGCGCAGATAGGCAAGAGTTTCGAACAGGCAAACCTTCACGATTTTGGGGCGGCTTGTTTAATCAGTTTGTGGGATAACTTGGTCGACTTTTCTAGCAGCTGGGTTATATCTGACCTGTAAAAGGGCGAAAGATGCACCCTAACAGATCAGTTAGCCATTTTGTTAATAGAGCAAAGCTAGCGGTCAATCCATTTTTTAAGCCGGTAGTAGTTGACTCGGATTTCCCCTATCATCGAGAAAAACGTAGGAGAGACAGGCATGTTGAATCGCGTCGTATTACTCGCACTAATCGCGGCACTCGCTAGCTGCAATCAGCCGAAAGAAACTGAAGTCTCAGCGGTAGTCGAGTCTGGTGCGGTCATGGATGCAGAGGCAGAGGCGCTGCCAGAGCTGCCGACCCACTGGCTCAATGATAAGCCGATTGGGCGAGGGCTGGGAGCAGTGACCCAGGCTGATTTGGAAAAGGGCCTTGAGGATAGCGAGAATTGGCTGCTGTACGGGGGCGACTATGATAACCATCGGCACAGCCCCGTGACCGATCTGAACCCTGATACTGTCAAGAATCTGGAAGTTGCCTGGGCCTTTCCAACGGGTACGCTGGGTCAGTTCGAAGCCAGTCCAACGATATATGACGGTATCATGTATGTCAGCTCTTCCTACAATCGTGTGTTCGCCCTGAACCCGGAAACCGGTGAGCTGTTTTGGCGTTACGATCATATCTACCCTGAAGACCTTCGATTGTGTTGTGGGCCGGTTAACCGGGGCGTGGCCATCGCCGGGGATTTAGTCTTGATGGCGACCCTGGATGCGCAGCTGATCGCGTTTAATCGATTGACGGGTGCGATTGCCTGGCAGACTGAAATTGCACCATATGCGCTGGGGTATAGCGCGACCTCCATGCCAATGGTTGTCAATGACCTCGCGATCATTGGTATTGCTGGTGGTGAGTTTGGTGTTCGAGGCTTCTTTGATGCCTATGACGTGAAATCCGGCAAACGGGTCTGGCGTCACTATACGGTACCAGGTGAGGGTGAACCCGGTGTTGAAACCTGGGCAGGTGAGTCCTGGAAAACCGGCGGTGCGCCTGCCTGGACCAGTGGCGCCTATGACCCTGAGACTAACACGCTCTATTGGACCACAGGTAATCCAGCGCCGGATTGGAATGGCGATAATCGAGCAGGCGATAACTTGTTTTCCAACAGCATTCTGGCGTTGGAACCCGAGACAGGTAAGCAAAAATGGTACTTCCAGTTCACGCCGCATGACGTTTGGGACTATGACGGAAACACGCAGATATTTCTCGTCGATATTCGCCGGGATGGCCGTGATGTGAAGGCTATAGTTCAAGCCAACCGGAATGGCTATTTCTATATTCTCGACCGAGAAACCGGCACCTTTATCGATGCCAAGCCCTATGTCGAACAGGTTAACTGGGCGACAATCGATGAGACCGGTCGGCCTATAGTCAACCCGGCCGCGATGCCCTCAGAGGACAATGATTTCAGAACCTGTCCAAGCAATCTGGGTGGAATGAATGGCGCTTGGACTGCGGCGCTGAATGCACAGTTGGGTCTTGCCTATATACCCAGCATTGAAGCTTGCCAGTCCTATCAGAAGGGTCTGGATATCTACATTCCAGGCCAGGCCTACATGGCCGGTATGCCAACTTTGACGGACGTTGAGGCGGGTACCTCCTATGGACACCTATCGGCAGTTGACTATCACACGGGTGAAGTCCGTTGGCGTTATCGGGATGCTGATCCGATGATGGGTGGTGTTGCCTCCACGGCCGGTGGCGTGATCTTTACCGGTAATCAGGCGGGTTATGCGCTTGCACTTAATAGTCGTACTGGTGAGGAGCTTTGGAAGTTCAAGATGGGCGGCGGTGTCCGCAGTCAGCCGGTGGTTTACCAGGTGAAGGGTAAGAGTTATGTGGCGGTGGGTTCAGGTAACTGGAATACGTTCGCTGCCTTCAGTGGTGGTCCGATCAATATTCCCGAAGGCGGTCACCTTTTCGTATTTGCGTTGAAATAGTTACGGCGTGACTCTAGGGCGATGTTTGTGACAGGAAACAGATTGATGATCAAAACACTGGCACTCACAGGTTTCTTGGGCCTGATTATGCTTTCGTCAGGTTGCGAGCCCGCCTCGCCGGCGACCGCGCTGCTGAATGATCCGGCAGCGCTGAAGCGCGGTAAGCTGATCTACACGGGATCCTGTGGTGGCTATTGCCATAATGGGGGAGCGAGTGATGCACCGAATCTGATGGACTGTAACTGGCTCCACGGCGGCAGTGACCAGGAAGTCTTCGATACCATTTCTCGTGGTGTCGAGGGTACACGTATGATTGGCTTTGCTGGCAAGTTGCCTGACGGAGATGGCGACATCTGGAATCTGGTGGCTTATTTGAAGTCTGAGCGAAAGTGTTGAACTTAAAGCGTGCATAACTGCTCGCGAGTGCAAACCAACGGGCTCAGGTTTTAGAGGTCAAACTACTTGATAAGGATGCAGAGATGAAAACCTTATATGTCGTTCGAAATAATGCCGTGGCCGGTCGAGAGCGGGAATTTAATGACTGGTATAACCAGGTGCATCTGCAGGAAGTCTTGAAAATTGAAGGGTTCCTGTCAGCGCAACGCTATCGTCTGAACGAGGTTCAATTGTATCCAGATCAGGCTTTTGGCTATATGGCAGTGTATGAAATAGACAGCGAAGATGTGGCAGGGACCCTTGAGCATCTTCGAGCCGCTACCTGGATGAATGTGAGTGATGCCATCGATTTAAAAAATATGGACATTTCTATCTTTTCAACCGTTGGTGAACAACTGCTCTCAAGCTGATGGTCGAAGCCGTTTAATAGCGCTGCACCAGTTCCAGAAAAGTACCGTCAGGATCCTTAAAGCAGAAGAATCGACTGCCATGATTGGCATCAATGGCGACTGTCGCTGGAGCCGAAAGAATCTCCACGCCTTGATTCTTTAAAAAAATGTAGTCTGCATCCAGATCCGAGCTGCGCAGCGCCAGTCGGCTGATGCCAAGATGATACAAATGGGGGTAGGGTGCTCCGGGGTCGCGAGGTTCACGCCATTCCAACAGGTCAATCACCAGTGCCGGCTCTGAACCTTTCAGGGCGAGCAGGGCGCCGTTGACTGAATAGGGGGGCATGCCGACAGCAGCCGCGACCTCCGCTGTATTGGTTTCTGGTACTCGCCAGACTTCCTCAAAACCAAGCATTTCATAAAATTTTTTAGACGCCGCGTAGTCGCTGCAATTGATATTAACGTGCACCATACCTTCGATGTTCATGACAGACTCCTGCCTTTAAAGGACGATATATAAGTAGGATCAGACGACGGTATCGCCATTATCTATGACCATTTCGCTGCCATTAATGTGTTTCGACTCGTCGGACAGCAGGTAAACGATCATATGGGCGACATCATTCGGCTCGCCGATACCCATAGCCAGTCGTTGTTGTTCTGGATGCTCGTGTGCCGGCAGATCGACACCCACCAGGGTCTTGAGCGCATGATGGACCATCGGCGTACTAATGCTGCCAGGATGTACTGAGTTGCAGCGAATGCCCAGCTTCTGTTGTTTGCAATGGATGGCAATGGACTTTGTCATAGCACGAATGCCGCCTTTAGCCGCTGAGTAGGCCAGATAGGCGGGAATGCCCACCAGTGCAGCGGTCGATGACATGTTGACGATTGACCCGCCGCCTGACGCCTTCATCAGCTTGATCGCGGCCTGACAGCCCCAGAAGGTGCCATCCAGGTGAACGCCCATGGTCTGGCGCCAAACCGCTGTGCTGGTGGTCTCGATATTGGCAATGATGCCGATGCCAGCATTGTTAACGAGGCCATCCAGACGACCATAGTGTACTCGAGTGAAGTCCATCAATGCCGTCCAGGAGTCTTCGTCTGAAACATCCTGCAGAAAGAACTTAGCGCCAATTTCCTCTGCCAGAGCCTCGCCCGCCGCGACATTGATATCTGTTAGGATTAATTGCGCACCTTCGCGACTCAGCATGCGTGCGTCAGCGGCACCCAGGCCGGAGGCGGCGCCAGTGATGATCACGACCTTGCTATCGACTCTGCCCATCTCTTTGCTCCTTTGCTGACAATCAGTCCTGGCTACAACTTAATTCCATAGTACTGAAGACTGACAACCAGGGCCCAATAGGCCAGAACTGTCAGTCCCATGGAAAGCACCAGGCTGGTGTAAAAATGCAGACCCTGTTTCAGCAATAGTGGTAAAGCGATGAACAGGACTAACGACGGCAAGACTAACCAGAAGACGCTGGTTGCAAGGTTGCTGACCTTTTCTACGTCCTTGGTATCCAGGTACAGCCAGACCATCGCCAGAACCGAAACCAGGGGAATAGACGCGAGCAGCGCGGCCGCCAGCGAGCTGCGTTTCGCTATCTCAGAGATGGCGACTATCAATATCGTTGTAATGGCGACTTTAGTGATAGTGTAAATCAATGCATGCTCCTTGCTATTTTGCGTGGTCAGCGTGGTGTGACTCGTTGATCTATCGATTCTACTGCCTGAGTTTTCGGTGTCTAGGTCTCGCTAGGATTCTAACGGCTGGGGTTGTTGTTTAGCGGCGACCAGGCAGCCGATAACAATCAGCGCTGTGCCTAACAAGGTCACGGTCGTGATGGTCTCGGCGAATACCAGCCAGCCCAGCAGCGCAGCCCAGATGAAGGCGGTGTATTCTACCGTGATCAAATGGGTCGCTTCCGCTCTCGCGTAAGCCCAGGATATCAGCAGCAGAGAGATAATACCCAGGAATGCTGCGCCTACCAGAGCAGGAATCAGGGTCGACGACGGCGAAATTGCCCAAAAGGGTGCAAACAGGAGGTACACGAAAACCATGGTAGCATTTTGAAAGAATGCGATTTCGAAAGGCTTGGCCACCATCGCCTGTTGTCGCTGAAGAATTAAGTTGTAGGCGTAGAGAACAGCCGAAATCAGGATTGCTGCCATTCCCTTGCCAACCTCATCGCTGTAGTTACCGCCAAGTTTGCCGCTGACGATCACGCCTGCACCTGCAAGTCCAAGCATCGAAGCCAGAATAGTCTTGTTGTTCATTTTCTCATTCAACAGTAAGACGGCCAGGTATAGTGCAATCAGGGGCGCGATGAAAGACAAGCCGATAGCCTCGGCGAGGGGTACGTAAACCAGGCCCCAAAAAAACAGAAAGGCCATCATAGCGGTAATGATTCCGCGCCAGACGTGTAAGCGAATGACAGAGCTCGATGGCCAGCGTGCTCGACTCCAGATCGCCAGGACCGTGGCTATCAGCAAGGCCGCAAGGGTTCTCCAGAGCATGGCGTTATAAGTACCCATCTCGATAGCCAGGCCCTTCATCATAGCGTCCATAGCCGCAAAAGTGGCGATGCCGAGGGTCGCGACCGCAAATGGCAGCGCCGGTGCATTGGCTGTAGGGTTCATGCTGAGGGTGCTCGTTGGCTGTGTAGCGGCTGCATGGTTAAACGCCGGGGTGATTAAAGAATGTAGGCATCACCCGATGCGCGTACCGTGATTTCGCTGATGTTAACGCCCCACGGCTGATTGATCACGGCGATGATCTGGTCTGCGAGATATTCAGGTTCAAGGGCATAGTACTCGATGCTGTTGACATCAGTATTCTCGATCGGTAATTCGCTATTCTGCATCGCCTCTCGTTGCTGCAGATAACTCGGCGCATTCTGGCCAAGGATGCCAATCACAGCAGCAGGATTGATGATGCCGGCTCCCAGTCCCGTTGCAGGAACCCCCGTGGGTTTGACGACCGTCACCTTGATTCTGCCTTGGGATTCGACGCGCAAAGAGTCAGACAGAAAGTTGACAGCGGCCTTGGTTGCGCCATAAACACCAGCGCCCACGACGGGAAAATTACTGTAGATCGAGGACAGGTTGACGATGTGCCCGCGCCCCTGGTTGATCATAGGATCATGGGCGGCCATGATGCCATGCATGACTCCCTTGAAGTTGATATCGATACAACGATTCCAGGCGGCGGCGGCGAGCGCATGATCGGCGTGAAACGCGAGCGGCATGACCCCGGCATTATTCACCCAAACATCGATGCGACCATAGTTATCCAGCGCATGGTTAGCCAGCGCCTGCATCTGCTCGAATTGGGTAACATCGGTAACCAGACTGGTGGCAACGCCGCCAGCGGCCTTAATCGTATCTTCGGTCACGATCAATTCCGCCTGATTGATATCCGCGCAGACCACCTGTGCGCCGAGGGCGGCAGCTTTCTGACTGACCAGTCGGCCGAAGCCGCTGGCAGCACCGGTGATAACGATAACCTTGTTGACGACGTGCTCGTTCATGATATTGCTTCCTGTCAATGGGGTATTCTTCTCATCCACGATTCTGGTTACTGCTCGCTCACGGCATAGAGCATATCGACGTAAGCCTTCTCAATATCCGCCAAACCCATGACGCCTATGCCAGGCGCTGGCTCAATCAGAAGGAACTCATTCGGCGCATGGGCGCCATTGCCGTAGCCAAGCCCAGCCGGCACCAATGGCAGTCCCAGTCGGTCTGTAAACTGATAAAAGGGTGCGCTACCCGGAATCCGCGGTTGTATCGCCAGTCCTGGCGTGTACTTGTTGTAGACGCTGATCGTTGCCTCTACCAGGGGTGCCGAGACAGAAGTCTGCGCTGCAGGGTAGCCGGAGAGTTTGCGAATCTTAATATCCTGAAAGCCTTCCGCGTCCAGATGGGCTCGAATCTTGGCAAGCGCTTCGTCGGGATCCAGGCCCACTGGCAAGCGTGAGTCCATCTTGGCCGTTGCCATGTGGGGCAGAATGGTTTTGGTGCCCTCGCCGGTATAACCGGACCAGAGACCATCGACGTTCAGAGACGGCAGATACAAAGACTCAACGATGGCGTCGCGACCCTCAAGATCATCGAGCCATCGAGCAACCCCGAGCGCCTCCTTGATTCGCGCCTCGTCATACTGTGCCGCCGCGCCGTTGATCAGGGCCTGCTCTTCGGCGGTTGGTGGCCGAATCCCGTCATAGTAGCCAGGTACCAGTATAGTGTTCCCGTCCGGCGTTGTAAGACTGGCGATAGCCTGGATCAAACGCAGGGTCGGCGAGTCGACGATGGCCTTGTAGGAACCATGTATCTCTGCAGTCTGGGGTCCGCCCCATGCGCCCCCTTTGGATTCGAGTTCAAAATAGACAATACCCTTGACGCCCAGCAGC
Organism: Gammaproteobacteria bacterium; assembly: GCA_038106185.1. Lineage (GTDB taxonomy): Bacteria > Pseudomonadota > Gammaproteobacteria > Pseudomonadales > Azotimanducaceae > UBA4582. The sequence continues at coordinate 28,995 of JAYODE010000014.1, read as the reverse complement.
ATGCTGGCGTTGCCGTCGGGTCTTTGTACGGCCATCGGAAACAGAACGCCATCTGCCTGGCGCATGCGAGCCTCATAAGCGTCAACGATTTGAGGGTAATGTGGTGAGCCCAGTTCTTCTTCTCCCTCAGCCGCGATCATCAGGTTTACTGGTAGGGTGCCGGTAACCGCGATGATGGATTCGAGGGCATTCAGAAAGGCTCGCTCTGGACCTTTTTGGTTCACGGCACCTCGGGCTCTGATCACTTTGCCGTATTCATGATCGACGATTTCGGCATCGAAAGGCGGGGTTTCCCAGTCATCCGGATCAACCGGCTGAACGTCATACATCATGTAGACCAATAAGGTTTTCTCGGCACCTGCGTCATAGTAGCCCCAGACACCGGGATGACCATCGGTGGGTACCAAGGTGGTCTCTTGAAAGCCCAAGTCAGCAAGGTCTGTTCGAACCATCTCGGCCATGGCCAGAATGCCTGTGTTTTGGGCGCTAATGGAGGGCTGTCGCAACCAGCGTTGTAGTGCACGCGTATGAGCGGGTAAGGCGCCGTCTATATGGGCATAAATAGCTTCGTGGTGACCCGCGTAGGCGGGTATCGCTGCCGGATCAAAGGTCTTGTCTGTATCAATCGTAAAAGCCGGACGATGCGGGTTTCGCTCGGTTACCGGTTTCCGAAGAGTGCTATCCGTTTGTTCGGCCTGGATTTCTGACTTCCCCTGGTGGCTCGCTGCCGAAACTGACGGCGGCAAGAATAATAATGCGGAACCAATGGGTAGAAGACAGGCTGCCAGGGTTGGCAACAGCGAGTAGCGTCTTGGAGATTTCATAGAGTAGGTTCCAACGACTAACGATTAGGGGGCCGGGACGATTAAGCTGAAAATGGGGCCGTCAGACCTCGTTGCTTTAGCAAGGGTGCAACGGCTGGCTCACGGCCACGAAAGGCCTTGTAGAGCGCCATGGCATCAGCGCTACCGCCGCGCTCAAGTACGTTTTGCCTGAATGCGAGGGCGGTGGCCGGGTCAAATATGCCATTTTCTTTGAAGGCCTCAAAACCGTCGGCATCCAGGACCTCTGCCCAGATGTAAGCGTAATAACCGGCAGAATAAGCATCGCCGGCAAAGATATGCTGAAAGTAGCTGGAATGGTAGCGGGGGCCGACGGCAGAGATAAGGTTGACCGCCTGCATTGCCTGCGCTTCGAACTCGTCAACGCCCAGTTGGGGGGGTGTTTCGAGACTCGACCAGGCCATGTCCAGGTAGGCTGCCGCGAGATACTCGGTGGTGGCAAAACCCTGATTGAAAGTGTCGGACGCGAGTAGCTTCTCGATTAAAGCGTCTTCGATGGGTGCATTGGTGTCCAGGTGTCTGGCGTAAGTGCGCAGCACACTGGGTTCAATGGCCCAATGTTCCATGATTTGTGATGGCAGTTCGACAAAGTCCTGCTTTACATTGGTGCCAGACTGACTCGCATATCGCACCTGGCTTAGCAACCCGTGGAGGCCATGACCGAACTCGTGGAATAGCGTCCGCACCTCGTCCATGGTTAACAGGCAGGGTGAGGACTTGGGAAAGTTGCAGCAATTGACCACAATAGGTCTAACAGAGGCGTCCAGGTTGGATTGGGATCGAAATTCGCTCATCCAGGCGCCACCCCGTTTAGATGGGCGCATAAAATAATCCACCAGAAACAAACCGATCAGTGATCCATCCGCATCCTTCACCGCATAACTCAGAACATCTGGATGATAAACTGGAACATGCGTCACCTGCTCAAAAGTCAAACCAAACAAGCGGTTCGCCACGTCGAAGGCGCCGGCCTGAACATTCTCTAACTTGAAATAAGGTTTCGTTTGATTCTCGTCAAAGGCGTAACGTTCACGGCGCACCTTCTCGGTGTAGTACCACCAATCCCAGGGTGCCAGTTCGAAGTTGCCGCCAAGTGCCTGAATCATGGTTTGCAGATCTTTGGCTTCCTGGTTGACTTTTTCTTGAGTGGGCAGCCAAATCTGATCCAGCAATGCCCTGACAGCATCAGGCGTCTTTGCCATTCGGTTATCAAGCATGTAGTGAGCGTGGCTTGCATAGCCGAGCAGTTGAGCGCGTTGCAGGCGCAGAGCCGCTATACGACTGACCAGTTGCTGGTTGTTATTTGCGTTATCGTTTGCGCCATTTCGAATATAGGCTCGGTACATTTTCTCACGCAAATCCCGAGACTCGGCGAACTGTAACAGAGGGGTGATAGAGGACCGTGAGACCGTAAAGACATAGCATCCAGCCTTGCCGCGCTGATCAGCCTCAGCTTTGGCCGCTTGCAATACAGATGGAGGCAGGCCGGCAACATCCTCGTCAGCCTCAATCACCAGCTCAAAGTCGTTAGTGTCCTTTAGAACATTCTGACTGAAGCGAGTTTGTAACTCGGCGAGGGTTTCATCCAGCACCTGTACCTGGCCTCGAGCCTGATCCTTCAAAGCGGCACCTGCACGTACAAAGCGGATGTAAGTATCCTTGCACAGCTTGATTTGGTCGGGTTCCAGGTCAATGTCACTGAGCCTTGAGTAGACCTGCTTGACGCGCGCAAACAACGCTTGGTTATTCAGCATTTGACTCTCGTGGGCCGCGTGGCGGGACGACAGTTTCAGTTCCAGGGCCTGTAGGTCTTCATTGGTATTCGAGGAGCTCAAGTTGAAGAAAACCTTGCCGGTTCTTTCCAGCAGTGCGCCTGATCGCTCCAGCGCCTCTATGGTGTTGGCGAAATCTGCCGCTGCCGAATTTTGCGTAATGCGATCTAGCTCTGCATTCTGCTCGGCGAAGCCTTGCTCAAAGGCTTCAAGGTAGTGTGAGTTCTTGATGAGGTCAAAAGGTGGGATTCCAAATGGTGTGTCCCAGTCCTGAAAAAATGGATTGCTCATATGGCTGCTCTTTAGTGAGTGATGTCCTCAGTGGGCTCAATGCTTTTATTGAATGATACCTTTAAGGCGTAAATTTCTGATTTCGTCATCGGCTAGCTTGAGTACGTGAGACAAGATTTCGTCCGTATGCTGTCCCAGTTTTGGTGATAGCTGGGAAGTTGAGATGTCGATATTGGCCAATTTGAACGGCGCATTTTGAATCTTAAAGATGCCATCTTCATCCTGTTGTTCGGTAAAAGCCTGTCTGAATAGTACCTGAGGATGATCGAACAGGTCCTCGGGGGTGTTGTACAGACTGCAAGGGACGCCAAATTTATTCAGCGCCAACTCGCAGGCCTGGGCGGATCTGGATTTCGACCACTGCTGAATCTCCTCGATAAAGGCCTTGGTGTTTTTGAAATGCTCGCCATTGGCGAAACGCGGATCTGTGAGTAGGTCGATGCGGTCGATGGCTTCGCAGAGCTGGCGCATATTTTTGCTCGAGACGATGCAGATCATGACGAAACCGTCGCTGGTACGAATGGGGTGAAAGCCATTACTGCTTGGCGCGTTTGGTATCTGCGCCAGTTGTACTTGGCCAGGAATCAGGCTCATCATAGATTCCAGCATGGAGACATCAATAAAATCACCCTGACCGCTGCGCTCGCGGCCGAGTAGCGCAGTTTGAATGGCGCCAAAGGCGAAAGAGCCAGTCAGCATATCAGCGATCATGATACTCGAGACCGAGGGTTCTGCGTTTGCCTGCTGCTGAGTGCGCATATGTGCGACATCGAAACCACTTGCAGCATGCGCGATAGGGGCGTAAGCCGCGCGTTGGGCGAAGGGACCCTGTTGGCCAAATCCGGAAATAGAACAATAGACAAGGGTCGGGTTGAGCGCTTTCACGGTGCCATAGTCCAAGCCGAATTTCTGCATCACGCCTGGTCGAAAGTTTTCTATGACCACGTCGGCATCGATCAGCAGCTGGCGAGTGATCTCCTGGGCCTCAACTCGTCTCAAATCAAGCGCGATGCTGCGCTTGCCGGCGTTGAAATGGCTGAAGACTCGAGTGGTGCCGTTTGGGCCACGAATCATGTCGCCGCTACCGAGAGTTTCGATCTTGATGACATCGGCGCCGCAATCCGACAGCAGTCTCGCGCAGATAGGTCCGGCATAGACAGCAGAAAAGTCGAGCACCTTGAGGTGGGATAGGGGTTTAGATTGGGTCATTCTGGTCTCCACGAGTGTCTCACTGTAACTCAGTTGCAGGGTCGGCAGCTATGCCATTCTCGCGCTTTTTCCAGCGTCCAAGAAAACTTAGCGGTTAGCTTGCGGGGCCTCGTTGAAGCGTCGCAGGTCTTAGGATGATGACGGATTTATCTGGTAAAAACTTGACTTGTGGCCGTAGCGATAGTGCAGGAATTTCCTTTAATAGTTGAGTCTGGAGACGCAGGTCGCACCACTCACTCGCACTGATGACAATTGCACGGAGGCTATTCATGAGCAGCAAATTATCCAAAGCCAGTCATGGCGTGGAACAGCGAGCAGAGATGGGCGGCTCGCCACAATCGAATCGCAGTGGCCGTCATCAGGTTTCTGCAACGAGTCCAGCGACGAGCCACGCAACAGAGCTGATAAGGTCAATCCTCGCAAATTATAAAGGTCCTGTTGCCGCTCGAGTCGCTGACGGACCTGTGGTTAGCGGTCAGGTTGAACCCGCTTGTACGATGGTTTTCAATAGTCCTGGTGCGCTTCGAGACTTGATTCTGCATCGCGATCTTCTGCGCCTGGGCGGTGATTTCCTCACCGGTGCCGTTGACGTGGAGGGCGATATGGAATCGCTATTTTCCATTACGCCCTATCTGACGAATCTGGACCTGTCCTGGCAGGCTAAGTTGACCAGCTTGGCGAAGGCCTGGCGTTTGCCGGCAGACAAAACCACCACTATGGCCGATGTGCATCGCTATCAATATCGGCAACAGCAAAACTCCCAGGCGAGCATTGCCCACCATTACGATGTCAGTAACGATTTCTATAGGCTCTGGCTGGATCCGGAGATGGTCTACTCCTGCGCTTACTTTCGCGACGCTGATCAGTCTCTGGCAGAAGCTCAGGCTGACAAACTGGACTATCTGTGCCGCAAGCTACGACTAATGAAAGGTCAGTCGTTACTCGACATAGGTTGTGGTTGGGGTGCGTTGATCCTCTGGGCTGCACGCCATTATGGAGTTCGAGCCCATGGGATTACCTTAAGCGATGCGCAGTACCGCTTCGCACAGGAGCGCGTCAAAGCAATGGGACTCGAAAGCCAGGTGAAGGTTGAGTTGCGAGATTATCGCGACTTGCCTGATCTGCCAAATTACGATCGCATCGTCAGCGTCGGTATGTTTGAGCATGTGGGCATCGACAATCTTGGTGCCTACTTCAATACGGTTAAACGCGTACTGAAACCCGGTGGCTTGTTTTTGAATCATGGCATCACCAACGAGAACGGTTGGCGTCGTACTGTCACCAGTCAGTTTGTTAATCGATATGTATTCCCTGACGGTGAATTGACCCGAGTGAGTGATGTCACGGGTGTCATGGAGCAATCGCAATTCGAGATTCTTGATGTCGAAAGTTTGCGGCGCCACTATACACTAACCTTGCGCCATTGGCTGGCGAGTCTGGAGGCTCAACATGACGCGGCGGTCGCCGCTTCCAGTGAGGCGACCTATCGGCTATGGCGCCTCTATATGTCTGGCGCTGCGTATTTCTTCAACGAAGGTAGCCTGAATGTCTATCAAATCCTGGCAGGTCATGCGCACCAGCCGCTGACTATTCCGTTGCGTCGCGCCGATCTTTATCGCATACAGACTGTTAATCAAGGGGATCAGTCTTCGTCTTCTTAGTCATCTTCTTAGCCATCTTCTTAGCCGTCATCTTCTGGATGGTAGAGGTGAGGTCGAACAGGGCTCTTCGAACCGACTGATGGCTAGCGTTCCTTCGCGTAAATCTCGCGAAGGATTCGTCGCCATTGGGCATACTGATTTTCAAGGGGGCCCTGAAGCTCAATGACACTGCCTTCTAACATCGAGATAGTGGGGTGAATTTCAGCTTTGAAAGAATCGGCCAATTCTCTCAGCTCATCCTCATTCATTTTGAATTCTTTGTAGGTATGGTAAATATCCTGCGTCGCATCCCAGGCGCCAGATTGCCGGCGGCTGCTGACGGTGCCAGTCGCTTTAATCTGGTTGTTATAGGCCAATAACTCGTAACTGTAGGTCTGCCAGTAGGGATAGACCGATTGCAGCTTGGTGTAAAAGCCATTGAAATGCTCATCCATCAGGTCGGTAAACCGATATTCTGCCTCCCGGATTTTTCTCACTCGAAGGTACATTGGATCGTCAAGGGCCGGTAGGCCAGTGACCTTGATGACGCCGTCGGCGCTCTTGCTAAGGTAATGCCCAAAGGCCTCGGGTGCGAGGGCATTGGCATACCGCAATAATGAGGCGCGTACTATCCAGTTGGCATCAGCGGGCGAAAGGGCTTGGCGGACTCGAAAAAGGTCGTTGGCGATACGGTTGAACAGTGGCTGGAATGGATCCTGGCGTTGCCGCTCGTCCATCGCATAGGTCGCTGCCTGGGCCTGTTCAGTGTAGCGGTTATCCAACCAAGTGATACCGCGACTGTCAACGACCTTGACGTTGAGTGCCAAGTCCAAAGCCGTCGAAGTCAGTATGGTGACGTCGACCTGCAGTTCCGCCGCTCCCTCCATATTGGCTATGTCGGGCCCAACCCGCACGGCGCCCCAGTGTCCCGATTCGATCAAGCTGTTCCGCAGAACGACCGGCAGGTAATTAGCTTCCGCCTCATGAATGGGCGCATAGATTCGACTGATTCGGCCGGCGCCACTCTCGCCTGAGTCGGCATTTTGGTTTTTGAAGACGGCAATGCTGACATTCAGGTAGGGCAGTGCCGGGCTTGTGGCTATGATCAAAGCCTCAGCCTCACTCATCGGCTCTGGTTTCTCTCGCTGTGGCGTTGAACACGCGGCCAGCAGGCACACCAGCGTAAAGGTTACCAATTTACTCATCTCTGCTCTCGGCTTCTTCCCTGCTGAGTCGACAGACTTTCTTTTTTTCCAGGCTGTATTCGCAGGCATACAGGCCTTCGCCCGGTGGAAAGAGCATGTAGACGCGGTTTAAGCTAAAAGACTGGCCGAGTCTGGACGAGACCAGCGTGGTTGAGACCATGAGGCGCTTGCTCTCAATCGTCTCACTGCCTTTGGCCAGGCTGTAACGATTGATCACGGTGAGTCCCTCAGGCAATTGGGTTGCAAAGACCAGTTGTCCGTTACTGTCGACTCCGCAGGATTCCTGGCCAATGGCCGAGGTGTTTACCGGGGCGAGAAAGTCGCAAGTGAGTGCATAATCGCCGCTGCGTTTGATGGCGATATACTCTTCCGTCTGATCAATAGTCAGAACGGTCGATTGACTGCTTGCGTCGGCCAGACTGCCCAGTTGAATCACTGCAGACAGGTCTTGCAGGGCGCTGCCATTTGCGGGTCGCGCGCCATTCCGGTCACTTTTCATTTTTTGCTGTTGTTCGTATTGACTGTGGGCTATCTCGTAGAGGTAGCTGAGCCGGTCCTGCGGGTTTTCGGTATGTTCGTAGTCGATCTCCCACGAGCCAGAAAAGTCGGCCAGTGGTGCCGACTTCAGACTTGGCACTTCAGGTTGTTGGTTCGTGCAGCCTGTCAGCATTACGAAGCTAAGAAGTCCAGCGGTGATGGCATTTCTCATGGCAGAATGGCGGGCCTTGAAAGCTGAGGCTAAGGGAGGAGCAAAGGTCATCGGCGCCTGAAGCCCCGATGACCATGGATGACTCCACTTTTAGTTCAAACAGGCTTTTCAGCGCTGTTCTTTGAAGGAGGTCAGTTGGAAGGAGATCAGTTGTCAGCAAAACTGCCAGTCAGCAGGATCAGTCGAGCCAGCAGGTCAACCTCAGTACGAGCATTCGCCTAGGCCGCCTTTGCCATTCTTCCCGGTGCCGAGAAAAATTGATCAATTAATGGTTTGAAGCTCTCCAATGAATCAACTTCATATGCTGGGTCAAATGCAGCCTGGTCCCACTCATCCGTGAATTGCTCGGCTTTGGCAAACCAAGGCTCGTCCTTGAACTGTAATCGCAGATCTCGAGCCTTGCCCTGATAATGGTAATAGTGCTCACCCTGGAAGTCTTGGTGAGTACGAATGATGTGGTAGGCATCGTCACTGACGTAAGCCTTGATAATTTCGGCGCATATCTGACCGTGGTTGATAACGCTGATGGTTTTACCGATATCGTGCAGTAGGCTCAACAGCACCATCTCGTCGCTGGCGCCTGCCCTGCGAGCCATGGTAGCGGTCTGCAAAGAGTGGTGCAGTTGATCAGTGGCGAAGCCGAGTGACACGCCTTCCAGCGATGCCAACATGCCATAGATTCGGTTGGGCATATCCTTGATGTGTGGCGCATGCTCCTGGCCAATATGATCCCAGTCTGCCTTGGTCCCTTGATCCATTCGTGTAAACATCCGAGGTCTCCGGTAATTGCTTTTAAAAACAGCATGATAGTGGGGAAACCCAATAGGGTCAATTGGATCGGCTAGCCCAAGACCTCCGCCCGCTTGGTAAAGATGGAGCGGTCATCTCGGTATTTTGAGGAGAATCGCTGGCATATTTTGCTCAAACTCGGTATAAAAATCTGCAGTAGTTGTAAGCCCTTGTCGCAAAGGATTACGATCTCTTATTCGCGCAACATAAAGGAGCATGAAAAAACAATGAGATATGAAACTCCAACAACAACAAAAGAGGCAGCTACGCTTCTTTACAAGGAGAAGGGCCAGGCCCATGTCCTTGCAGGAGGCACAGATCTTCTGGTTCGTCTGAAGATGGGTACGATCGAGCCGGATCTCGTGGTCGATATCAAACATATTCCAGCTATGCAAGCGATCAGTAAGAGTGCGACCGGGTTCAAAATAGGCGCGGCGGTTTGTGGTGCGGCAATAGGTGAACATGCGGCGCTGAAAAAGGCCTGGCCTGGCGTCGTTGAGGCCGCTAATCTCATCGGCTCTGATCAGGTTCAAGGTCGTTGTACCGTGGTCGGCAATTTGTGTAACGGGTCACCTGCGGCAGACAGCGTACCTGCTATGATCGCCGCTGGTGCAAAGGCGGTTGTGGTTGGCAAGGACAAGCGACGTACAGTCGCGGTCGAAAAAATAGTCACAGGTCCCGGTAAAACCTCATTGGCAAAAGGCGAGGTGATCGAGGCGATTACTTTGCCGGCTCGACCGTCTAACTCCGGGGATGCTTATCTTCGATTCATTCCGCGAACAGAAATGGACATAGCGGTCGTCAGTGCGGGCGTAAATCTGACGTTGCAGCGCGGCATCGTTAAGTCAGCTCGCGTGGTACTGGGTGCCGTTGCGCCGACAGCTGTGCTCGTTACTAATGCAGCAAAAGCGATCATAGGCACCAAACTCGACGAAGCCGCATTAGAGAAGCTGGCTGCTGCCTGCTCCGCCGCCTGTAATCCTATTGATGACAAGCGTGGCACTATCGAATACAGAACCAAGGTGGCCGGTGTCCTGGCTAAACGCGCCGCTAAAATTGCATACCAACGTGCTGGAGGTACCTTATGACTGGCGTACTCGTCTCGACAACAATTAATGGCGATCCAGTCCAGTTCGCCTGCCCAACCGATGAAGTTTTGCTTGATTCGCTGCGCAATCGGGTCGGCCTGACAGGTGCGAAAGAAGGTTGTGGCACGGGCGATTGTGGCTCCTGCTCTATTACCCTTGATGGTCGGCTTGTCTGTGCCTGCCTGGTCCTGGGTGTTGAGGCGAACGGCCGAGAGATTGGTACGGTTGAAGGCCTGGTTGAGAACGGCAAACTGCATCCCTTGCAGGAAAAATTCATTGAGCATGCAGCCCTGCAATGCGGCATCTGCACGCCAGGTTTTCTGGTGGCAGCCAAGGCGCTGTTGACGAAGAATCCGAATCCTAGTGAGGAACAAATTCGCTATGCGCTAGCGGGTAATCTCTGCCGCTGCACGGGATACGACAAGATAGTTCGAGCCGTGCAGGCAGCCGCGAAGGAAATGCGCAAAAAATGAGTGTTGTTGACGCTTAACGTTTCGTTGAGCGCCTTGGCGCCGCGACAAACAGCAGGCCAACGATAACCCAGGCAAACATTAAAGACAGGAATTTGATATGGGACATGACACGAATTACCAAGATCGTGACTTTAAAATTGTAGGAACTCGCGTTAAACGACCAGATGGTATCGACAAGGTCACAGGCCGCGCCAAGTATGGTGCGGATACGTTCGCACCGGGACAGTTGGTTGCTAAGGTGCTGCGCTCACCCCACGCACACGCTTTGATTAAAAAAATCGATATCTCCAAGGCGGAAAAGCTACCTGGCGTTAAGGCCGTCATCACCAGTGCCGATTTGCCTGACTTAACGGGTAGCAATCGAAGCATGACGGATATTTTGGAAAATTGTATGGCTCGAGGTCGTGCCCTGTATCATGGTCACGCCGTGGCTGCGGTTGCAGCAATTGATGAGCAGACGGCCAAACAGGCGCTGAAACTGATCAAGGTCACCTACAAACAGTTACCTCATGTCACTGACCTGGACGAGGCGATGCTGCCGGGTGCGCCAATCATCCAGGATTTTGTCAAACAAGACGGCCAGCCTTCGAATATTGCGGGTATTTCTACTTTTGGTCACGGTGATGTGGATGCGGGCTTTGCCGAGGCAGACGTCATCGTTGAGAAGAGTTATAAGACAGAGCAGACTCACCAGGGTTATATCGAGCCGCATGCCTGTCTGGCGAGCGTCAATTCAGATGGTTCTGGCGAGCTATGGGTCACGACACAAGGGCACTTTAGTTTTCGAGTGGTATGCTCGACCTTGCTCGGCCTGGACATGGCGAAGTTGAAAGTGACCTCTTCAGAAATCGGCGGCGGCTTTGGTGGAAAGACCCATGTCTGGACTGAACCTCTGGCACTGGCCTTATCCCGCAAAGCCAACCGACCAGTCAAACTCGTGATGACCAGAGACGAGGTTTTCAAGGCGTCGGGACCGACGTCGTCAACCTCTATGGATATCAAAATTGGCGCCAAGAAAGATGGTACCATTACCGCTGCCACGGCAGTTTTGCGCTATCAGGACGGTGCCTTTCCAGGTATCTGGGGCATGTTGGGTGCCATGACAGCCTACGCCTGCTATGACCTGAAAAATGTCAAAACTGTCGGCCATGATATTTTAGTGAATCGACCCAAGGTGGCAGCTTATCGAGCGCCATCAGCGCCGATGGCGGCGTTCGGTGTTGAAAGCACAATGGATCTTGTAGCCAATGAAATTGGTATGAGCCCTCTGGATTTTCGCATCAAAAATGCAGCAAAAGAGGGCACCAAAGCCTCCTATGGACCCGTTTATGGCCCGATTGGAATTGGGCCGACGCTAGAAGCGGTGAAGAATCACCCGCATATGCGCGCTAAGCTCAAGAAGAACCAAGGACGCGGCATGGCCTGCGGCTTCTGGTTTAACTTTGGTGGCCAGACTTGCGTTGACCTCAATGTCGGTCCGGATGGCACAGTCTCTCTGACCATCGGTACTATCGATGTTGGCGGATCCCGCGCTTCTCTGTCTCTGATCGTCGCTGAGGAGTTGGGTATTCCCTATGATCAGGTGCGGACCAATGTTGGTGATACCGCGTCTCTGGGTCATAACGACACGACGGAAGGCAGTCGCGGCACCTTCTCTTCTGGTATGGCAGCGATATTTGCTGCTCGAGAAGCCATCGGTGTGCTGCGTGCCAGAGCGGCAAAGATGTGGGACATTCCAGTTGAAGATGTGGTCTGGGCGAATGGTACAGCGACAGCAGTGGGTGATAAGCACAGCAATCTGCCGCCGTTGAGCCTGAAACAAATCGCTGCTAAGGCGCCTTCCACGGGCGGTCCTATCGCCGGTCACAACGAAGTGGTGGCAGATAATGCGGGTGTTTCCTTTGCTAGCCATATCTGCGACGTCGAGGTTGATCCCGAGACAGGTGGAACCAAGATCCTTCGCTACACAGTTGTTCAGGATGCTGGCAAGGCAATTCACCCCGATTATGTGGAAGGACAATTTCAGGGTGGTGCAGCGCAAGGGATAGGTTGGGCGCTGAATGAAGAATATATCTATGGCGCCGATGGCTGTCTGCAGAATACGGGATTCCTGGATTACCGGATTCCGGTATGCTCAGATCTGCCGTTTATCGACACTCAGATTCTGGAGATCCCAAACCCGAACCACCCCTATGGTGTTCGAGGTGTAGGTGAGACCTCAATCGTGCCACCGTTGGCTGCAATTGGTAATGCCGTGTCTCATGCTGCGGGTGTCCGCATGACGCACATTCCCATGTCAGCGCCGCGTATTCTCAAGGCGATTGAAGAAGCCAAGGCATAAAGCGAGTTTCGAGTCGTTTGCATTGGTTCAGCACAGGTCAGGTTCGCACAGAATCCTGACCTGCGTTTTTTATGCTACTTGTTTTTGTGTTGAATAGCGGCTCAACGGATGGAGAGTCTGGATGCCCACAATCAGTTTGACTTCATCCCTGCGCGATGCAGTCGGTGGGGCTGAGACCCTAGAGATTCAGGCAGAAACCATTGGTGAACTGTTTGCAAAGCTAGCCGAACGTTATCCGCGAATGGCGGCACAGATCGACGCAGGTATCGCTGTTTCTATTGACGGTCAAATCTATCGAGACAACTGGAACACTAAAATCCCCAACGATGCCCTAGAGGTATTTTTATTGCCTAGAATCCAGGGAGGCTAGACGCGCAATGAGGTTGCGCTCGTCTTAGGTGGCTTGGACTCACGAGAGTGCTTGCTGTTACCGAGACACTCAAAAATCAATCTCAAACCGATTCCATGAATCAGGAAAGCGGCGCATCACACTGACTCTGGCCAGAGGCGCTCAAGTCGAGACGACCATTCTAGAAAGGTATTCCAGAGGTCAGAGTACAGAGTACAGGTTTTTTTTACGCCGCTTATCTCGCTTTTCAGCATGTCTGGGTGTTTAGCATGTCTAGGTGTTTAGCATGTCTAGGTGTTTAGCATGTCTAGGTGCTCAGCATGTCTCGTTGTTTAGCATGGGTGTCGAGGTTAACATCCAAGGATGACTGGGAAGATATTAATAGAAACTCCTTAACATAATCGAAGGACAGTATCGATGAGTCTCAATGGCAAGGTTGTTTTAATCACAGGTGCTGGTCGGGGTATCGGGCTTGGTATCGCCAAATGTTTCGTCCAGCAAGGGGCGTCAGTGATAGTCACCGATCTGGATGGCGCCATGACTCGAGCGGCAGAGTTGGAGTTGGGCGAAAACGCCATGGGCCTGGTTGCCGATGCAGCGAGTCAGGAAGCCATGCGTGACGCGGTGAGTCAGTTGATGGCACGCTATGGCAAGCTGGATGTGCTCGTCAACAATGCCGGTATCGGCGGGCCGACGACGCAATTTGATGAAATCTCGGCATCTGATTCGGCTTTTTTGAGCATGAGCGATGCGGTTTGGGATGAGCAATTGATGTTTAATTTGCGCACGGCATTTTCATCCTCCAATGCCGTTGTTCCGCACCTGTCACAGGGTGGTTCTATCATTAATATTGCCTCAATCGCCGCTCTGGGACCGACGACTTCTCTTCCGGCCTATGGTGCTGCCAAGGCTGGCGTTGTGCATCTGACCAAGACGTTAGCGATGGAACTTGCGCCCCGTAGAATTCGAGTCAATTGTATCTGTCCGGGGCTATTATGGACCCGCGCCTGGGAGTTGCTGACGACTCAGATGCAGGCTAATCAACCTGAGCTTGCCAATATGTCGTTGCGCCAGATTTTCGAGACGGTCGTAGCTGAGATGACGCCCTTGGGTGGCGAGCAAACGCCGGAAGACATCGGCAATCTGGCGGTCTTTTATGCTTCAGATAAGGCCCGCATGATCACCGGTCAGGTAGTTGCCGTAGATGGCGGAATATCAACCAAGTAAAGGCCTTCCAGGTTGTCTTAGAGTCACCTTCGGTTCAGCGAATTTTCGCCAGTTCCTTGAGCACCTCAGCACCCAGTGCAACTTCTTCGGCGGGCGCTTGCGCACAGACTTTCAAGTTGAACAGCCGGCAACCGGCGTCAATATAAGGCGCTAGCTGTTCGGCAACCTGCGCCGGAGTACCGAAGGGCGTGTAGCGTTCGAACTGTTCAAAAGGAACATGATAGAACTTCTCCATAGCCTGCTTCACTACGCTTCGAGCCTTTATCGGATCTTTATCGACACCGATCCAGGGTTGATAGCCATGACACCACTGGGGCTTGGGTCGGTTGGCCGCCTCTGCGTATTCGTCAATCAAGCCCACCGCTTCGGCGTAGCGCTTTGACGAGCACCAAACGCCAATCCAGCCGTCTGCATAGATAGCGGCGCGGCGCAGGGCAGCATTAGAGCGGCCGCCAACAATGATTGGAATTTGTTGACGTGGCCTGGGCCTGATGCGAGCCTGTTCGATCGTAAAATGCTTACCGTGAAATGTCAGTGTCTCTTCATTCATCAGGCCGCGAATGATGGCGAGTGATTCGTTGGTCCTGGCGCCGCGCGTCGCCGGGTCAACTCCGCAGATTTCAATTTCGTGGCGATCTTCACCGCCAATGCCAATGCCAAATGTCATGCGCCCCGGCGCTATTCGAGCCATTGTGGCGAGCTGTCGGGCAACGGGCAAGGGGTGGCGCAGGGGTAACAAGTAGATACTGATCATCACGCCGATGGTGGGATGCAGTTGTGACAGAGCGGCGACCTCAACGAATCCGTCAGTCCCTGAGCCATCTCGAAATGAAACATGATCGGCCATGAACAAATGATCAAAGCCACCATCGTTTATCTGGGCGATAGTATCTCTGCGGCTTTGAAGATCCAGGTCCCAAAGGGTGCTGGGTGTGGCCAGGCCGAATTTTAAGTTCAAGGGTCTCTCCTTCAAGGTTGAGCTGTCTGCGTTAAAGTTTGACCGAGTGGCGCAGCAGAATCGATGCTGCTGTGAGGTTTCGCCTTCGATCCATCAGAGACCAGCGCCAATTTCATCCAGGCCAAGCAAAACTCGCCCGGCCATTTCCATCACTGGCTCGCCGACCATCATGTGTTGAGACGCGACATGTACGTCGCGAAAATGTTGCTGCAGGCAAGAAGTCTCATAGACGGAAGAGCCCCCGAGTACCGTATACATCCGGTCAATAACCTCTATCGCGGTAGTCACCGCGTGGACGTTGGCCGCACGTATCGCGCGGCGATGATCCAGTGTCTCGTCGTCATTCTGGGCATTGATCCAGGCTGCATCAATGGTCTGATAGAACCAGGCACGGGCGGCTAACAGTTTTGTATCAGCGACGGCGAGATCCTTGTGCAAGGCAGTGCGCATCGCGAGAGTGCGTCGACTGCCTTGAGGAGTTTTCGCCTGGGCGACGTTAATCACCTCAAGTATCGCGCTTCGCGCCATCCCCAGGCAGATTGCGCCAATCGGAACTCCCAGCAAGGCAAAGCGTGGAAAGCGATAAATCGGTCGAGTCGCATAGTCTGTGTATTCGATGCTGGTCGAGAGGCGCTCTTGCGGGACCCAGACATTATCAGCAACATAGTCACTGGATCCAGAGCCGCGAAGTCCCGAGACATGCCAGTTATCATGAATCTGGATTTCATGAGGTTGAAAAAAGACGCGAGTCAGGGGTGCGTCCCTAACCATGGGTTGACCATTGTTGTCGATTTCGTGAATCCCGCCCGAGATCCATGCCGCATTGTGGCATCCTGAACCCCAGCGCCAATGGCCGTTAATGAGGTAGCCTGAAGCGCCATTGCGTTTCTCAAACAGTGCTGTGCCACTGTCGGCAAACACACCGCTGGTAATCACATTTGGGTTATCCAGCATCCTGCTGAGTTGAATGGGCGGCAAGGCGCCAAGCAGGTATTGGGAGGTACTGCCAATGAACACGCACCAGGCAGCAGAGCCATTAGCGCTCGCCAGGGTTTCACAGACGCGACAGAGTCCCTCTGGGCTCATACCCAGGCCACCCAAGTCTGGAGGTGTGACCAGGCGATAGAAGCCCATCTGCGCCATGCGCTCCGCAAGCTCCTGAGGCAGAGCTCTCAGACCGTCGATCTCTTGGCCACGTTGAGCTAGCTCAGCACACAGACCCTGTGCGGTTTCGATGATTTCAAGTTCCTGAGTGTTCAGCATGCTATGTCCTTCCCAGATGACGAGCCCAGTGTAGCGAATCTGTTTAGCTTATGCGCCGTCGAGTTGCAGTCTCAAGTGTTGTCTTCTGGCTATAATCATGGCAGTGACCACGCCACAGACGGCAAGACTCCAGACAATTACTGTGCCGGGCGGCAGATCAAACAGCATCGCCACTAGCAGTCCCAGCGCATAAGCGATAATACCCATTGAATAGCCAGTCGCCAGGCGCCGCCAGCCCTGTAGTTGGCGGCTGGCAAGGGCAGGAACGATCAGCGTGGCAAACACGAGATAAACCCCGACGAGTTGCACAGACGCGGTGACCGTGACAGCAAATAAGGCATAGAACATGAAGGAGTTCAGTCGCCCCGGCTTAAACCACAAAGCCAGGACGCCAAAGTAGACCACTGCGACAGGCCAAAGCATGGCCGGCGTCACCCAGAGTATTTGACCCACCAGAATCTCCTTCAGGTGCTCACCGCCGTGAGGATTTTCGGCCAGCACCAGAATGCTGGCTGTTGCCGCGAGGACAAACAGCACGCCGATAAAGGCTTCCTGGACCTCGGGAAATTTTTGCTCTATCCAGAACAGCAGAAAAGTCGCCAGAAAAGCCGCACTAATAGCCGAAAGTTGAGTGGCGATGCCGTAAAACGCCCAGTCCATCGTGCCTGCCACGACTACCCCCAGTCCGGCGACCTGAGCGATAGCCAGGTCGATGAAGATAATGCCGCGGCTGAGTACCTGCTGGCCCAGTGGTACATGGGTGCTGAGTACCAGGAGACCCGCCAGCATGGCGGGTCCGAGGATCGTCAGATCGATGAGTTCAGTGTTCATTGTTGTTCCGCTAAGCGTGACAAGCTGATATCAAACAAGTCAAACAGGTTCTCGGCAACAGAACCGTCACCGACGGAGTAGGGTAACACGTGGATAGGCAGGTCGGTGCGCGCCGATAACCAGGCCGCTGGTTTCGGATCTTCATAAGGGGCTCGGAGCAGGTACCTCGGAGGTTGTGCTGCTACCAGTTTTAACAAACTCGCCAGATGCGAACTGCTGGGTGGTATGCCGGGTTTGGCCTCCAGTGTCGCTAGGCGTTCCAAGCCAAGGAAGTTCTCCAGATAGGCGAAACTCGTGTGGTGAGTGATGACTCGAGTGCCCTGGAGTGACTTGGCCTGGTCCCGCCAAGTCGCCATGGCGACCTGCCAGCGATCCTGGAAATCTGCGCCCAGGCGTTCGTACTCGGCGGTGTTGGCCGGATCCAGGCTGATCAGACGCTGAGTCAGAGCCTTGGCAATAATGCGAATATTGCGTGGATCCAGGTGCACATGGGGATTCCCCTGCGGGTGCACATCGCCCTGAGAACGATCAATCCGGGTTGGTACCTCCAGCCGGCGAACGAAGGAGGACGCCTCGAAGTAGCCATCCTGACCGGGCTGAATGCGCGCGTTATTTGAACGTTTCAGCAACAGGGGCAACCAGCCAACCTCCAGGTCGGCGCCAGAACAAATCAACAGGTCAGTGTTGCGGATCGCGGCGATCAGGCTCGGTTTCGCCTGCAATCTGTGGGGGTCCTGATTGACATTCAGAGCCACATCTATGGTATTGAGGTTGCCGCCAAGTTCCTTGCTTAAGGACGCCCATTCCGGTTCACACGCAAAAAGGTTGAGGGCCGCGGCGGAGTTGGAATAACCGAGAGTAGCCAGCACAACCAAGCGGAGAATAATCTGATTCATGGTTCGATTCCCTAGAACTGGTGAGCGCCATGGGCGCCGAGGCTGACGATATACTGCAGGACCCAGCGACTGTCGTTATCGAGCCCGGTGCTGTTGCTGTACTGGAGCCGTATTCGGCTGAATTCACTGTTGACCCAGGAAAGGATCAGGCTGTCTCGGTCGATGGCACCAAGATCCTGGGTCGACAGGGAGGAAGTCAGTGAAGCAGGCAGGATCAGTTGATTGTCAGCCCGAACACTGCCATGACGGTAGCCGGCAATCCACTGACGTTTGAACTGCCAAGTGCCTTGCAGATACCAGCCGGACTGGTCGCCACTGTAGGGGTCGGCGTTCAGCTCGCCGGCTTCGCGCCGTGAAAAGTATTCACCCTGCAGCTTGAAGTTTTGACTGACAGAATTTCCCAGGGGCGACCATTTCCAGACAAAGTTGAGATTGGTGAGCCTTGAGTCGCCTGAGAATTGTTCGGCGTTATCATCGTTGGGATCGACCGGTCGGTCGATCACCGACGCATGGATATAGCCGAGTCCGGCTTTCCAGCTGCTGCTCACGCCCAGATCGCCGCCGGTCGTGGCAAACAGGGTCCAGCTGCCGGTGCCGTCATGGGCGGCGCCTGCAGCTGGAAAAGACTCTCCGCGGAACAGTTCTGCACCCAACTCGATAAAGCCTGAGGTGGGCAGTGTCCAGCTGAGGCGCAGGCCGTCATCTTTGTATTGTCCGCCCATGAAGACTTCATAAGCCAGTGGGCGATCGGTAAAGTCATCTGAGTGGGCGTGAAAAGCGTTGAGATAACCTACGCCTGAAAAAAACCGACCTGCTGTCAGGTTCAGGCCGCCTGGCAGGAACAGGCTCTGGATATAGGCTTCTTCGAGCTCAACCTCGGTCTCGGCGCCGTCGGCTGCGACGGCCAGTGTCAGGTTGCCGAAGAATTTGTCGTCAATGTTGGCATTCAGGTTCAGTTCGCTCTCGCCTAAAGACAAGCCGTCATTCGCCGGGCCGGCTTCATCAGGCAGACTGAAACCGGGCACTGTGTAATCATCGTCATTGTTACGGGTGCCAACGGTACCCACCAGTACCAGGCCAATAGCGGGATTGAAGTCGTTGGCCGAACGGCTTGTGACGACGGGAGCCAATGCCGCCTCCTCGGCAATTTCCAGTGTAGTAGCGGTCTTTGCCTCGGCCAGCGTCAGGCGCTGTTCAAGATCCTTGATGCGGTTCTCATAGTCATTCCTGAGTTCGCTCAGTGCCTGTCGCAGGGCTATGATGTCGTCGCGGCTACTGCTTTCGGCAACGGCGGGCGCAGCCGGGGATATCAAAAAGGTTATTAAAAAGGCCATTAAGTAATAGATTTTCATTTTTTCTCCGGGCCTGAACTCGGCAACTAAGCGGTTGCTGGTTCATGGCATTCATTGTTAGATGCTTGCTCAAAGGCTGAGACCTCGAGAAGGATCAGCCTGCGTGCTTATGACCGCAGGTGAAAGGGGTGTTAAACAATGAATGAGACCGGTGGAGCGCGTGCGCAATGGCCTAGCAGGGCTATGAAGGGAACGGTTTCTGGTCGCTGCTCAAACTGGAGCAACGCGCCTATATAAAAATCTGACTGGGCTGTCGAATTCAGGTCCGCAGCCAGATTCACCTGGCTTAGGCAGATGGCGCAGGCAGTATCTTCGAATAGTTGATCGTGATAATGAGCCTGAGTGAGAAAACTGACGGACAACAAGAGGCACCCGGCAAGGGTGGCGATGAATCTCTTGTGTTGGAATAACCTCAGCATTCACCCTTTCCTAAAGCTTTCTAAGGGCAACTAAAGTCCAATGTTGGACTGGTTCAAAGCCTGCCTGGAAGCAGATGATAAACAATTTCAGAGCGCACGGACAGCATCAGTCTAGCACTTTGTTTTTCTCGTCGGCCAGTCACTGGGATTGTCGAGGCTCAACGAAGAAGCGCAAT
The DNA here is from genome assembly GCA_038106185.1 of Gammaproteobacteria bacterium. Classification (GTDB taxonomy): domain Bacteria; phylum Pseudomonadota; class Gammaproteobacteria; order Pseudomonadales; family Azotimanducaceae; genus UBA4582. Next base: position 9,165 of record JAYODE010000014.1, on the reverse strand, counting down.
TTACTGGCGCATCATCAGGCCGCATTCACGGTGTTCCTCGCCTTTGGTCGGGTCAAAGTAATCATGATTGTCCGGCAAGTCGCGCTCCAAAATATAGTTTTCCACCTCGTTCCCTGTCAGATGAAACATGGGCGCGACGCGAACTGTTCCATGACTGCCAAAGGTAAAAATATGCAGGTCCTGACGAAAGGCATTCTGGTCATGGCGAATACCGTTCAGCCAGATGTCTGGCTTGAGGTCTTCCATGGCGCGATCAAAGGGTTCGAGTTTGACGATGCGGGAAAACAGATCATGGCCAGGCGTGTCGAGCTCCGGTATCGGGCCGTACACGGCCGTATAATGTGCCGCAGACATTTTGGGTGAGTAAACCTTTAAATTGAGATTCAGGTGGTTCGTGACTCGGCTGATGTGGCGATAGGTTTCGGGTGTATTGAAGCCGTGGTCGACCCAGATGACAGGTATGTTTGGCTTGAATTGTGTGACCAGATGGAGAAAGGCGATAGCCATCGGCCGAAAGTTGGTAAAGACAATCGGGTTCTTGGCTTGTGCGATCGAAAATTCCATGATTTGGCTCGGTTTGCTGTTTTTGAACTGCGAATTCAGCGAAATCAAGTCAGCACCTGAGTGAAAAGTCAGGCCGAGTGATGGGGTCTTTTTAAGACTAAGGTTATCCAAACTCATGGGCAGGGGACTCCTGGATAAAACGGGTAAAAATTTGGCAAATGACCTGCCAAGTAACGCAACAGAGCGAAAAGCCATGTTGAACCCAGCCTTGCCAGCAAGGGTGTTTGCAAAGCCTGTCTGCAAAGGCTGACTGCAAAGACTGTCTACAAATGCGGCGCGTTTTGAAGCGGCCAGTGTAAAGAGGAACCAGCAAGCTGAAAAATACTATAAATTTATTTGCTTATGCCTTTTTGTATCTTGTCAGCTTGCCTATACCCAGCGAGGAGTTGCAGGTGTGAAAATGTTATACACTGAGTCTTTGTCTTAATGGCAGAGACAGTCATGCCGAAGTGCTGACGGATCGTCTTTAGCCGAATTGTCGAGTTTAAATGGTGAGGGAATAATGCTGCTGAAAGATCAGATTGATACTGCTCGCGAACAGTCAATGACAGGTCTGGATGTACCTTGGCTGCTGGAGCAATGGGCGCAACGTCAGCCGAACAAACCCTGTCTCATATGGGCGCCATTTAGTGATGACGAGCAGCAGTTGACCTATTCCGAGCTTTATACACAAGCGCGTCGGCTCGCCATGGGGCTGCATCTGCGTGGCGTCGAAGCCGGCGACTTTGTGATTATTCATCTCGATAACTCACCAGAGTTTGTCGTCAGCTGGTTCGCCTGTGCGCTATTGGGTGCCGTCGCGGTATCGACCAACACTCACTCTGTCGCGAGAGACCTTGCGTATTTCGCTCAGCATACTCAAGCTGTCTGTGCAATCACTCAGCCGTGTTTCGCTCGGTTGGTTAAGGAAGCCTGCGTCGATCTGAGGTTTGTCGTGGTGACTGATCACGATGCTGGATTAGTCGACCCGCAATTCAGTGATGCTTGTGAGGATGTTCAAGGTATACCCTACAGGGACCTGTTTGCCGACGGTAAACTGCCTAGCTTGCCTTGCGAGTCAGGCAGAAGTCTCAGTGTGCAATTCACATCTGGAACGACTTCTCGGCCTAAGGCCGTCCTCTGGACTCATGCGAATGGTCTTTGGGCCGGTAAGGTGTCTGCTATTCATATGCGCTTGCAGCGGAACGATATTACCCTGGTGTATATGCCGTTGTTTCATACCAATGCTCAGGGCTATTCAATGCTCGCGACCTACTGGTCCGGTGGCACCATGGTTCTTCAACCCAAGTTCTCTGCTTCACGATTTTGGCCCGTGTGTTTAAAACACCGAGTGACTTGGGTATCAATGATTCCGTTCGCGTTCAAGGCGCTGATGCCGCAGCCAGTGCCCGAACATCAGATGCGGTTTTGGGGTGGCCCCGCCAGTTTGCCCGCGATAGGGGCGCATTTCGGCGTTGAAACGATTGGCTGGTGGGGTATGACCGAAACCCTGACCCAGGGGATCGTCACCGACGTTGACCATCCGGGTCCCCACGGCAGCTTAGGTCGAGCAGCGCCAGAATATGAAATTCAGATTCGACATGCTTCGGGCAGAAATGCCCTTGCCGGTGAAAAGGGACTGTTGTTTATTCGCGGCGTTCGCGGCGTCTCCTTGTTCAAGGAGTACTATCGCAATGACGAAGCGAACGACGCGGCATTTGATATCAATGGATGGTTCAATACCGGTGATCTGGTGCGCAGTGATGCGGATGGCTGGCTTTATTTCAGTGATCGCGAGAAAGATATGCTTAAAGTCGGCGCCGAGAATGTTGCGGCTTCAGAAATAGAGAGCGTCATTATGCAGACGGGTCTGGTGGACGAATGCGCGGTAGTGGCACAGAAGCATTATATGTTGGATGAAGTGCCGGTCGTGTTCGTTATCCCCAGCGCTAAGGGTCTGAACCTCACGCAAGAGGCGCTCGCGCGGGGTATTATTGACCACTGCATTCTGAATTTGGCGGATTTTAAGGTGGTCAGAGACGTCCACATGGTCAGTTCTCTGCCTCGTTCAACCCTGGAAAAAATTGCCAAAAATGAATTACGTGCTCGGCTCGCACCCATCACAGCGCCTTGACGCGCGGTGCGCTTCAAGGCGGCCAGGGCCTGAAGAGGTCCGCCGCTGGCTGCGGCTATTAAGACGCGGGTCGCCAATTACCATGAAACCCGAGCGGCACACGGTGATCTAGCTGGGCTGTCGCCAGAGGGCCAGCAGTGATATTTTCAGCATCCAGGACGAGAAGATGGCTCTTGTCGATGCTGGCATCATAGACGTTCGCCAACAAATAGCCTGCGCCTTCTGGTGCGTCATGGGCACTGGGTACGAATACGGCTTCTGACGGTGTCATGTGTTCGCCAAGGTCGAGAGTTTGCCGTTGCCCCGTTTGATGGTCAACCCTTGCTATGGCATTCAGCGATGAGGGTTTTGCTGCGCTGGCACCGGTGCATAGCATATATCCATAGCGGTATTCGAGACCGCTGTAACGCTCATCCAACCGACCAAACTCACAGGCAACATCATCCAGTTGCTCGACTTTGTAATTGTCTGTAGGCAAGTCCAGGTCGATATGCCAACGAGTGAGCTTGGCTAGGGCTAAAGCCGGATCCGATCTCGAGCCGTCAGCATTGGGGAACAAGGGAGCAACCCCATATTGGGAGACGTCACAGGTAATTTTATTGCCGACGTTGAAGGCGTTCATAGGGTGAAACACATAGGATGGATCACCATCGAACCAGCGAATAGCCTCGACGCTGCCACTGCGAGGCATAACACCAATCTTGTTACGTTTTTCAGGTTCCCAGGCGAAGGCTGGCTTACCCTGTAGGGCGCGGTCCAGTGACGCCGTTAGAGGCATGATCGGGAAAATCACAAAGTCTCGAGTAACAATAAAGTCATGTACCATTGCCGCATAAGGTGCATCGAAAAACGCTGAAGTTGTGAGCTTACCCTCGCGGTTTACGACATGATAAGACATCTTGTTTGATAGCATGCCATCAACGCTGTAGCCGAAAAAGATCATCTCACCGGTTTCCGGGTCCATCTTTGGGTGTGCTGTCATGGGCCCTGTGAGGGTGTCACCAAAGGTCCAGGGTCCTATCGAGTCGAGACTCATGGGATCCAGTTGAAAGGGCGCGTGGGCCTCCTCCAATGCCAGTAATTTACCGGCATGCCAGACGATGTTGGTATTCGCCAGGCCGTTGGTGGTCAATCCCTGAACAGCTGGGTCTGTGTCTAACGGGTTCATACCACTGAATAGGCCGCGCCCTGCTGCTCGCTCCAGTTCCCATTTAGTCGTCTTGACCCAGCGGTTTTTGTAAGACACGCGACCATTTTCGAGGTGAAACGCGTGAATCATGCCGTCGCCGGCAAACCAGTGATAGTCTCCTCTGGGCGCGTATTGCGGATTTGGGCCGTTGCGGTAAAAGGTTCCGTTCAGGTCTGCCGGCAAGGTACCTTGGACTACCAGGTCTGGTGCATCACATTCAAATTGAATCGGCTTGTAAGCGCCTTGTAAATTAGGATGCTTGGGAAGGGGCATGGCCATGAGCTTTGAGTCCTTAGCGTAGGAATAACCGTTAAATTAGCAGACTGATGCCCAGAGTTGAAGTCGAGCAGTGACCTTTGCCGATTAGCCAATGGTCAGTACGCAGCTGGCTGAAGTAGCGGGGCCGAAAGCTAATCCGTTGGGCGAGTCGCGCCACACTGGATCAAGAAAGCCTTGTTCCTACCTGCAAAACTTTCTACTCTGAGCGAGTGCGCAGCATTTGACTGACATCTGACATGGAATAGCTTGCGATGAGCCGAGTAAACCCACCAAATATCCTGATTATCATGACTGACCAGCACCGTCCCGATCACACGGGCTTTGGTGGTAACCCGGTTGTTCAGACACCTCACCTGGATGCGCTTGCCCTGCGTTCGATGCGGTTTGATCAGGCCTATGTCGCCAATCCCATCTGCATGCCCAATCGTTCATCGATCTTTACCAGCCGCATGCCTTCCTTGCACGGTACCCGGTATAACGGCATCGCCCTTGACTGGCGGGTTGAAACCTTTCCAAGAGTATTCAGGAACGCAGGTTATCATACGGCGCACTTGGGTAAATGCCATCTACAGAATATGAATGTGATGGCCTCAATCGCCAAGCGTCAGACGGATCAAATGGCACCTGGAGATGCGTTGAGCTTTTCCCATTATCCGCCTGGTTGGGATGACTATGAAAATCTCATGCGCCATAAAATGGCGCGTGTCGAAATGCCAATGGACTACTATGGCTTTGCCGAAGTCGACCTGGTTGTTGCGCACTCTGATCAATGTGGTGGGCACTATTACCAATGGTTGCTGGAGCAGGGCGTTGATCCGAATGCTATTCAGGGCGACGCGGGTGCCCTGCCTTATGATTCTCCCTCGCATATGACTCGGCGTACCAGTACACCCGAAGAACTGTATCCGACCCATTACATCACAGGTGTAGCCACCGACTTTCTTCAGGCCCGTGCCAAGCAGCCTGAGACTCCGTTTTTGGCGGTCGTTTCCTATCCAGATCCGCATCATCCTTTTACGCCGCCCGGCAAGTACTTTGATATGTATTCGCCGGCTGATTTTAGACTGCCCGAGACTTACCGTGATGCGCATACAAACTCGGCACCGCATTATCAAAAAGCGATCAAGGAAGGTCCAACTGGGCTGCGTCGTGGGGTCAATATGTTTGCTCCAACTGAGAAAGAATTGCGCGAGATGGGTGCGAAAGAGTACGGCATGATCTCTATGATCGATGACAGCATCGGTACCATCCTCGCGCAACTGGAAAGACTCGGTTTAAGCGATAACACTATTGTCGTCTTCACCAGTGATCATGGCGACATGTTTGGTGATCATGGTGTCATGCTCAAGGGGGGCATGCATTACTCAGGCTGCACTCGAGTGCCGTTGTTGATACATGTGCCGGGACAGCAACCTGGCAGTAGTAGCAGTCTCATTTCTTCATTGGACCTGGGCCCGACTTTGCTGGCGCAGGCGGGGCTTTCGGCCTTCTATGGTATGCAAGGCGTTGACGCGTCGCCATTACTGACAGACAGTCGTGCAACTATTCGAGATGAAATTTATATTGAAGAGGACCAGTTGAACGATCTCTTGAGAGTCGGTATGCCGCTGCGCATGCGCACGCTCATTACTCAGGATACGCGTTTGACGGTTTACCAGGGTTATGACGGGGTAGAGCTGTTTGACCTTAAGAATGACCCGAGTGAAATGCACAACAAGACGGCTGATAAAGCCTTACGCGCACAAATGTCTGAGCGGCTGATGCGAACCATGATGGCGAACGCTGACATGTCACCCAAACCTACTGCTTTTGCTTGAGGGGAAAATCGATGCATGAATTGAAGGGTAAAGTTGCTTTTGTGACGGGTGCGGCAAGTGGCATTGGCCTTGGAATGGTAAAGGCATTTTTGCGCCAGGGCATGCAGGTCATGATGGCAGATATTGAAGAAGCCGCTTTACAGCAGGCTGTTGTAAACCTCGAATCAAATGCGGTCTCAAGCGTTATCTGTGACGTCAGCAATCGTGAAGCTGTGTTTGCCGCCGCAGATAAAACCCTGGCTGAGTTTGGTCGAGTGCACCTGGTTTGCAACAATGCGGGAGTCTCAACCGGTGGGCTCATTGATGAATGTGATGAGGGCGACTGGCAATGGAGTCTGGGCGTGAATTTGATGGGAGTTGTCCATGGATGTCAGGCATTTTTGCCTCACATTAAATCTCAGGGTCAGGGCGGGCATATTGTCAACACCGCATCTATGGCTGGGTTGCTAGGTCGAAATCCGGGCTGGACCACTTATAATGCCACCAAGTATGCGGTCGTCGGCTTGACAGAGTCGTTGTACGAGGAGGGTCGCCTGGGTGGTTTTGGTGCCTCGGTGCTATGCCCTGGCGCGGTGCGGACTCGCATCTATGAGGCGCCTCGAAATCGACCTGATCGTTTTGGACCTCAGATCTCAAAACCTGCCTACACAGACATTTCTGATGAACTGGCGCGAGGACTCGACCCGAATATTGTTGGCGAACTCGTGGTGGAGGCGGTGCAGGCAAAACGCCTGCATATTCTCACGGACCCCAGATTCGCGCGATTGGTGGATAAGCGGTTTGAGCGTTTAACCGCTGATTTCGAGTGGGCAGCGAACAGTACTGCGTTGCAGTCAGCCCTTGGTAAGTCCTGAATCGCTTCAAAGATTAAATTCTACTCGAGCGATCTTAATTTGGCTGTCGGCACTGATATCTGTCCAGGTAACATAGACATCGTTGCCCTGATGGGTCACTACCGGAAAGCCGCTGCGTCTCGAGGATTTCGTCTCAGCCACGTTCGTCTTTGCCAATAACTCGCCCATCGGGTTATACAGTGCGACTCGAAGCGTAGCGTTCGCGCCATTGGTGTGTAGCCAGCTAACGGCGATATTGCCAGAGTCGAGCATCGCCATGCTCACTCGGCCATTGGTAGATCCCTGCTCCAGCAGGATAGGTTGGCCAAATGAAGCGCCAGCATCGTTTGAAATGGCCAGTTGCACCTTGGGTAGATCATCCTTTGCGGTAAACCAGGCGACAGCGGTCAGCTGATCTTGCGCAGCAACCGCGGGTCCATTCACCGGGCAACCGGCGACCTCCCAGTTATCATTCGACACAGCCTTGGGTTCAGTCCACTGGCCATCGACAAAGCGGGTAATGACTATATCCCTGATTTCCTTTTCGGTACGGTCTCTGTAAACCACGATAGGACCGCCAGCTGTCATGGCGCTGCTGGTGTTACAACAATCGCAGGTGAGTTCGTCGAGAGCCCATTCCTCAAGGGTTTCGCCATGTCGGTCAAACACGGCTGCCCGCAGAGTCATGCCGCCGCCCATGATGTGTTGGTCAGCAGGGTGGTGTTCAGGGCCGGCCTTTGGCGCTTTAGTGTTCCTGCCATCCAACCAGGTGATAAAGGAGCGCCCTTCACTGAGGGGCAGCATGCTGACAAAGCCATGTTCTGCGCTGACACCATCTTTGTGGATAGTAATGGGCTGCCCCCAGGCTTGCGATTCCTGGTGAAAGAAAACCGCTTTGATATCGTAATCGTAGGTGCCCTCGGCACTCTTTTGTAACCAGTGCGCGACCCTGCCCGCATCGGTAACGGCCAGATAAGGAAAATCTGCCCAGTTGACGAACCAGTCTTTGCCCTCCTGAATCAGATTTGCCGGGCCCCAGGTAGTGCCGTCGAGCGTAGCGTAATACAAGGCGCTGCTTGTGTCTGTGGCTGTTACCCACGAAAGATGGACTTGGCCGCTTGAGTCCGTCGTCAGACGAGAGAGGCTGGACTGGCCAATAGCCGGCGTTGGCAACAGCGTAATCTGAGGCTCTTTCGCCTGCGCTGAAAGTGCCATCAGCAGCCAGCCAGTTGCCAGAATCTTCAAAAAGGTGCTCGCGACATTTTTCGAGCGGCTTCTTAAGAAAGGAGTCCTTAAATTGCACGGCATGAAAATAGAGGACATGAAAAAAGAGGGCGTAAATAAAGAGTACATCTGTGGCTCGCTCGTTAGACTGTGATAACCCTTGTCAGGGGCATTAAACGCCATATTCGTATCAGTGGGATATTCCCAGCGCCGCCAGTTTCGCATAAATAGAAGCTTTGGTTTGTAGGCCCACAAGCTTTGCGAGAACCTCGTTGGTGGGTGACAGTATATAGGTTGTGGGTAAGGCGCTGGGTGGTTCAACGCCGAGTGCTTCAACTTCAGTGAGCGTCAGGGTTGGAAAGTCTATCTCCAGACGTCGAGCCAGGCGCAGAGTTGTCGCTCGATCATCTTCATCAAAGTTTACGCCCAGGACCTGAATATTCGAGCCTGTCAGCTCGTCCTTAAGAAGGTTTAACTCTGGAATTTCAAGCCGGCAGGGTGCGCAGGTTTTTGACCAGTAATTCACGATCTTCCAGGCTGGTTGCTGCACAGACAATAGGCCCGTGGGTGCTTGTGTAGCAGAGTACTGGCTGGCTGATCCTGAGCCAACGGCGTCAACATCAACAAGGCTGGCGGCGCTGGGCAATGTGAAACTGAGTAGTGCGTAGCTCAGCAGTACAGAGTAAATCAAAGATCGGACGAGATAGGAACAGGCCTTCATATTAGTGCTTAGTAGCCTTTTAGAAAGAGGATGTAGCTGCAGCTGATCGCCAACAGGAACCAGGGTAGTGCAATTTGCCAAACAGGTCGAGGCTGTGCTGGTTGATCCATTGACTCGATGTCTGGGGTCTGTTTTTTTTGCATTTTCTTGCGAGCCTTGTCACGCTCTCTGGCCTGTACCTTTTGTTGTTTTTTGTATTCTGCAATGCCTTTTTCGATGCCCTGAGCCACCAGTTTGGTCTGTGCTTTGGTCTGCTCAGGTCGCTGGATTGAGCGTGCAATCTTCAACGCCTCAGTCTGAGATTCCTTTGAGATTTTGTCGTCTGCCAAGGCTATGCTACCTAATGTGCGACTGGATCTGAATTGAGATCATAGCATCGCCGGGCCATTATCGCCCATTGATTTTCTGTCACAGATTAGACCACC
>JAYODE010000077.1:0-2529 GCA_038106185.1 Gammaproteobacteria bacterium | reverse complement strand
GCCTACGAGGGTTATCTGAAACAGTTTGCGGCAATGGACAGCTTGGTCGATCAAATGCAGGGGATTGGAACCTATCTTGAAGACCAGTTTAAAATGATGGTGAATAATACCAGCAGGTAACCGTTATTTTACTTCCACTTTTTCTTTTGCCAGTTTAATGATTGCCAGCGCATGCTCCTCGGTAATTTTGAATTCATTGCGAAGCAGTTCAATGGTATTGGCTTCTTCGTTAGAAATTTCACCATCATGCAGGGCGACATTCACCTCGGCTTCAAAGATCGCCTGACGCCTAGCCATCTGATTGGCAAAAGCTGAGGCAACGATACCGGTCAGTAGGGCTGCGGCACAAATACCAGAGATGGCCGTCAAGGCGCCAATGATCTGGCCCAGGGGTGTGATGGGCGTTACATCCCCGTAACCCACCGTTGTCAGGGTCACAACTGACCACCACATGGTTTGCGGAATTGAGCTGAATTTTTCTGGTTGGGCGGCATTTTCTGCAAGGTACATCAGAGCGCTGGCCATAAATAGCGCGATGGACATGATATACATGGCGGCGAAAAAGGATCGTCGCTCCTGATATACAGCAGAAAACAAGTCTTCAAGGGCAGAAGAGTAGTGGGACAGTTTGAGCAGGCGCACCAGTCTTAATGTTCTTAGCCAGCGAAGATCCATTGTGGCACCAAACAAGGCGAGTAGTGTGGGCAATATGGCGATGAGGTCGATCACGCCCGTAAAACTTCGAACGTAGGAGAATCGTTTTTGAGTGGCGCTGGTGCCCTTCATCTGTGGGTTTAAAGGGCTTGACCAGAGCCGCAGACAGTACTCAATACCGAAGACGGTGACGGAAAAAATCTCAAGGATTTGCAGTATGTCACCGTACTGCTGTTGAATCGCTTGAACCGATTCAAGGCAAATGCCCAACAGGTTGATGATGATCAGAGTTGCCAGAAATCGATCACAAATCAAACTCGCTCGATCTGTTTCACTGCCCTTGTTCAGAATTTCCATAATGCGTTGTTGGTTGAGCATACTCTTGATACCTCTTCAATATCGCTACAACGCTCGGTCTGGTGATCAAGGCGACTGTGATGATCCGCCGACTCGACTAAGCTTTCTGATAGTAGATCAAAATAATGCTGTTGGCGATGGCTTCATCGGCAAGCGCTCGGCGGCGCTGGGGCTATCAAAGGCTTGTGATGAGCAACTAAGTGCTGGATGGGGTCTCGTCATTTGCTATTCTGACAATCATTGACTGACTGGCTGTCGCCAGCAAACGACCTGAGTCACTCCACATGTTAACTGTACCGTAGCCAAATCCATTGCCGATATACTCTATGTGGTTATCGCACAGCACCCATTCGCTGTCAGTCAGGTCCGCGAATCGAATAGTATTGTCGATACTCGTGCAATGGGTAATTCTGCCCATGGCATTGCCCAGCGCAGATGGCATATAGTCGGCGATGATTGCCAGTGCACCCGCATCGTGCTTGACCTCGGGCATTCTCGCCCAGAGCCTGCTACAGGCATCTCCACTGGGTGTGCCAGTTCCAGAAAAGCCGAACATGCCCCGTGCCATGCGTATTTCGACGTGTTGGTGAAGCGAGTCAGTCTCGTGCCGATCACCCAGTGGTTCGCACTCACTCGGCGGTGGTACCTCAGGCATCTGTTGCCAAAGGCGTTTTACAGCATCGGGTCTTGAGCCGCAGGCGCCCAGGATGGTGATAATCTCTTTATTGCCCAGGTGTCCGACCACTCGCCCCTGAGTCACGTTTCTGCCGACAGCCGGCAACAGGACTTCCAGGTCAACCATCGCGGGCTGCTGAGTAATTGACAAGTATTGCCCTGTCGCCCAGATAATGGGTTTGCCAGTGGCCTGCTCCAAAGCGACGACGCCGGCGGCAAGCCCGACACCGCCAAACAAAGAGCCGCGGCCACCGGTCGTTTTTGGCACCACAGGCAGACGCCACTGCAGGGTATCAACCGGGTGACGCATCTCAAGGAATTCGGCACAGGTGATTTTTGTTGAAGCACTTGATGCAGTAGCACTTGATCCAGTAACACTTGATGTAACAGGGGGCATAACATTTGCTCAAATTTTTGGACGTCGCATTATACACAAGAGGAAGACCCAAGGGGCATTCACAAGGGGCATTCACCTGAGGACCTATACAGTTTCTGCGACCACTTTGGATGCGGGTTCAGGTTATCTCAGGGCTGGGGATGCAACCGAATTCAGTGGGGGGCATCCCCAGGCTCAAATTCAGATCCGCAATAATGTACCCTGACAGGATCACGATCACCTGTCGAGCAATGAAGTTAAAGACATAAGCCGGCGTCAGGCATATTAGCTCCAGGCAGGAGGCTGATCCTGCTGCGACGAGAGATCTGATGGGTCGAATGAAATTCTTCTGTGGTGTTGCACAATGTATACCCTGATGGGTCGCACAAAAAGCACCGACCGGAAAGGACAGGAACCTGTGAAAAGGCTCGAGTCGAATGGTTAGTAGATCGAATGGTTAGTAGATC
>JAYODE010000052.1:0-18012 GCA_038106185.1 Gammaproteobacteria bacterium | reverse complement strand
ACTAGGCGTCCCCATCTTTGTTCCGGGTTCTGGTGATGATGTCAAATATGACACCCGACACGGGTGAGAACCGAGTGACTCTAAAAGCCAGGCCGTGATAACTCATGGGTTTGACCGCACGAACTTCTTCTATATGCGGCAAAAACAACAATCCCACCGCCAGACGGACAATTGCGCCAATAAGAAACACACCATAAAAGACCGAGGTCCAGCTGAAAGTGATATCCAGGGAAAGAATACTGGTGGCAAAACTGGTCGGCAAAATCAAAGCCAGCGCACTACCTAAAGAGGCGCCAATAAATACGGCGATGCTGCCAAAAAGATTGTGTATCGCCATCATTCCGGCTCGGCGATGCCCTGGCGTCAGGTCAAATAAAAAGTTCGAACTGCTCAGCGAGTAACCAGACCAGACCAGTCCGCTGATCAGCTGAACCAACAATAAATAGTAGAAATCGGTAGATAGTACCCACAGAACCGGGATAAACGGAATGCTATAACCGGTTAAACGCAGGATAATACGATTGCCAAACAGATCACCAAGCCGGCCCCACCGGTTAAGCACCAGAAACTGCATCAGCACCGATGCGGCTGTATTAAAAGTTAACTGCAGATAACTGAAATGCAGGTCACGCAACAGATACACCACTACAAACGGCCCAGAGATAGCCACGGCAAACTGCATAAGGGCAAAGAACAGCGAGAAACGCAAAAAATTCGGGTGTTGCCGCAAAATCGCAGGACCCGGTAAAACATCCCGCTCCTCTCGCGGTGCTGTCTTATGTACCTGAGGAGGATCATACAGAGAGGCGAGTTGATAGCAGGAATAACTGCGCGCCAGAACGCCAATACTGAAAATCAACAGGAAGCCGTAAAGCGTCAGATGTAATGAATCAAATAGCTGCAGGATAGAGCCAGCGAGTAGCAGCGCCGAGAAGGATGCGACACTGGACAACCGTGTGCGCCGCGCAAAAAATCTGCCACGAATATTTTCTGGCACCAACGCCCCCATGAGACTACCCCATAAAGGTGCTCCCAGATTGGGCCCGACAAAATACAAAACCACACTCATCAGCAGGACAGAAAATGCCCAGTCGGGAAATAGACTCGGCAAAGCGGCAATCAACAGCAGACCTAGAATTTGGACCAGCGCGCCGAAGACAATAATACCTTTGCGCACGCCCATCGACTGTCCCACCAGCACCGCCAGCATCTGTGCAAATGAGGCGAGAAGCGGCGGAAGTGCCGCGAGCATACCCACCTGCTGGGTGGTCGCCTTGAGAAATACGGCATAAGCAGAAAAATAGTTCTCCCCTACTCCGGTCATAATCGAGTAGGCGACACCATCCTTGATAGAATGGTGCAGCGACTTTTCAATGACGGGATCCTTTGAAAAAGGCTTGTTCAGGAGCTAATCTCGACTGATGAGGAATTGTGCTGACGGAAATCGGCGGCTGCTCATTATAAATGATCACGGCAGAAAACTGCCATGTAAATCCACGTCTTTAATGCGCCGAAAACGCCTGTCTCCAAACTTTTTCGCATCGCTACGCGACTTTCTGGCATACTCATCCCAGACACGGTTAAGTATCACTTGAGATGTCTTCGCGTCTATCCCATTTGCATGTCAGAGCTAACCCATTGAACGACAAAGATCACCTCGAGTCCTACTACAAGTCCGCCGCAGACATCTGGCAAACAGGTTGTGCCGGCGCGGTCCTTGAGGAACTTGACCGACAAAAATTCGTCACTATGGCGCGCAGTCGCTTTCATACCTTTCAACTGTCAATCAGTCATTCTCAAATCGTCGGAAACGGCGCGAAAGTTGATGCTCTGATTCGAGGGTTGGCTTTGGAACTGCAGAACGCGCCAGGACTTGCAGACCAGTGGTTTGACTCAGAGTTCAGTGAAGACAACTTCGGGGTACTGGTGAATGCTGCCGTCGACCAGCTCGGCGTGGCTGACACCGCTAAAAAGACCTGAACTTGACCACAGCCAAACTCACGCAAGGCACCGTTAGGGCCGGCCTACTCAGTTTAACCTTGCCCATGATGCTGGGTATCTTTGCCAATCTTGGTGCAGCCCTGTTTGAGACCTGGTTGCTCGGCAATGTCAGTACCAACGCGCTGGCCGCTTACAGTTTTACCTTCGCCATCACTGGCGCTCTCGGGTCTCTGTCGCTGGGCATCTCCATCGGTCTTTCGTCAGTGCTTGCGCGAACCCTTGGCAGTGGCGATCTGCTCACGACGAGAAGGCTTGCCACTGATGGTATCTGCCTGCTGGGTCTGATTATGCTGGTGGCCTCCATCCTTGGTTACTTGACGATAAAGCCGCTGTTTTTACTGCTCGGTGCTGGCCCTGAGACTTTACCCCTGATTGTGGGTTATATGCAGATTTGGTATGTCGCGCTGATGTTTTTTGCGCTCCCTGCGATAGGTGCTAGTGCCTTACGAGCCACTGGAGATGCAAGAATCTCAAGCGCCATCATGGTGGGCGGAGCGGCATTGCAGGCCGTCCTGGACCCTATCTTGATTCTGGGTCTGTTTGGCATGCCTGCTCTGGGCCTTGAGGGCGCGGCTTGGGCCATGCTGTTATCTCGAGTCATTCTTTGCGGTCTGACTGGCTATGTACTGATCTATCGCGTCAATTTGCTGGATTTCGTCAGGCCGCCTCTGACCGTCGTGCTGGACTCCTGGCGTCGCATCCTGGCTGTCGGCGTACCTGCTACTGCGACAAATCTTATTGGACCTATCTCGACAGCGATTATCGTCAGCTTCCTGGCAAGCTATGGTAAAGAAGCTGTGGCCGGTTTCGGCATCGCATCTCGAATTGAAGCCCTGTCTGTTATACCCCTGTTCGCGCTGTCTGCCAGCATAGGGCCCTTTGTCGGTCAGAATTGGGGGGCTCAGCGATATGATCGAGCAAATGAAGGCATGCGTTTGGCTTTTCTCGCCTCCATGGCCTGGGGCTTGGGCGTCGCCCTGCTCTTTCTGCTGTTTGGCAACCATATCGGAGAGCTGTTCGCTGATGATCCAAGTGCCATCGCCTATGCCAGCCTGTATCTGGCCATAGTACCCTTTAGCTACGGCACTTGGGGTGTACTCATGATGGCCAGCGCGACCTTCAATTCGCTGGGAAAGCCGATCGCATCGACACTGATGTCTGTCATCAGAATGTTTGTGATTTACGTGCCGCTGGCCTATGTTGGCAGCTATTACTTCGATGTTACCGGCATCTTCGCAGCAGCCTGCATTTCGAATCTGGTGATGGGTGCCGTCGGCTACGGCTGGAATCGCTTAACCTATGGCAGCAGCTATGGCGAGACCTATGACAAAAAGACTCGGCTCACCAACGGGCAGCGCGAAAAGAGCTGACGGCAGCTGACACCGGCGCAGGCTCTGCGGGGCAGGCATCGGCATAGGCATAGGCATAGGCCTAGGCATAAGCATAGAGTCAGTCGTCGCTGCGCTCAGCTGCGTTGCAGACCCTTGGCTTTATTCGCCAATCGCTCTTGGCGGTTTTGTTCACCGGCCAGCCTCAGGGCCTCACGATTGGTTTCATCCACACGCATATAGTTGTCGCGCCAGGTTTCCGTTTCAGCCCAGCGATGGGATGTCCTTTGAATCACAGGTCCACTGGCAGCTGACACCAGGTCAAGCGCCAGGCTAAGCGACGTCGCCTGCATGGTGAGGTCATAAGGTTTACCCATGGGGTTGCCTAACGGCAGGTCATTGAACAGATAACGTGGCACACCACAATGACTGACGATATCCAGGGCAGAGCCAATAATGACCGTGCAGATACCCGCTTGTTCAAGTGCTCGGGCTGTCAAACTGACAGTCTGATGGCAGATGGGTCACAAGGGTATCAGAATCGCTATATCAACCTCGTCTTCAACGCAGGCTTGGACGACCACTGGCGCATCATCGGTCGTGGTATTACGTTGGCTATATTCAGTGGGGACAAAATGGAATCTGGCCGCCAGAGAACCAATGACGCCACTGGCAGCCAGATTTTCCAACGCTTCAAGGGGAAAATAAGAACAGCGATCGTCGGTATGGGTGTTGATCTTATCCCAGGATAATTCGTCGGTGCGAAAGCGCTCAGGCGCCTGGTCCAACTGCCAAGAACTTGCGGTCCGAATCGGTTTTGCAATACTGCCATCTGGCACGGCTGTCGTTACGATCGCCACTCGGCATTCTGCCAGGGGCTTATTCAGTGGCTGCCAAGGTATTTCATCATGTTGTGCCCACTCATAAGGCCCAAATCCTTGGGCTTCATAGTAACGTCTGGTGCGCTCGATATAGGCGATCGGCTTAGTCATAACCCCTCCAGCTAGTATTATTCGCTGTTGTCAGTATCCCGGCATTCATGTTTCTATTCTTTTAAAGACGCGCTTTTAATAAAAGTACGCTGTGTCCAGTAGTCTCTTTCTCGTGCCCTGACGCGACTTGTTCATATGATCTCTCAAGTAGCAGCTCTAATTGCTGCCTTGCCATCTGTCACCGGTCGTCATACTGCATCGCAGAGCAAAAGCGCCGACATCCAGGGACTCCCAACATGCACATAACCCAGCCTAACACTATCGGTGTTTGTTCAGTAGCAAGGAAGCCCATGCAACTCCGAACAGCAGGCCTGTCATCAAAGGCCGGCGCGGGGCCTAAAGCTCAGCTCCCTCGAAGGCTCAAGCAGCTTCTTAACATCTCACCTACTCACCTACTCACCTAATTTACCGCCAGACGTTTTCGATACTGATAAGGAGATATCTCGATCCACTTAACAAAAGCCCTACGGAAATTTGTCACCTCCGAGTAGCCCAGCAGATCCGATATCTCCTGAACACTCAGGTTGGTCGACTGCAGATATTCAACGGCCAGCGCCTTTTTGACATCATCAAGGATTTTTTGATAGCTGGTACCCAGACCTTGCAAACGTCGACGTAAAGTCCTCGTACCCAGCAGCAGTTTTTCCGCAATTTCATCCAGCTTTGGAAATTCGCCCGGCGTTCCGATTAATAATTGGCAAATGCGAAACACAATATCGGCACCGGATTCCATTTGACTGAGTATTTTCTCACAGGACTCCTCGCATAATCTTGCCGTATTTGAGTCTGCCTCAGCCAGGGGCTGTTGAAGTAACTCTAGTGCAAAGCGATACTCACAAAAAGGTTGCTCGAACCTTACCGAACAGCCAAAAGCCCTGGAATAGCGCTCGGCATAATCAGGCTTTGGATAGTTCACCAAAATTTCCGAAGGCTGAAACGGCTTACCCGTCAGCAAGCTGATAAGGGGGGCAATGCCCAGGAATAGATCCTCCACGACGAATTGATTCACCAATCCGTCGGCTAACAAGTGATCAAGACGCAGCACCGCGACCTTCTCCGCCTCATCTCTTGAAAAGCTCAAGTCAAACAGAGCACCGGCCATCTTGTGGTACTTAACCGCTATCTGAATCGCTTGATCCAGGGTCGCGCTACTCATCATCGCATACCCCAGCAAACCGTAATCAGAGATCGTAGTTTCTCGCGGCACACCCAGCCAGACGCCATTGCCTTCGAGCAGCTTCAGCATATTGTCAAGTTGCTGGATTCGTTGTCGATAACTGACCCGCTTTTCCAGATTGGCTAAATCCTCTTTGACCAAGCCAGTGTCCCGCAGAATCTCTCTGAGAGCATGGCCGCGTTGCTGCAGGGTATGCACCAGACTCAGCACCTGGGCCATAGGCACAGCACATCGCTCAAGGTCTTGATTTGCTGACATCGCCATCCAATTGACTTGGAAACACCGCGACAAGTGTCCACATAGGATCACATTATGTCAATTTACTCATTGCCTTGGTGGCGCTGCTTGCGGGCAATCAGCCCCTTTTGAAACCACCTCAGGTTGCTGACGTAAAGCGCAACCAGGTACCACAGACCAGCAACCGATCAGCAGACCAATTCAAATTCAAGGCTTGCGCCTGGTCTCGAACCGCCGCCATGTCAGACACGGCGAGCGTCAAACCGGCGACCCCGGGGCCGCGTCCATCGCTAATGGGTAAAAAATTGATCCGCCCTTGGTCAAGCTCTATCGCAGGGACTTGACCGCTTACGGTGACCGGTCGGCGCAGTATCTTAGCCCAGTGCTCCGCCAGCGCTCCAGGATCAGCACTTTGTAAATCAACTTCGGTAATCTCGCGCACATAGTGCGCCGTTCGCGCCTCCCAGCCATCACCGCCCCAGGTCCATGCCTGCGCCGGATTCATCCAGTCGAGGGAAACAATGGTAGCCCCCATATCCTTCGGGTGCAGATGAAAGGCTTTGGTGTTGGGTTGATCAGTGTTCCAGATCTTGCGGATGTTTAACGCTTGAGTGTGTTCACGGTACAGCTCGATATCGTCAACCTGAAGCAACACCATATAGCCACCATTACCACCTCGCTGCTTCAGAAGGCGACCAGCAGCTGTTTCTGGTTGCATTGGGGCGACCACCTCGAGAAATGTATCGCCAATACTCATCACTGAGTTTTCCAAGCCGAACTCCCCGACCCCGGGGTCTTGATAGTCTGCATCGAGACCTAACAGCGTCATCAGCGCTTGTCGCGCTGGCGCCAAGTTTTCGGCGACCAACGCCACTTGTCTTAATCGCATACGATTCTCCTGATTAGTAGTAAGCCCAAAACGGCCAGACCAGGCCTCACGATAACAGCAACACCAAATTTTTTCATAATTGGTATCAACTCGCACCAGCAGCTAAGATAGCAAGTCAACTAACGGGAGAGTACACGAATGAGATCGATATCAGGATTACTGCTGGCCTGTATGGCATTAAACGTCTGGGCTGCCAGCGATATGAGTGCGACAGAGCAGAAAATTGTCAATGCGATCCAAAACGAACGCCGTAGCGCCGCTGATGTTGCGCGTGACGCTAACCGTAAACCTCTGGACACGCTCAAGTTTTTTCAGCTTCGCGACGACATGCGCGTACTGGAGCTGTTACCTGGTGGTGGCTGGTATACCAAGATCCTGGCGCCGACTCTGGAAGAAAAAGGCAAACTCTACATATCGCTCGGCGCCGAACGCACCCATGAGGCACTGAAAGGGCAGCCCGGATTCGGCAGTCTCGAGCTGATTCCTTTTGACAGCGCCAATTTCTCGCGGGTAGAAGGCGAGAGTCGCTCGACCGTGCCAGCCTTCAGTTTTGGCGTCAAACGGCTGGATCTGGTCCTTACCTTTCGCAACATGCACAACTTCACGGCTACTGGCCGCGAAAACATCAACAGGGCTGTTTTTGAATCCCTGAAGTCTGGCGGTCTCTATGGCGTTGTGGATCACACTCAACGGCACATGCAGCCCAGCGAGCACGAGCTTCGACGTCGAATCGATCCTGTACTCGTTATCAAGGAGGTAGAGGCAGCTGGGTTTCAGTTTGTTGACTACAGCAATCTTCATTTTCGGCCGGACGATGAACTGCGCTATGAGGTTGGTCGCAAAACAGTGACAGGTAATACCGACCGTTTTACCCTGCTGTTTAAAAAGCCATGAGTTGCTCAGGCGGTGCCGGTCTTAACGGGCGGTGCATCGCCAGCTTTTTTTCGACGACAATAATCTTTAACATACTCGACTTTAATTTCTCGCGGCGGTCCACCTGATGAAGCAGACGTCCTTTGACAAGGCAAAAATAAAAATATTGTTGCTGGAAGGCGTTCATCAATCTGCGATTGAGGCATTCACTGCCGCTGGCTACACTCAGATTGAAAGCCATGCTGGCGCACTCAGCCAGGAGGATCTCATCAAGGCTATCAGGGGTGCGCACATCGTCGGCATACGGTCTCGAACCCAACTCAACGCCGAGGTTCTCGCCGCTGCTAACAAGCTTATCGCGATAGGCTGTTTCTGTATCGGCACTAATCAAGTTGACTTGATGTCAGCCTTGACTCGCGGGATTGCGGTATTTAACGCGCCTTTTTCCAACACTCGAAGCGTCGCAGAACTGGTTATCGCAGAGGCGATTCTGTTGCTTCGCGGCATCCCCGAAAAGAACGCGCTGGCGCATCAGGGGCAATGGCTCAAAACAGCCACAGGGTCCTTTGAAATTCGCGGCAAGACATTGGGTATCATTGGCTACGGCAATATCGGCACTCAGGTGAGCGTCTTGGCGGAGTCGATTGGCATGCGGGTTTTGTTTCATGACGCCGTGAACAAACTGCCTCTCGGTAACGCCCATCAGACCAGCAGCCTAAAAGAGCTCCTTGCGAACAGTGACGTCGTTACCCTGCATGTACCAGAAGACCAGAATACGCGATTGATGATCGGCGCCGAGCAACTGGCACAGATGAAGGCTGGCGCCGTCCTTATCAACGCTTCGCGAGGCTCAGTCGTTGATATTGATGCACTTGCTCAGGCACTGGAAACTCGATCCTTGGGTGGAGCAGCAATCGATGTCTTTCCCAGCGAACCTAAATCCGGTAAAGAGGAATTCGTCTCGCCACTGCGTGCCTTTAATAATTGCATTCTGACACCCCACGTTGGCGGCAGTACGATGGAAGCCCAGGAAAAAATCGGCGTGGAGGTCGCGGAGAAGCTCATCAAGTTCTCAGATAATGGTACCAGCTTATCGAGCGTGAATTTCCCCGAAGTGACCCTGCCGGCTCATCCTGGTGGACACAGAATTCTCCACGTTCATCGCAATGTACCGGGCGTCTTGTCGAAAATTAACAATTTCTTCGCCGACCAAAAGATCAACATTCGCGCCCAGTATCTTCAGACGGTGCGAGATGTGGGCTATGTCGTCACTGATATCGACGAGGAATACAGCGCCCTTGCGCTTAAGAAGCTGCAGGAAATTGAGGGCACGCTGCGCGCTCGAGTCCTCTTCTAAACATCCTTCAGCGAGGCCGATTCTGAGCAATTCGCGCCGCAAGTCCCTTCGCGCTAAGCTGGCCTAGGCCCACCAGTCGAGCAATTCGACATTGCAACGCGCTGCACGGTCTTTCTCTGCTGACGCTTCGAATTCGCGGCGCTCACCCGGCGCCAGAACTTGGTCCTTGACCACATAAACAACCGCTGACTCGATCACCCTGCCATTAAGATCTTTCCACAGGGCCGTGACAGTCACGAAAGAGATGTCTGTATTACCGGTATTTTCAACGTAACCCCGCAACTGGGTACGGTTATAAACTCGCTCACAGGAAGACATTCTGGCTCTGAGCGCCGGCTGTTTTGTCGACGCGGGCGCCGCAGTGGCAGGCGCGCTTTCTTGAGCCGGCTGAGCCTTGAAATAACGTTCAAAAACAACATAGCCGACCAGTGCCATAAGGGCCAGCAATATTGCGATGTTCATGGCACGATTACTCAATCAGGTCCTCCAATGGCTTGACTAACAAGGCGACTTCCTTCTCACCGCCATTTGTGTGTTGAGCGCCGACCTGAATGAAACCGAGACTGAAATGTAACGCCAGAGAATCGGGATTTGGCGGCATCAAATTGACCTCGCAGCAAAGTTTCGTCAGACCCTTGGCCAGGGCCCGCTTTTGTAATTCCCGATAGATCAAACTTGCCACACCAAGCCGACGGTAATCAGGATGAACCATAATTCGGTCGATGTATAAGAACTGGGTCAGTTGACGTGCAAACCAAGTATAATTAGGCGAATGGTAATCCGCCCCAGCAACCAGACTGATCACGAATCCCACCAGCTTTTCTCCGTCGACAATCTTGAAAAAGGCTGCTGCCTGCTGCAAAAAACGCTCCATTTGGGCAGCATCGATAGAGTTCACATGCGGCACTGAGTCTTCGTTCAGCGCCAGCAGTGCTTCAAAGTCAAGACTTGTCACAGCTTGGATTTGCATCATGATTTAAAACCATTCTTTAAAATCATTCTTTAAACCCATTCTTTAAACTCATTGCCAAAAAGCTCGTCTCAGAATCCATAAACCAGCGTCACTGAGGTTTCAGTATCGGTTTTCTTGCGATCCACTGGTACTTCTGAGTTGTGCTTGACGGTTAGCGCAAGTTTCATTGACAGACGACTATTAATTGTTGCTGTGATCGAAGAGTCTGATCGAGATACAGTTGTGTCGGTACCAATTTCAGTACTTAACAATTGCTGAAAAGCTGAATTATCACTGACCTGCCAGGTATATTTCCCTGCCAGTCGAATAATCCCCTCCTCCTCTTTTTCGCCACTCTCTAATTCAGTCACACGCAAACCAAGACCGATATCACCCATCAGCCTCATAGCCTCTGAGTCAAGCAACTGCCGCGAATAACCCGCCGTCAATTCTGACTGGTACTTAAAGCCACTAAAACGGTCGTCGTCGTAGGACGCTCGCCCAAATATCGAGGAAGTCTCATCCAATAGTTTGTAATCCGCCTGATAGAACCCATAAAGTTTCTGCGCTGTGGTTGATCCGTCTTTGGAGGACCGGAGATAATCTAAGTGCAGATGATGCCGAAAATCTGCGAAGTCGCCTTGTGAGTCAGCCCTCAATTTCAGATTTTGGTCATCCGTATTGCCGCTGGTGGCGACCAGACCAAATTCTAATTCCGTCTTCCATATCTGCAAGTCTTCGGCCATCGCTGAGGCCCAGCCAGCCATTAGACCTACGAATAACAACACTCTCATCCTTAACCCCTATCTCTAGACTTTTTAAAGCGCTATATAATACCAGACTTACCGCACCGACCTGAACCGCTAAACCTTCAACAAGACCCAGTCATTGTTATCCTGGTCTATCACATGCTATAAAAAAGGCCTATTGAGTAGAATATGTGGGTAGAGTCACGCGATGAGCCTAACAATACGTTCAATAATCCTGTTCCTGTGCGTGGCCTGCTCCTGCCTTAGCCAAGCTGACTCGAAGAGCAGCAGCGCTGAACGCGCCAAATCTTTGATTGACGAAATGGAAGCGCTTTATCGAGGAGATGTAAGCAAAGCTGCAATCACGATGCAGATCCTCACCCCTCAGTATGAACGTACCTTGGAGTTAGAATCATTGAGTCAAGGGCGCCAAAATGCCTTCATTCGCATATTATCGCCGAAAAAAGATCGCGGCATCACGACCCTGAAGATTGGGGAAGAAATGTGGAATTATTTTCCAAAGATCAACAAGGTCATTAAAGTTCCACCGTCAATGATGATGGGTTCCTGGATGGGCAGTGACTTCACCAATGACGACCTTGTCAAACAAACCTCTCTGATAGACGAATATGCACTGGCGCTCGCCGAAACTGAAGATACCTACTTAGTCACGCTGACGCCAAAGACTCGAACTGTCACGGTCTGGGGCAAGATTGAATACAGCATCGATAAAGCTAATCTCGTGCCCATCTATCAGAAGTTTTACGACGACAAAAACGTGATGGTGCGACTACTTGAATTTGCAGATCTGCGTAACTTTTCCGGGAGACTGCTACCCTCAAGTCTGGCCATGACGCCATTGAATAAACCCGGACACAAAACCTTAGTCACTTATAAAGTACTGGAGTTTGACCCTGAGGATGTCAGCGATGCCACTTTCACACTTCGCAATCTACAAAGCAGATTCTGATCTGCGTTCGAACCTTAACCCATGCTACTACTGAAACTGGCGTTTCGTAACCTGCTTCGGCAGAGGCGTCGTACGGCTCTTACGCTATTGAGCATGACTGGGGGCTACATTCTCTGTTGTCTGTCATTCTCGCTCACCGACGGCTCTTACAAGCATGTTATCCGCATTTTTACCATGGACCATACGGGCCACATTCAAATTCACCAGGATGATTATTTGTCGCGACCTAAAATATTTATGGGTATTGAAGATAACTCACTGCTGCGCGAGCAGATCCTAAGCCAACCGGGCGTTCAAAGCCTGGCTCCGCGAATTTTTGCCCCGGCGCTCGCTTATGCTGACAGCAGGAACACCGCTGTTCAGGTTGTTGGCATAGAACCGCAACTTGAGCGAACAACCAGCCGCTTGCTGGACAAACTCAAACAGGGCCAGTTTATGGATTTACAGCCCAATGCTGACGGCTATTATCCGGCCATGCTCGGCATAGGCGTCGCCGAAAGTTTACGAGTCTCGCTTGGAGACGAGATCATTTTAATTTCACAGGGTGCAGACGGTTCTATCGCCAACGATATTTACACAGTTACAGCACTGGTAGGAACGCGAAATTCCTGGGATCGAAATAAAGTCTACTTGCCGCTATTGGTCGCGCAGGATTTTTTAAGTCTACAGGGAAAAGTTCACCAGTATTCCTTGTTGCTCAATGATGAAAATGAGGTTCAGCGCGTGAGCCAGGTACTGACCGACGCGTTGCCTGCATTGACCATCAATCCATGGATGGAGGTTGAAGCAACATTTTTTAACTCGATGGAGGCAGATAAACGCGGCAACTTGTTTACCTTGTCTATTATTGTGTTTATCGTCTTTATCGGCGTGCTCAACACTGTTTTGATGTCGGTACTGGAGCGCACTCGAGAATTCGGCGTACTTAAAGCGATTGGTAGCAGACCTGCTGTTATCGCGGCATTAATTCTGACAGAAACCCTGCTGCTGGCCATTTTTAGCGTCGCCATCGGGATGATTATTGCCGCCCCGATTATCGCCTGGTTCGCGCTGCGTGGAGTCGCATTACCTAACCCTATAGACATGGGTGGAATAGAGTTCGGCTATCTGGCCGGCGAGTTCTCTGTCAGTGTTTTCCTCTGGCCCATGCTGCTCATCGTCGCATTTTCTATTCTCGTCAGCATTCCGCCAGGGCTTCGCGCTGCACGGGTTTCCGCAAGCCGCGCCATGAGTAGCTACTGATGCTGATTCTAAAACTGGCTTTGCGCAACCTGTTCAGAAATACTCGCCGTACTATCCTGACGGTCTTACTCATCGGTTGTAGTCTCAGCGCCCTCATACTGAGTGATGCTGTGATCATTGGCATGGTTAATGTGATGGTCGAAAGCATCACTAAAACCCTCGCGGGAGAAGCCCAGGTTCACCGTCAGGGATTCACCAATCATTATGCTGCTGAGCTTTATATTCCCGACACCACCGCCATCGAGTCTAAACTCAAAAGTGACCCGAGTGTTGCTGCCTACAGCAGTAGAGTGATCAGTGGTGGTATGATTTCATCGAGCTATAACGTCAGTGCCGGCATGGTTTACGGTATTGATGCGGATCAAGAACGCGGATTAAGCAAACTCGAAGTTGCCATCGTCAGTGGTCATTATCTTAAGAGCACCGATGACATTCTGATTGGCGAGCCCCTGGCGGCGCTGCTCAGCATTGGCCTGGGTGACCGAGTCGTCATCACCCAGGCAGAGGCTGATACCGGCGAACTCTCCCAAGCTCTGTTTCGTGTTGGCGGAATTTTCAAATTTGGCGTTCGTGAAATAGACTCGAACCTGGTTTTCATCGATATAGAGCAAGCACGAAAACTACTCGCCATCAGTCAGGGTAGCCATGAAATAGCCATAGTCTTTCGAGAGCCCGAAACAGCGGATCTCGACCCTCGAGGATTGCTCACATCCTTGAACGATGACGTCACCGAGGCGCTGAATTGGCGTGATTTAAACAAAGACATTGCCGCCATGTTGTCGATGACCAGTTACTCCTCAACCATCATAGGCGTTATTTTGTTCTTTCTCGCATCTTTGGGCGTCATCAATTCCATGTTTATGTCGATCTACGAGCGAATCTATGAGTTCGGCGTCGCGAAGGCCATCGGTACTCGGCCTTTCGATTTATTCCGATTAATCATGGTCGAGGCGCTTCTTCTGGCTTTAATCAGTTGCGTTGCAGGTATGGCACTGGGTGGGTTTTTCGGCGCATGGTTTTCCGCCAATGGTATACCATTGGGAGAGGTCGAGGTCTCTGGTATCGCCATGAATAATACGATCATCCCGGTTTTAGCTATTCATCATTTCACCCACTTTCCCATCTATGTCATTTTACTGACTTTGACAGCTGGACTTTATCCTGCCTGGTTTGCTGCGAAAATTGTACCGAATGAGGCGTTACACAGGAGCTTATGAATCCTATGGTCACTAACAAAATTGAGACGCTGCTGGATAGCCGCCTCGGGCCCGTGATTAGAACCATATCACTCTGCCGTTATTTTGGTGAAGGTGAGACCCTGGTCAAGGCTGTCAATCAGGTCACGATTTCAATAGAGCCAGGCGAGTTTACAGCGATCATTGGCCCTTCTGGCTCAGGGAAGTCGACCCTTCTGCACCTTCTTGGTGGACTGGACAATCCGTCTAGCGGGTTTGTAGAACTGTCTGGCATCAAGATAGAGAAAATGTCAGGCGCCCAGATATCTGATTTTCGACGGGACCATATTGGCTTTGTGTTCCAGGCTTACAATCTGATCCCCGTATTGTCAGCTGAAGAAAACATCGAATACATTATGCTCTTGCAAGGCATCTCCAGCGCAGTGCGCAGAGACCGCGTCAAGGCTATGCTTGAGCTGGTTGGCTTGACTGAGCTGGGATCACGTCGGCCAGGCCAGCTCTCCGGCGGTCAGCAGCAACGGGTAGCTGTAGCGAGAGCAATGGCATCACACCCTGACATTATTCTTGCAGATGAGCCTACTGCAAATCTTGACTCAAAGACTGGCATCGCCTTAATTGACGTCATGAAGGCTCTCAACGAAAAGCAGAACATGACGTTTGTTTTTTCCACCCACGACGAGAAAATTATGGCGCGCGCCAGCCGCCTGATCCACATGGAAGATGGTGTCGTTATCAAAGACGAACGGCGATAGCCCATGGCTTCTGTGCCATGGATTCTGTCAACAGGTCTGCTTATTTGCGGTCTTAGCCTAACCACCCCATGCATCGCTGACACAGTTCTGCGTGGCTACCTTAAGTCCTATATCATCGGCCAACAAGCCATCGATAACAGCCTGATGCAGGTTGGAGAAAACTTTCGGTCAGAAACCAGTCTTCGGTTAATCTGGCAAGGTAGCGACAACGGCTCGCGTCGCGATAAGACATTAAACTATGCCTGGGAAATGCACTATGAACTGAGCCCGATATTCAGCAATCAGTCCTTTGAAATGGGGCCTTTTCAGCAAAGCCGATCACCGGCTTATCGTCTGAGTGACATTGAACCCATTTTGAACAAAGCGCCACAACGACCAATACGCCAGAACCTGGATAGACTCAATATTCAACTACGTCTTGAACAGGGCGACCTGACCATTGGCCGTCAGGCAATTACCTTTGGCGCCGCTCGAATGATCAACCCTACCGATGTGCTGCTGCCCTATAATCTGACTGCACTCAATACCGAATATCGCAT
This sequence comes from Gammaproteobacteria bacterium, assembly GCA_038106185.1. Classification (GTDB taxonomy): domain Bacteria; phylum Pseudomonadota; class Gammaproteobacteria; order Pseudomonadales; family Azotimanducaceae; genus UBA4582. The sequence goes on along the minus strand of JAYODE010000052.1, from coordinate 2,758 downwards.
CGGGGTTGATGCCATACGCTATCAGCGCCCCCTGGGCCAGCTTGGCGAAGTTGATTTCGGCTATGTATTTGGCCCGAGAGGCCAATCTGAGTCGTCAGCTGCGTTCATTCACGGGAAAACCAACGTGGCCGGCACGGATCTGTCGTTCGCCGCCCTACGCTTCGCCAATCAAACGCTACTCGGGGCTGGTTTGCAATCTGCCCTTGGCGACATGGGTTTTTGGCTGGAAACGGCCCTCGTCAATGGGGATCTGCGGTATTGGCGGACTTCAACGGGTGTTGACTACAATTTCAGCGAAGCTGTTTTTGGAATGCTCGAATATCACTACAACGGTGCCGGCACGGACCAAGCGAAGGACTATATCAGTCGATTGCAGTCACCACCTTATCAGCTGGGTGGTGTGTTTCTACTGGGCCAACACTACCTGATTTCGAGTCTTAATTTTCAGGCCACACCCCTGACTTCGGTGGCGATGCAAGCCAATGTCAACCTGCAGGATCGCTCCAGTTTTTGGTCTATAAGAATGACTTACAATATTCTGAACGATCTTTATCTGGCTGTGGGTTTACATCGCTTCGATGGCAAACCGCCAACCGGGCAGTACGCCGACCCTTTGACACCTGCCCTGTTGACAACTGAATATGGTGCCAGTCCAGATTCAGTCTATGCGCAATTGAGCTACTATTTTTAATGGCAGACTCTGCTCTCAGATTCTAATGACAGGGGCCTGCGGTCCAGACCTCTATTGGATCAGTCAAGTCCCGCTTGACGCACATCCGTTGCACTCGACGCCGAAATCAAGCCAAGCTTAACCGCTTCTTCTTCAAGCCGAGAAACCAAATCATCCATCTGCTGAATCACCGCTTGTATCGCCTCGGGTTTTGCCAGATCGACCCCGGCTTTCTTCAATTGCTCCATAGGAAAATCGTTACCACCGCTGCGCAATAAGGTCAAATAGCGTTCTGTGGCTGCAGCTCGCTCGTCCTCAGTACCATTGGTCATGGCACTGTAGAGCGCTGCTGAGGAAGCAAAGCAGGTAGCGTATTTGTAGACGTAAAAGGGCGAATTAAAAAAATGGGGAATTCGCGCCCAAAGATTTTCATATAATTCATCGTATGCGACTTCCGTTGACTGATAGTCTCGAGCTATACCACTGTAGATCTCACTCAGGACTGCGGCCGTAATAGGCTCGCCCTGCTCAGCCCGCTGGTGCGCCTGCAGTTCATAGTCGGCGAAGAGCACTTGCGAGTAAAAAGTACCGGCTATGTTTTCAATAGCTTTCTGCAACAACAGAAATCGCTCTTCAGCACTCTCGGACTCCTGCAGCAACTTCTCTAACAGGAATCGCTCATTGATCGTTGACGCGACCTCGGCGACAAAAATAGTGTAGCTAGCGGTCGAAAATGGCTGGTTGGCGTAAGACAACTGCGTGTGCATCGCATGCCCAGCTTCATGCGCCAGAGTAAATACCGCATCCAGCGTGTCGTTATAGTTCAACAACATATAGGGACCCACACCATAGACTCCTGCGACGTAAGCACCGGAACGTTTACCGGTACTCTCATAGACGTCTATTGCATCACCGTTAAGATACGCTTCTAGTTGGACTTGATAGGCCTTGCCTAACGGCGCCACTGACTCGACTACCATTCCTCGAGCCTGATCATAGGGATAGTCAACATCTGTCTCCAGCAGAGGTAGCGCATCATCATAAGAGTGATAGTCATTTAGTTTCAGAATTTTTTTCCGCAGAGCCTGATACCTCTTCAGAGGTTCAGTACCGGCGCGAACCGCTTGCACGAGATTGGTATATACCTCTTCAGGCACAGCATCACCCGCTAACGCTTCTGCCAGGGTGCTGGGATAGTCTCGTGACTTCGCGTCATACCAGTCGCGCTGCAGAATACTGTTATAGATAGCCGCATAGGTGTTTTTTGCAGCCGCATAGACGCCATAATGGGCCTCAAACGCTGCGCGCCGATCTCCTTGTTCACGAGCCGTGGCCAGCGTTCGACGATAGGCTCCGCTGGTCATGGTGACATTTTCGCCGGAGCTGAGGGTCACTTGCGGAAATTGGATATCAGCAGTAGAAAGTGCCTCATAGATTGCTCCGGGGGTTCCTCTAAACTGGTTTGCATAGGACAACAATTGCTCGCCGGCCTCATCTAACACATGCGCCTTCCGTCGATAGGTATCGAGTATCGGGTATCGATAGGCTGCCAACGCGGGAGTTTCATCGATCCAGCTGACCATTTGTTCCTTCGGGATGGCTAGCAACTCTGGCGTAAACCAGGCGGTCGCTGTGTCCATCTGAGCGAAGGCCGCTTGAACCTGTTGGAAACGCCCCGCTATGGATTGATCTCTTTGATCGATATCGCGCTGCAGACCCGGGTAGCGATAAATCAGGTAAGACAAACGACCAATTTCATCTGCCAGTTGATAGGCCGCCAGAACCGCAGTCGGTCCTCCATTTAAAGAACCCTTGAGCGCCACATATTCTGCGACCTTAGTGTCCATTTTTGCCATTCCCGCTTCCCAGTCTTCCCAGGAGGGGTAGATCAAAGAAACATTCCACTTGTAACGCTCGGCGATCGTCGACCTATCCTGAGAGGCCGGCTTGGCAGTCACCCAGGCCGTCTGCCCCATCAACAGGATCATCAACAGGACCATCACGATGAGACGAACAAGGGGTTGAGAAACAAAACCAGGGATTACTTTCAGCACAGGCACAGACTTCCTAAACAAGTTTGCAAAACAG
>JAYODE010000013.1:77357-78546 GCA_038106185.1 Gammaproteobacteria bacterium | reverse complement strand
AAAAAAAGAACAATTGCCGCTGGTCCAATTTTTGAACAGTGAATGCTTATTGATTCACCGCCAGGGCAGGTTCTGCAGCGGGGCGCAAGTTAGTCACGACCTGCAGGTCCCGTTGATGACGCAGAGCTGTCAGTTGCGCCAGTATCGCAACCGCGATTTCTGCCGGCGTCTTGCTGCCAATAGGCAGGCCAACGGGCGCATGGAGCCGGTCGATTTCAGCGCTGGTCAGCTCTAGCTGTAACAATCGCTCTCGGCGTTTCGCCGAGGTGCGGGTGGAGCCCATGGCGCCGACAAAAAATGCCTCGGTTTTAAGGGCTTCCATCAAGCCCATGTCGTCGATGCGCGGATCATGGGTGAGGGCGATAATCGCGGAAAATGGATCATTGGCATAGCGCCGGACCGCATCGTCGGGCATCTCACTGATCAGTTGTACGCCTTCCACCGGCCATTGGGCCAGCACTTCTGGTCGAGGATCACAGACCAGCACCTGATAATCGAGGGTTCGAGCAATAGTGGCAACATACATGGAAACCTGGCTGGCGCCGATCAGAAACAGCTGGTAGCGAGGACCATAGGTCTGGGTCAAGGTGCCCTGCGCCTCGACCTGACCGCAATCACCGATAAATTCCAGATGCTTGAAACGGGGTTGGTCTGTGATCTGGATTGCGCCTGTCTGCAGGTCGACTCGCCGTTCGGTGCATTCGCGCTGGGCCAATCGTTCGACGATGTGTTGCAGGCTGTCGAGGTGCTGCTGATCGGCGAAAGGTTCAATCACTATGTGCAATTGACCGCCACAAGGCAGATTGTAGCGCACCTGATCTTCATCGGTGGCGCCATAAACCAGGGTCGCAGGACGGTCTTGCGCCAGTTTACCCTGGCGCAGCTTTTCCAGCAGGTCGTCCTCGACACACCCGCCAGACAGAGACCCGGCCATCTCACCGCGACTGTTACAGCAAAGTAGTGCGCCAACCGGTCTGGGGGATGATCCCCAGGTCTTGACGACGGTGCAGAGCCAACTGGTCTCGCCGGCGGCAATCCACCGAGTGAGTTGTGACAAGACCTGATAATCGGCGTTTTCCATGCTTTTTCGGTTCCTGTGACTCGAACGAATGTTAAGATGACTGCAGTTTACAACTTGCACCCGCCAAGGAAAACCATTGTCCAGAGTCCGCGAGTCGAAATGTTTACC
>JAYODE010000013.1:70838-77257 GCA_038106185.1 Gammaproteobacteria bacterium | reverse complement strand
CTTCCTCCATACTACAGAATCTGGTGGGCGCCCTGTGGCAGGCGCCCGTGACCATGGTGCTGGTGCTAGTGACTGTGCTGCTGTTTCCCGTCACTCTGGGCGTCGATGAAGGTGAGGTGGGTGGCTGGTTTCAGGCGATGAATTTTTTGCAGTTCACCCTGGTCAATGATCGCGTCTACTTTGTCGATCTGGCAACAACGCTGGCTCGCGGTGACTACTGGCGATTACTGACACCCATGTTTTTGCACTTCGGCATTCTGCACCTGGTGTTTAATATGCTCTGGTTCTGGGAAATTGGCCGGCGCATAGAGCGGGTCAACTCCGGGGGCTTGCTGCTGATACTGGTGCTGACCAGCTCGCTGGGTGCCAATGTGCTGCAATATGTGATGGCCGGGCCTGGTTTTTTTGGCGGCATGTCGGGCGTGGTGTTTGGCTTGCTGGGTTACAGCCTGGTCTGGAGTCGGCTGTTGCCAGCCCGCGATATGGGTCTGCCGAACAGCATCTATGTTTTTATGCTGGGGTTTCTGGTGGTGGGTTTCAGTGGTTTGCTGGATCTGCTTGGGCTAGGTAGTCTGGCCAACTGGGCACACCTGGGTGGTCTATTGTCGGGCGCCACCGTCGGGCTGGTGGTGGTCTCGCTGATCAAGCTGTCCAGACCAAGCCGTCGAGACTAATCAGGCGAGGGTAAGCTGGCGAGCCATGGGGTTTTGCCTTCCGCGTCGCCAACCCTTACACTCCGCCCATGCGCGGATTCCTACGAAAAATGACAGTGACACACGCCGACCCTGTGGCTTATGGGTTGAACTTCGTCGACCAGGACGATTTTCCGCTGAACCCGTATCTGGGTCAGCGCTTAACCCTTAAATGGCATGGTCAAATCCAGTGCCAGCACTGTGGCCGCAACAGTAACAAGTCTTTCAGTCAGGGCTATTGTTATCCCTGTTCTCAGCGGCTGGCGCAATGCGACCTGTGTGTCATGAGCCCGGAGCGATGCCATTATGATCAGGGCACCTGTCGAGAACCGGCCTGGGGCGAGGAGTTTTGCATGCAGTCCCACCTGGTGTATCTGGCGAACTCGAGTGGCATCAAGGTGGGCATTACTCGTCCCAGTCAGGTGCCGACCCGCTGGATTGACCAGGGCGCTATTCAGGCGCTGCCCATTATGCGGGTGGCCAGCCGTCAGCTGTCTGGTTTTGTCGAGGTCATCTACAAACAACATATCAGTGACAAGACCCATTGGCAGCGGATGCTCAAGGGCGACGGCGAGCGCCTTGATCTGGTCGCTTTGCGCGACGCCTTGTATCCATTGGTGCAGAGCGAGTTGGAAGCGCTGCAAGCCACGCATGGTCTGAATGCGGTGATGCCAATATTTGATGTTGCACCACTCGCCTTTGAGTATCCGGTGATGCAGTATCCCGACAAGGTCAAGTCGTTGAATCTGGAAAAGACCCCGGAAATCAGCGGTGTGCTCGAAGGTATTAAAGGCCAGTATCTGATCTTTGATACCGGGGTGATTAACCTGCGCAAATACACAGCCTATGATATTGAGATCAGCGCCTGAAACAGTTTTTTTAAACTGGTTTTTCAGACGGTTAATCAAGCGCGATAACGCCACCATCCTCAAGCGCGACCAATATGCATGCTGGCCGGTACGATGCAAAGCCTTGGTAATAAGTGTCAGTAAAAAGTGCTACCATACATCCCCATCACGACTGCCATTATGAGCCCATCAGCATGAAAGAAGGCCAGCCTAAAGCCATCGAACTCAAAGACTACCAGGTTCCGCCGTATCTTATCGATTCGACAGAGTTGCATGTCGAGATCAACGAGGACGTGACTCGGGTAACCGCGACCTTGCAGGTGCGCAAAAACCCCGATTCAACGGCTAAGGTCACTGACCTGGTCTTGAACGGGGCGGCAGAGCTGGTGAACAAATCCATCGCCATCAATGATCGAGAATTGCTGTCTAACGAATTTGGTCGAGATCAGGATCTGCTGACACTGTATGCGGTACCCGAATCCTTTACGCTTCGTACTCAGGTCGAGATCAAGCCGCAGGACAACACGGCGCTCGAGGGTTTATACAAGTCGGGCGATATGTTTTGCACCCAATGTGAGGCAGAGGGATTTCGCAACATCACCTGGTTTCTGGATCGGCCAGACGTGATGTCGAAGTATCGCACCACGATCAATGCGGACAAACGCCGTTATCCGATCCTGCTGTCAAACGGCAACGACATAGCGCGCGGTGAAGAGGGTGAGCGTCACTGGGTCACCTGGGAAGATCCGTTCATGAAACCGGCCTATCTGTTTGCGCTGGTGGCCGGCGATCTCCAGCATGTCGACGATACCTTTGTGACCATGAGCGGCAGAGCTGTGAAGCTGCAGATTTTCACTGAGGCGCATAACATCGATAAGGTCGACTACGCCATGTTGGCGCTGAAAAATGCCATGCGCTGGGATGAGCAAGCCTACGGCCGCGAGTACGACCTGGATATCTTCATGATTGTGGCCGTAGAAAGCTTCAATATGGGCGCGATGGAAAATAAGGGACTGAACATCTTTAATACGTCTTGCGTGTTGGCGCGGCCTGACACCACGACTGACCAAGGTTATCAGCGCGTCGAATCAGTGGTGGGTCATGAATACTTCCATAACTGGTCCGGTAATCGAGTGACCTGTCGAGACTGGTTTCAATTGAGTCTTAAAGAAGGGTTTACCGTGCTGCGTGATCAGCAGTTCTCGGCAACAATGGGTTCGCCCACAGTCTGTCGTATCAATGATGTCGCCACGCTTCGGGGCGCTCAGTTTCCGGAAGATGCCGGCCCCATGGCACACCCCATTCGGCCGGATACCTACATCGAAATCAACAATTTTTATACGGCCACTGTTTACGAAAAAGGTGCAGAGGTCGTGGGTATGATTCAAACCCTGTTGGGGCCTGAACAGTTTCGTCGCGGCACCGACCTGTATTTTGACCGGCATGATGGTCAGGCCGTGACGACCGAAGAGTTTGTGAAGGCCATGGAAGATGCCACTCAGGTTGATCTGACCCAGTTTCGGCGCTGGTATTCTCAGGCCGGTACACCGGTACTGAAGATTCAGAGCCATTTTGATTCCGCTGCGCAAACCTACACCCTGAGCGTTACCCAAAGCTGCCCGCCAACGCCCGGCCAGACTCAAAAGTTACCCTTTCATTTGCCCTTGGCGATTGGCTTGTTGGATCAAGCGGGTGCCGACATGCCTCTGCGCCTTATGCTCAATGAAGCGGATCAGACGCCGCAGGTGGCGAATGTTCAGGACGAGGCTGGCGCCCATACGGTGGTGCTGAATCTGACCGAGGCTCGGCAACATTTTGTCTTTACCAATATCAGTGAAAAACCCGTGCCCAGCCTGTTGCGAGGATTTTCGGCACCGGTGAAGCTGAACTATGATTACTCTCGAGACGAGTTGATGTTTCTGATGAGTCATGACTCGAACGGTTTTAATCGCTGGGATGCGGCGCAACGGTTGGCAGTCGATGTCATACAAGAGGTGGTGGAGCAGATCCAACAGGGTCGGGCGCCGCAAGTAGATCCGCGTCTCATCAAGGCCTGCGAGAGCAATCTGGATCAAGCGGTCGCGCGGCATACTGATTCGACCCTCGACAAGGCGATGATTGCCGAGATGCTGGTATTGCCCGCTGAGACCTATCTGGCCGAGCTGTTTACCGTGGCAGATGTCGATGCGATTCATGCCGCCCGTGAAGCGGTGCGGCTGGCGATTGCGACTCAACTCGCCGGTGTGTTGCTTGCCGTATATAAACTCAATCAGGATGATCGACCCTTTGATGTCAGCGCCAGTGAAGTCGCTCGTCGTAGTCTGAAGAACGTTGCCCTGGCGTATCTGATGGTGCCGGAGAATACCGAGATGGTGCCTTTATGCGTGGCTCAGTTCGAGTCAGCCAACTGCATGACCGATACCAGTGCAGCGATTCGGGCCCTGGTAAACTCGGCTTCACCCTTGGCTTTGCAGGCGAAAGAAAAAGCGCTGACGACCTTCTATGGGCGCTGGCAGGACGAAGCCTTGGTGATTGACCAATGGTTTAGTCTGCAGGCGTCATGCCCTTTGCCCGGCGCGCTGGATAGGGTCAAGGCCTTGATGCAACATTCGGCCTTTACGATGCTGAATCCGAATCGGTTGCGGTCGGTTATCGTGGCCTTTGCGTTTCAGAATAACGTCAACTTTCACGCGAAAAATGGCGAGGGTTATGGGTTTCTGGCTGACACCGTCATAGCGCTTAACAGCATCAACCCCTTGGTTGCCGCCAGGATTCTGAGTCCACTGACACGCTGGCGCAAGTACGATGAAGAGCGTCAGACCCTGATGCGCCAGCATTTACAACGTATTCTCGACACGGAAAATCTGTCCAAAGACGTATTTGAGGTGGTATCAAAGAGCCTCTAGTTTTATTGAAACACGCATTAGGCTTTTTCATAGGTCTATATAAAAGCCTAATGTATAAAAGCTTAATGTATAAAAGCCTAATGCGGCGCTTCCCCTCAGTCTGCTCGGCAGACCTTAAAGACGGCCTTTGGCTTATCGAGGGTTAGCGGCCACCGGGATTCAGTGCCGATACCAGATCCCGATGCTTCAGATTACTGAAGAGTGAAGAGTTGTCTTTTCGCTGCTGGCGAAGCTGGTTTGTCGCTCTGGTCACGGCTGCCAGGAGTCCCGCACCCTGCCAGCTTTGTTGAGCAGGGCTTCCATAGAGAAAGGTTTCCAGCTCGGCTATCTGTTCGGTTACGGGTTTTACTTTCTGTAGGCCCTTCTGTATGCCCTTCTGTACGGCTTTTTGTGTGGCCAGTTGTGTGGGTGCGTCATCGAAAGGGCTATGTTTGTCCAGGTATTGACCCAACTCTTGTAGCGAGTTGATCGAGGGATAACACTCAAGCCCCCACAGCATCAGCGCTTGACGTGCAGCGCCAGCCTCACCCTGGCGACAGGCGCGAGTGAACTCGGCAAAGCGCGTGGCTTCATTCGTGGTAGGTGCTTTCTCCGGTGGCTGTGAGAGGTTTGTGCGGCGAGCCTGACGCCGGCTGAGCCACCAGAGGCCTAGAGTAATCAGCCATAAGGCCGCGAAAATAACGGCCAGCACTGAGCTGATCAGATTAAGAGGCGATGCATCGAGTACCGGCTGGGCGGGTGTCACACTGGTCGCCGAGTCGAGCGCGTCAGGCATGACTGCTGGCACAATCGGGGTCAATTGGCTTAGGTCGATCGCAGGGCTGGCCGAAGGCTGTACACTAAAGCTGGCGGCCGGCAGCTCGGCATAGGCTAATGAGTCGGTTCGAGTGTTCCACCAGGGGATGCGTATGGCAGGTAGCTGCAGAGTGCCGGCGGCGGTGGGAACAATACCGATGGTGTAGGTTTGCGTGGCGACTATGCCACTGATGGTGGTGTGTTCTGTGACCGTGGGCGGGTCCTCATAGGTCTTGGCATTCGCGAGTTTCAGCGCCGGCATAGGCGGCAACAGTGAGCCGGCCACGCCTTCAACGGTCAGGGTCAGGGTTCGATTGATAGGCTCACCAACGGTAAAGGTAGGTGGCGATTGGCCCCAGGCTTCGGTCAAAATCAGGCCGCTGGCTGGCAACCAGTTGTCGCCGGGAAAACTGGCAGGCCTGGGGTTGACCCGGATGGTGTGCGCCTCAGAAACAGCAACGACTCGCTCGCCGGAACCGAAGAAACGGTTGCTGCCGCGGGACCCGGCAAAGGTTTCTCTTGGAATAACCAGTTCGCCACTCTTCTGTGGGTAAATGGCATAGCGTTTCTCAAGGACATAATAACGCCGATTATTCATCACAGCATCGTAGCGCTGTTCACCTTCAATGGCTTCAATCACCGCGTCATCGACCGCAGGGGGCGCGGGAAAGTCGCCAGACACGGCATCCACATAAAACAGTTTAACGGTATACAGAACCTGCGCCTGAACATAGGTCTCGTTGGTGTCAGTACTGGTTTCAAAAAATACGTACTCACTGGCCTGACGGCGCATTTCGGCAGTTTGTCTAACCACGTTGATTGGGATGGGTGCGGACCGATAATTGCCGGCGACCAATGCGGGTACGATTAATTGACCGAGACGGCGAGGGCGCAGAGAAAGCTCCCAGAGCACATAAACTTCGGCGGTTGTATTGCCATTGATGATGCTGGTGCGGCTGGTGCTTTGTGGCCCCTTGATGCTGATGATCTCAAAGTCCTGTTCCAGCAGGCTGAAGTCCGGCGCCTGATTGGTACCGGCATTTTCGAGCCGCACCTTTAACAGAATCAGGTCTGCATCGGATATTTGTCTGCGGTCGATGGATGTCGTCAGGCTTGCCTGACTGATGCCGCTCACGAGGGCCAGCATCAGCGCCAGCAGCAGGTTTGTCAGGCGCCTA
>JAYODE010000013.1:36095-70738 GCA_038106185.1 Gammaproteobacteria bacterium | reverse complement strand
TCGGCATAATCGGTACTTCGATACTGGGCTGCGGCGCGCCAGGCCTGGTCGTCAAACAGGCTGGCGGCGCTGGCTGCATCCCCACTCGCCAAAGCCTGCTGCGCCTGTTGGTCGCGGGTCTGCCAAAGATCGTCCCAAACTGAGGCTTGGGCCTGTTCCTGAGGCAGCATCATTAATAATGGCAGACTCCATAGCCAGCCTCGCCGAAAGCACAAGGCGGCGAGGGGTAACAGCAGAAGGACCAGCCAGGGACCCTCCTCAAACCAGACATCAAAGTCCCGTTCCAACTCACGAAACTCAGCAGTAGGCGCCAGGTTGTCGTTTGCCAACAGGTACGCCAGGTCTTCATCGGTGAGGGTCATAGGGCTGTAACGACCGCCGGCGACTCGAGCGAAGTCCTGCATGGCTGCCAGGTTGACGCGAGGAATGATCAGATTGCCTTGAGCATCTTTCAGATAACCGCCATCTCGCAGCAGTTTGCTGCCGTCGATGGGCGCACCGTTCGGCGTTCCGACCGACATGACGGAAATGGGGTAGGCAGTTCTGTGTTGGCGGGCAATTGCCTGCGCGTCAGCTATGTCTCGAATCTCATCGGTGAGCAACAGGATGCGACCGGATGCCACGCCGGCATCAGCAAAAAGCTGAACTGCCAGATTCAGGGCGGGCGCCAATTGACTGCCGGGTGCTGGCATGATCTCTGGCGTCACCGCCGCAATCATTTCGCTGATGGTGTTGGCGTCATCAGTCAGGGGTGAAACGATATGGGCGTCACCGGCATAGGCGATCAGGGCCGTCACGCCTTCTTTGCGCGATGCCAGCAGGTCCTGCAGCTTTCGTTGAGCACGCACCAGGCGATTGGGTTTCAGATCGATCGAATACATGGACCGACTCAAGTCCAGGATAATCACCAGCGCATCTTCGCGCTCATGGACCGGTTGTGGCGTTTTCAGCCAGACTGGGCCTGCCAGGGCGACGATAGCCAGAAGCCAGCCAACCAATAACAGGTTCAACAGGCGACGACTACCCGTCCTGCCAGGCAGCGCCAGCAGATAAGGCAGCAGACCAGCGTCAATCGTCTGGGCCCAACTGGTACCCTGCTGCTCGCGGCGCTTGACCAGGATAAACAGCAATACGGCAGGTATCAGTGCATAGAACCAGTCTGGTCGCAGAAAGTGGAAGTCGTCCATGAGGCGCAATAGCTGGCTGTCGATCATGGCCTTGGCTCCAGGGTGGCCTGGCTATCTGGCCGGCGCCGAAGCAGCCCCTGCCAGCCGCTGACCAGCATCGGGTGACTCAGCACCAGCAGCAGGCTGCACAGTAACGCCAGCGCCAGCGGCCAGTAAAACAATGATTTGATCGGCCGGTAGGTTTCCTGTTCCTGTTCGATGGGTTCGAGCTCGTCCAGTAGGGCATAAATCCGTTGCAGCTCTGCCGCGCTGCGGGCCCGTTGGTAGGTGCCACCGGTCAGCTCGGCGATCTCCGTCAGGGTTTTGCTGTCGAGTTCCGCCGACGGATTGACGGTGCGATTAAAGATCAAGCCGGGCACCTGCATTTCCTCGGCGCCAAAGCCAATCGTATAGATTTTGACACCTTCCTGAGCGGCGATCTTCGCCGCCTGAAGTGGTGTCAGCTCGCCGATGTTGTTCTGTCCATCTGTTAACAGGATCAACACTCGGCTTTCTGCGGGACGTGACTGCAGCCGTTTGACCGCCAACCCGATGGCATCGCCTATCGCGGTTTTGCCGCCAGCTATGCCCAATGGGGTATCCAGCAGCAGGGACCTAACTGTTGCGCGATCGAAGGTCAGCGGCGTTTGCAGGTAGGCCTTGCTGCCAAAGAGGATAAGGCCGAGGCGATCGCCGATACGGCGCTCGACGAAATCACCTACCACAGCCTTGACCACTTGCAGACGGGTGGTCATGGTGTTGCCGACGGCCATGTCCTCGGTGCCCATAGAACCTGAGATATCCACGGCCAACATCAGGTCGCGTCCATTGGTTGGCAGCTGCACCGGATCGCCAATATATTGTGGTCTAGCAGCACTAACGACCAACGCCAGCCAGGCGAGCACCAGCAGCAGACGGCGCAACACGGCGCCTTTCTTCGAACGGCCGGTCTGTGCATGATATTGGGCCGCGATGCGAAAGAAAGGTACCTGCAGTGCGGCTTCTTCGCGCCGCGCGACGGGTAACCCCCAATAGGCCAGCAGGGGTAAAGGCAAGGCCAACAGTGCCCATGGCCAGAGCAGCTCTATCATGGCGACTCCTGCGCGGGTAAGGCGACATGATGCTTGATCCAGTCACTGCCGAGGCGCTGCAAGGCGGCAACGTCTATCTCTAGCTGTACTTCGGCCTGATTCTGATAGGGGGCCTGAACCAGTACTTGACCCGCGCCCATGGAAAACGCAAGGCTGCGCCCGGTACTATCCAGAAAATCAACCCAGGCTTGGCCGGTCAGCGCGGCGACTCGATGGCGCGGATAGTGGGTCAGTGCGACCCGTTTGAGTAAATCGCTATAGGCTCGCAGATAGGCTTGTTGGTCCCTCGAGTCTTGATAGGCAGCATAAATTGTCTGTAACTCGGCATTGGCTTCACGGCGATAGCGCTGCCTGCGCCAATAGCGCCAAAGGCTGTAACTGAGGCCAGCCACTGCAGCCAGGGTCAGCAGACCCAGCAACCACCAGCCAAAGGCCGGTGGCCAGGTCTCAATCGGTGCTGGCAGGCGAATATCGTGCAGTTGGGCCAGCGGGTCCAGCTGCTGGCTATTCGGCATCGCAGGATTGTTGAGTGGGTCAGGAGACACAGCCATGCTCAGGCCTGCCTGACATAGTCATTGTACTTGCTGGCCAGGCTCGAAATCATCGGCTCATGGGTCTGTAATTCCAGCAAAGGGGACTTCTGCCGAGTAAACTCTCGCCTCAGCGCGTCGACCTGCTCAGCAAATCGCCGATGATAGTCCTCTCGAAAATGCTTGTCGGCTGTGTCCATTCTCACCCGTTCAACCCCGTTAGTGATGGTGTAGAGGTCGGGTCTTGGCAGCGCGCGTTCAAGCGCATCTGAGATATGAATGCCCACCAGGTCGTTCTGCCGCGCTATCTGGTTCAGGTGCAAGCGAGCTTCTTCGTTGCCCGTATCGGCCAAAGTTGAGAAGTCACTGATGATGAATACGGCACATCCGTGTTTCGCCACTCGGCGCAAATTGCGCAGCGCCTCTACCAGAGAGTTAGTGTTGGTCGCTGCCAGCGGCTGCTGATTGAGTAAATGATTAAAGTCATTGATTTCATGCAACAGCCTTAACACCGAGTGCTTGCTGCGGCGCGGTCTGACGGATCTGTGCCCCGCCTCTGAAAACACGACGCCGCCAACTCGATCGCCCCGTTCCAGTGCTGTCCAGGCCAGCAAGGCGCCAACTTCGGCGGCTAACACGGATTTGAATGCCACCTGGGATCCAAAAAACATCGACTGAGACTGGTCCACAAGGATCAGAACGGGGCGCTCTTTTTCTTCCTGAAACAACTTGGTGTGCGCCGCGCCAGTCCTGGCCGTCACTCGCCAGTCGATGGTACGAACATCATCGCCAGGCTGGTAGTTGCGAACCTCGGCAAAGTCGATGCCTCGACCACGAAAGTTCGAGGCCAGTATCCCGGATAAAGGCTTGCGCGCCTTACTGGTGGCAAAGGCGTCAATGGCTTTGCTGGCATAACGCAAACGAATCAGCTCTCTAATGTCTGTGTAGGCGCCGCCTCTTACCGGTAGTTCTCGAGTGCTGGCTTGCCTGACGCGCTTCATGACCATGCTGGTTGACCCGCCTTAGGCTGCAGCGACACGCTGGACCAGGGTTCTGATCACTTGATCGGCATCGATACCCGTCGCTTCTGCCTCAAAGCTAACGATGATGCGGTGCCGAAAGACATCGTGAACCACGGCCTGGACGTCATCGGGGCTGACAAAGTCTTTGCCCAGCAGGAACGCATTGGCCCTGGCACACAAATCCAGGGCTATGGTGCCGCGGGGAGAGGCGCCATAGTCAAGCCAGTTGGCGAGGTCCGCACCATAGGCGCCGGGGTTACGGGTCGCCATCGTCAATTGGACGATATAGTCCTCGACAGATGGTGCCATATGCAGCCTGAGGATTTCGGCTCGAGCGGCAAACAGGGTTGCCTGCGAAACAGGCATAGGCTGCACAGGGTCTACCTGAGTGCGCGCAGCGAGGGCTTCAGCGCGAACCAGATTAAGGATTGCACGTTCTGACTCGGCATTTGGGTAGTCGACGGTGACATGCATCAGAAAACGATCGAGTTGAGCCTCTGGTAGCGGATAGGTACCCTCCTGCTCGATAGGGTTTTGGGTTGCCATGACCAGAAACAGCTCTGGCAATTCAAAGGTTTGACGACCGAAGCTGACCTGGCGCTCAGCCATCGCCTCCAACAAGGCCGATTGAACCTTGGCCGGCGCCCGGTTTATTTCATCGGCGAGTATCAGGTTATGAAAGATGGGGCCCCGCTGAAATTCAAAGCTACCTTCCTGAGCACGGTAAATCTCGGTACCGGTAATATCCGAGGGCAGCAGATCCGGGGTGAACTGAATGCGGTGAAAGTCTCCTTCTATCGCCTGCCCAAGGGTCTTGATCGCCTTGGTCTTGGCCAACCCGGGCGCCCCTTCTACCAACAGGTGGCCATCTGCCAACAGGGCAATAAGGAGGCGATTGACGAGCTTTTCCTGGCCAATAATCTGCTGGCTCAACCATTTTTCAAGTTCAAGCATGCTGTCGCGATGCTGTATAGGCGTTCGTATTGTGTCTTGCATGGATTATTGGTTCTTCTAACTGGTGAATTAATGTAACAAAATGTATGTCAAACTCTGACGGTCTATAGACCATCAATATCTGCGACGGTTCCTGCGTGCACCGAGGAAACAGGCTTTCTTCGAAGCAGTCATCAAGACAAGGAGCGCCTGGCGCTTGCTGATTCTACCAGATGAATGCCGAGGTTTGTCCTTAGCCAGGCTATCACTGGGGAAAGTTTCATGAGCATCAGAAATATCGAGACCAAGGCGGCGTTTTATCATGCGCTTGAGCGCAGAATTCAGAAACAATCAAAGGACAAGGGGCTGTTGCGTTTCGCCCGCTTCTACTACTCTCAGGAACCCTTGTCAGAATTGCTCTACCGAGACTGGGACGCCGTATTGGCGGCGGTCCACTCCGGCTGGGACTTCTATCGGCAGTTCAACGGCAAGCGGGCCATAGTCCGAGTCTTTAACCCGGCTTCGACACAGCAGGGTCCAGAATCGAAACGGACCCTTGTGGAAGTGGTCGCGCCAAATATGGCGTTTTTGCTGGATTCCATTCGAATGGAGTTGACCCAGCAGGGTTTAGTTCTGATTGAGGTTCAGCAGTGCCTGCTGAGTGTGGTGCGAGCCAAGGGTCGAAGTCTGATCATTGAGGACAAAAACCCTAACGAAACGCTGATTCATCTGGAAATTGAGCAGATTCCAGAGACCGGCGGTCTTGAGCGCAGTATTCGCCAGATTCTAAAGCTGGTGCAGCGAGTTGTTCATGATTTTGCGCCGATGCGGCAGCAATTACTCCTCTGGGGCGACGAGATCGGAGCGGGGCATAATGCCTCACAACTCGATGTGGAACACAGCGAGTTTCTGCGTTGGTTATACTCGAACAATTTTACCTTTCTGGGTTATGAAGAATTCACCCTGGGCAAAACACAGAAGAGTTTGACTCGTTTACCTGCGGTCGCGCTGGGATTATGTCGACGGAACATGACTGCCGATAACCTGGTGCTGCGAGTGCATGATTCGGCGCCGGCTCAATTGCTAATCACCAAGTTGCCCTACAGAAGCCAGGTCCACCGGCCTGCCTATTACGACGCCATCACCATCATTCGACCTGCCAATCCAGTAGTGCAAGGTGCCGAGCGGCGAGGCTGTCGGTTTATTGGCCTGTTCACGTCCTCAGTCTTCAATCAAAACCCGCGAAAGATTCCACTGGTCAGGCAGAAAATTGAACAGGTGTACGCCGCTGGTGAGTTGTCAGCGTCGAGTCAAAAAGGCCGAGAGCTGAATCGCATTATCGAGATTCTGCCGCGGGAAGAGTTGTTTCTGGCATCTGCTGAAGAGCTGGCGCAAACAGTGATGAGTAGCTTCGCACTGCAAGAACGCCGAATCGTTCGACTGCTGGTGCGGCGCTTTGAGGACTTTGTATCCTGCCTGGTCTATGTGCCCAAGGATACCTATGATACTGCCTTGCGGCGCAAGGTACAGGCGTTGCTGGCCGAGTGCCTGCACCCCTTGGATACAGAGTTCTCGACTCTGTTCTCAGAGTCCACCCTGATTCGCACCCATTTTGTCTTTCGCATAGATCCGCTTCGGCCGATCGAGATCAACATACCGGCACTCGAGGACGCAATTCTTAAACTAACACGCTCCTGGGACGACGAGTTGCATGAAGTTCTGCTGCGCCAATACCCCTTGTCGGCGGCGGCAACCGGTGCTGACACAGTAACTGATGCGAGCGCTGGATCTGTCGCCGAATCCTTGCTGGAGACCTATGGCGGCATTTTCCCCCCTGGCTATAAAGCGGATTTCAGTCCTCAGACCGCATCACAAGACATCGTTTATTTACAGGCCCTGACGGCTGCCAACCCTCTTGAATTGAACCTTTACGAAGTCGTCGATGGCGATCAGACTTATACCTGCTTCAAATTGTTTCATCGAGGCTACTCACTGCCTCTGTCGAATGTGATTCCTATTCTTGAGAACCTGGGTGCCAGGTCGATTGAAGAGCACCCTTATGAAATACTGCATCCACAAGGTCGAATCTGGATTCACGACTTTGTGCTGGAATTTATCACGGCACCCAAGGACGGTTTGGCAAGCATCAAACCCTTGTTTGAGGCAGCTTTCAAAGACATCTGGCACGGCGGCAAGGAGAACGATTCGTTTAATCGACTGGTACCTTCGGCCGGTATGGAGTACCGACAGGTCAAAGTGATTCGCGCCTACGCTCGCTACTTTGGCCAACTGCAAAGCAGCTACAGCCAGCCCTTTATTGCTGACTGCTTAACTCGCTATTCAATGATCGCGCGCATGATGTTTGAACTCTTCAACCAGCGCTTTAATCCGTTTATTGACCGTGCCATGGCTAATCGCCGCGCTGATAAATTGCAGGCAACCATTCTCAAGCACATAGATGCAGTTGAGAATCTGGGTGAAGACCGAGTCCTTCGGCGTCTGTTGGAAATGATTTTGGCCACTCAACGAACGAATTTTTTTCAGCGCGATGCAGCCGGTCAAGTCGGCCAGTGCCTGGCGCTGAAGCTAAGCCCGGCCCTGATTAGTGAGATGCCCAAGCCTTGCCCGGTGCACGAGATTTTTATTTATTCCGCGCGAGTTGAAGGTGTGCATTTGCGCGGCGGGAAGGTAGCTCGCGGCGGACTTCGCTGGTCAGATCGCAGTGAAGACTATCGCACCGAGGTGTTGGGATTAGTCAAAGCCCAGCAGGTTAAAAACTCAGTGATAGTACCTGTAGGGGCAAAAGGGGGTTTTTTGCCAAAACAAATTCCGCAAGGGGCGAGCCGAGAAGTGGTCACCGAAGAGGGCATCGCCTGTTACAAAATTTTCATTCAGGGGCTGCTGGATCTGACCGATAACCTCATCGAAGGACAGGTAGTCCCGCCCCGTGATGTGGTGCGCTATGACGATGACGACTATTACCTGGTCGTTGCAGCAGACAAGGGTACGGCTGCGTTCTCTGACATCGCCAACGAAATCTCAATGGCCAACCATTTTTGGCTAGGCGATGCCTTTGCCTCTGGCGGTAGTGTCGGCTATGACCATAAGGCCATGGCTATCACTGCTAAAGGTGCCTGGATCTCTGTACAGCAGCACTTTCGAAATCTCGGTATCAACCCTCAGGAAAATGACTTTACCGTGGTGGGTATCGGCGATATGTCTGGCGACGTGTTTGGTAACGGTATGTTGATGTCAAAGCACATTTGTCTGGTAGCCGCCTTCAATCACTTGCATATTTTCGTTGATCCCATGCCAATCGCAGCCAGCAGCTTTGTTGAACGCAAACGATTGTTTGACCTGCCAAGGTCAAGTTGGGCTGACTATGATCGCAGTTTGATTTCAAAGGGCGGCGGTGTATTTGACCGAGGCGCGAAATCGATTCCAATTTCAGCCGAGATGAAGCAAAGATTTGGTATCACTGAAAATCAGCTTGCACCGAACGCGCTGCTGACTGTGATTCTGCAAGCGCAGGTTGATTTGCTCTGGAATGGTGGAATCGGTACCTACGTCAAGAGTCGTCATGAGTCG
Organism: Gammaproteobacteria bacterium; assembly: GCA_038106185.1. GTDB lineage: Bacteria > Pseudomonadota > Gammaproteobacteria > Pseudomonadales > Azotimanducaceae > UBA4582. The sequence continues at coordinate 62,408 of JAYODE010000013.1, read as the reverse complement.
CATCTTGATGTGAGTGACAAGGCTAATGACGCGATTCGAGTCAATGGTGCTGATCTGCGCTGTCGCATCGTGGGTGAGGGTGGTAATTTGGGTATGACTCAATTGGCTCGAGTTGAGTTTAATCTCCACGGTGGTATCTGTTTCACAGATTTCATCGACAATGCCGGCGGAGTGAACTGTTCTGACGTCGAGGTGAATATCAAAATCTTGCTGAACCAGCTTATGGAAAGCGGCAAGCTGAATGCCAGAAGCCGGATCAAGTTGCTGGGTCAAATGACGGAGGAGGTGGCATCGATCGTTCTTGATAACAACTACATGCAGGCGCAAGCAATTGATCTCATGAGTTATCAGGCGCAGCGCCGAAATTATGAATATTCGCAACTTCTTTCCGTCCTGGAGGATCAGGGCCGTCTGGATCGACAGCTTGAGTATTTGCCCAGTGACGATGAAATACAGGAGCGGCGCGCCAAGGGCCGTTACTTCACACCTCCGGAAATTGCGATTCTGACGAGCTATGTCAAGAGTGGTCTGAAAGAGCAGCTGGCGGCGTCAAGCAGCATGGATGAGCCTTATTTTTTACGAGAGCTGTTTGATGCCTTTCCCGCGCCGTTGGTCAAAAAATACCCACAAGCGCTGCAGCAGCATCGTCTGCGCCGAGAAATCATTGCCACTCAATTGACCAATCGCATGGTGAATCATATGGGTATGAATTTCGTCGAGCGTATGATTGAGTCAACCGGTGTTTCGGTAGCCGTGATCGCCAAGGCTTATGTGGGGGCTCGAGATATCTTCCAGTTCGAACAACGTTGGGATGCGCTTTCCGCGCTGGATTATTTGGTGAATCACCAGTTGCAGAAATCCATGATGATGGATGTCAGCCGGCTGATTCGCCGAGTTACTCGTTGGCTGATTCGCAATCGTCGGCGCGCCCTCGATCTGAGTCAGGAGGTGCCGGCATTTTCTCAAGCACTGCAACTGCTGTTTGGCCGGTGGGATCGATTGCTGGTTGGTAATGCGCTCCAGGAATGGCAAACGGGCCGAGACCGGCTGGTGAGCATGGGCGTCGATGAGGCCTTGTCGAGTTTTGTCGCAGCGGCCCATCACCTGTATTCGATCATGGGGATTGTCGAGGCATCGAACCGCACGGGTGTCAGTATCGAGAAGGTTGCCAGTGTTTTTTTTGTTGTCGGCGAACAACTGCACCTGCACTGGTTCAGCAAACAGATTCACGAGTATCAGGCCCTGAATCAGTGGCAGGCGCTGGCCCGCGAGAGTCTGCAGGACGATCTGAATTGGCAGCAGCTGGCGATAACCCTTGCAGTTTTGAATGGTGCTGATACCAGTGAAGCTGCCGGCGCCATGGTGCAACGCTGGCTCGGTGAGCATCAATCGATGGTCGACCGCTGGCTGGTGCTGCAGGCCGAGATGCGTGGTGCCGGCGTCATAGATCAGGCCATTTTCACGGTTGCCATCAGAGAACTGATGGACCTGGCTCAGTCCAGCTCGAGCGCATCGGTCCGCTATTGAGCTATTGAGGGGCTCTTATGAGGGATTCCTTATGAGGGGCTTAGGCGTGTAGTTCAGGTCCTGTCGGTTTGAGTGACCACTTTGTTGGCCTAATCGCCTATAATGCGGCAGTCTAAAGCCAGGTAAAACTACTACTGCCATGAATTATTCCCTCTTTCGCGACCTGCTGTTCCTCATGCCACCAGAGGCTTCCCATCATCTGTCTCTGCAATCCATGACGTGGCTCGAGCGCTTTAATCTGTCGCCATTACTCGCGCGAGAAATGATTCGCGATCCGATCACGGTGATGGGCATCGAATTTCCCAATGCAGTGGGTCTCGCAGCCGGTTTAGATAAAGATGCTCGGTGTATTGATGGTCTCGCGGCGATGGGCTTTGGCTTTCTTGAGGTGGGTACTGTGACACCCAAGCCCCAACCAGGAAATCCTGGCCCACGGATGTTTCGCCTGCCGCGCAAACGGGCTCTGATCAATCGCATGGGCTTCAATAATGATGGCGTGACAGTCATGTGCGAGCGTATTCGCAAGGCCCGGTTCAAGGGCGTGCTGGGCATCAATATCGGTAAGAATGCGGTGACGCCGGTAGAAAACGCATTGGCGGATTATGCGCTGTGTCTCCGCGAGGTCTATGCGCTGGCGTCTTATATAGTTGTGAATATCTCCTCGCCGAACACGCCAGGGCTACGCCACCTGCAGCACGAGACGGAATTGGCGAGGTTGCTGGAAGGTCTGAAAAACGAACATACAAAACTGGTGCAGGCACACGGCAAAAACGTACCACTGGTGGTCAAGATAGCGCCAGATATGGCAGACGAGGAAGTCAGGCGTCTGGTTCAGCGACTTCAATCCTTTGAGATAGATGGTGTCATTGTCACCAACACCACCATCGCTCGAGATCGGGTTGCCGGGGAAAAACATGGTAATGAACTGGGCGGATTAAGTGGAGAACCACTTCGAGATCTTGCTAATCATGTCTTGTCGTTGGTGGCGGCAGAGGTCAAGGGCAAGATGGCCATCATTGGCGTCGGCGGTATTATGACAGGGGATGACGCCGCTGAAAAAATCCGTCTTGGCGCGGATTTGGTGCAGCTCTATACAGGGTTTATCTATGCAGGCCCTGATCTGATCGTCGATAGCGTCAGGTCCATCAAGGCGTATCGCGCGACTGCAGGTGATAAGCAGAAAGCCGTGGTTGCCTGAGGGTAAATAGAGGGTAAATAGAGGGTAAATGGCCAAAGAAAAAGGCGCTGATCAAAGATTGTGATCAGCGCCTTTTTTTCGGCTTATGTAGGCTGCTTATGTAGACTGCTTATGTAGGCCGCTTTTGTATCAACGCCTTTTACCTTTTTTTAAAAGCGTTTTTTAAAAGCGTTTGTTTAAAAGCGTTTGTATAAAACGCTTGTAACAAAAGATGAAGAAAAGCCGCCTGGATGGCATGCCAGCCGTTTCAGACCGCCGGGGATCGACCAACGCCCGCGGTCCCTATATAGCCATCCCAGTTATCTTCTCTGCCGGTGCGCCAGCCGCTGAGCCAGGATTGACGGGTATCTTCGTCGTGGTGGGGACATAATTCTTTCGATTTACCGTGCATGCCAAACTGGTATCCACGGGTAAATGCGCGGTTGCTCTTGTCTCTTTTTTGCCTTTTCATAAACAAACGACTCCATGCTTTCAGTGATGTCATTGTCAGTGGCTTTGACTTTTAAAGGACCCTGACGGTAACTCTGACGATAACGTTGACTCTGGCTATGACTCTGGCTGTGACTCTGGATTTCCCTCTGGTTGTGATTATGGTTGTGGTTCTGGTTGTGATTATGGTTGTGGTTCTGGTTGTGGCGCTCGTTCTAAATCTACATCGCGAACTTCGTTTGACGATGTCTTTAGGTCAGTTTCAAGTTGACCTGAGACTTTTTTACCTCAAGTGAAGCGCTATGTCGACCACCAGATAGCTCTAAAGGAACTCTTCAATATTTGTTATTAGTCTAAGCAAGACTGCCCTCCGAATTGCCATTGATTGGCTCACTGGTGCGAATCGGCGAAGATCAAAACTGTGGGTTGCCAGCAATTTAGCGAATCGGTACACTCGGGCGCGAGATAATCAGCACAGCGGGGTCATTGAATGTCAAAGCCCCCACGACCCCAACGAGGCCCACACATGATCAAAGGTTACTATCAGGCTGCCAGTGTTCTGCTGCTAGCACTGCTCAGTCAGTCCGCAGCAGCAGAAAGCCCAATTAACAGCGGCAACACCGCGTGGATACTAACCTCTACAGCATTGGTGCTGTTTATGACGCTGCCTGGATTGGCTCTGTTCTACGGCGGTCTGGTACGCAGCAAGAACGTGTTGAGCGTGCTGATGCAGTGCTTTGCGATTACCTGCGTCGTCTCGATCCTGTGGCTGGTAGGGGTTTATTCTATGGCCTTCGCCGAAGGTAATGATTGGGTAGGTGGCTTGAGCAATGCCTTTATGGGCAATCTCAGCGAAGACTCCCTGTCTGGCGACATACCGGAAAGTGTGTTTGCCATGTTTCAGTTAACCTTCGCGATCATCACGCCCGCCCTGATTGTCGGCGCTTTCGCCGAGCGTATACGGTTTGCTTCGATGCTGTTGTTCTCAGCCCTGTGGCTGGTGGTGGTTTATGGTCCTGTGACTCACTGGGTCTGGGGGGGTGGCTGGCTCGGTCAGATGGGACTGCTGGACTTTGCCGGCGGGACGGTCGTGCATGTCACCGCAGGTACTGCGGCTTTGGTGTGTGCCTTGTATTTGGGACCTCGTCGAGGATTTCCGAAGGTGCCGATGCCCCCGCACAACATGACGATGGTATTTACCGGCGCGGCGATGCTCTGGGTGGGCTGGTTTGGTTTCAACGGTGGTAGTGCCCTGGCGGCTAATGGTGATGCGGGTATGGCAATGCTGGTCACCCACATGTCAGCAGCTGCAGGTGCCCTGACCTGGATGGCCTGTGAGTGGTCACGATTCGGCAAGCCCAGCGCACTGGGCGCCGTCACTGGCATGGTAGCCGGTCTGGGTACCATCACGCCGGCCTCTGGTTTTGTCGGTCCGGCCGGCGGGTTGGTGATTGGTATTCTGGCGGGCCTTGTCTGCTTCAATATGACCATGATCCTCAAGCAGCGGCTGCAGATCGACGACTCTCTGGATGTCTTTCCAGTGCATGGTGTGGGTGGCGCGTTAGGCACAATCCTGGCCGCGATTTTTGCCAGCGCCAGCCTGGGCGTCTTCAGTGGTCAGGGTTATAACGAAGGTATGACCATGGCCTCGCAGCTACAGGTGCAGGTGATTGGCGTGCTGGCCACCGGTGGCTACACAGCGGTGTGTACTATTATCCTGCTGAAACTGGTTGATGCCCTGATCGGCTTGCGGGTTTCTCCGGATGAAGAGACCGAAGGCCTGGATCTGAACCAGCACAATGAGCGGGGTTACGATCTATAGAAAAATCCGGCGCTGGCAGCGACGATATGGTCGCTGCCAAAACCCGGGTACAGCGCTGGTCTTCATTACCCAGTGCTTTCTAACAATGGCGTGGTCCGCGTTTGGCGGCGCGCTCCACCAAATAGCTCACCAGCTCAGCAAAGCTCAGGCCATAGCCGGCCGCACCATCCGGGTAGAGGCTGGTCGGCGTCATGCCCGGCAGGGTATTCACTTCCAATAGGTATTCTTCATTCTCATTGGGCACCACAAAGTCTGCCCGTGATAAATCCCGGCAGCCCAGGGCGCGATGGGCCTGAATGGCGATGTTCTGGATCCGCCGAGTCTGCTCAGCGCTGAGTGGGGCTGGCATGATATGGTCACTCAGGCCCACGGTATAACGATGGGCATAGTCATAAAATGCCTGGTCCGGTGTCGCAATCTCAATTACCGGAAAGGCCTCGGTGCGAGTCTCGAGACCTGCGTCAGGTTCGCGCTCCGACGCGCGACCAACATCGGCATCACATTCATCAGCAACAGTATTGTCTATATCAAGGACGCCGACGGTGATCTCCTTGCCATTAATGCGCAGTTCAATCAGCAGACGGTCGTCCAGCTGAAAGGCATTTTCAAGGGCACTAAAAAGCTGGCTGGCGTTATCCACCAGGGTCACCCCCAGAGCGCTGCCCTGACGGGCTGGCTTGACCACAACATAGTCTCCAAGGGTGTTCTGTATGGCAGCAGCAGCGGCAGCAACGCCCTGGTGTCGCTCGACGACCAACTGCTCAATCAGCGGCAGGCCGGCCGCACGAAAGATAAGTTTGGCAATAATCTTGTCCATCGCGACTGCGCTGCTCTGCACGTCGCTGCCGACAAAGGCGTAGCCGAGCAGATCGAGAAAGCCCTGCAGGGTACCATCTTCGCCAGGCGCCCCATGAACCACAGGAAACACCACGTTCGGCTGGCACTCCGCCAGCCGTCGCTCGATACCCGGTTCAAGGGGAATATCAAATACGTTTGAGTAATTTTCCCGCAGGGCCTTAATGACACCTCGAGCCGATACTCGAGACACTTCGGCTTCGGCGGAAGTGCCGCCATTGATAACGGCGATTCTTAAGTGCTTGTTCATAAATCAAGGTGACCGGGAAGACTGTAGGCTGATAGTAATGGGAACTGTCCCTGATCGAAAGCGTGCAGGATGAATATTCCAGATTCCTGCCACACCCTGCGACGGCGCCAACTCAGCCGCGGGTTTTTCTCGGCGGCCGGTGTCAACGCCTGCTTAAATCGGCGCGCCGCTGGCGAGTCAGGAATCGAGATTCAGAATAGGTACGGGGATAATCTTATCGGCCGGTATAAATCCAAAGATGCGCCCATAAAAATATAGCTCCAGATCCAGGGCCCGCTTGATATTGGCTGCCTGGCGAAAGCCGTGCTGCTCACCTTCAAAGGGGACATAGGCGACAGGGATGCCTTTGTTCTCGAGGGCTGCGACCATCGCCTCCGCCTGGTTGGGTGGCACGACCTTATCCTCCAGCCCTTGAAAGAAGATCACCGGGCAGTCGAGTCGATCAATGTGATTGATGGGGGAACGATCCTCATAGACTTTGATATCACGAGGGTACTCGCCGATCAGGCTGTCCAGGTAACGGGACTCGAATTTGTGGGTGTCTTTGGCCAGGGCCTCCAGGTCGCCAACGCCGTAGTAGCTGGCACCCGCCTTGAAGGTACTACGCAAGGCTAGAGCAGCCAGAGTCGTATAGCCGCCCGCACTGCCGCCTTTGATCGCCAGTCGATCAGGATCAGCCAGCCCTCGGTCTACCAGGTACTGGGCACCGAACACAGTATCGTCGACATCGACGATACCCCACTGGTGCTTGAGTTTGTCGCGGTATACGCGACCATAACCGGTGGAGCCACGATAATTGACATCCAGCACTGCAAAGCCGCGGCTGGTCCAATACTGCTTGCGCAGGTTAAGTCCGGAATGGGTCGCACTGGTTGGTCCGCCATGGAGTTCAACCACCAGTGGTGGCGCGCTGCCTTCAACCGGCTGAAAGTCCTTATTGGTCGGCGGGTAGTAAAAGCCGTGCGCGATCTCGCCATTACTGGTGGGAAAGTCGATCGCCTGAGGCAGGGCGTAATAGCCTGAATCCAGGTTCAGGTCACAGGACGACTTGATTCGAGTCGTTTCACCCGTCGCCAGATCAAGACAGACCACGGCACTGAAGGTGGTTGGCGTTGCGCCGACAAAAAGACAATGGCGCTGGTCTGCGCTCACTTGAATGCCGCTGATATCGGTGTAAGGCTGGTGAAGCAATTTGTGGCTGCCATCGGCATGCAGTAAGGCCAGTTGACTGACACAGTTGTTTGAAAAGCAGCAGAGAATATCGGTACCGAGGAACTGGTAATTGCTCGGGCCAAAGACCCACTGGGGTTCGCCAAACTCGGCGCTCATAGGCCACAGAGGACTCGTTCCACTCGGTTCCAGGTAGCGATACAGATTCCACCAGCCGCTGCGGTCAGAAACAAAGTACAGCTCACCACTGGGCGAATAGCGCGGTTGTTGTACCGCCTCGGTTCGACTGCCAGCGATTTTCTCCGGGGCCAATATTCCTGGTTCACCGTTGTTTGAATGAGGATCGCGCGAGTCTACCAGGGCTGCCTGCCAGAGTTCCGTGCCATCCCAGGGCATATCCGGATGGTCCCAGGTGATCCAGGCGAGGTTCGCGCCATCGGGACTGAGGGCCGGCGCGGCATAAAAGTCGTGGCCGCTGCTCAGAGGAGTCACTTCGCCGCTGTCGAGATCTACGCTAGCCAGATAGTTCTTCGGCTCGGCGAGCGCATCGCTGTGATCTTCGACCACACAGATGAGACGATTTCGGTGAGCATCTTTGATCCCGTCAGCAAACCGCAGATGAGGCGAGTGGGTCAGCTGGCGAGGAAGTGTCGGGATCTCATTCAGGTTGTCGATTTGATAGATTTGCTGGTCAGCAAAGTTGCAGAAATAGGCAGTTTCGGCATCGTGCCACCAGGCGCCGCCGCCATATTCATGAACGCGAGTTCGAACATTAAACGGCGCTGGTGTCAGGTCGATAGTGCGACCGTCCGGGGTGCGCCGAACCAGGACGTTGCGGCCGGCCTCGCGAGGTCTGGCTTCAACCCAGTAATGGGCGTCCGCGACAAGGGCGGGACTGCCTACGCCAACCATCTCAGCGACGATCAAGTCAGAAGTGATGGGGGACTGCCAAGTACCGTATGCTGCGATCATCGAATAGTTCTCAGGGTTTGTCTGTACGGCGCTGTCGTTCTGTTCGCCAGTTTGGGTCGGTGCCAGCCGGTATTCGCTGCCGTAAATCCTGGTTAATGGTGAGCTAGGATTCTGCGGCATCCAGAAACTGATCCAGGGTGGCTGAGTCAAAGGGCCAGCCAAGCTCTGTATTTGAGTCATGGGTCTTTATCACCGGGATACGAACACCATACAGGGCGATCAGATCATCTGAGTCACTGATTTCTACAGAGTGAATGGTCAAGGTGCGGCCTCGAGCCTGACTCTCTTTGAGTAACTCTAATGCTTGCTCACACAAGTGACAACCGAGGGTTGTGTAAAGGGTCAGATTCATAGGCGAAAGAAGGCTCGAGCGTTGGCCGTGGTGGTGCGGGCTATGTCTGCGTAGTCTCTGCCAGTGGCATTGGCCACAGCCTGGCACACATAGGGCAAGTGTACGGGTTCATTGCGACGGCTTTTAGGCTTGGGCGTGATGTTGCGCGGCATCAGATAGGGTGCATCTGTCTCGATGAGTAGTCGAGTGGCGGGTATTTCGCGCACCAGAGGAATCAAGTGGGTACCGCGGCGCTCGTCGCAGAGCCAGCCAGTGATCCCGATATAGCAGTCCAGGTCCAGGTAGCTATAGAGCGCGGCTGCCTCACCGGTGAAGCAATGCACCACGACCTGGCTCAGCTGATCCCGATAGGGCTGTAGTACCTCAATAAAAGCGCGGCTGGCATCCCGCTCGTGCAGGAACATGGGCAATCCGGTTTCGATAGCCAGCTCAATATGGGCTTCAAAAGCCTGGATCTGCTGGTGTCGAGGACAAAGATCGCGAAAGAAATCCAGGCCCGTCTCTCCGATCGCCTTGATCTGCGGTTGAGCGGCCAGATCTCGCAGTTGTGCTAGCGTGGTGGCATCTGTCTCGTTCGCATGGTGTGGATGGATGCCCGCTGTCGCCCACAGGTAGCCCGAATGTTGCTGGGCCAGCTGCAGGGCATCAATACTGCCCTGTAAAGATGCGCCAGTGACAATAATCTGGCTCACGCCGACCTGGCGGGCGCGATTCAGGACGTCGGCAAAATCCACGGTAAAAGATTCATGGGTCAGGTTGGCGCCGATATCCACAAGGGCTTCAAGGGCGGGCTCAGGGGAAATCGAACTACTCATCGGGATAATCTGTGCCTGCCTTAGGCCATAAATAAAGGGTGAGTATACCTGAGACTTGGCGTTGAGTCAGACACCCTCGCAGCACGATCTTATTGACCTAATTGAGATTGACCCTATTGACTCAGCTGTCACTGACTCAGCTGGTTCTGACTCAGCGGGTTCTGACTAAGCCGGCACTGGCGACTATTGCGCCGCTGGGTCAGTTAAGCCCACCCTTTGGCGGTCTTCGGGTTCAGCGGGTTCAGTATCGGGACTCGCCGAGTTGAGGAAGGCGCTATTCTATGAGGAGAAATCCTTCCACTCGTTGGGCATAATCAGAGGCGGTGTCTGATTCAGGCGCCAAGCGTAAATGCTGGAAAACATCAGGACATTTTGCACGTAGCTGCGAGTCTCTTCGAATGGCAGGGTCTCGATCCAGACGTCTAAGGGCAGATCAGGATTAATCCAACGTTCAACCCGTGAAGGACCAGCATTATAGGCGGCAGAGGCAAGGATACGATTATTGTTGAAGCGCCGAAGCATGTTGCCCAGGTAGGCGGTGCCGAGCTGAATATTTGTTTCAGGGTCTGTCAGCTGTTGGCTGGAGGCATACTTGACGCCATGGCGCCGAGCAGTTTGTTTTGCCGTTGCAGGCATCAGTTGCATCAAGCCTATAGCCCCTGCGCTCGAGCGGGCATCAGGCATAAATGCGCTTTCCTGGCGAGCGATGGCGATACCCCAGGGCAGAGAGATGTTGGCGGCTCGAGTATTGAGTATAAAGCTGTCGTGATAGGCCAGTGGAAATCGAAGCGTCAGATCGTCCCAGGTCTCGGCGTCTATCATGGCGCGAATCGACTGGTGATACTGACCCCAGCCCTCTGTGACTCGAGCGGCGATTTGACGCTCTCGGGGGGAGAAGTCGTGGGTTGTAAACTGCCATTCTCGTCTGGCGCGGGTCAGCTCATTCAATGCAAAGAGCTCTTCAGCCCGTTGTATTCCGGGCATAGCCTGCAGATTGAGCACCTCTTCCGACGTCACCAGAGTGGGTGAGTCGGCAAACTCATAACGACTGCCAATCATGTCAGCGGCGAGGAAACTATAGAAGTCTCGTTGCTGGGCAATACTTCGATAAATGTCTGTCGCTGACGCCAGGTCCTTGGGGTCTGTCGATCCTGCCAGGATGCGCGCTCGCCAATAGGACCATCGAGGAGTCTGTTGCAGGACGGGATCGAGACGGTTGATCATGACCAGTGCCTCGCCCCAGTCCAGCTGCTTCAAAGCATAGCGAATGCGCGCCTCGAGTAGCTCGGTTTGGCCTGTCAAGCTAACCGGTAGACTGTTCAGCTCATCATTCGGATCACCGGCCAGACTCAGGCGAATGCCGATGCTGGTAAACAGCGCCTCGGTTTCTGTCGAGTCAAACTTGTAACGCTGCTGATAAGCCTTGATGGTTGCCAGTGCCGCAGGAGCATCACGGCGTGCCAGGCGCGCAATGCCATGCAGAATGATCTGCCGCTGGCGATCATTGTCGGCATTAAAACGTTGAACCTGAGCGATCAGCTCGGGCTTTCGATGGACTTCTATAAAACGACTCGCCAGTTGCTTTGTCGAGCTATCCATATACCGCAGCAGATACCGAGCCAGGGTCAGTTTGCTGTCTGCCATCGCCAATTGAAAGCGCCGCCAGGCCATGACATCGTCAAGTACGCCGGCATCTCGCCAGGCTGTGAAGATAGGATCACATTCATCGGGCTGGGAACGGCCCACCAGCCAGAGTCGCTCAGCCTGAGCGAAGGCCTCGGTAATTTGCTGAGTACGAAAAAGCGCGAGCCCATAAGAGCAGGCATTAACGCTGGTGGCGCTGTCAAGGTTGTAGATGTCGAGAAACTCTTGCCAGCGATGGTGTTTGGCGAGGTAATAGAGCCAGTTCTGCCGTAGCTGCTCGGCGAGCGGTGTATCGCTCCACTGGTCTATGAATGCCTGGATAGACGAGTTGCTTTGCCGGGCCAGCGTATAAATCGTCTCGGTATAATCCAGATAAGGGTGCAGGGGATAATGACTGAGCCCTGCGCGCAACTGCCTGTAGCGGCTTTTCTGTTGTGACTTGATCGCTGCGATGGCCGCCAAATAGTCGCGACGCTGCTCCAGCAGTTCAGGCGACGGAGCGTCGGCGCCATACACCTGACTCAGACTTGAAAGTATCAGCCAACAGGCGATAACGGCACGGAAGAAAGCCGAAACCCTATCGCCGTCTTGCTTTGAGACGCAGATGCAAATCAGATACCGACCCGCACGGCCAGGACGTCACACGTAGCGCCGTGGAGCACGCCGTTGGCAGTGGAACCCAACAGCAATGCGAGCCCCGCTCGACCATGGCTACCCACCACGATCAGATCTGCCTCGATTTCTTTTGCCAGCGCGTGGATTTCTGTTTCTGGTCGGCCGAATATCAGGTGCTGGTTTTCTGGCGCTATCGCCAAGGACTTGGCAAACTCGGCGAGATGAGATTTTGCGGTGTCTTGAATCTGGTCCTGAATCGTTGACAGGTCCATAGGGATATCCCCCCCATAGGCCAGGCTTAAGGGTTCTATCACATGCACACAACTGAGTTTGGCAGAGAAGGCGGTTCTCAGGGCGCAAGCGCGTTGCGTGACCTGAACTGATTCTTCGGTGAGATCGACCGCGACTAATATGTGTCTGTATTCGCTCATAGCTCAAGCCTCGGATAGATTTTTCACAAAATAGTGGCTGTGCGGATAAATTTACACAGTAAACTGGTGGACCTCAACAGCAATGGCTCGATCGCCGGCGCATTTACTTGAAGACAGTGAAATTATGGCTTACTTCATCATAGCGGTAGTACTTTTTATGATCATTGGCCCGATCCTGGCGGTCCTGCCGTCAAAGCGCCAGAAAGACCAGATGCAAAAGAGAAAAACAGCTATGGCGGCGGGGATCAGTGTGCATCTGACGCGTATTGACGATCCAGATCCTGATCCTGAAGCTTATCTGAGTAATACCGGCAGGCCCTTGGAGCGGGTTATGTCCGTGATCGCTTATCGACTGCCTCGGCCTCGGTCTGAAGCCAGGCAGATCGCCTTTGACTGGGCGTTAGAACGAAAGGTCAGGCAGTCAACGACAGCTGCAGAGGGTTTGCCCAGTGGTTGGCAGTGGGTTGATACGCAGACAGTTCAGTTACCTGTCGCCTTGCGTCAGTATCTTCAAGGCTCAGTGGCGCAGCTTCCTAACGATGTTGTCAGAGTTGAGGAGCGAAAAAACATTGTTTCGGCTTACTGGAATGAGCGTGGCGATGCCACAGATTTAGCCAGACTCATTGACTTTATGCGAGGTTGTGTCGCCGCCCCTTTGGCTTTGCAAGCGGTTGATTCAGCATCGAATCACGACCACTGAGAACAAGCAGGTTGACAACAGCACGCGCCCGCAGGCTAAGCTAGCGATCCTTTCAAGCGTGGGATCAGTTTACGTTAGAGGTTGACCTGCGCCAGGTAACACACTATATATGTCGGCATTTTACCGCTGGCCGGCAATAATCAAGGAAGTTATGGGAAAATCGCTAGTTATCGTTGAGTCTCCGGCGAAAGCCAAGACCATTAATAAATACCTAGGCAGCGACTTTATTGTCAAGTCGAGCGTGGGTCACATTCGTGACTTGCCAACCAGCGGCAACGGTAATGCTGACCTCAAAGCGCGTGCTGCTGAGGCGGCAAAGACCCGAAAAATGGCGCCTGACAAAAAGGCCGCGTATAAAAAGCAGAAGGCCCACACTCAGCTGATTGCACGAATGGGTGTTGACCCGGAACATGGCTGGGCAGCGACCTATGAGGTGCTGCCTGGTAAAGAAAAGGTTGTCAGCGAACTCAAGCGCTTGGCAAAGGACGCTGACCAGATTTATCTCGCGACTGACTTGGATCGCGAAGGCGAAGCCATTGCCTGGCACTTGCGTGAGGCGATTGGTGGTGATGAGAGTCGTTACCGACGGGTTGTCTTCAACGAGATTACCAAAAAGGCGATCAAGGAAGCCTTTGAGCATCCGGGCGACATAGATATGGCCATGGTCAACGCGCAGCAGGCCAGACGCTTTCTTGACAGGGTGGTGGGTTTTCTGGCTTCCCCACTGCTGTGGGCGAAAGTAGCCCGTGGTCTTTCTGCTGGCCGAGTGCAGTCTGTCGCGGTTCGACTGATCGTCGAGCGTGAGAAGGAAATACGAGCATTTGTTCCGGAAGAATATTGGGAACTGTTCGCAGACCTGCGTGGAACCGATAAAACGTTGACTGACGTTGTTAAATTTCAGGTAACCAAGGACGCCGGCGAAGCCTTTCGGCCGACCAGTCAGGCGCAGACGAATGCTGCTCTGGCAAGATTGCAGGCGGCAACCTTCTCCGTAACAAGTCGCGAAGACAGACCTACCCAGACTCGTCCTTCTGCACCCTTTATTACCTCGACGCTACAACAGGCAGCGAGTACTCGACTTGGTTTCGGGGTGAAAAAGACCATGATGTTGGCGCAGCGACTCTACGAAGCTGGCTACATCACCTATATGCGAACTGACTCAACCAACTTGAGTAACGATGCTGTCACCAGTTGCCGAGATTGGATAGAAGCCGAGTTTGGTGCACGTTACCTGCCAGAGGCTTCGAGAGTGTATAGCAGCAAGAGCGGTGCGCAGGAAGCCCATGAGGCGATTCGTCCCTCGGATGTGACGGTCAAAACCACCTCAATTGTGGGTATGGAGCGAGATGCTGAGCGTCTGTACGAACTCATATGGCGTCAGTTTGTCGCCTGCCAGATGCCGAATGCTGAATACACGAGCACGGCTGTCGTAGTAGCAGCCGGTGAGATGGAATTACGGGTTAGAGGACGTATTCTGCGATTTGATGGTTTTACCCGTGTGCAACCGCCGGCCAGTCGCAAAGAAGAAGAGACGGTGCTGCCTGATTACCAGGTCGGCCAGGTACTATCGCTCGTAGAGCTTGATCCGGTGCAACACTTTACCAAGCCACCGCCACGGTTTGGCGAGGCGAGCCTGGTGCGAGAACTGGAGAAGAAGGGCATTGGTCGGCCCTCGACCTACGCAGCGATCATCACCACCATTCAAGATCGAGGTTACGTTAACCTTCAGAATAAGCGCTTTTACGCGAACAAGATCGGTGATGTGGTGACTTCACGTCTGGTGGAAAACTTTCCCAACCTGCTGGATTATGGTTTTACTGCAGAATTGGAAGAGGAGCTGGATCAGGTGTCCGGTGGTCAGCGCGATTGGAAGAAGGTGCTGACGGAGTTCTACCAGGATTTCAGCAGTAAGGTGGAAAAAGCCAGTGGCGAGGAAGGCGGCATGCGTGCCAATGACCCGACCATGACGGATATTACTTGTCCGCAATGTGGCCGCAAAATGCAGATCCGTACTGCCAGCACCGGGGTTTTTCTGGGGTGCTCCGGATACAATCTGCCACCCAAAGAACGCTGTAAATCGACCATCAATCTGATTCCCGGTGACGAGGTGGTGAGTGCTAATGGTGATGAAGAGGAAGAGTCACGTATCCTGCTGACCAAGCACCGCTGTTCCCGCTGCCACACAGCGATGGACAGCTATCTGATTGACAGTGAGCGTAAGTTGCATGTCTGCGGCAATAACCCGGACTGCGATGGGGCTGAAGTCGAACGCGGCCACTTCAAGATCAAGGGCTATGATGGCCCCGTGTTGGCGTGTGATAAATGTGGTGCCGAGATGCAGTTGAAGACTGGACGTTTTGGCAAATATTTTGGCTGTACGAGTGAGGACTGTAAAAATACCCGTAAGCTGCTTCGAAACGGTGAAGCGGCGCCGCCCAAGATGGATCCGGTGGCGATGCCCGAGCTGCAGTGTCAGAAAGTTGATGACACCTATGTACTTCGAGATGGTGCTGCCGGTATTTTCCTGGCCGCCAGCCAGTTTCCGAAAAATCGCGAAACCCGCGCGCCCTACCTGGATGAGTTGCTTCCGCACCAAAATGAGATTGATCCCAAATATGGTTTTCTGATGCGAGCACCGGTCATGGATCCCAATGGCAATCGAAGCCTGGTCAAGTTTGGCCGCAAGACCAAAGAGCACTATGTGATGACCGAGGTTGATGACAAGCCCACAGGCTGGCGAGCTGACTTTATCGATGGCAAGTGGGTTGAAGAAGCCGCCCCGTTGCGCAAACCGAAAGCCAAAGTTAAAGCCAAAGCCAAAACGAAAGCCAAAGCCAAAGTTAAAGCCAAAGCAAAAGCCAAAGCCACAGTTAAAGCCAAAGCCAAAGCCAAGGTGCCGGCGCGCAAAACGCCGGTCAAAACGCCGTCAGCAGAGGCAGTGGCCGTCGCAGAATAGGCGCGGGCCGAGAGGCCCGCATTTGGCTATCCCCAGCGGCTGTTACGCGCGCCTTTCACCAAAACACTAGTAGCGGGCTGATTTTCGGCCTATGACACCGTCCTCAGTCAAGGTCAGGTGTGTCAGTGTCTGTTCGTCATGATTCATGCGCCAGGACAGCATTTTTTGCGCATAGCTCAAGACTTTTGGCAAATAGGTCGGATCATCGGCCAGGTTCTGCAGTTCGCCGGGATCCCGCTTTAAGTCAAAGAACAGGGGTGGCAGGTTAGTGAAGTGCACGTATTTGTACTCATTGTCTCGAATGACATTTAGCGTGCACTGATGATGAGTGAGACCTAGCTCGGCTTCCATAGCGCTGCCGTTCAGTATGTCTCTGAAGTCAAATTCCCAGTGCGCCTCAGTTCGCCAGTTGGTCGGAAATTGGCCGCTTCGCAAGCCAGTCAATAATGACCGGCCATCGCATTGGTGGGGAATCTCGACGCCAACCCAGTCCAGCAACGTCGGCATGATATCTATATTCTCAGTAAAGCCCTCCATGATGTGGCCGCGGCTTTGGTCGGCCGCCTGGCTCGGGTCATGAATGATCAGAGGAATATGATAGGACTGATCAAAGTATCCCAGCTTGCCCAATAACCAGTGATCGCCCATCTGTTCACCATGATCAGAGGTAAAGACAATCAGTGTGTTTTCCCACAGGCCATGCGTCTGCAGGTGCTCGAACAGTCTGCCCAGGTTTGCGTCAACCTCAGACATCAAACCGAAATAAGCTGACTTCAGCCGAGTCTGCTTTCTCTCATCGAGGGGCGCACCATAGTGTGGCCGTTCGAGAAAATGGCGCAGAAAGGGATGTTGCTCCGCCTCGGTTTCTCGAGAGCTTGCCCGGTTGAAGTCGCCTAGAGTTGCCGGGGGGTACAGGCTGTTGTAAGGCGCTGGTGCAACCCAGGGCGGGTGCGGGCGTAATAACGACAGATGGATGCAAAAGGGCTGGGTTTTCGCTTCGGTGTGGGTCGTCAGGTAATCAATGACCTGGTCTACCATGAACCAGGTGTCATGATGCTCCGCCGGGATTGCCAGGGGCAGGGGCTCAGCGCCGCCAGCCTCGTATTCCACGCCGTCGGTGCGGGTGGTATATAAATTAAAGTTTGGCGAGGGTATCGCGTAACCCTTGGCTTCAAGCCAGTCGGCCCAGGCGTGAGGGTAGGTACCCATCATCACGGCAGGTTTGATGCCGGGCAAGGGACCTTCGTAGCTGCGCAAAATAGGATCATCGGCATCAAATTGACGAGGATCATTGGCCGTATCCGTATAGCCAAAAAGTACAGGATCATATCCATGCTGGCGCAACTCCAGGGCCCAATTAGTGTGCCGAGCATCCAGCGGCGTGCCGTTGGTACCGGCCCGGTGATTCTGCAGGTACATGCCAGTATGCAGGCTGGCGCGTGAAGGCGCACAAGGCACCGCATTCGCATAGTGCTGACGAAACAAGACCCCCTGAGCGGCAAGACGGTCGAGATTCGGGGTCTGAACCTTGTGCCCCAGGGATGACAGGCATTCGCCGCGCCACTGGTCTGCAGTGATAAACAAGATGTTTTTCTTCATAAAGCCACTCTTCTCAAAGCCAATCTTCTCAAGGCCAATCTTCCTAAAGCCATTCGTGATAGAAACCTGCTTTTTTGGCGCCGCACTAGACTGGGGGCGCTCATCCGCTGTCTCTCAGGGCGGGATGCTGGGGCTGAACAATCACCAAGCGACCCTGCACGGCTGAATCCTATTTTGCGAAACAGTCTGCTGAAAAAGGTCTAATCATATCCTAATCAGCGGCGATTGCATGTGTGGGTGAGGGGTGACAAGGCTGGTTTGTGATTGGTTTATGTGGGATATTCTCGCGGCAGTTTTGCCCCTTAAAGATGAGTGAGACAATTCATGGTAACAGCAAGAACAGTTGACGCGGTCATTGTCGGCGCAGGTTTCGCTGGTATGTATATGCTGCATCGACTTCGCGGTGCCGGTATGGACGTGCAGGTGATTGAGGCGGGTGCAGGTGTCGGCGGCACCTGGTATTGGAACCGTTATCCCGGTGCCCGCTGCGACATCGAGAGTATGGAGTACTCTTATCAGTTTTCCGATGACCTACAGCAGGCATGGGAGTGGCAGGAACGATATGCGCCGCAACCTGAAATACTCGCCTATGCCAACCATGTGGCGGATCGATTTGACCTGCGAAAGGACATTCAGTTTAAAACGCGAGTCACTGCTGCGGTGTTTGACGAAATCAGCAACCGTTGGCAGGTTACCACCGATGCTGGCGAGGAATTGTCCTCGACGTTTTGCGTGATGGCGACGGGTTGTCTGTCCTCGACCAACTTGCCTAAGTTTGAGGGTCTGGACGCCTATCAGGGTGACTGGTTTCATACCGGCTTGTGGCCCCATCAAGGTGTCGACTTTACCGGTAAGCGCATTGCCATTATTGGTACCGGTTCCTCTGCGGTTCAATCGATACCCCAATTGGCGAAACAGGCGGCGCACCTGACAGTGTTCCAGCGAACCCCGAACTTCTCGATTCCAGCTCATAACCGCAAGCTTGAGCCGGAATATGTTGCGGAGGTTAAGGCGCACTATGGTGAGTTGCGGGCCGCCAACAATCTTGAGGCTGGTGGTTTTGGCTCACGTACCGAGCGCAACGCGGGCTCAGTGTTTGACGCCAGTGAAGCCGAACGCGCGGCGCAATTTGAGCGCAAGTGGCAGATTGGTGGCTTTGGGTTTCTCGCGGCCTTTGGTGACCTGTTACTGACGCCGGCAGGCAATGCCTACGCTGCCGATTTCGTCCGCAGCAAGATTCGAGCGACGGTCAAGGATCCGGTCGTGGCTGATCTCTTATGTCCACAGCAGGTGATAGGATGCAAGCGACTGTGCGTTGATATCGATTACTTCGAGACCTATAACCGCGATAATGTCTCCTTGGTTAGCGTCAAGGACCATCCTATTGAGCGAATCACGCCTAAAGGTTTGGTGACCAACGGTCAGGAATACGAATTTGATTGTCTGATTTTCGCCACCGGCTTTGATGCCATGACGGGCTCTCTCACTCGAATAGACATTCGTGGTCGCAACGGGCTGGCGCTCAAGGATAAGTGGGCGGCAGGACCCAGAACCTATCTGGGACTGGGCTCGGCCGGCTTTCCTAACCTGTTTACTATCTCAGGCCCCCAGAGCCCGTCAGTATTGAGCAATATGATTTGCTCTATTGAGCAGCATGTTAATTGGGTGACCGACTGCATATTGAATATGCGCGAGCGAGGTCTGGTAACGATTGAAGCCGATGTCAACGCCGAGAATGCCTGGGTCGAGCATGTCAACGAGATCGCGGACACAACCCTCTATCCATCCTGTAACTCATGGTATCTTGGCGCTAACGTACCGGGTAAGCCGCGGGTATTTATGCCTTATGTCGGTGGTTTGCCGGTGTATGCTGAAAAGTGTGAAACAGTCGCCAAACAGAACTACGAGGGTTTTTTGCTGGCATAATGTGAGAATAGCCGTATCAGTAGCGTTGGCTTTGAATGTCGGTGAACATCGATAAGGCGACGGTAATATAATGATCATCGATGGTCATCAATGGTCATCAATGGTCATCGAAGGTCATCGGTTGCCATCGAAGTTCATCGAAGGTTGTCAGTTGTAGAGTCACTAAAATCGCCATTTTTCGTTTATAAGGTAGCGAAAAAATGTGACTTAATTACAATTGGCCGTTTTTCTGGAGAGCAATCATGGTTCAGCTGAACCCAATCGTAGCGGCAGTCACTGAGCGTATTGTTGATCGTAGTCGTGGTCTGCGATCAGTTTATCTGGAACAGGTGCGACAGGATCACCAGGATCGACCGACCCGTGGCAAGCTGAGTTGTGGCAATCTGGCACACGGGTTTGCCGCTTGTGGGGTTGACGACAAGGACAGTCTGAAGCTGATGCAATCAGCCAATATTGCGATCGTGACTGCCTATAACGACATGCTGTCTGCTCACCAACCCTATGCGGATTACCCGGACAAGATAAAAGCGGCGTTGCGAGAAATGGGCTGCACTGGCCAGGTTGCCGGTGGAGTACCCGCCATGTGTGATGGTGTGACTCAAGGTCAGGCAGGTATGGAGCTGAGCTTGCTGAGTCGCGATTTGATTGCTCAGTCTACGGCTATCGCTTTGTCTCATCAGATGTTTGATGGTGTGCTGGCGCTGGGTATCTGCGACAAGATTGTTCCAGGCCTGTTGATGGGGGTACTCAGCTTTGGCTATCTGCCGGCGCTTTTTGTGCCCTCAGGACCTATGCCGTCTGGCTTGCCCAATAAAGAGAAGCAGCGGATTCGCCAGCTTTATGCCGAAGGTCAGGTGAGCCGTGAAGCGCTACTGCAGGCAGAGTCCGATTCCTATCATAGCCCCGGCACCTGTACCTTTTATGGCACAGCGAACAGTAACCAGGTCATTCTTGAGGCCATGGGGTTGCAGTTACCCGGGAGTTCCTTTGTCAATCCCGGTACGCTTCTGCGCGAACGCCTGACCCGCGAGACCTGCCATCAGATAGCGCGAATCACTGCGCTTGGTTCGGACTATCGTCCCGTAGGCGAAATTGTTGACGAACGGGCGCTAGTTAATGCCACCGTAGCCCTGCTGGCGACGGGTGGCTCAACCAATCATACGATGCACCTGGTCGCTATTGCTCGAGCGGCGGGTATGCTGCTGAACTGGACGGATATCGCCGATCTTTCCGCTGTAGTGCCATTGTTAGCCAAGGTTTACCCCAATGGACAGGCTGATGTGAATCACTTTCATGCAGCAGGCGGCACGGCGGTGCTGTTTCGTCAGTTGTTGGCCGGCGGCCTGATGCATGCAGATGCCAACACCACCTGGGGCGACAGTTTTTCGGCTTTCACGCAAGAAGCGACTTTGGATATGGCGGGCGACGGTGTTCAGTGGCGCGAGTCACCCCAGCAGTCGCTGGATCAGACTGTGCTGGCCAGCCTGGATTCGCCCTTTGCCAACGAGGGTGGTCTGCGCCTGCTCCAGGGTAACTTGGGTCGCAGTGTTATTAAGGTGTCAGCCGTTGCGAGAGACCACTGGGTGGTTGAGGCGCCGGCCTTGGTCATAGACGATCAGGAGCAAGTGAGCGAACTGTTTGCTGCCGGCAAGCTGAATCGAGACTGTGTCCTGGTTGCCCGCTACCAGGGTCCGCAGGCATTGGGTATGCCTGAGTTGCACAAGCTGACACCTATGCTGAGCAGTCTGCAGGACAAGGGTTTTCGCGTTGCGCTGGTGACTGACGGACGTATGTCAGGGGCATCCGGTAAGGTGCCGGCCGCGATCCATCTGGTGCCAGAGGCAATCGCCGGCGGCTTGTTGGCAAAACTCCGAGATGGTGATCTGCTGCGGGTTGATGCAGTAGCCGGTGAGTTGCAGTTTATAGGGGATCTGCAAGCACTCAATGATCGTCCCATCGCGCCGCGATCTGAGACTGGGCAGAGAGGCTGTGGTCGCGAACTATTTCGGGTAAACCGCTTGGCGATGGGTACTGCTGAACAGGGTGCGTCATTTCTTTATGGAGAGGCGTGACGCAAACAGGCGCCGGCCTCGCGAAGGGCGGCACAGAGCACACAAAACACAAAACACAAAACACAAAACACGATACAAAACATCAGTCTGAATAGACGATTGAAATGGAGAAGCCCGTGCGCAATTTATTGGCTGGTACAGCCGTCATTCCGGTCATCACGCTGACGCGGGTTGAGGATGCCGTGCCCCTGGCACAGGCGTTGGTGGCGGGAGGACTCAAGGTGCTGGAAATCACCCTGCGCACCGAGGCGGCAGTCGAAGGCATTCGCCGCATCCTGGAACAAGTGGAAGGCGCTATAGTCGGGACTGGGACTGTCTGCACGCCCGAGCAGGTGCAGCTGTCTTGTGATCTGGGCTGCCAATTCATGGTTTCGCCAGGCACTACAGAGCGGCTTCTGAGTGCGGCAGCTCAGGCGCCCATTCCGCTGATGCCCGGCATCGCCAGCGTCAGCGAGATGATGCGTTGCATGGAGTTGGGTTATCAGGATTTCAAGTTTTTTCCGGCTGAAGCGTCCGGTGGCGCAGCCAAGATCAAGGCCATCAGCGGTCCCTTTGCCGATGCACGGTTTTGCCCAACGGGCGGAGTGAGTCTGGCCAATGTGATGGATTACCTGCAGCTGCCGAATGTGTTGTGCGTGGGTGGTTCCTGGGTGACACCCAACAACCTGGTGGCAGAGCAGCGATGGGCAGAGATAGAGCAACTGTCCCGCGAGACGGTAGGGATGTGTACAAGGCCTTAAAGGCTTTTCGTCCAGCCGCTGTTACTAGCCCACCACAGACTCATAGCGCCTGGCTAATCGGGCCCTGGTTGGCGGGCGGACGCGCGCCAACCAGGCTGGCAGTGATGCTGGCCTATTGCTCAGCCAGAATCTCATGCATTCGCTGCCTCGGTGGCCCGTTGACCTTGCGAGCACTGGCGTTACGCCTGCGACCACCCAGCATATAGGCGAATGTCGTCAATAGTATTCGCTTGTCTTTAAGGAATTCACCGGGCTTTTCCAGCAGGTTGAAGGTTCGCATGATGCCACGCAGTACATGGATATTCCGTGTTGAAGCCATCGACAGCGCATCACCAAAGGCGGCGCGAAACCAGGCCTTGATGGATCCCGTGCTGTCGATGACCTTGCCCTCAATTTCTGCCCTGGCCTGACGTATGCCTTTTTTGTCTTCTGCCAGGCTGGCTTTGAAGATGGGTCTAAGCTCAGCTTCAGTTTGCTCGTGAAACTGCAGCGCCCGTTCTACCGGATCGGAGAGGTCTCGTAAGGTCGCCGCCAGCAGGTGCGCATGGATAATGCCGGTACTACAGCCGCGTCCATACAAGGGGTTAGTTCGTACCGCCGCATCACCGACAGCAAAAAAATTCAGCGCTGCTGGTTTGCCGTCATCGACAAAGTGATGCCAGACCGCATGAATATCTGCAAAACCAAAGGACTCAGTGGTGGCTTCTGCCTTGTCAGCCGCAACCCAGGGCAACAGGCCCGGAATGTTGCGACAGATGAGATCGAACTGGTCGCTGGACTTGATGGCTTCGTGCAATGCCCGCTCTTCTTTGTGCAGGCAGGCGATCACGGCAAAGTGACCTCCTTCACCAGGAAACACGCCGTACTTGATATAGCCCAGGTCGCCCGAGGAGCGGTCCTTGCTGCTACCGCGTTCAGGCTCTGGCACACCAGGCAACAATTTGTAGTGGCGCGTAAAATAGACAATCTCAGCATCATCATCTTCGGTTGGAATACTGGCGCCGACTTCTCGCAGCCAAGTCTTGAGTTTGCTGTTGCGTCCGCCGGCGTCAATCAGCACACTGCTGAGCAGCTGACGTTCTGGTTCGCCGCGGGTCTTGACGTTGATGCCGTCAACCAGGATCTGCTCGCCATCCCTGTGGCTCAACAGGGCGGTCACCTGCGTGTCACTTTCTATGCGAATCAGCGGCTGCTTTTCGGCGTATCGACGAAACACGGTTTCCATAGTGGCGCGGCGACACATGAGCAGCCACATTTTTTCATCACCGGGTTGCGGTGAATATTTTGCCTTTAGATTCGGTGGCAGCATGTCTTCAAAGGTGACTTTACGGGCACCGGCAGCGAAGAAGTCGTCCATCAGGCCAGGAAAGCTATCCTGCAGCAGATTACTCATCACCGCCAGAAAAGCGTGTGGGTGCCGAAACTGGGCAGCGCCTCGTCGGTTCCATTCGAAGAAAGCCTGGTCTGGATCGCCGGTGGGGGGTGGCGAGTCCCGTTCAATGACCCTGACCTCAAGGCCAGTCTTGGCCAAAGCCAGGGCTGTGCAAAGGCCAGATATGCCAGCACCCACTATGACAACAGGCTGTGTCGACTGATCCATCAGTGTAATCCTTCTAGAAATTGCAGAATGCCGCGGTTAACTTCATTCGGTGCTTCCTGCTGAGTCCAGTGGCCGGCACCCGGAATCAGCTCATTAAGCCTCAGGTTCGGTACTCGTTGCGGCATCGCCTTGAGCGCGTCGGCTGCCATCATGATAACGCCATCTCTGTCACCCGCCATAAACAGGGCCGGCTGCTCGATAGTCGTCGGCGCGCCTTTCGTGAGTTCCCAGGTGATGTCCTGCGCCCGATAGTAATTTAAGGGACCACGAAATCGGCTGTGCTCAAAGGCTTGCGTGTAAAAGTCCAGATCGGTTTCGCTGCACCAGTCGCCCAGCTTGCCTGGATCGCTAACCCCGGCAAACAAATTATCGTTGGGGCCTTTAGGGGTGTAGGTTGTCAAGTCAAAGTCGCCAGAGGCCATATGATAAAACTTGCGCAGTGAGGCTCGAATATCCGTCTCCAGCTCTGCTTCCGCCACGCCCGGCGTCTGAAAGTACAACTGATAGAAGAATTGGTCTTTAAACAGCTGACGCATCCGTTGGATAGGTGGCTCATCACCTCGAGGCACGAAGGGTACTGACAGGGCGCCAACTGCCGTCACCTTGCTTGAGTGGTGCAGGGCGCAACTCCAGGCCGTGGGTGCACCCCAGTCATGGCCCAGAACGATGGCGGTTTCATAGCCCAGCGCTGGTATCAGGCCCATAATGTCGTTGACGACCTCAACCTGGTTGTAAGCGCTGATGTCGTTCGGCTTATCGCTCTTGCCATAGCCCCGCATGTCTGGAGCCACCGCCTTGTAGCCGGCGCGAGCCAGGGGCTCGAACTGATGGCGCCAGGAGTACCAGGATTCGGGAAAACCATGAAGCATGAGTACCAGCGGACCTTCGCCGGCCTCGGCAATGTTGAGGTAGATGCCATTGGTCTTGATACGACGCTCGGTAATCACTGTTGCGGTGCTCCTATCACGCGACCTCGGTGTTCGCCTGTGTAGCCAGTGTGATGGTCAAAGGCGACAGCGCCACCGATAATCACGGTTTCGACGCCAATCGCATCTCGAACATACCGGTGCCCATCACCTGGCACGTCCTGCACATAGTACTCAGGACCTCGATCGATCGTGTTGGCATCAAAAATAGTCACATCAGCGATATAGCCCGGCTTCAACAGACCACGCTCAGGAATCGACCAGATGTCAGCAGTGTCCGAGGTGATTTTCTTAATGGCTTCTTCCATGGTCAGCAGTTGCTTGTCACGCACAAAGTGACCCAGCAGATAACCCGTATCACCGTAGGTAGAAAACGACAGGATATGAGCGCCGCCATCACTGGCGCCAATCATGACATTTGGATGGCGAAGCATGCTGCCGACCTTGGCGTCGTCGTTGTGACCACGATCGGCTGCCAGGAAATGGGCATCCAATGACTCTTCCAGCGACAGATCGATCATGACATTCAACGCATCGGTACCACGCAGCTCGGCGATCTCTGCCAGCGTCTTGCCGACGTAC
Source organism: Gammaproteobacteria bacterium (assembly GCA_038106185.1). Taxonomy (GTDB): domain Bacteria; phylum Pseudomonadota; class Gammaproteobacteria; order Pseudomonadales; family Azotimanducaceae; genus UBA4582. Next base: position 37,227 of record JAYODE010000013.1, on the reverse strand, counting down.
TGCTGGTTGGCCTCGGTGTTTACCTGACGCAGGATGAGCGTTGACCACATGGCATTCATCACGCTCGCTTCCTGGACCAGTCGCTGCCGTTGCGCCTCATCTTGAAAGGCTGCCATGATGGTGTCGACGGTACCAAACCGCATGATGCGGTACCAACCTCGCAGGCGAATGAACAACAAACTGGGTACGGCAAAGCTGAAGCTGATGTCGATCGGTCGAGTCTGCACCTGCGGCCAGACTCGCGCGCCAGTAGCATTCTGCTCAACAATTCGAGCCATGACCCGGTCGACGCCCGTGAACTCATCGCGGTTGATAAACAAAGGCGACAGGGTCGTGGTGATCTTGTGCTTCAGGCTGAGCGCTGCCAGCTGATCGATACGGCCGATGGTTAGATCGATATCGTAGAATTCGTGCACAACCTGCAGAATGCGGTTGTACTCGGCCACTACCGCACACAGGGCGTCAAGCTCGGCATGATCCGCATAGCGGCTAGGTACGGGCTGGAGCTTTTCATCCATATCCACAAAGCTGGTGGACAGGCCAATGGCACCGGCATCCAGACACTGGCGCAACAGCGACTGCATCTCGGCAGTTTCTGCGGCTGTGGCGGTGCGCTCGGTCGCGGCCTTGCCCATGACCCACAGGCGCAGCACGCTGTGACCCACCAGCGGCGCGACATTGATGGTCAGGTCTTGCTGAATGCGGGCGACGAATTCCTCGAAAGTTTCCCAGTTCCAGGTGACGCCTTGTTCAAAGGCGATCAGTGGCATTTCTTCAATTTGATTGAACATGCCGACGAGTTTCATGCGGTCGGCAGCTTTCAGGGGTGCCAATGACAAGGAGCAATTGCCGGGAACGATAGTCGTAACGCCATGCTCAATAGCAGGCTTAGCCGCGCCATCCCATAGCAGTTGAGCATCAAAATGAGTATGTGGGTCGATAAAGCCAGGAGATACCATCTTGCCCGTGGCATCAATCTCGGTGGCAGCCTCGCCTTCGACATGGCCTATTTGCTTGATGCGACCCGCGCTGATGCCGACGTCGCCCAGGTAGGCAGGGCGGCCGCTACCATCGACGATGGTGCCATTTCTGATGATGATATCCATCTTAGTACTCCTGTTGAGTGTTCAAT
>JAYODE010000013.1:32553-35995 GCA_038106185.1 Gammaproteobacteria bacterium | reverse complement strand
TCCTGTTGAGTGTTCAATAATGAGGGTTCGCAACTGTCATTGACTATGTACCTTAGTCTGTCTACAAGCCTGTCTAAAGAGCCTGTCTAAAAAGCCTGTCTAAAAAATCTGTCTAAAAAGCTCGTCCAAAAAGCCGGTTTAAAAGCGGCCAAAAGAAATCTGTAAGGCATCCCGTACCTTGCTCCAGGTGTGTCCGATAAGGTCGTCTGCGACCTCGGCAGCACAAGCATTTAACAGGGCCTGGGTTGCGAAATGATCGAGCGGTACCTGGGACATGCCGCCATTCTCATGGCGAATATCAATGATCATTTCCACGTCACCCTCATGGGCGGGCGCCAGCCGCACGCCGACAATCTTTGCTTCGTTCATTGCCGCCTCATCGAGAAGGCTGCGGCGGCTCGACAAATATCAGGTCGCTGGGCAGAATCGGATTCCCGGCTCGAGGCGAGTCAGGTGCCGCCGGCGCACGGCTGAAAACGTGCAGGTTCCAGCTTTGCAAGCTGGCAACCCCGTCAGCGAGTGAGACTGCAGGCAACTCTCGAACGGCAATGGACTCCCAGGTATCTGCTGCGCCTGGATGAATGGATCTTCTGACTTTAATCACGCTTTTGCCTCTTTAATAGGATTGAAGTTGCGCATGGCGGCCAGGCCTCTGGCCTCAGGTAGGGTGTCCTGAATAATCCAGACCTGCGCCAGTAATGGCGCACGATGGTCATCGGTTGCCACGGCAGCCAGGTCCAAGCCCAGACCAAACTTGGCGCGAGCGACCATCTCGGGCAGGTCAATGACACCCTTTGCCCAGGCTTGTACCCAGCCATAGAGTTGGTGGCCCAGGCTCAGAGCCAGAGAATCTGGATTGACTTGGTGACTGATTTCACCGCGCTGGATAGCTGCGCTCACCAGGTCTTTGAACAAGCCTTGGCGGGGCAGACTGAAAGCAGATGTCAGGGTTTGGTCTGTGGTTGCGTCAATTGCCTGAACCCCGGTACGATAATAGCCTGCGTCCTTCTCAAACAGTTCTTTGGTGACATCGACGAGCCGAAAGAAGACGCTGAAGCCTTGCATCGGCTCCGCCATGAGAGCGTCCAGAAAATTGGCGAAGTCGGTATCCATGACGGCGGCAATCAGCGCCTGTTTTGAGCCAAATAATGCATAGGGCGTGGCGCTACTGACGCCTGCTACTTCAGCCAGGGTTCGCATGGAAAAATCCGAGACTTCTCGAACCTGCATTAAATGGCGAGCCGTATCGACAATAAGCTGCCGCTTTTCGTCTCGGTTGCTTTCTCTTTTGCTCATAAATCGCTCGAATGCCTCTAAGCCCACAGGCTATAGAAAAGCAAGACGAGTTTCAATAATACTAAGACGCGTTTTAGTAAAAGTAATGGCTGAAGTGGGCTAAATTGATGCCAGCGGCAAGCGCCTTGGCGTGGCAAGGCGCTATTTGAGCACTTTAGTTTGGTGCTGCATCCTTGGCGCGTTGGATGGCTTCTTGAATCAGTTGCTTGGCGCGGTTAACGTCGCCCCAGCCTTCGACCTTGACCCACTTATCCGACTCCAGGTCTTTGTAGTGTTCGAAAAAGTGTTCAATTTGCTGCAGGGTGATCGCCGGCAGATCGTCATAATTACGAATTTTCTCGTAGCGTCGAGTCAAGCGTGAGCTGGGAACCGCCAGAATCTTCTCATCTCCACCGGCTTCATCAGACATCATTAAGACGCCAATGGGGCGGCAGTTCATGATGGCGCCGGGCGTGATAGCACGGGTACTGGCAATGATGACGTCAGTGGGGTCGCCATCATCTGAGAGAGTGTGAGGTACAAATCCGTAATTTCCCGGATAACGCATGGAGGTATAGAGAAAACGATCTACCACCATGGCCCCGGAGGCCTTGTCCATCTCGTACTTGATAGGTTCACCACCAACGGGTACCTCAATGATGACGTTGATATCGTTGGGGGGGTTATCGCCGACGGCGACGGCTTCGAGGCGCATGGAGGTTCCTTAAGGCTGACTGTTGAATGGTGCAGTTGAGCCGAGCAAGCGAGCGCGACTTTGCTGGGCGCATTATTCGGATTGTGCTTGGTAAATCAAGTCGAACGAATGAAGGCGAGGATGTCATTGATGCAGGTATCAGTCTGGGGGCCCTCGGCATGAGCGAAACCGTGTTCGACGCCGGCATATTCGTGATAGCGGGCGATACCGCCGGCGGCCTCGTAGCCGCCAAGCAGGGTTTGGCTCATGAAGATAGGCACATTCTGATCCAACGCCGGCTGGACAATGAGCAGCGGCGGCAGCTCACTGAAGGCTTCTGTCGCCAGTAGCTGCTGGATGCTTGCTGCCTGCATGGTTCGAGTGTCGCCGAAGTAGGCTCTGTGGCCTTCTGCCAAGCGGTTCGGCGCAAAATTGATCCAGCTTTCTGGGTCCTCGTGAAGACGGGCCAGGACATATTGGTAGCGGGCAATCGGGTTTGATACAGGCCATAGGCCAATGACTCGGTCGACTCGCGCGCTGATAGTTGGCGCCAGCTGGAAACCAGAACCCGTGTTGATCGGCGTTTGGTGATGGTCCTGGATATCCGGATTGAGGGCGACCAGGAGTGCCAGGTGTCCACCACTTGAGCTGCCGATCAGGCTGACGGAACTGGGTTTCAGCTGCAGTGCATCTGTGGTTCGAATGAAACGCACCGCGGCGGCTATATCGCTGCTGGCCGCCGGATGTTTGAAGTCAGGGCCTTGGCGAAAGTCGATCGCGAACACGCACAGACCGCGACTGGCTAACGCTCGGCAATAGTGGCGGCCGGCTTTGCGATGCAGAGACGACCAGGCACCACCGTGAATATCAATCAAAACGGGCAGGTCGGTGCCAGCCGGAACAGAGGGTCTATAGAGCACGCCCTGGAGCGTAATTCCCTCGACCTGCGCGAAATCCATATCCTGTTCGGTAAATATCACGATGAGCCTCGCTACTGTCGTTGAATTTGGGTGGCCCCATGGTCCAGGTGTGTGCTGATCTAAGAATTATCACCTAATTCGCCCCATTCCCCCAGCAGTTGTTATGCTGCGGGCCGCTGGTTGAGGGCAGTGCTTAACCCAAGGAACAGCCCAGTCTTTTATGGTTGGGTGATCTGGGCCTTCAGCACGATGGGATTTCTCTGCATTATTCCGGGTCAGACAATGGGTATGGCGGTCTTTACTGACGCTTTTATCTAAGGGCTGGGGTTGAGTCGAACCCAGCTATCCATGGCCTATCTCGTGGGCACCATAGGCTCATCAATCTTTCTGACCGCTGCGGTCTGCTCAACGGTAGTCAATTTGCTGGCCAGCGCCATTGTCGATCGACACCGGCTAAAGCCTTTTCTGTTGCTGATGCTGCTCTGTTTTATTTTCGGCGCCACTGGATTGCTTTATCTTGAGCAGCGCTGGGGATTCTGGTTGCTGGCGCTTG
>JAYODE010000013.1:27134-32453 GCA_038106185.1 Gammaproteobacteria bacterium | reverse complement strand
TGGCGCTTGGCTTCGGCGCTGGTGGGGGCCTTTGGGGCGTTGCCTCAAATCTGGCTTTTATTCGTTTTTTTGGTCCGCTGCATCTTGGTGAGATCAGTGCCTTGAATACGGCCTTGACGGTGTTTGCCAGTGCCGTCGGGCCGGCAGCATTCAGTCTTGGTCTGGATTACTATGGCAGCTATAACGTTGCGGTTAAAATCTGTCTTGGTTTACTCGTGCTATTGTTGATGGCGGCTTTTTGGGTCCGCCAGGAGGAAGTGATTCATGCCCGCCACGGATGATGTGCATATTCAACGTATTCGGCCGCTGATATCGCCGGCTGTGTTATATGAGGAGTTACCTGCTTCCAAAGCTGCTCAGAGTCTGGTTGAGGACTCAAGGCGCGGAATCGAAGCGATTCTTGATGGCCAGGACCCGCGCCTGATTGTGATTGTTGGACCCTGCTCTGTCCATGATCCTGCTGCTGCTGTTGAGTACGCCAAATTACTACGGGCTGGTACTCGCCACCTGGAAGACAAACTGTTGATTATTATGCGGGTCTATTTTGAGAAGCCGCGAACCGTGGTGGGCTGGAAAGGCCTGATCAATGATCCGGACCTGGATGGTAGTTATCGAATTAATCATGGCTTACGCCTGGCGAGAAAGTTGTTGCTGGATGTGGCTGAGATCGGACTGCCAAGTGGCACCGAATTTTTGGATACGACCTTTGGTCAGTATTATGCTGACCTGATCAGTTGGGGTGCGATTGGCGCTCGAACGGCTGAAAGCCAAATTCACCGCGAGCTGGCTTCGGGTTTGTCGATGCCGGTAGGCATCAAGAACCGTACCGATGGTGATGTTGGTGTTGCAGTCGACGCGATTCGTGCTGCCCGTCATCGGCATCTGTTTCCGAGCTTGACCAAGGAAGGTGCGCCCGCGATTTATGAGACGGGGGGTAACCAGTATGGTCACTTGATCCTGCGCGGAGGTGATCGATCAGGCACAAACTATGACGCCGAATCGGTTGGTGCCGCGCAAGCCTTATTGCGCCGGCATAATTTGGCTGAAAATATCATCATTGATTGTTCTCACGGCAACAGCCAGAAAGACCCCGAGAACCAACGTGAGGTGGTCAGGGTCGTTTGTGCGCAGTTGCGCAATGAGGATTGCCCTATTCGAGGCATTATGCTCGAGAGTCACCTGAAGGCAGGTCGGCAGGACTATTCGCTCACGGCTGAATACGGACTGAGTATTACCGATGGGTGTTTGGCGCTGCCGGATACGCTGCCGCTGCTGGAACAGTTGGCAGCACACCGCTGACTGTCGCTCGTGATTCTGAGACGATAACAGTCAAGAGTCAGTCAGGTGTCAGTCAGGTGTCAGTCAGGTGTCAGCCTGCCAGCCCGCATTCGGTTAAGCAGTTCTTTCAAGCAGTTCCGTCAAGCAGTTCTTTGAAGGCGTTGGCGGAGGGTTTGTTTGTGTGCTCAACGCTAGAGTCAGGGGGTTCGTTGGGGCTATAGTGGACTGAGTAATCAGCAGTCCCGGACTGATCGGTCTGCATATTCCACCCATCATGAGAGTGAGTGCCATGTGGCTCCGTACCAGCTGCGATTTAACCTTTGATATCAGCACGCCAACGCCTTTTGTGTTGATGTTGCGACCTCGCAGCGGCGCACAGCAGTGGATTGCCCGTGAGGTTTACAGAATTTTGCCGATTACTGATGCCTTTGAATTTACCGATGATTACGGCAACTTGTGTCAGCGTCTGATCGCGCTGCCGGGTAAGTTTTCAGTGCATACCACGGCCGACGTGCGTACTGCTGACGGTGTCGATCGAGAGCCTGGTGCGCCGTTTGTCGCTGTCCAGAATCTGCCGAATTTCGCCCTTAGGTATCTGCTGCCAAGCCGCTTCTGTGAGTCTGATCGATTCGGTCAGATGGCAACAGATATCACCGCCGGTGAACTGCCGGGTTATGATCAGGTGTCGGCGATAGAAACCTGGCTGCGCTCGTCAATAGCCTATCTGCCTGGCACCAGTGATTACCCGGTCTCGGCGGTTGAGGTCAACCAGCGCCAGTCGGGTGTCTGCCGAGATCTTTCGCACCTGGGTATCGCCCTGTGCCGCAGTCTGAGTATTCCGGCACGCATGGTCGTCGGCTACCTCTATGGCCTCGCGCCTATGGACATGCACGCCTGGTTTGAGGCTTTTGTCGGTGGTCGCTGGTACACGTTTGATGCGACCCAGACTGTGCTCAGCGGCGGTTATGTGGCCATAGGCTATGGCCGGGATGCTGCTGATGTGGCCGTCTATAATCAGTTTGGCCCGCCAGTTTTTCCGGTTACCCACTCGGTCAGGGTCGAGGCATTCGAGCCAGATGACAGTGACGTGCGACCGCCTATGGGGTTGATTGGCGCGCCTGTTGACGAATGATGTCAACGCCTGCAGGGTCAATGTTGCTGTTGTGAACCTGCTGGTTATTGGCGTGCCCTAATTGCTGAAGGGACATGGCTGCCTGCAATGCGCTCCAGATGCCCTGATTGTCCTGCATCTGGTTGACCGACTGTTTGGCCAGCTTGAGTCCCATGCTCGGCCGCTGAGCAATGTGTTCGGCCAATTTTCGCGTGTGATCGACCAGCTCTGCGCGCGGAACCACATGATTAACCATACCCAGCGCTTTGGCGTCGGCCGCGCTGATCGCATCGCCGGTAAACAGCATTTCCTTGGCTTTGCGCACGCCGACTTCCCATGGGTGGGCAAAATACTCGACGCCGTTGACGCCAAAGGCGACCACCGGGTCAGAAAAGGTGGCATCGTCACTGGCGACGATCAGGTCGCAGACCCAGACCAACATCAGGCCCCCGGCAATCACCTTGCCTTGAACCTCGGCAATGACGGGCTTTGGCAGGTTGCGCCAGCGCCAGCACAAACCCAGATAGATTTCCTGCTCCACCGCCATATAGCCCTCAGAGCCTGGCAGATCAAATCCGCCCCAGGTACCAACGGGTGTAAACTGATCCATGGTGCTGCGATCTCGCAGATCGTGGCCAGAAGAGAAGTGTGGTCCCTCGGCGGCCAGGACTATGACATTGACCTGGTTGTCCTGACAGGCTTCGTCAAAGGCATCATTGAGGGCATACAGCATTGCCTTGTCCTGGGCATTGCGCGTATCGGCACGGTCCAACACAATGCGCGCGACGCCATTGACGGGTATTTCGTATCTGACGCTTGTCGATTTAGATGTAGATGCTGTGCTCATGGTCACTCCATTTTACTAAGGGCATTCAGGATCCCATCAGGGCTGCCAGGGTTCGTAATAGTTTTCTGCGCCTTCGCGACGAATGTCCTGTACCCAGTCACCCTCGTAGGGCCAGTCGCCATCTGGGCCCGGGCCCTGCCAAAATCGAGCCATGGGGCCGTCGCCGACCGGCTCAAGAGACCAGGCCTGACGGCGAAAGGTCCAGTTGTCTGGCACCAGTGCATGGGCGGCGCGGAAATGTTTGATCGCCAGATCCCTTTTTCCTTGCGTGACAAAATGGGTTGCCAGCTCAAAATGCGCATGGCCCATGGCTTGGCTTTCATTCCTGGGCCGAGATCGACTGATCACTGTTTGCGGATCAAGGGCGAACTCACTGTCCTTGCCTTTTGCCACCCAGTCGCGCAGGGCTCTGTGATAGTCTTCGGCATTGGTGGTGATCTTCATCGCCTCTGCACGCATCTCTCGCAGACGAGTGGGTGTTCCCGGCGGCAGCTCCATGGGTGCCGGCGGGGTACTGCCGGGTATCGGCGGTGGTGGTGCGGCCTCGGCTGGCCTGACGATCATGCCATCTTCGTCAATCCAGATGCTGTTGGGTATGTTGATGACTCCAAATAGATCGGCGAGCACATGATGTTGGTCGATCAGGGATGGATGAGAAGGTTTTGCCGCTTCGATGGCTGCACGACAGCCGGCAGCACCCAGCGTATCCATGCCAACAGTCACCAGTTCAAAACCCTGAGGAGCCAGTTCTTCGCGAAGGGCCTGCCACACGGACAGGTGAGCGAAGCAGCCTCAGTAGGGGGCCCAGGCGTAGATCAGGACCTTCTTGCCCCTGAGACTCGACAGTGAAAACAGGTTGCCTTCCAGGTCGGGCAGGGTCATGTCAGCTGCAAGGGCTGTGGTCAAAGTCCTGCCGCCGATAGATTCTGGCCCCAGCGCCCAGCACTGCTCGCTGGCTTCAGCGACAAGCGGTAAATTCATGTCCTGCGCCAGTTGCTGCACCTGCAGCGTATCGCCAGACTGGCCACGCAGAGGAATACAGACTTCGCCCTTACAGGCACCTTCGGGTTTGATTTGCCAGCCAGTGGCTTGTTCAAATTCGACCACGGGTAGGTTCAGCGAGTGTAATATCATGAGGGTATCCGTTTTTTAATTAGACGAGTCATTAGACGAGTAATTAGATGAGTCATTAGATGAGTAATTAGATAAGTAACTCGATGAGTAATTCGGTGAGTAAGTGGAGAAAGCGTAACCCAAATTTGCCCCGCTTGCGAGCTTCTCCATCTCGATAGCTGACCCTGCAATGGGTAGCCTAAAACAGCTGTTGGCCGCTGAAATCCAGCCGCCGAACCGCTCGCGGTAGGGTCTCTTGAATGCGCTTGACCGCCAGGCTGCGGCCTCGACGATTGTTGATAGGCGAACGGTAGAGGGCGAGTACCGCATTTTCAAACTTTGAGGTACTGAACAGTATTGCTGAGGCGAAATGACCGCGGACCCAGGGGTCCCTGGCGACCAGGCGCGCGCTGGCAGCTGCAAGGTGGTTCTGGATCACTAACCCGTCAGGCAGCAGATGGGCGGCGAGGCGCTGCATCCAGCGAGTATCGACGGCGCGCGGACGAATCGGATCGCCCGTGCTATCAACGAACAGGTCATCGATCACGACATCAAAACGACTGCGACTCTGTTTCATCCAGGCGTAGGCATCGGCGCAAATCAAGTTAATCGTCGGGCCCTGGCACTCAAAAAAAGTTTCGGCGATACGCAGGTGCACCGGATTAAACTCAATGCCGGTGATGCGCTGAACTTTGCAGATATCCACATAATGGTGAATAGCCGCGCCGCCACCAACCCCCAGCATCAAGACCCGTTCCACTGGATTTTCTCGGTAGAGTGCGGGCAGAGTCAGTAGATCCCAGACACCACCCGCCAGTAATCTGTGGGGATTGTATTGCGAGTGAAATGCGCCGTTGGTATACAGACGCCGAGTCGCGCCGGCATTTCTGACCTCGTAGCGTGTCGAGAGACCCTCGAAGGTCTCTTCCATTGACCAAAGGATTGCCATAGACCGTCATCTGTACCGTAA
>JAYODE010000013.1:21541-27034 GCA_038106185.1 Gammaproteobacteria bacterium | reverse complement strand
TGGCGCCCCAGCGGTTGTTGATAGACCACAGAGAGTTCGGGCCTGGGCGTCACTGACGCTCACGCTTTGTTGTCGGTGTGGATGTTAAATGGGACCTGTTGGCGGGTAGCAACCGACTGAGCTGCAGCAGCGATCGTTGGTAGGTATCCGCTGAAAAGCCATCTCGTAAGGTTCGATACAGCAAGCGAAGATCCAGCCAAAGGCTTTGTTGTTGGATATATTGCAACTGATAGCGGATTTTTTCAGGTAACAGATAATGCGCATAGAGGGTTGAGGCAGCGGGGTGACCTGTCAGGCAATCATCCTCGGCTATAAAGGCGAGTGCATCGGCGCCGGTCAGGCCAGGCTTGACACTCAGCAACTGGCTCAGCACTCGAGGTTGAACCAGCTGCCCATGACTGGGCTTCATGGGCCTTGGACCTACCAGGCTCATCTCGCCTCGCAGCACATTGACGAGTTGCGGTAACTCGTCGAGATGATAGCGGCGTAACAGGTGGCCGACAGTGTGAATTCGAGGGTCATCGCCTGGGGCAACCGGGGGACCGTCTACGCCGGTCGCCAAAGTGCGAAATTTATAGATGAGAAAGAGTTGCTGACTAAGGCCAAGGCGGTATTCTCGAAATATCACCGGGCCACCCTCGGTCGCCTTGATGACCACTGCGATGATCAGCATCAAGGGGGTGAACAGTAGCAGGCCGATACTCGACAAGCTCACATCAACGATTCTTTTGCTGAAGGCTTCGGCTCGCTTCATGTTGATTTTGATGGCCTCATCGAATGTGTCCGGTCAGATTCAGCGCGCCGCAGATGCCCACGGAATAAAGCACAAATGTCAGCAGAGCCAAGGGCTGCGCGGGCGTCTGTCGATAAAAGGTTTCAGGTTGGTGCCAGGTCCAGTAGCTTGCCAGACTCGCGGTCGGCAACGCGACAAAGCCCCACCAGACCGCCTGGTCTATCTGAGTGAGATGGGGCAGAAAGTAAAGGAGAGAAAATCCGGTGACGTATATCAGTGGTAACAGACGGCTGGCGCGCCTGCGTCCGAGTATCACCACCAGATTGCGCTTGTTAGCTCCCAAGTCAGCATCGTGATCAGGGAATTCGTTGACCCACAGAAAAGCACTGATAAAGATTCCCAGGGGCAGGGAGAGGAGCAGAACATCCAGACTGAACTGATGGCGCTGGATCAGGTAGGTGCTGAGGGCGATCACGGGTCCATAGATCAGCAGTACTGCCAGTTCCCCCCAGCCTCGGTACACCAGCTGCAGTGGAGGGCCGTGATAGGACCAGCCCAGAGCCAAGCCGGCAATCCCGATCCAGAAGGCACTGGGTTCCTGCAAAAAGACGATCAGGGCGCCGAGAGTCAGCCCCAGGCCGGCAAACAAAGCGGCGACCGCCCAGGTCTGGTTGCGACTCATGAGATTATCGACCAGGACGCGCTTGCCGCCGGAAAAATTCGTTTGATCTTTCGGCTCGACCGCCAGATCTGTGCCTGAGTCATAATCATAAATATCGCCCCAGGCATTCTTGGCCACCTCCATGCAGAAGAACGCCAAGCCTGTGACCAGTAACCAGAACCAGTTGAGTGGCATCTCCAGCGCGGCAACAGCCGCACCGATGGCCATGGAGGCCGCGGAGGTAATGCTGATTTTAGGATCAGCCAGACGCCAGATACCCAGGCGTAAACGGGGATTCATGGGTTAGTATCGAGCCTGTCAGCGACTATAGGACAAATAAGTTACACGAGAATCGAGCAGGTGCCATTGGGTTAGATCAAACAATCACTGCGCGATAGCTAGGCCAGTGGGGGTAGCTCATCAGCCCAGTCATAGATGCGCTGCACTTGCACCGCCAGATCGATCAGCGCCTGTTCGGCATCCCAGCCGGCCAGCGCATGCAGGCCAACAGGCAGCCCTGCATCATCCCGGCCGCAGGGAATTGAAATGGCGGGGTGTCCGGTCAAGTTGGCAATCGAGAGGTGAGACCACCAGCTCGCTAAACTGGCTGGCTCACCGTTGATGATCACTCGCTGATCTTCTGTGGGGTCAGCCAAAGGCGGTGGCGCCTTCAGGGTGGGGGTCAAGATCAGGGCATAATCGGCGAACAGGCCTTCAAGCCGGTCGTAGAGTTGTGACCGCGCCATCGCATCGGCTTGCAGGCGCACACCATCGGATTTAAAGGTCACCTCAGAAGCGAGGACCTTTAGCCCGGAGCCCAGCAATGCTTGCTGTTGCTGGGTCATGGCTCTGACCCTGGCAGCGAGATTGGCGGCCATCATCTGCAGGGCGATACTCGGGTCAAATGCCAAGGGATCACCGTTGGCCAGGTCAACCTGGTAACCCGCATGCTGCAGACTGATCACTGTTCGTTCAACCAGGGACAGGATATTTTGATCACAGGTTTGACCGCCAAGCCCGGGAATGAACAGAATCTTTTTGCGCTTCATCACGTCTTTATTGAAATGATCGACAGGTTCAAGTCTGAGTTTCGTGATGCCGCGGCGGGACCAGGGGTCCAGGGGGTGAGCGCCACACATGGCGTTGAAGCTCGCGACGAGATCCTCGATATGCCGGCAATTGATAGAAATTGAGCTGTTATTGGCATAATGAAATGGCCAGGATTCGTGAGGAATGGCTCCCATCGTGACTTTCAATCCCAGTATGCCGCAGGCTGCCGCAGGTATTCTTGCCGAGCCGCCACCATCGGTACTTACAGCCAGGGGGCCCACGCCTGTCGCCGCGGCAACGCAAGCGCCGCCACTGCTGCCTCCCGGCGAACGTTGTAGGTCCCAGGGGTTGCGCGTAATGCCAGTCAGCTCAGCGTCAGTTAACACTTTCGCCGCAAACTCGGGCGTGGTGGTCTTGCCAATTAAAAGGGTGCCGGCGTCGCGCAGACGAGAAACGGCAACCACGTCCTGATCAGGCCGGTAGTCCTGAAAGGCCTTTGAGCCATAGCTGGTGCAGAAGTCGTGAGTATTGAGTAGGTCCTTGACTGAGAAGGGCACGCCAAACAAGGTCGGCAGGTTTGATCCATTTTCAGTGCTCAGTCGCTGATCACACTGGCGGGCCTGGGCCATGGCCTGCTCCCAATGGAAGCTGACGAACGGATTGCAGGCAACCTGAATCCTCTCTGCTTGCTGACGAGTCGCCTCCATGACCTCAACCACAGATATCTGACGCGAACGAATCAGCGCGGCGATGGCGACCCCTGACAAACCGATTAAACCTGTATCCAAGAACCTATTCAAAAACGCGCCCTCTGCAGTGACTGCTTCAGTTTTTAGGGCCTTGAATCAGTGCGCCGGTTGCGATTAAGTCAGCGATATCGTCGCTGCTGTAACCCAGTTCGAGCAGAATTTCCGTCGAGTGCTGACCTAACAGGGGGACATCTCCATTCGGACCAAAGACCCCATCATTGATGCGGTAGCCGGCGGTCGTCACCTGTTGTGGCCCGGCAGCGCTCGCGACTTCCTGAATCAGTTGTCGAGCCGCTGGCTGGCCAGAGGCGATCGTTTCTTCCAGGCTTTGGACGCCGCCAGCGACGACTTTTTCGGTACGAAATACTCGGTCCCATGCTGCAGTAGTTCTGGTCGCCAGCTCAACTTCAACGGCGGCTTCGATTTCTGCAATTCTTGACCGAAAGGCTGAGTTACTCAGGTCTGCATATTCCGGCAGACCGATCGCGGCACAGATTGCTCGGCAGTGGTCCGGAAAATAACCCGCGAGCATGATGTAACCATCCTTGGATCGGTATCGACCTAGTAAAGGCGCTTCACGATTGTCCGCTGGCGCGGGCGGTAAACCAGTGGAAGCCGCTATGCTGGTATTTCGGTTGAGCAGCAGCATGGCGACATCCTGCATCGCCAGGTCAATATATTGGCCCTTGCCAGTGCGGGCTTTCAGCAACAGAGCGGCGAGTACAGCCGATGCGGCGTGCATGCCTGTCGCATAGTCAAGCACGGGGCCGCCGGTGCGAATAGGTCCGTCACCGCGAATGTTATTCGCCATATAGCCAGAGGTGGCTTGTACCACATCATCGAAACCCGGCCGATTAGCGTAGGGTCCATTGCGACCAAAGGCTGAAATCGACAGATAGATAATGCCCGGATTCAAGTCTGCGACGGTGTCATAGTCCAGGGAAAACTTCTCCATGGTTCCACCCTCAAAGTTTTCCACCAATATATCGGCAGCCTCGGCAAGCTTGCGTGCACAAGCCTGAGCGTCCGGTCGGTTCAGATTCAGGCAGATACTCCGCTTACCCGCATTCTGAGGTACGAAACCCGAGCCCAGCTTCTTTGCCAGTTGTTCCTGGGTTCCGCCCCAAATTCGGGTCATATCACCGATGGGTGCTTCCACCTTGGTGACTTCAGCGCCCAGTAGTCCCAGCTGATAAGTGCAGTAGGGGCCGGCGAGAACATGAGTGAGGTCGAGTACTTTGAGTCCGGACAGTGGTTTCATGTGGGCTGATCCTGAGTAGTGCGTAATGCAGTATAGGACCTTGTGACGCATTAGTCAGCGTCTGGGCAAAGGTTGGAAAGCCAGAGCTCGCCAGCAAGAAAGGTGCCGAATGCTATTAAATTGACAGCATTTATCTAGATCTTATTTAACCAAAGCTTAAGAAAAACGGTTAACCAAAGATGTAGAAAAAGGTTTAATCAAAATTTTTGTAAAAGGTTAAATGAGTGGATTAACGGGGGTGGAAGTTAATCTTCCACCCCCGTTGATCAGTCGCCTCTTAGGCACGTTTAATGCGATAGGCTTCGAGATCACCGCCACTCTCAAGAACGGCTTTGACCCATTTGGGTCGAGCCCCTTTGCCACCGGCCCATTCTTCATTATTGGGGCCTCGGTAAACAGGCGTCGACTTTTTCTTGGCGCTCTTTTTAGGCTTTGCGACTTGAACCGCTTTTTTAACGCCAGCAGCGGCACCTTTATAGCCCAGTTCTGCAGCAGAGATATCAAAGTCAGCAATCTTTTGTTTGATCTCCGCAACCACTTGCGCTTTCTGCTTGGCAATGATGGCATCGTGTTGTTGCTGCAGTGTTTTCATTTTCGCTTTAATACCGGCGAGTGTTGGCATTCTTGGTCTCCGTTGTGGCAACAGTTAATTTAATTGCGCTAAAATTTATTGGCAGTTAATAAAACAGTGGGATCAATTGCTTTAATTTGATATTAGACGCTCGGAAAAAATAGCTGTCTAGAGCAACATCATTGGTTGGATAATAACCAGATTTTAAAAGAGATTAAAGTATTTATTGAAAACGCATTGGTATTGATTATCAATGAAAGCGATTTTGAAATAAAAATTATAAAACCTTGCTCCAATAGATGCTCCAATAGATGGTCCAATAGATGGTCCAATAGATGCTCCAATAGATGGTCGAATATATTGCTTATAAAGCCTAAAAATTTATTCGTTTTAACAAGGCTCAACTTTATTATTGGGCTTCTCTGCAAAGATGCTGGGTGCTGAATCCTGAAGTCAGTCGTCTGGTTG
>JAYODE010000013.1:17370-21441 GCA_038106185.1 Gammaproteobacteria bacterium | reverse complement strand
TGCCATGAAAAGTGCTGCCTGGGTTCAAAGCCGATTGTCGATCGGATGCGTCTTACTATTACTTCTGGGGTCCAGCGGTATGGTTCGCGGTGCGACGGCGATCTTTGCCGGCGGCTGTTTTTGGTGTGTAGAGGCCTTATATCAGGAACAGCCGGGTGTCACTCAAGTGATCTCAGGCTTTACCGGTGGCACGCATCCAAACCCGACCTATAGTGGTCTGCATACGGGTCATTACGAGGCGGTCGAGGTGACCTATGATGCTAGTCTCATCAACTATCAGCAGCTGTTGGACCTTTATTGGCACAACATAGATCCCTTTGATGCGCAGGGCCAGTTTTGTGACAAGGGACCCAGCTATCTGAGTGCGATTTTTGTCGGTAATGCCACTGAGCGGGAACTGGCGGTGAGTTCAAAGCAAAAAGTAGCTGAACGCTTTTCCGGTCGAGCAATAGCCACAGAAATACTTGATGCAAGTCGCTTCTTTCCGGTAGAGGCGAGCCATCAAGATTATTATCTGAAGAATCCGCTGCGCTACGGGTTTTATCGACGAGGCTGTGGGCGGGATGCGCGGCTGCAAGAGATCTGGGGCGCCGACGCGCACCACTAGCGATTCAAGTCAGCCATTTGCTGTGCCTGCAGGCAGATGGCGGCAGCTGTGAAGCAGTGCTTTTGTGACATGGCGAGCTCTGTCCGCTCAAGACAGTCTAATATCAGTGCGCCGAAAAACGGAAAGCCGATTTTGCCCGTGACCTGGTGTTGTTCCTCACCCTCCTGAGTCACGATATAGACGTTATTCTCCCGTGCTGGCTGATCCAGTTGCTGACCAATATCCACATACTTGCGCAGCTCAATGTAGCCTTTGCTGCCAAGAATGGTGGTTCGTCCGTCACCCCAGGTTCTCAGGCCATTCGGTGTGAACCAATCCATACGAAAATAGCCGCTGCTGCCGTTATCGCCCACGACACTGAATTCACCAAAGTCTTCCAGTTCCGGATAGTCAGGGTTGGCGTAGTTGGCAGCCCGGGCCATGGTCACTGTGGCGCCAGTAGCGCCACTGTAGGCCAGGTATTGTTCTGCCTGGTGGCTGCCTATGTCACAGATAATGCCGCCATAGAGGGCCTTGCGAAAAAACCAGTCCGGCCGAGCAGGAGCGTTCAAGCGATGTGGGCCAAGTCCGAGCACCTGTATGACGTCGCCGATGACCCCCCCAGCCACCAGTTCGAGCGCGTATTCTGCCGCTTCATTCTGCAGCCGTTCGCTATAGCAACAAGCGTATTTGCGCCCGGTTGTGAGGACTGCCTGGCGTGCCTGGTGAAGCTGATCTAGGCTGGTGAAGGGCGTCTTGTCCGTGAAATAGTCTTTGCCATGCGCCAGCACCTGCAAGCCCAGTTCGCAACGCTGACTCGGTATAGCCGCGGCTGCGACCAACATCACATCCGGATCCTGCAGGATCTCGTCAGCAGAGCTGGCGACCTGGGCCTGAGGATGCTGACGGCGCAGAAGCTCGACCTTTTTCGGGTTCGGATCATAGATCAGTTTCAACACACCACCGGCTTGCACCAGATTAGCTACCATGCCAAAAATGTGGCCATGATCCAGGGCCATAGCCGCAAAGACAAAATCACCGGGCCCACACACAGGTTTTTGGGTCCGCGCAATGGGCGCGTAGTGCATACCGTCCGTCATATACAGTCAGTCCTGAGTAAGGCTCAAAATGAACCGGTTAAGTCCGTAATTTCAGTATTTGTCTCGGGCTTACGCAGGGTCGAGCCGCGAATGAGACGTTTAAGAAAATTGGCATAGCGTTTGGCATTGATCGGCAGGGTGACAGGCTGGTTTTTAAGCGCAGAGTAGATCATCGCATTGGCCAGTTCGACGGAATGAATGCCCTCTTTGCCATTGGCGAGAACCCGCGTGCCATGGAGTATCGCGGCGGCGAAATTCTCCAGTACTTCGGCATGCTGACGGCCCGTATCAAGTATGTCGAATTCAATCCGCTTGGTTTTGGGTTTTTCAAAGGGGCCGTTGTCTCGAATGGCCTCGGTTACGGTCTTGTCATTTTGCAGAAAAGTGATTTTGCCGTCTGCCGTGTCATAGACCAGCAAACCCCGCTCAGCGGCGATTTCTAGTCGATTAATACCGGGGGCCTCGCCTGTAGAGGTGGTGAAGACACCAGTCGCACCGTTGGCGTATTGAAGAAAGCAGGTCACTTCGTCCTCAACCTCGATAGCGTGGTGTTTGGCTACTTTGCCCTGCGCAGTGAGCGCCGTAGGCATGCCAAATAGCCAGTGCAACAGATCCAGCTGGTGCGGACATTGATTGAGCAACACGCCACCCCCTTCACCGGCCCAGGTTGCTCGCCAGCCACCACTGTCGTAATACCGCTGGGTTCTGAACCAGTCGGTGATGGTCCAGCTGATTCGGCGAATCTCGCCCAGCTCGCCACTATCAATCAGGTGTTTGATCTGCTGATAATGCTTGTTGGTTCGCTGATTAAACATGGCTGCAAAGACCTGCCTATCACCCAGCTGGTGAGCTTGAATGAGTCGTTCACAGTCGGCCTTGTGCACGGAGATGGGTTTTTCAACCAGCAGATGATAGCCCGCTTTCAAGGCTGCGATGCCAATGGTGGTGTGATCATAGTGGGGCGTGGCGATCAATATGGCATCACAGACTCTAGCCCTGAGCAGCTCGTTGGCCGTGGCATAGCCTGGGCAACCATAGCGACTGACAACCTTTTCAAGTCTCACTGGGTCAATATCGCAGACCGCGCTCAGGGTTATGCTGTCGATCGACTCAATTAGACGGCAGTGGCTGGAGCCCATATTGCCCAGGCCTATAATGCCCAGTCGAACCGTCTGGGGTTTCCGTGGGTCTAAAAGCGCAGCATCATTTCCTGGTGTCACGATTGTTTCCTATAAGATGTCAGTCCGATTGTTTGCTTGTCTGTCGGCAGCCACGGTTGAAACTAGTTCAGGCCGAAACGCGTGTGCAGGAAGTCATAGCTTGCCTGCAAACAGTCAAACTCGTCGGCGCCATAGCAATTGTCTTGTTCAACAAAATAGTATTCGATGGGATGCCGCTTGGCCGCGTCAAGTATCGTTGGCCAATTCATATTACCGTGACCCACCGGGGCGAAAATACGTTGATTTTCTGCATTGATGGCGAAGTCTTTGAGATGCAGCAATGGCATTCTGGCGCCACAATAGTCCACCCAGAGCGCCGGATCTGCGCCGCCTGCCTGGATCCAGTGGGTATCGAGTTCTGCCTTGAGCAGATCGGCGCTGGTTGAATCGTAGAGGTGCTGAAGCCAGGGCTTGCCATCAAATTTTTGAAACTCATGATGATGATTGTGGTAAGAGAAATCGATACCCGCGGCATTAAGCTTGTCCGCGATGGGTTTGAGTTCTTCCAAAAATTGCGCCATACCTGCCATAGATAAGTAGATTTTGGGTGGAATCATGCCGACAGCTGTGTGGCGGCATTGCCACAGCAGATGCTCGTCGATGACGCGATCCAGGTCATGTCGGTAGCGGTCCCAGGCCACATGGGTGCCACCGATCGCGAGATCATTATCGGCACACAAATTGGCGATGGTCTGGGCATCAATGTCTCCAAACGCAGAGATTTGAATGCTGCGATAGCCGATGCCACGGACCCTCGCCAGCGTTGACTTCAGGTCATCGGCTGACTGAGTGTATTTTCGCAAGGTAAACATTTGGACGCCAAGGACAGGTACCATACATAAATCCGCTATATGTGAACTAGCGAGAGTATACGTGAATCATTTGTGCTTTGGCGATTCTGATGCCTTGACGGAAAAACTCAGAGGGTCAGTGGCAGTAAAACTGAACTTGGCAGCGAATAGCTGTAAACTGCCGTGGCGTCCGATACGGTATTCAATCGGCTTTTTGCGGTGCTTTGAATCGTGGTGCTGTTTGGGTGATCCCCCGGCTAGCATTCAGCGGCTGTGTCGCGAAGTAAGATTCAGCCTGCCTCACCAGCCAATGATTAACGAGCAACGATTAACGGTCAATGATAGAAGATCAACGAAAGACGAAAGACGAAAGA
>JAYODE010000013.1:4689-17270 GCA_038106185.1 Gammaproteobacteria bacterium | reverse complement strand
ACGAAAGACGAAAGACGAAAGAATATAAGGTAAATGCCAAATGACAAAAGCCCGCGTCCTCCTCTTGGTGGTGATCGCCCTGCTGGTGACCAGTTTCTTCGCGCTCGATTTGGGTCAGTATTTAACCCTCGACTATATCAAGTCGCAGCAGGCCCAATTGAACAGTCTGGTCGCGGCGCATCCCCTTGTCGTTGCCGCTGCTTATTTCTCTGTCTATGTGCTGGTCACGGCTGTGTCCTTGCCGGGTGCCGCTATTATGACGCTCGCTGGTGGTGCCATGTTTGGCCTTGGCTGGGGCTTGTTGCTGGTGTCGTTTGCGTCGACGATTGGTGCGACCCTGGCCATGCTGGTCGCCCGGTTTCTGCTGCGAGATCAGGTTAGTCAGCGGTTTGCGCGGCAGATCAATGGCATCAACAAAGGCATCGAGCGAGAAGGGGCTTTCTATCTGTTTACCCTGCGACTCGTGCCGTTGTTTCCGTTTTTTGCTATCAATCTGGTTATGGGTCTGACCAAAATTTCGGTGCCAATGTATTTTCTGGTCAGCCAGGTGGGCATGCTGGCTGGAACCCTGGTGTATGTGAATGCGGGCACCCAACTGGCCCAGATTGATAACCTGGGTGACATTCTGTCGCCAGCACTGTTGTTGTCGTTTGCGTTGCTGGGGGTGTTTCCGTTGCTGGGCAAGAAGCTGGTGGATATTGTTCGCGCCCGCCGAGTCGTCGCCAAGTGGCACAAACCCGCATCCTTTGATCGGGATGTGATCGTTATCGGTGCTGGTTCCGGAGGGCTGGTGGCTGCCCTGATTGTAGCTACGGTAAAAGGCAAGGTGACCCTGATCGAGCAGCACAAGATGGGGGGTGATTGTCTCAACACCGGTTGCGTACCCAGCAAGGCGTTGATTCGATCTGCAAAGCTTGCCGCCGACATGCGTCGTGGTCCCGCGTTGGGTTTTCGACGTCAGTCGCCGGACTTTGATTTTGCGGACGTCATGGAGCGGGTCCAGCGCATTATCAAGACGATTGAGCCCCATGACTCGGTGGAGCGCTTTGAGGGCCTGGGTGTGAATGTGGCGATCGGTGCGGCTAAAATTCTCACGCCCTGGTCAGTGGAGGTCAATGGTCAGGTCCTGACCACCCGCAGTATTATTGTCGCGACAGGGGCCAGACCCTTTGTGCCGCCCATCAAGCATATAGATCGCATTGATTACCTGACGTCCGACAACCTGTGGGAACTGCGAACGCTGCCTAAACGTTTGATTGTTTTGGGCGGCGGACCCATTGGTAGCGAACTGGCGCAAGCCATGAACCGCTTGGGCGCTCAGGTGACGCAGGTGGAAATGGCGCCACGCATTCTGGTGCGGGAAGACCCTGAAATCTCGTCACTGGTTACGGCACGCCTTGAAGCCGAGGGCGTCGAGGTGTTGGTTGATCACACCGCCCGTGAAGTGTTGGTGGAAAATGGTGAAAAATACCTGCTGGTATCCACTCATCAAGGTGGAGAAAAGCGGATCGCCTTTGATCAGCTGTTGGTTGCGGTCGGCCGCAAGGCCAATGTTACCGGCTTTGGTCTTGAAGAGTTGGGCGTGGTTATCACGGCCCAAGGAACGATCGAGGTCGATGATTACTTACGAACGAATTTTTTGAATATTTACGCGGTAGGTGATGTCGCAGGTCCCTATCAGTTTACCCACACAGCGTCTCATATGGCGTGGTTTGCGGCAGTTAACGCCCTGTTTGGCACCTTTTGGAAGTTCCCTGTGGACTACTCTGTGATCCCCTGGTGTACCTTCACCTCACCGGAAGTCGCCCGGGTAGGTATCAGTGAAACCGAGGCACAGGCAGCCAATATTGCCTATGAGGTCACCACTTTTGATGTGAGTGAGCTGGATCGAGCACTGGCTGATGAGGAGGCGTATGGCGTGGTCAAGGTCATCACGCCACCCGGTAAAGACACTATTTTGGGTGTGACCATCGTCGCTGATCATGCCGGTGACCTGATCAGCGAATATGTGCTGGCGATGAAATATGGACTGGGGTTGAAAAAAATCATGGGGACGATACATATTTACCCAACTCTGGCTGAAATGAACAAGTTTGCTGCCAGCGAATGGCGCAAGCAGCATAAACCGGAATGGGCGTTGGAGTTGGTGGGTCGTTACCACGCCTGGCGCCGTTCCTAGTCCGTTAGGCAGCGAATTTAAAGCAGAACGCTTTTCACGAGTCTGCTAAGTCGTGGTGGCAGGGACTATTGTCAAAGGCGAGTGATGATTAGCCGAAATCACTTACACCTAGTCATTTAATGAACATCAGTTAGTCATAAAAACAGGAGTGAACCATGCGAATTGGATTAATGCTGGGCGCAACGGACGGACCCGACGGGACCCTCGAAAAACTGGTTAAGTCGGCCCAAGAAGCAGAGGCACTGGGATTTGATAATCTGTGGATGGCGAATATCTTTGGTTTCGACGCCATCAACGCCTTGGGCATCATCGGTTATGCGACCCAAAAGATTGGCTTGGGGACCGCAGTGACACCCAGTTATCCACGTCATCCAACGGCTATCGCTCAACAGGCACTGACCACGGGTGCCGCTGCTGCTGGACGATTCAGTCTCGGTATAGGCTTGTCCCATCAGGTGGTGATCGAGGATATGATGGGCATGTCCTATGCCCATCCAGCCCGCCATATGCGCGAGTATCTTTCGGTGCTGGGCCCCTTGTTAAGGGGCGAGACGGCTAATTTCAACGGTGAGCATTATCGAGTCAGTAATTTCAATATTGCTGTGCCGGGCCGCCAGTCAGTACCCTTGTTAGTGGCGGCGCTGGGGCCTGTGATGCTGAAGCTGGCTGGCGAAATGGCCGATGGCACCGTTACCTGGATGACAGGTCCCAATACCCTGGCGTCGCATATCATTCCTGCCATCAATAAAGCGGCTCATGGCGTGGGTAAACCCAATGCGGTTGTTGCCGCAGGCTTTCCGGTCGTGCTCACCAATGATGTAGAGGGGGCGAAAGCCATGATCGCCAAATCTCTGCAGGTCTACGGTGTACTGCCATCTTATCGCGCTATGCTGGATAAAGAAGGCGCTGCGGGTCCTGCGGATATCGCCTTTGCCGGTGATGAAACCGAATTGCGCGCCAGAATCCATCAGTTGCGGGATATGGGCGTCACAGATTTTTGTGCTTCCATCGTCGAAACCGATGCGGCCACCACGCAACGAACACGGGAGTTTCTGGCGTCAGAGGTTCAAGCCTGACCCAGAACTTATCGCCAGGGGCACTTGGGCAAATGCTTGTGCCCTTCGCCAACTTCGACGAAGAATAAGCGCAAGAAATTGGCGAGAAGACGGGATAGGAGATAGACGGACGTTGGCCAGCCGAATGATCAGCCGGCCACGGATCAGTCTGTTGAGTCGACTTTCTCGTCAGGCAGACGTGTTAGTCAGAGCTGTTACTCAGAGCTGTTACTGAGAGCTGGTAGTCAGGCTGCTTACTCAGGCTTCTTACTCATGCTTCTTACTCAGAGCTGGATCGCCACAACCCAGCTCGTCTCTGGTTTTTTTGGCCGTTATTGGTCATTCCTTATTTGGCATTAACAGCGACTTCGTGGCGATGCCCGCGTCTGCGTCTGCGTCTGCGTCTGCGACTGCGTCCGGTTTCTTTTGATTAAAAAGCGCGCGAATGTCCTCGAAGATCGTGTAGCTGGCAGGAACCACAAGCAGGGTCACCACCGTGGCGATCAGCACGCCAAAAGCCAGGGATACCGCCATCGGAATCAGAAACTGGGCCTGCACACTTTTGTTGAACATCAGCGGCAGCAGACCCACAAAGGTCGTCAGCGAGGTCAGCACGATCGGCCGACAGCGTGTCACGGCCGCGTGAATAACCGCGTCCAAGACACCTTCTCCCTGGTTGCGACGGGCGTTGAGGTTATGCACCAGCACCAAGCTGGAATTAACGACCACACCTGAAGCAGCAATAAAGCCCATCATGGACGGCATAGACAGTCCCGAGACTTGGCCGACGGCCTTCATGATCTGATGACCCCACATGGCACCAGCGAACGCAAAAGGAATCACGCTCATAATGATCAGTGGTTGGCTGTAGGATTTTAAAGGAACTGCCAGCAGTGCGAAAATCACGAATAGGGCAATGCCAAACATGGGGACCAGCGATGCCGCTGCTTCTCCCTGTTCTGCCTGCTCGCCCTCGAGGCTGTAGGCCACGCGTGGATAGTCCTGCAAAATCTTCTGAATGCCGCCGTTCCGCAGATCAGCCAGTACCTCGTTCGCGGTAATCTGGTTACGGTCGACATCAGCGACGACATTGACGATGCGTTGTCGATCGGCACGGCGAATGGTTGAAAAACCGCGGCCTATTTCAGCGGATGCGACAGTCAAGAATGGCACTTCCGAGCCGTCGTTGGTTCGAATACGCATGTTGTTCAAGGTGCTGAGAGACTGGCGCTCATCTTCTGTATACCGCACCATCACGCGAACGTCATCACGCCCACGTTGAATTCGCTGGGCTTCTTCACCATAGAAAGCCTGACGGACCTGGCGGGCGAGGCTAGCAAGGGTCAACCCGAGCGCTTCACCAGATGGCAGAATGGCGAGTTTGATTTCCTGTTTGCCGGCGCGAAACGAGTCAGTGATATCGATCACACCGGGGTACTCGCCCAGTTTTTCTCGCAGGCGAGTGGCGACCTCTCTCAGATCATCGACATTGTCGCCCTCAAGCTGGATGTCGATGGCATTGCCCACCGTGAACAGGGCTGACGTGAACTTCAACTCTACCGCATCGGCAATCGGACCGGCGAGGGTTCGCCAGCGGTTCGTGGCCTCACGCGTGCTGATAGTGCGCATCTGGCTGGGCACCATTTGCAGGGTCACCTCGCCCAAGTGGCTGCCACCAGCACTGGGCGAGCTGCCGGATGGACCACCGCCTCCTGAGCTGCTGGGCTGACTGCCCACGGCAGAAAGGATGTGAGTGACCGGCGGTGAGTCTGGATACTCGCGGGCAAGCTCATCAGCAAGTTGTTGTGCGGTTCGCTCGAGATGCAGTATAGCGGCGTTAGTGACAGCCGCGGGCGTACCCAGTGGCATGGTCAATTGGGCAATGGCCTGATCCGACTCGAGGGGTGGAAAGAACGAGAAGGGCAGGCGACCACTGCCCACGATGGCGACCGCTGAGAGAAAGCCGGCCAGTGCCAAAGCCGCGGTGATATAGCGGTACTTGACGGCGAGTTCGGCCAGGCTGCGAAAGCGAGTATCGATCAAGCGTTCAACGCCAGCGGAAAACCGTTCTTGAAGCTTAGCCAGTCGATTTGCATTACGTGACCAGATGCCAAACAGATGGAGCAGGTACAGCAGAACCGCACTGGCGATGGCGAAACCGATATAGCTGCGAATATCCCAGGCGAATTCCAGCAGAGTGATGCCAATAATTGGAATCAGCAGCAGACCCACGTCCATCTCAGCCGACTTGGATTCGCCGTGACTTAAATGAGAGGGCAGGATCAACTGGGACTCGATCAGGGAGAACGTCAGGCAGCACATGACAACCGTGGCAACCACGCCAAAAATCTGGCCAAAGGTACCCGGCCCAAGGAGCAGCGGAGTAAAAGTTGCGAAGGTGGTCAAGACCCCGAAAATCACAGGCACCGAGACTTGCTGAGTGCCAACGATGGCGCCCTGCAGCGGGTCTCCGAGACGCTGCTGGGTTGAGTGAACATTTTCGCCGACCACAATGGCATCGTCCACCAGGATACCCAACACCAGGATAAAGCCAAACAGGGAGATAATATCGATGGACAAGCCCAGAACAAAAGTCGCGAAGATAGCGCCAAGAAAAGCCACGGGTACACCGACGCTGACCCAGAAAGCCAGGCGAGGCTGCAGAAACAGGGCGAGCAGAATCAGCACCATCAAGAACCCCTGCCGCGCGCTGTTGAGGAGGGTTTCAAGGCGGTCCTGCAGGGCTTTGGAGCCGTCATTCCAGATGGTCAACTGCACACCTTCAGGAATTCGGCCGCCCGAGTTCGCGATATAGTCACCAACGCTGCGAGTGATATCCATGATGTCCTGACTGCCAATGCGCGAGACTCGAATCAGCGCCGCTGGCTTGCCGTCGAACCGAAGCATCTGGTCAGTGTCAGCAAACCCATCAACCACCGTCGCCACATCTTTCAGGTACAAGCGGGTGCCGTCCGGTCGAGTTTTCAGGACGAGCTTCTCATATTCGCTACCCCAATAGGCCTGACCCTTAGCGCGCAGCAAGATTTCACCGCTGCGGGTCTTGATTGAGCCGCCTGGCAGATCCAGCGATCTTAGTCTCACGGCCTGGGCAACATCATCAAAGCTCAGACCGTTTCGGCGCAGCGAGGCCTCAGACACCTCGATGGACACCTCGTAGGGACGCGTATTACGTAACTCAACCTGAGTCACGCCTGGCAGCTTGGCCATATCGTCTCGAACCTGCTGGCCGATCACTTTCAGAGTGCGCTCGTCAGTCGGTCCTGTGACGGCAATATCCAGCACCGCCCGAACCACCGTGACCAGATTGACGATGGGTTTCTCTGTCTCTGCGGGAAAGGTATCGATGGCATCGACTCGATTCTTGACGTCGTCCAACGCCTTCGACTTGTCAGTGTCATCAAAAAGCTCGACGGAGACTGTGCAGATCCCCTCATTGGCATTTGAGCGAATCTGCTTGATGCCCTCGATGCCCTCGAGTTCTTCCTCGATTCGTATGCAAACTCCTTGCTCTACTTCCTCTGGCGCAGCACCGAGATAGGGCACACTGATTGAGATGATCGGCACGTCCAGATCAGGAAAAGACTTTTGTGGCATGGCAACGATGGCGACCAGGCCCGAGAGAATGATCAGGCCAAGCAGTAAGTTGGCGGCAACATGGTTATTAGCAAACCAGGCGATAGGTCCTTTCATGATGATTTGACCTGGCTGCCTGCAGCGTTAAGGGTCCTTACTCGCATGCCTTCAAGGGCATTGTCGAGGGCCGAGATACAGAGATGCTCGCCAACATTGAGGCCTGCGCTGATGTAGATTTGTTCATTAACCTGGCGCAGTATCTGCACATCTCGATGGCGCAGCTGGTTGCTCTCATCGACGATCAGTACCTGATTGTTCCCTCGCAGAGCAGCCCGCGGAATAATGGCGATGTTCCCGACTTCTTTACCGTGTATCTCAGCATCGACGAACAGACCGACGGCCAGGGGCGGTCTGCCATCAGAAGTCTCATAAGGTTGATCAACCTGTGCTACGACATTGATCATGCGAGTCTTGGGATCAAGTTCACCTTCGGTGCGTACCACCTTGCCCTGCCACCGGTGCTCGGTGCCGGCGAATCGAGCGGTGAGTGTGACCACAGCGCTCGCATCGGTCGAAACAGGACCCAGGGGCAGGTTCAGGAAGGCCAGCTCCTCATCATGAATCGGTAGTCGGACTTCCGCGTAGTCAGTTGCATAGATAGTTGCTACAGGGTTGCCACGGTTGACAAATTGACCGATATCGACCTTCTCTGTTCGTACTCGACCGTCAAAGGGCGCAAGAATTCGAGTGCGCATCAGATCACGTTCGGCGCGCGAAAGCTGCGCGCTGGCCTGGCGCAAGGTCGCTTCGCTGATACGCAGCCGATTATTGGCGTCGTCCAGCTGGGCGGCGCTGGTCAGTTGGCGTTTAACCAAGTCGGCCTGGCGTTCGGCGTCTTTGCGGGCGTTAGTCAGGTCGCTTTCTGCTCTGGCGAGACCGGCTTTGGCCTGCTCGAGTGCCAGCGCATAATCCAAGGGCTCGATCCGCAGGAGTTCTTCACCTGCTTTGAAAAAACCGCCTGAAACCAGGCTGGGGTTAACCTGGATCACTCGACCTGAGACCTCGGGAATCAACTCGCTTTCTGTGCGGGGAGTGACGGTACCATGGGTTAAGGCGCTGAGCTGGACCGTTTGCAGCTCGACATCCATCACGCGTACCAGTGGTGCTAATATCTCGCTCGGCTTTGAGTTCAGCTTGGGCCCGGTCAGCAGCAGGGCAGCGGCGAGGCCGATGCCTAAAGCGACAATCACAAGGGGTAATATCAAACGTTTCACTGAACAGCTCCTATTGATTACACCGGACTCGTTAGCCCGGCGACGACGAATTGTTGGAGGCGCTGAAAGGCCTGTATTGCTGTTTTTCTGTCAGACTTCGTCAGACCTAACGGGGTCGAATGGGCGAGCAAGTGAATCATCGCGCCAATCACGAAGTGAAAGCGCCACTGCAAGTCCTCTTCGGTCAAGTAGGGCAGAAGTCGCTGCAGCACACGAATGAAGCGGTCTGTGACAGGTTTAAATTCTCGCTCCAGCAGGGGCCGAATCAGTGCCTGTGGTTCGCCGGCGATTCGGCCAATGATACGGGGCAGACTTTGATCCAGCTCACATTGGGTGAACGGCTGAAAGTAGGCCTCGATCACAGCTGTCACGTTGAGTTGCGCACCAGGCGCTTCCAGTCGATCCAGCGCTGCCAGGCGGCATTCATTCACCGGCGTCGCGCGCGCATGAAGGGTAGCTGCCAGCAACCCCTGTTTGGAGCCGAAGTGATAGTGGGCCGCAGCGAGGTTGACCTTCGCCGCTTCAGCAATCGCTCGCAAGGAAGTGGCGGCAAAACCCTGGTCAACAAAAAGGCGTTCGGCGGCCACCAGAATGCGATCCTGAGTGCTGGCTTCAAAGTTTATACTGGGAATAGTAATGGGGCTGGTCTTCAATCAAACGATCGTTTGAACTATATAGAGAGAGGCCGCTTATTACAACGCACAAGTCTGCAAAACAGTATTGATCGGGGATCCTGGCAGCCGGACTGGACAGGCTGGCATAGCCGGGCTAAGTTGCGATAGCGGCCTGATCAGCGATTCACCCGTTCGCAGAACCTTCAGTCGAGTCAAGCCAGGCAGTGAGTTGCATCAAAATGGAGATCAAACAGTGTCAAAACTGAAGCGGCAATGGCTACTCGGCTGGTACCTGCTGGCGGCTGTGCTGCCTGCCAGTTTGGCCGCGGACTCAACGGACCAGCGAGTATTGGACCTGGCTACTGAGCTGATTCAGCGGGTGCGCTATGGCGCCCTGATCACCGTTGATGCTGACGGTCAACCCAGGTCTCGAGTGGTTGATGGGTTTGTGCCGGACAAGGACTTCGTGATCTGGGTTGCGACTCGGCCGAATACGCGCAAGGTGGCGCAGATCCGCGCGCATTCTGCGGTCACACTGTATTACTGGGATTCTGATCACCGCAGTTATGTGTCTGTCATGGGCCAGGCCACCATCGTTGAGGATCTGGACACCAAACTGCGCATGCGACGAGAAACAGATTCTGCGCGGCTATACCCGCAGTTTCCTGAAGATTATGTGCTGATCAAGGTGGTCCCCAGTTGGCTGGAGGGCGTTTTACCGGGCTATCGGGGCGATCCCGATACCTGGGCGCCGGTTTCCGTCGATTTCCGGCGGCGCCGGTTGGTTGAGGAATAATCCGACGCCCTTGAACGGCGGCCTGAGTGGCCGCAATTCGAAGTGCAGGTTAAAGCCGTGGTTGAGGCGGCTTGGTTTAGCTGATCTCGTCCATGGAAGTCACAACCTTGGTCACAATGCCATAGGCGATAGCTTCGTCAACCGACATCCAATAGTCCCGATCCGTGTCTTTCTCAACCTGTTCCAGCGGTCGACCTGTCTCGTCGGCGATTAATTTGTTGATCCGCTGCTTGGTTTTAACGATCTGCTGAGCCGCGATACTGATATCAGACGCGCTGCCGACTGAACCGCCAGAGGGTTGATGGACCAGATAGCGGGTGTTTGGCAAGGAAAAGCGATTTTCCTTTGCAGCCGCCAGGTAGATGGTCGTGGCAGCGCTGGCAACCCATCCGGTTCCGACCACGCGAACGACAGGCCGAATGTACTTGATCATGTCATAGATCACATCGCCTGATTCCACATGACCACCGGGAGAGCTGATATAGAGGGTTATCGGCTCATCGCTCTCAGCAGACAGGGCGAGCAGTTGCTCGGTCACAGAGCGAGCCAATTTCTCATTGATCTGGCCAAATATAGAAATGGATCGCGATTTGAACAGCTTCTCGTCCATAAAATTCAACGAGGAGACTTTCCCGTCCTTTGATTCTTCATTCATCATTGCCGCAATTCCTTAAAAATAGGTGCTGCCCTGGGTTTGGGCTGTTATTCGCCCGGCGAAGAATAGCAGCGGGCTAGTGTGATTGCTACCGGTGGAGTCGCTGGGATCGCGAGGATCTTCCTTGCGGTTTCGAAAAGCCGGCTGCCAGCACAACTTGGGGTTGAAGGCGCTCAATTACAAGGCTTTGCAGGCCCTTCGAGAGTCGAATTGTCACTTGATTTGTTGCCGGGCATTGCGCATTCTCGGGCTTGGATCGATTCTGATGCGGCAGGCCGGAGGCGTTGAATGAGTGAACTGAAGTTAGGTATTCAAATGGGCTACTGGGGTGCAGGCCCCAACCCCAATATGATCAGTATGGCTCAGGAGGCAGAACGCCTGGGCTATGATGCGATTTTCACGGCCGAAGCCTGGGGCTCGGATGTATTTACGCCTCTGGCCTGGATGGGTGCCCACACGGAGCGTATTCGCTTGGGAACTGCTGTTGCCCAATTGTCAGCGCGGACGCCTACGGCGACGGCCATGGCGGCCTTGACCCTGGATCATTTATCAAAGGGCCGTGTGATTTTGGGATTGGGTGTGTCTGGTCCGCAGGTGGTTGAGGGCTGGTACGGGCAGCCATTTTCAAAACCGCTGTCCCGAACTCGAGAGTATGTGAACATTATTCGCCAGGTACTCCAGCGTGAGCAGCCTGTGTCGAACCCACAGGGTGAGCACTATCCCTTGCCCTATCAGGGCGAAGGTTCCTGGGGACTGGGCAAGCCACTCAAGCCTATCACTCATCCTTTGCGGTCTGACCTGCCCATTTTTCTCGGAGCAGAGGGGCCTAAAAATGTCGCGCTCGCGGCTGAGATTGCCGATGGCTGGCTGCCTCTATACTACTCACCTTATCGCCAAGAGGTGTATGCAGATCAGATCAAGGGTGCCAAGCCGGGATTCGAAATTTATCAGGGCGTCAGTATCAATATCTGCGACGATGACGACCTTGAGGCAGGCTTGATGCCGGTCAAGATGGGGCTGGCATTGTATATTGGCGGCATGGGTGCCAAGTCACGAAACTTTCATACTGAGCTGATGGGAAGAATGGGTTTTGAAGCTGAAGCAAGAAAGATTCAGGACCTGTTCCTCGCCGGTCAGAAAGACGAGGCGGTACGCGCTGTGCCAACGGCCTTTGCTGACGAAATTTCACTGGTAGGTTCGGTGGCACGAATTCGCGACCGACTGCAGGCGTGGCGAGAAACGCCGGTCACCTCCTTGTTGATCAATGCGCGCAGTGGCAAACAGTTACAACAATATGCGGAGCTGGTGCTGGGCTAGGCGGTGATGCTGAGCCAGGCTACGAATCAGGCTTTCTATTACGGTTTCTATCAGTCTCTCTTCTAGGCTAGCCATCAGCATAGGCTAAAAGCGGGACTGGTAGACCTTGACCTGGCTAAACTCTTTGAGTTCGTCGAGATCTGGGACAGTCGTGGCTGTCACGCGATCAATGATGTCGTAGCCATGGAGCTCGACGTGTTTGAACCGTGAGTCGGCAATGATTACCCGCTCGGCGAAGTTTGGCAGCACATCAAGCCAGGGAATATTGTCTCTGTCATAAAGTACGTCTGCTGCGATCACGAGATCCACCGGTTCAGTGAGCTGGTCTATGTCAGCCAGGGTTTCCAGGTTAACTCCATTGAGACAGGCATTGGCTTTGATGGCATCCAGGGCCATGGGATCTATATCGCAGGCAATCACTCGAGAGGCGCCAGCCAGTGCTGCCGCTATAGCGACGACTCCCGAACCGCTGCCGAAATCCAAGACCGTTCGACCGGCAACCAGCGCTGGATTAGCGATGATATGGCGCCCAAGAACCTGGCCGCTGGCCCAGCAGAAGGCCCAATAGGCGGGTTCACGAAGAATTGCCTTGACCTCTTCATCCGCCAAGGGGTGGCGAGGGTAGTCGGCAGTGATCAGATAAAGACTGATCGCCGGGCACAGGGGCAGGGAGGTGGCAGCCAGGCGAGCGGCACTGATGGTAATTGCAAGGTTGGCTTGAATGCGCTCGAGCGGCATGGCGACACAATCTAGGGCTTGGGTTTACAGAGCAGGCTATCAGCCTTCGGCACTGACAACCAGTAGCTGCTGCATGTAGCAAGCCTTGTCACAAGAACTTCAGTGCCGCAGTGGCAATTGGATTAACCGTCGCCGTCTAAACGACACGCATCTGCGGTATAAATCGGCTATTCTGTGCAAGAATGCCGGCCAGGGTCAAAGGATGCTTGGTGGACAAACGCTCATTAAGCTGGAGATGTTTCATGATCACAGTGACACCCCGATGGCTGGCGGCATTAGGCTGGCTGACGATTTCAACGGCTATTTCAACGACAGTACTCGCGGCGGGCACGCAGGCACCACCCCCTGTTCTGCAAGGC
>JAYODE010000013.1:0-4589 GCA_038106185.1 Gammaproteobacteria bacterium | reverse complement strand
CTTCTGCGAGAGATAGCCGTGGCGACTCAGCCTCAACGTATCGAAGCAGACATTCAGACCCTGGTCAATTTCGGGACCCGCCATACCTTGTCGGAGACGGTCTCTGAGCATCGCGGCATCGGTGCCGCCAGGCGCTGGATTCAGGCAGAGTTTGAGCGCATCTCGGCAACCTGTGGCGGTTGCCTTGAGGTGCGTGTGCAAAGTGAGGTCATCAGTGGGCAGGAACGAATTCCTGTGCCGACTGAGGTCGTTAATGTCATCGCCACGCTCAAGGGTACCTCTGATTCGAATCGTTATGTGATCATGTCGGGGGATATCGACTCGAGAATCAGTGACCCGCTGGATTCGACGGGTGACTCACCGGGTGCCAACGATAATGCTTCGGGTATGGCCGGTGTCCTGGAGGCCGCTCGAGTCCTGAGTCAATATAGGTTTGCAGCCTCTATTGTCTTTGCCGCCTTGTCTGGTGAAGAGCAGGGTCTTTTTGGCGGGCAGATCATGGCGCGGCAAGCGGTCGCTGACGGTTGGCAGATAGAGGCTGTGCTCAACAACGACATGATTGGCAATATTCGAGGCATAAATGGCGTGATCGACAACACGAGTGTGCGCGTGTTTTCCGAAGCCACTCGACCTACTGAAACTCCAGCGCAAGCACAGATTCGCCGGTTTACCGGCGGGGAAATCGACTCTCCTTCGCGCAATCTGGCTCGGTATATCGACAGGATCGCTGACGAATACATGGATAATCTGGATGTGATGTTGATCTACCGACTTGATCGATTCGGTCGCGGTGGACATCATCGGCCCTTCAACGATCAGGGTTTTGCCGGCGTTCGCATCATGGAAACCAATGAACACTATGATCGTCAGCATCAAGACTTGCGGGTCGAGTCTGGGCGCGCCTATGGTGATGTCGTTGAGGGTGTAGATTTCGAGTATGCGGCAAAGCTCACCGCCTTGAATGCCGTGGCATTGGCATCTATGGCGATGGCGCCGGCACCACCCTCGCAGGTCACAATCGAGGGTATGGTCTCGCCGAATACAACGCTCAAGTGGGCTAGGGTTGCCGGTGCTGCGGGCTATAAAGTCTATTGGCGTCTGACTACCTCGCCCCAGTGGACCTGGGGTCGTGAAGTGGGGGATGTCAGTGAACACACCTTGAAAAACATCGTGATCGACAACTATATCTTTGGTGTCGCCAGTGTTAACGCCGATGGGATTGAGAGTCCGGTGGTGTTTCCCGGTGTCATTGGCGCTTTCTGGGAGTGAACCATCAATGAGTTTGCAACAGCGCCAAATCGGCCCCTTGACCATTCTGTTCGGCAAGGATAACGGCAAGTATCCACAGGGAAATTCTCTGCTGATTCAAGGCTCGTCCCAGACTGTGATCATTGATCCTTCTTTGGGCGTCGTGGATCGCAAAGGCCATCTGCCACGCGTCGACAGGGTGCTGCATTCTCACGTGCATGAGGACCATGTGGCGGGCAGCCATTTATTCGCTGACGTGCCCTGGTATGCGCATGTAGAGGATCTGCCGGGACTGGCATCCATGGATGGTCTGATGGCGATCTATGGTTTT
The DNA here is from genome assembly GCA_038106185.1 of Gammaproteobacteria bacterium. Lineage (GTDB taxonomy): Bacteria > Pseudomonadota > Gammaproteobacteria > Pseudomonadales > Azotimanducaceae > UBA4582. Next base: position 3,010 of record JAYODE010000013.1, on the reverse strand, counting down.
GATGACGCGACGCGCGGCAGTTTTGAACAGACAGTGCGCGACGAATTTCATTATCAAAGTCATGAAGATATTCATGGTTTCAATGATGGCGATCAGTTTGATTTTGGCGGCGTGCGGTTAACCGTGATGCATACGCCGGGTCATACTCGCGGCCACTGTTGTTTTATCATCGACTGGGATGGCAGTGACGAGCGCCTGGTTTATCTTGGTGACATCGAGTTGACGGGCTTTGGTCCCTATTATGGTGATGCCTGGTCGAACCTGGAAGACTTTGAGACCAGTCTGGAGAAGATACGCCAGCTGGATAGCCACTGGTGGCTGACGTTTCATCACAAGGGCTTGATTGAAGGGCGCACGGCATTTCTTCCCTTGTTGGAAGCCTTTACCGCCATGATCGACTTTCGCGAGCAGAACCTGCTGAACTATCTGGCTGAACCCCGCAGCATGGCGGATATCGTTCAACACCGTTTCATATACCGCCCTGGCACCGGTGGTGTCATTGCTGATGCAGTGGAGCGGCGCAGCATGGGCATGCATTTGGAGCGTCTCGTTCGAGACGGGCGAGTCACACTATTACTTGATCAATATCAGGTGGTGCGGGACTAAACCATACCCGGTGCTTCATCCAGCGGTTCGTGTAAGCCTGGCTTGGCTCTATCTGCCAGCGTAGGGTCGATGGAGCGGTACTTATAAAAGCCGTCTTCCTCGAAACGCTCGATACGATTGCGGCTGATGAGACAATGCAAATGGGCAATACACTCTCCCAGTGCCATTATTTTGGTCATGCCCTCGAGTTTTCTGTTAAACAAAAACGGTAACAGCGCCACAGCAATCTGCGGTTCGACGCACTGTTCCTCAAGAATCAGCATGCGATCCTCATGATGGTCGATCAGTTGTTGCAAACGGGTCTGAACACCATAAAAAGGCAGATTATGAGCGGGCAGGACCAGGATATCGTGGGGCAACAGAGACATGAAGCGCGCATGAGAATCCAACCATTTAACCATGGGATTGGCGTCCGGCTCAGTGGGATGGACGCTCACGTTTGAGGTGATGATGGGTAAAATTTGATCGCCGGCTATCAGCAGCCGTAAATCCTTGGCATACAAACAAACGTGTTCCGGTGAATGGCCGCTACCGACGAGCACCTGCCACTGGTTGCCGCCGATCTCCAGGATGTCGCCATCTGACAATCTGATATAGGACCCAGGAAAAGGATAATCTTCTGCCTGCGGAGTGAAGTTGCTGCGCATGTCGCGCATCTGTTCAAGCAGCTTCGGCGCAATACCGGCTCGGTGAAAGTGGGCCGACATCTGCCAGTTTCCGCTCTCGCGCATCATGTTGCCCATAGATCGAGCCTGGTAGTACTCGCCGTGACTCATCATCAACGGCACCTTGCAGTGATCAAACAGAAATCCCGCCTGACCCGTATGATCCGGATGCATATGGGTGCAGATGACCCGCTTGACCGGTTTACCATCCAGTTCGTTCTTGATAATGGAGAGCCACAGATCCTGTGTTTCCTGGCCACGAATGCCGGTGTCGACAATATACCAACCGTCGTCGTCCTCAATCAGATACAGATTTATGTGATCCAGCGACATGGGCAGAGGCATGCGCAGCCAGCGAACACCTGGCGCAACCTCAAGTGTGGTGCCGGCAGCCGGGGCGGTCTGATAGGGATACTCAAGCGTGCCTGACTCGTGACTCATCAAATGCTTCCAAGAAAAAAACGTCGAGCATACACCATCGATAACCCTCTTGGTCGAATCTCGCTAAAATTGTTCAGGGCCGAACGTTACTGAGTGCCTTTAGCTCAGGTCTGGTCAGGTCTTCTCATGCCTGCTCATGGCTGCTCATGGCTGCTCATGTCTTAACAGCTTAGTTGTTACTGGTATCGCCGACGTCGAACCAATAGTCTTGCTGCTGTTGGCGAATATGACCCGCAGTGGGTGTCGCGAAGTGTGTACCGATCACCAGCACACCTGAGTCAACGTATTTCGCCAACAGATCATTTCTGGTCTTGGTAGAGGCTTGCTGATCATAATCAGCGCTGCTCGCCCAATCCGTTCTCGCCATCTGGCAAGGGTGGTGAAAGCTGTCGCCCGTGATCAGTGCCTCCCGGCCCTCCGAGACGATATGAACGCTGATATGTCCAGGCGTATGTCCGGGCGTGGGCTCCAGAAATACTTCGTCGCAGACCTGATGATTGACGTCTACCAGATCCACCAGACCGGCGTCATAGACGGGGCGTACCGAGTCGCTCATGATGTCGCCGAAACTATCACCCTCCGTGTCCTGGTCCCAGTATTCGTATTCGGTCTGACCGATCAGATAACGAGCGTTCGGAAAGGTCGGACGCCATTCACCGTTCACCAGCATGGTGTTCCAGCCGACATGGTCAACATGCAGGTGAGTGCACAGCACGGTGTCGATCGACTCTCTCGGATAGCCAGCCTTTTCCAGGTCCTCTAAAAACGGCAGCTGCAGCAGATTCCAGCCAGGCACGCTGCGTGGCTTATCGTTGCCGATACAGGTATCGACTATAATTTTACGGGTCGGTGTTTCAATGATGAGGGCATGGACACTCATGATTAACTTGCCTTGTTCGTCGACGAAATGCGGGCGCAGCCAATCAATGTCGCTAATCGTCTCTGGCGTCGCCTGCGGCAAGAGAAACCGAGTACCCCCGGCGACCTGCATTTCCACCACGCGAGTGATCTTAACCTTGCCTATTTGCCATTGCTGCATACCGACTCCTTGATTTGACGCTTTTCCTTCGCAACACTTTGCTGAAAAGCATTTTCTGAAAAGAGCTTTCCGAAAAGAGCTTTCCGAAAAGAGCCTTCTAAAAATAGCTTTCCGAAAAGAGCCTTCTTGAAATTACCTGCTTCACTATACCTTATTTACTATAGATAGGCTTTTGATCCAATAGCCAGCGCGGATCAAGGTTGGCGCCTCGCTGACGGCTGAGCGCAGGTTCTGGCAACGGTTTGCGAGTCTTGGGCTA
>JAYODE010000051.1:0-18991 GCA_038106185.1 Gammaproteobacteria bacterium | reverse complement strand
AACTACCCGCTCCTTAACTACCCGCTCCTTAACTAGCTAGGGTGTCTCGCTCAGAAGCACTCCCTGTTCGGCAAGCGCCTGCACTCGAGTTTCGTCATAGCCCAGCCAGTTGGTTAAGACTAACGTATTATGCTCGCCTTGCCGCGGCGCGCCACCGCGGACTCCGCTGCTGGCCGCAGAAAACCGATAGGGGCTTTGAAATACTCGCCGTGTGCCGCCCTGACGGTCATCAATCGCGACGATGCTGCGGCGATGAGCCAGCACTGCTGAGTTTTCAAGATAATCGGTGGTTGAGGTGACGTTGCCCCAGGCGATATTGGCTTTGTCCAACGCCTTGGTAAGAGTCTCTCGATCGGTGAAGCTCATGAGAAAGTCAGCGACAGCCCGACGCCTTGCGCTGATTTTGGCTTCGAGTGAGGCATCTGCGACCTCTGGCTCTTGAACCTTGAGAACAGCGACCAGCTGGCGCCAGATGTGCCGAAAATCACCGGCCATGATGATTCGACCGCCGCAGGTGTCCCAGACCTCGCTGGCACCATTATTGATGGGGGCAGGCTCCAGATAATAGTGCGTCTGATCGTCGGTCGCGAGCATGGTATCCACCATGGCAATATCCAGGTGTTGTCCTCGACCGGATCGATGCCGCTGATGTACGGCAGCCAGTAAGCCCACCAGGCCGTGTAAACCGGCGTTTGTGTCGGCGATGGCCAGACACAGTTCGACGGCGTTGCCGGCGCTCTTTGCCGCTTGCCGGTCAATAGTGCCGGTTTCAGCGTGAATGATCGGTGCGTAAGCGGCGCGCTGTGATTCTGGGCCAGTTTGGCCGAAGCCTGATATGGAAAGCATAATCAACCGGGGATTGATAGCCTGCAGTATTGGCCAGTCAAGACCAAGTCGGTGCATGACGCCCGGGCGAAAATTTTCGATCAGGATATCTGCCTGACTGGCTAAGTCCTTGAGTAATGCGGTGCCCTGCGGCTGACGCAAGTCGATGCTGATATTCTGCTTGCCCGCGTTCTGTTGTTGATAATAGCTTGAGATAGTGCCGACCTGATGCCCCCAGTTACGGGTGACATCAAGTTCGGGTGGCTCGACTTTAACGACCTCAGCGCCCAGGTCAGACAGCATTCGTCCGGCAAACGGTCCGGCCAGTACGCGAGAGAGATCCAGTACTTTAAGGTCTGACAAAGGGTATTCGTGTGACATTCGCGTTAACTCCCAGTCGCTGAAGCGTTGATAGTACTGCACTGACACGAGAGCGCAAAATGGGGGTGTCGATAAGCACAGCGAGTGCTAAAGTAATTCGCGAATCAGTCCACCTTTTTAAGCCACTTTAGGCGAGTTTGATAGGAGCGCGCGTGACGACCGAACCAAAGATGGAGTCCTGGCAGGTTCTCGAGCATCAAGCACCGACCTTGGCGAGTTACGGCAAGGCCAGACTAGATGGCAAGGTTGCCTATCTGGCGACTATCCGTCAGTCGGGCTGGCCGCGTACGCATCCCGTTACGCCTATCATAGGCGCTGGTCGCTGCTTCTTCTTTGCCGATCCAGACTCGCCAAAGGTCCGCGATCTGCTGAACGTCGGCAAATATTGCCTGCACTGTGGTATGAGTGATAACTCAGGCAGCAGTGGCGAATTTCAGGTTACCGGAGTCGCGGTCCAAGTTACCGATCCGGCGGTCAGAATCGCCGCTGAAGCAGTGAGTAATTTTCGACCTGCGGCGCGTTTCGTTCTATTTGAACTACGATTAGGCGAAGTCCTGGCGACGGCCTACCCGGGTGGGCGAGCTGATCGACAACGCTGGAGTGCCGGTCAGGTGGCAAAATGATCCTCGCCGTTCAAAGGGTGCCTGCGACCGCTGACGCCGTGGCGAAGGCCCTGGCTATTGCACTGCGAACAGGAGCCTGAAAGAGTGGATGGAATACACGATCTGGGAGGTAAGCACGGTCACGGTAAAGTCGAGTTTACACCGTCAGCCCCGGTGTTCCATGCACGCTGGGAAGCTGCCGTTTTTGCTATGGTGAATGCGGGCGCGCGGGCAGGCGCCTGGAACAATGCGGACCGCTTTCGCCACGCAGTAGAGCGCATCGATCCAGTGGCCTACCTGTCGCATGGTTATTATGGTCGCTGGCTCGGCGGGCTTGAAACCCTGTTAGTAGAAGCTGGGATTATTACGACTGAAGAACTCGAAGCGCGGCTGCCCCGTGACCTTCACGCAGCAACAATGCGTTCCAATGGGCGAATAGCCGCGCGGCCCGAGACTGCACCTGATCCACTGGGTCCTATGCCTCAGGCGGCTGGCAGTCAGCGCACCTTGTCTGAGCCGGCTCGGTTCCATATCGGTGACCGGGTCATCACCACTACGGAGGTGAAGCCGGGTCATACTCGCCTGCCGGCGTATGCGCGAGGCAAAGTGGGCCAGATAACCTCAGAACACGGCGCTTGGATCTATCCTGATACCAATGCGCACGGTCTGGGTGAGTGTCCAAATTATCTTTACACAGTGTCGTTCAAGGGCGCTGAATTGTGGCCTGGGGGCGATCCGCTGCTGACAGTCAGTCTGGACTTGTTCGAGCCTTATTTGACGCAAGTCTTCCAACCATGATCAGAGCCAGGCCTTCAAAAATAGGTTCCAAGTCCGTTTGCCGGATTGCCCGTTAGTCCATTGAGGCATAGAGTCACAGTACCACGAGGAGCGTCATTAATGTCTGAGTCCCATGATCATCATGAAACCCCACCTCAGGCTATCCGTGCTGAGGCACTGGAATCTCTGCTCATGGAAAAGGGCCTGCTGGCCGCCGGCGCGGTTGATGCCGTGATCGCCCGCTATGCCGAGCGAGTGGGGCCTATGAATGGTGCTCGAGTTGTTGCTCGTGCCTGGTGTGATGCTGATTTCAGGCGCCGTTTACTGCTGGATGGTACTGCAGCAATCAGTGAGTTTGACCTTGAAGGTGGTCAGGTTGAAAAACTGGTGGTGGTTGCCAATTCTGCAAAGGTTCACAATGTCGTGGTTTGTACGCTTTGCTCCTGTTATCCCTGGGCTGTGTTGGGCTTGCCGCCGACCTGGTACAAGGATCCGGCCTATCGTTCTCGAGTTGTTCGTGAGCCGCGTTCGGTGCTGCGAGAAATGGGCCTTGATCTTCAGGATGACGTGCAGATTCGAGTCTGGGACTCAAGTGCGGAGGTGCGTTATATGGTGCTGCCCGAGCAACCCTTGGATACCTTCGGTATGGCCGAAGCGGAGCTGGCGGAGCGAGTGAGCCGAGATACTATGATAGGAGTCGCCCGTTGATGGTCGATTTGATGACAGGTGCTGGTGGCGAAGACAGTCTTTTGGTGCCTGAATTAACCGGTTTAGGCGCGCCACCCATGGCGAATGGTGAGTTACTGTTTGAACAACCCTGGCAGAGTCGCGCCTTTGGCATGGCGCGAGTGCTGTGTGAGGCGGGTGTTTTCACTTGGGATGACTTTCGACAATTGCTGATCGTCAATATTCAGAGATGGGAGCAGGATAGTGGAACACAAACCTACGCCTATTATGATATTTTCCTGCAGACCTTAACCTTGCTGTTGGCGAAAAAAGGGCTGTGCCCTCAAGCTGAGTTGGATAACCGCCAGCACCAACTGGCAGAGAGGCCACATGGGCATGATCACTGACATGCTGACCGATCGTCGGCAACAGATACTGATGCTATATACCCGCTCATCGGCGCTTGATTCTGAGACTATTGCTTGGGCATTCTATGATGGTACCGGTGCGACCACGCACTATGCTGGCGACTCGAGCGAGGTGCCCTTTGCCTCGGCTTTGGTCGCCATGCAAGCGGGCTGGCGAGTTCTTCAAGTCTCTCAGCTGAACCCTCCGTATCCAGGGTCTGAGTATCAGACCAGCTATTTGCCCTTTGAAGTGATGTTGGAAAAGTGGGTGAAATTTGATGGAAACTAATCCTGTAGCTCGAAAAGACTTGTTGTCTACGGCTGATATGGCGCGCTTCGTTGCTCGCGGATTTTTGCGTTTTGATGGCGTCGTACCGAATGACATCAATCAAGATTTTCTCGAACTCGTCGTTAATGGTGCAGTTTTCAGTCACCCACCCGGGACCCCTCTGTCCGATTGTTATCAGCAGTGCCCGCCGGTCAAGGCCATGCTGAAACTGCCAAAGGTTGCTGGCATCATTCAGAGTCTCGTGGGATTGAACCCAACCTTTGATCATCATGCAGTACATCATTGTCCACCGGGCCAGCTGGTAGCCCAGGATACTCACGCAGACTCGATAATTGATACACGAGAAACAGCGTTCGATATCCAACTAATGTATTACCCGCATGAAGTTACTGCGTGCATGGGAGGTACCCGCTATGTGCCTGGCAGTCATTTTCGTCGAATCAATGAGATGGCGATAGCGCGCTATCAAAACATTGTCGGCCAGCAACATGTGGTATGTCCCGCGGGAACACTTTTGGTCATGCACCATGGCATCTGGCACGGCGGTGGTCGAAACCAAAGTGATCAGTCGCGCTATATGTTGAAAATTCGGTTGAATCCCACCTGTCGACAGGTACTGCTATGGAATACCGATGATCTCGCAGAAAGCTCTGTAGGACCTGCGGCGATTTTTGATCCAGACGCCTATCGGCACAAGGATCGAGTTCAAACAATTTTTGAGCGATCGGAAAAATGGTTTCCATTGGATGAAAGTCGACTCGAGACGGTCAACCGGATTCGGCTCTGGCGGGCGTTGGTTGGTGACCCTCATTTCGACGGTCATTACTGGCTGAGTCGCGTAGAAAACCAGCCTCAATAAGACAATAGGGGGCCTGACGCTATGAGCATCATGAAAGGGTCTCCACAGCTGTGCTAAGATGACGGCCCAGTATAGTCGCAACTAGCATAACAACAGGTTCCTAATAGCACGTATCAAAGGCGCCAATTTCTGCAGCTCTGACAGGTTAAGCCGAGTAAGCGGTATCATATTCAAGGGTGATAGCGATGCAATAGCAGGGCCTGTTAGCTAACAAGCATGACTGACTGCAGCCGACACTAGCTGCTATTAAACTAATAATCTGCAGTGAAATTAGGAATCTGCAGTGAAACTAAAAATCTGCAACCGAGCCAAAAAGGAGACTCAACTTGGATAATTCAAGCATCATATTAGTGGTCATTGTTATCGGTTTGCTGGTTTTCGGGATCTCGATCTACAACCAATTGGTTGCTCTCAAAAACCGCTACAAAAATGCGTTTGCTCAGATAGAGGTGCAGTTGAAGCGACGTTACGATCTGATACCTAATCTGGTTGAAACGGCGAAAGGCTATCTCACTCACGAGCGCGAAACCCTTGAAGCAGTGACCAAGGCGCGGGACGCGGCGGCGAACGGACTGGCCGATGCCGCGCGAGATCCGAGCAATGCGGATGCACTGAAAAAGCTCGCGAGTCAGGAACAGGTGTTAGGTGGTGCTATGGCTAAGTTTAACATTGCGATGGAGGCTTATCCTGAGCTCAAGGCGAACCAGAATATGATGCAACTCTCGGAAGAGTTGACCAGCACTGAAAACAAAATCTCCTTCGCACGTCAGGCCTTTAACGATCAGGTGATGGCCTACAACACCTATCGACAGTCATTTCCCAATGTGATCTTAGCCAATTTTTTTGGTCATGGGTCAGATGCCGGCCTATTGGAGTTCGCCGACAGTGCCGAAATTCAACAGGCCCCAGGTGTGTCTTTCTAACTGGGGTGAGATGACTCATGGACTTTTTTCAGTCTCAGGACAATGCGCGGCGTAACACCAAGCTGCTGCTTGGACTCTATGCGGCGGCGGTCATCAGTATCATTGTACTGACCAATGTGTTGTTGATTGCTGTGACAGTGTTCTTCGATAGCTCTGTACCAAGCTCGGGGACGCTGCGCTATGACTGGGAAACGTTTTTGATAGTCAGCCTAATGGTCGTTATGTTGATCGGACTGGGCAGTCTCTATCGCATCCATTCCTTATCAAAAGGGGGGGCAGTAGTGGCCGAAATGCTTGATGGCCAGTTGCTCATAGACCCGCGGGACAGTCTTGAAAAACACAGACTGCTCAATGTTGTTGAGGAGATGGCGATCGCTGCCGGAACGCCGGTGCCACCTGTCTATATCATACCAGATCAGTCGATCAACGCTTTTGCTGCTGGCTATTCACCCGGCGATGCGGTTATCGGTGTGACCGAGGGTGCACTGCAAAATCTTAACCGTGATCAGCTACAAGGCGTTATCGCGCACGAGTTCAGTCATATTCTTAACGGCGATATGCGGCTGAATATTCGTTTGATGGGGGTGCTCTATGGCATCTTGATGCTGACTGTGATCGGTCGAATCGTACTGAATGGCAGTCGAGTTCGCTCCTCGTCCAGGCGTGGTAGTGGCGTTGGCATATTAGCGCTCGGGCTTGGGCTGTTCATTTTAGGTTATCTGGGTAAATTCTTTGGTACCCTGATCAAGGCGGCCGTCAGTCGGCAACGTGAGTACCTTGCCGATGCCTCGGCGGTCCAGTTCACCCGTTACCCTCAGGGTATCAGTGGTGCACTGAAACGAATCGGTGGTTATGCTCAGGGGACGGTACTCGCCAACCCGGAAAGTGAAGAGGTCAGTCATGCGTTTTTTTGCAGTGGTATCAAGTTTGCGTTCGGTAGCCTGACATCAACCCATCCGCCTTTGGCTGACAGAATTAAACGTCTTGAACCGAATTGGAATGGTGAATATTTGTTTCAGAATGCGCCGGAGCCGTCGAGTCAGGCAAGCCCTGATGCGTCACTGACCTCAAGTTTTGCGGGCGAGTCTACTCGCATCAATGCCGACCGAGTCTTTAAGGCCATGGGTCGACCGGACAATGATCAATTGTCGTATGCCAGAAGTTTACTGGCTGCGATTCCAGATGACTTGCTGAATGCCGCCCATGAAACTTTCTCCGCTCGAGCCATTGTCTATCTGTTGCTGCTTGACCAGGACTCATCGATCAAGGCGCGTCAACTACACATTTTGGAACAGGCTGCAGATTCGGCTGTGTTGAGACGATTACACGAGCTTTTGCCAGTGTTGCCAAGTATTCAGCCGGCTATGCGCTTGCCGCTGCTCGAGATTGCCATGCCTTCCTTGCGGCAACTGACTCGCGGCCAGTTTGAGATCTTCAAGGCTAATATTCTTAGTCTCATCAAAGCAGACCAGATGATGAGCCTGAGCGAGTGGGCGCTGCAGAAATATGTCAACAAGCATCTTGCCGAGGCTTTTGATGGCATGCATAGTCGCACGCGGTATAAAAGTTATTCGGTGGTGCAAGAACATTGCGCGCTACTGTTGTCGGTATTGGCTTATAGCGATTCAGCGGCGTCAACAGAGCCGACTGTCGCCTTTGCCATGGGGCGGGACCTGTTGGGTCTGGATATTCAGCTTGTCGACAAGGCAAGCTTGAATCTGAAGGATCTGGATAACAGCGTTGATACCTTGGCGGCACTTCGACCATTGCTGAAACCAAAGCTATTAAAGGCCTGCATAGCAACTATCACGGCAGATGGTCTTGCTAGCCCGTTAGAAGTTGAGTTGGTCAGAACCATCGCAGACTCTCTTGATTGTCCGATGCCTCCCATCCTGGCTCAGTCATCAATGTGATTGATTTCCAGTGATTAGCCCCTGGAGATTTCCTTAGTGACGAAAATAGCCTATCGTTGGCTCCGAACCGCGAATCGTGTCACTGCTCAATGAACCGAGGCTGATTCTGGCGAAGTTCAACGGAGTCTAAATTGCAAAGATCAAAAGCATCAAGAATACTTTCAAGAGTCGCTTTGATAACAAGTTCGTTCTTTCTTGCCGGTCTGCAGGCTCAGACACAGGCGCCATTGGATTTAACGATAGCGCCGCAAGCAACGGCCCCCCTGAGCATCGCAGCCTTGACCGAGTCCTTGGGTGGCAAGGGTGCGGGTGAACAATTTTTGCTCGGCTATCAGGATGGTGTCCCATTTCACCGAGTTGCGATCAAAACACTAGCGCATGCTGATGTGGACATCACCGTCGATGGTAAAGTCGATGAGGCTATCTGGCAGACGATCAGCTACTACGACAACATGATTGTGTCCGTGCCCAACAAAGGTACTCCAGGCGAATATGCGACGCAGATCAGAATGTTGGCGACCGAGAAGGGTCTGTATGTCAGCAGTGTCATGAGTCAACCTAAGGAAACTTTAGTCAAACGCTTCTCCACGCGAGATGACTTTATCGACAGAGATACATTTGGCATCACCCTGGATTTGTCTGGCGAAGGCCTGGTGGGTTACTGGTTTATAGTCGCTCTGGGCAATAGCTTGATGGACGGCAAGGTATTGCCGGAAAGAAATTATCAGCGGGACTGGGATGGGCCCTGGATCGGTAAGTCTGCAGCCCGTCAAGATGGTTGGAGCGTTGAAATGTTCTTGCCTTGGTCGATGATGAATATGCCTGATACGGGCACTATGCGAAACATAGGTTTTGCCGCCAGTCGACAGGTGTCTTCGACTAACGAGCGATATCAGTGGCCAGGCTATCCCTATACTTCCTCGAAGTTTGTCTCTGCCTTGAATCAAATGGATGTTGAGGGTGTTTCTCCTCGACAGCAGTTCTCTTTCATTCCCTATATCTCGACAACTATTGACGATGCGATACATGAAACGGATTACCGAGCGGGAGCGGATATATCCTGGAAGCCCTCGCCAAAATTTGAGATGACAGGTAGCTTGCTGCCAGATTTCGGAGCAGTTGAGGCAGATGATGTGGTCCTGAACCTCACGGCTGCAGAAACCTTTTTTCCTGAGAAGCGTCTGTTTTTCCTTGAGGGTAACGAGGTTTTTGATACGTCGCCACGTGCGAACGTAGGGAATATTTATCGCGTAGTGACTAACGATGACTTCAACACGACTTCTCGAAAGGTCTCGTTGAGTGATTATGTGCCAGCGCCAGTCTCTCTGATGAATACTCGAAGGATCGGTGGTACGGCGAATCAGGTAAACCTACCCGAGGGTATTACCCCTGCGCGTGGCGAGCGAGACCGCCCCACGGATTTGCTAGGTGCGGCAAAGCTGACCGGTGCCGTGGGTGATTTGCGCTATGGGATTCTTGGTGCTTTTGAGGACGACGTGAATTGGTTTGGTCTTGATAGTCTCGGTGAGCCGGTCAAGATCGAAGACCAGGGCAGGGATTTCGCGGTTACTCGGCTACTCTATGAAAATGTTGGTAAAGACAAGCGATCAATTGGTTATCTTGGCACTTTGACTTCAGGCGCTCGCTACGACGCTGTTGTTCATGGCATCGACAGCCATTATACAAGTAGTGCCGCAAACCTGATTGTTGATGCGCAGCTGGTGATGAGTGAAGTCGATGATGTACAAGGTTACGGTGGTCTGTTTGACCTGCTATATGCCTCTAGCAAGAGCCTGCGCCATAAGTTCGAGTTGGACTACATGGACGAGAAGGTCAATTTCAGTGACTTGGGCTTTCTGCGGCGAAATAACTATGCAAGTGCGCGCTATGTATTGAGCTATGAAAAGCAGAAGCTGAGCCAGTCAGTGAGCAATTTTCGCACAACATTGCTGCTCGAGAAGCAACGAAATGTCAGCAAGCAGCAAACTGTCAACAGTGGCGTGTATTGGCGTACTTCGATGATCCTGCCCGGAAGAAATTCGTTGCGCACTGCTGTCGCCTATTTCCCCAGCCGTTTTGAAGACCTGGATAGTCGCGGTAACGGTTCCTACCGAGTCGATGAGGGTGGCTGGTTTAATGTCAACCTGGCGACTGATGCGGCGGCGGTGGCAAGCTACTCGGCGAGTATCGGTGCGGCAACCGAGGATCTTGGCGATTGGACCTACAATGCAAGCTTTGGGGTCACCCTTCGACCGCTGGACTCTGTCTCGATCGAATTTGATGCGGTCTATAAGCGTCGTCACGGTTGGCTCGTCTACCAGGGCGGGCGTAATTTTGGTAGTTATGAGGCGACTGAGTTGCAACCGGGTATAAAGTTCAACTGGTTTGCGACGCCGAGTCATCAGTTCCGATTGTCGCTTCAGTGGGTTGGTGTTCAGGCGAGGGAAAATGGTTTTTGGGCGGTGCCTGAGGGTGATGGAGCGCTGGTACCGGGAGAGCGAACGAAATCCAGCCACGACTTTACTGTGAGCATGCTCACGGCGCAGGCCCGATACCGTTGGGAAATAGCGCCGTTGACAGATTTTTATCTCGTTTACAATTTAGGCAACTCGTTGCCGAATCAGGTGAATTCAAGTTTTGACGATCTCTTTGACCAAACCCTCCGCGATCCGACTATGAGTCGTCTTGTTGCGAAGTTGCGATACCGATTCGGAGAGTAGCCTGAACTCTGTGCGGGCGTTAAGCATGGTAATTACTGGGCGCCAAAGGTGCCGGGACGAAGTTTATGGCAGATTCTCAACCCTTTGAAGGGCTCAAGGTCGTTGAGTTTGGTCAGTTTGTTGCGGTGCCATTCTGCGGCCAGTTGCTCGCAGAAGGTGGTGCAGAGGTTATCAAGATAGAGTCACCGGATGGCGACCCTAATCGTCACATGGGCGAGATAGTCCCTTTTGAGTCGCGTATTTTTTTGTCGCGCAATCGCGGTAAACACGCACTACCATTAAAGCTCAGTGAAGCAAAAGCACAGCCCGTGGTTGATGCCTTGCTGGCCTGGGCTGACGTGGTGCTGATGAACTTCAGGCCCGGTCTCGCCGAGAAGATGGGTATAGACGCGGAATCCCTGTTGGCACGATTTCCGCGACTGATTATTGGCGAAGTGACGCCCTTTGGTAAACGGGGACCAGATGCTGACTTGGCTGCCATGGATATCGTTGTGCAGGCTCGAAGCGGACTGATGGCCGCCATGGGAAGAGTCGTTGAGGGTCGACCGGCACCTGGAGATCCTGTGATATCTGACTATATGGCAGCGACCTCGCTGGCCTTTGGCGTCAGTTCGGCATTGTTTCGGCGCGAGCGTACCGGTAAAGGCGGGATAGTGGATGTCAGCCTGATGCAATCGGCGATGACCTTGGCAAACAATCAGCTTATTCGCTCAGAGGATCTTGATCGAGAGAAGCATCAAATTGTTATAGATCAGATTAATCAACAGCGGATCGAAGGCGCAAGCTTCGAGGCCCAGAGCGCGACTCTGCCCTCGGCGCGGATGTTGGCGTTAACCTCGATCTATTTCCGTACCTTTGACACCAGTGATGGTTGTATCGCGATTGCCTGTGCCAGCCACGGTCTGCAGGAACGATTCGCGAAAGCCTTGGGGTTTTCTGATCTGTACTCGAATCAGGCAACGACAGGCAGTCGTGACGAGCAATACTACGCGGATTTGCAGGGCCAGGTCGAACGCCTGATTCGCGCTCGAACCAGTAATACCTGGATCAACATTTTGCAGGAAGCCGGTGTTCCGGTGTCTACGGTAAAGTTCCCTCTGGAGTTGTTCGAAGATCCGCAAACAGCTGCCAATGAGATGTTTTATGTCTTTGAACATTCGACTGCGGGTAGATTTCGAGCCCTGTCCCCGCCAGTCAAACTCAGTGGCGGGGGGTTTCAACCGCAAGGCGCCACGCCGCCCTTTGCGACAGAAACTCGATCATTGCTGGCCCAGCTGGGCTTCAGCACAGATCAGATTGATGACCTGATTGCGCAAGGCGTCAGCCGTGAACGGCCTCAGTAGAGGTTTTAAAGCGGATAATCTGCGATTGACCAGTTGTTGTCGGCGAGTCGTTGACGCCGTCATTTGATGCCATGATTTGATGCGAGTAGTTGAAAGCAGGTTCGATCCTTCAGGGTCCTAGTGAGCAAAACACTGATCGAGTCGTGCTTCAAAATACTGTTTGTCAAATACTGTTTGTCAAATACTGATTGAAGGTGCCGTCTGGACCAGATCGAATGATCGTAACTCTGGAAGTACCTGCTGCATGCGGCTCTCCGCTGTCTGCAGTGCCGCCATCTGGGTACATAATCCCTGTGCTTTCTCCTCAAGCCTGGCCGCCTTGATTTCCATCCTGGACTCCAGCTCACCACCGAGATTCTCCAGACGCGTGGCGAAGCTTGAAAGGCGCTGTTCAAAGCTCCCCTCGCCAGCGCTCACGGTTTGGCCAAGATTCGTGATGAGAGCGCCCATAATGGCAGTGATTAGGGTGGGCTTGGCGTCATTGATCACGCTATCGAGGGTCTGGAGCATTTCACTGGAGCTGCCGCTGAGCCTTGACGTTTGTGAGTCTCGACTAACCTGATTGTTGATTTCGGCCCTGATGGCAGCTATCGCTTCTGTCAGTTTGACTGGGGGCTCTGTGCCAGCCAAGCTCAAAAAGACCTCGCTCACAGCCTCCACGCCAATTTCCACGGCGTCCAGGGCTATGTCGACGATGACGGGAATCACAGTTCTAACCTGTTCCTGGTAGTTAGCAACCGCCTGACGATCACCCGCCTCTATTCGAATGGGGGAATCATTGAGTAAGACTTGATTGTCACGAGTGATTTCCAGGCGACGACCCACGGCATCGGTGATGAGAAAGCGATCAGTCGAAACTGTCACCTGACCGGCAAGTTGCAGATGGCAGCTATTGACTTCATCGCCGTGTGCGCGGGAAACGATGGTGACCATCGAAATATAGCCGATGAGCATGGCCAGTAGGGCTTTTTTCATTTCAGGACTCGACCTTTTAGCTTTGTATGGGATTAGCTTTTTATGGGATAAACATTTGCAAATTTCGGCTGCAAATTTCGGGCCACTTGGTCTAAGTCATTGATGGACATGGATATAGAGATTTGTGTCAGCCAGGCTTCGCGTTTAACCTGGTTTTATGGACCATATTTTGGCGCAGGAGCGGATTTGACCAAGAACTGCGAACGATCAGAGGCGTCAGCCGCGAGGGCTTTGCACACAGCAGGGTTCACGACCGATCTTCGACTTCTACCTGGTTGATATTGAGCTCTGAGACCACTTTTTTGACGCCCTTGGTTTCCTGTGCAATCTTAATTGCAGTCTCCTTTTGGGCATTGGTGGCGACTTTGCCCCTCAGTGTCACGACCTGATTGTAGGTGTCGACATTAATATTAAGCGACTTGATGTCTCGTTCGCCGATCAGGCGAGTCTTGATAGAGGCGGTAATCGAAGCATCATCGACTATTTGGGCCGCGCTGCGTTCATCTTTGCCCACCAAATAACCGCCGGCTGCGGCACCGCCGGCGACGACGGCAACACAGCTGGAGAGGAGGTTGGTGGTGAGCAATAACAGTAGGAGGGTGCGTGCTAGTGTCATCAAGATGTTCCTCAGGTTCCAAGACGCTCATAATAGGCTTTTCAGCCGTTGTTTGCGACTGGCGGTGGCTATGGGGGGCTCGGCCGGGTCTTTTAGTCGACGTTCAGCCAAACGCTCAGCTCGGTCGCCAGTGGAACAGGTACTGGCCCTGCGACTAGCAAGTCTTGCCAATTCAAGTCCTTGGCCCCATGTGTGGCAACCAGCCGTTGAGCTCGAAGCATACCCAGGTAGGGTGCAGCCATAGCGGCTGGCCGAAAGCGCACCTCGTCAATCAGTCGCGGCGCAATGCGCAATGGGGTCGGAGTGTTTGCCAGCAGGAAGTCAATAGCCTGCTGCCGAGACCAGTTCAATGCGTGAATCCCTGTGTCGATGACCAGCATGGCAGCGAGCTCGGCATTCATGGCGAGTAGGCCAAGTTCGTCCAATGACGCAGAGCCGGTGTTTTCCAGAGCCAGATTGGTCAGGTATAAAGACCAGCCAGAAAAGTAACCTGGGTCATCGGCTGAGTTGAGTAGCGTCGAAAAACGCCGAGGTTGAAGTCTTACCTGATGCATGCCGGGTATGGTGTGATAATAGGTCTGGGCAGCGAGTTGATACTCGCTGGGCGATGTCTCTCCAAAATTGATCAGCATTTGCGCCAGCGAATCGCTGGGTTGTTGATATTCGATGGGCAGCGCATAAAGGCTCAACAGGGGACCCGCGGCGACAATCTCAAGATTCGTGAGTCCCGCAGCACCGACCCAAGCCGGTCCGACCGCCTCAATAGCGAGAATCTGATCGGTTACCCTGGACAAAAATTGCTGTTTCTCGGCGTCGCCAAGGGTCGAGTTCAGGGTTTGGCTGGCGCGCATTTGGTCATAGAGCACGCCAGCACTGCGTGCTGGATAGAGTTGCTGCCATTGAGCGTTCAGAGCGGTTTGAATCCGCTTGAGTTCCGTCAGACCCAGGTCGTGGACCAACTGGGGGGAAGGCTCATCGGCGCTGAAGCGAGCGAGTCGATAGCGGTAATAATCGCTATCTGTACCCTGATGAGTGGGTCTGGATGCACAATTGATGCTGGCACCAAACCCTTGAAGGGCCGGCAGGATTGTCGTCTCTAGACTCACTTCAAATTGTTCGAGATAGCTGCGACGAGTCGGGCTCGGCAAGCCCATCTCTGTCAGTCGGTAATGCAATTCGGCACTGAGCGCTCTAGGTTTGCTAAGAGATTGCAGCTGATTTTGAAGCGCCAGGCATTCGACTTCAGTCATGTTTTCCTGCAAAGCGAATGGCTGATAAAGCGAGCGACTGAGCAGGTTCAACTGTAAAATTAAAGGCTCAAGTCCTGATTCAGGGCTGATCGGGTAACTCTGAAGCAGTCGCAGCAGGTCTGTGTGAGGCCCATGGAAAGGTGAAATCGCATGATCTTTTGACGAGAATCTCGCTCGCTGTTGAAGCATCAAGTGTGCATAGCTCAGTAATTTAAGACGCAGCAGTCGATTCGAATCAAGGTATTGTTTATCGACACTCTGAATTTGAGCCTGATACTGATTCAGAAGCCTGAGCTTGTCCTTAACAGCGCGGATGTCCAGAAACTCAAGGTTCAGGCCGTTATTCGGCAGCTGGGCAATCTCTGAGTCTAAATGCGCCAGCAGGGCGTCGGCGATACTGTTTTCAAAATCCCGCATAAGCTGGGTAGGCGCTGGCGCAGAATAGGGCGTCGATGGATCTGACTGAGCGAAGCAGGTGCTACTGGCAAGCGCCAGCAGCAGACATAGCGTTCGAGCTAGGCGCAGGCTACAGGTTTGGAAACCCAACTTAACTGAAAATTCGTCCGCAGATGCGGGTAAAAAGCAGAGTCCTGTCATAGGGTCATCATGTAGAGGGTCTAAAGCGATGGTTTTAATGGTCGACAACGAGTTAGCGCGCCAGAGAATGCTCAATATCGCTGACGATCTGGTTAAGTTCATAGACCCTTGTGGTTGTAGAGGCCAATAATGCTTGGCTCTCGGCGATAAAAGCTGGGTTTTTGATGGCCTTGAGATTAACCAGCAGATTCAAGCGCGAGGATTGGATGCAGGATAGCAATAAACTCGCTGCAATCCCGACGTCTGTCAGCAAATTCCTATTGCCCCGGTCAAGCAACTGCCGAGCGGTGGGCAGTAACGCCATCGATACCTTGATCATCTCACTGGGTGGGCCAGCCGCCGTCTCCAGTGCCTGCTGCAAAGCAGCCGTTTTCAGCTGTTTATCGGCGGCATCCTGAGAGGGTAAACCATAGGCTGTCATCACGGCGTTAAAGCCTGTGATATCGGCTTCTGTGAGGCTCAGAAAGAGCCTGCTACTGGCCTCACAGTTGGTGATGATTGCCTGGATGGGTAGCTCATCTTCTTTGCTGTATTGTGCCACCATGCCCAATAGCGCCGCAGCTTGGGCGCCGGATATGCCAGCCGCAGCGCCACCTCCGGGGGTCGATGTTTTGCCAGCAAGTCGCTGCAGGTAGGTGTCAATGGACTGGTCGGAGAACATCGCTTAGCCTCCGTGGAAATTTGTATACAAACGAACTGTATTCCGCATACACATGGCGACGGTCATAGGCCCGACCTTTGGAATATAGATATTGGTGTGGGTCTCAATGTCCTCGGCGAAATTCGGCAGACTGGAAAAATTCAAGCAAACTGTGTTGGGCCTGATTTCGGCACAGCGGATCTTTTCAAAGTGTTTGCTGGGGACACCGGTTATCACTATGTCGGCAGTTGCCAGAGCCTCTGAGCGGGTGATTTCTATCTCTGCAGGCTTGGCATTACGAAACAGCAGTGGTCCGTTAATATCGAAAGAATAGACATCAGCGCCATCGTTGGAGAGCATAACGGCTAAGGGTCTGCCAATGACTTCGCTACGATTGAATATGGTGACCGTCTTGCCCTCGATAGGGCGTGCTGCAACCTCGTTGTATACGCCTATCTCCGTGAGCATTTTGATGATGGCCAGGGGAGTGCAGGGTAGCAAGGCTTTTTTCAAGGGGTCATCGGATACGGCGAGACGGTCATTGTTGTAGAGTTTTCGAGTCCAATATTGGCTGCCCGCCTCTATGTCTTTTCGGTAATCCACCAGGTTTCTGAGGTAACTGTCCTGTTCGTTATGAAACACGGGGAAATAAATAAAAATGCCGTGTACACCTGAGTCGGCATTGAGTGCGAGTATTTCATTCTCAAGTGACAGCCGTTCTATGTGGCGCAGATCATAGTCGATACCGATGGCATCGAATTTTTGTTGGGTCGCTCGCGCATAGGCAAGAGAAGGCTTGTCATCGCCGGTAATTAGGCCGACGACCTTGATTC
Organism: Gammaproteobacteria bacterium; assembly: GCA_038106185.1. Lineage (GTDB taxonomy): Bacteria > Pseudomonadota > Gammaproteobacteria > Pseudomonadales > Azotimanducaceae > UBA4582. The sequence goes on along the minus strand of JAYODE010000051.1, from coordinate 2,375 downwards.
GAGTAGGGATCTGTTCAACCAGAACTTTTACCTCGGCCACATATTTTTCAGCGATTCGCGCTGGATCCCGTTGACCGGGGCTGAGCGGGTTCAAAGGTTGGTTCAACGGCATGTCCTCTGAAGGCTAGTCATCATACTGATGCTGTTTACGTGTGATCGAGCCAAGATACCCCTTGTGATGGCGCATACCATAGTCATGGGTAGTGAATCCCTTGAGTTCCATCAGGGTCAATGCCAATGCATCACTGATCGCCTGCATGACCGCAATACTGGCGCTCGGCGTGACCTTCAACGGGCAGGGCTCGACGATATTGCTGCCCATGTCGAGAATCAGTTCGCTGAGATTGCGCAAGGGCGAGTCAACATGGGAGGTAATACCGATAACTCGGCTGACACCCAGTTGGCGGGCATTCTCCAGCATTTCAACCACCTCAATAGATTTGCCGCTGGTGGAGAAGGCAATGATGGTGTCCTCAGGACTGACCATACCCAGATCACCATGTCCGGCTTCCGCTGGATGGACAAAAAATGCGGGTGTGCCGGTTGAGGACAAGGTCGCTGAGAATTTGTTCGCGACGTAGCCCGCCTTGCCAATACCGGTTGTGATGACCTTCCCCGGGCAGGCAAGCAACAGGTTGATGGCTTTTTCGAAGTCGTCGGTGACATTGATGTTGCTGATCGCCTCTGCTTCTTTTTGAATAATGAAGGCCATGCGCGCTTTGATGTTCACAGATTTGCTTCCACAGGATGACTGGAGTTGAGGGGGCATTATACGTCATCAATTGGCGAGTGTCGGGCGAAATCTGGTCATTTTGGGCAAAATCCGGTCTCTTTCCGTCCTCCTGTCGAAGGCGTCTGACGATTCGGCTATCAGTGTGAGACTCGTCTCCAGCTAGTCCAAGCCCTGCCGGCAGGCCTTGAACTGAAGGGTGATGAGAAGGATGGCGACAGTATGATCATCCGGTGATGATCCAGCGCCCGGGGTATAGCGTATCAAGCCCAACGTTGGTTATTAAGTTGTGGAATCTGTATGATCACAGCCAGTCAAATGACAGGGAACCCGAACAAGGTAGCCATGCTAGCCGAAACGCGATCGGACAACTGGAGTGAATTGCTCGTAAAAGTCGGTGCTGACCGAGACAAGGCGGCTTTCGCACAGCTGTTCGATCATTTTGCACCGCTCTTAAAAGGTTTTCTGATGAGGGGTTCCACCTTAGGGCCTGAGCGGGCTGAAGAACTGGCTCAGGAAACCATGATTAAAGTCTGGCGCAAGGCCAGCAGTTTTAATGCGCGCAAGGCTTCGGCCAGCACCTGGATCTACACGATCGCCAGAAATTGTCGAATCGACTGGTTACGCCGAGAGGCCAAGATAAGTCGTGACATAGAGGCGGACGATATCTACGAGTCCACCGAGGAAAATCCTTCGTATAGCTCCCTCGTGCAGCTGCGGAACCGCGACAGAATCCGCGAGAGCCTGGCACAACTGCCGCCGGAGCAGATGGATGTTGTCGGTAAAATCTATTTTGAGGGCAAGTCCCATAGTGAGGTCGCCGACGAGCTGGCCTTGCCGCTGGGGACCGTGAAATCCAGAATAAGACTGGCGTTGAATCGGCTTCAGCTGCGGATGACGACAGAGGAGGGTAATCAGGATGACTGATATCAGGCTTCATCCCAATACTAATTTGCTGCTTGATTACTCATCCGGAGGGCTGAGCCCTGCGCAAGCCATAGCGATCTCGGCACACCTCTTCTACTGTCCACATTGCCAGGCAAAGGCAGGCACGTTGAATGAGATAGGTGGCAGACTGCTGGCGGACGGCCAACCGATCAGTGTTTCCTCAAGCTGCCGAGCAAGTGTCATGTCTCTGCTTGATGCCGCTGATGATGAGGAGGTGCAGCCTCCCCAAACTAACCAAGAAAACGCTCTCGATCCGCGATGGCGGGACATGCCTCCTTTGGTAAAAAAGCTATACAGTAAGGGAGTTGACTGGCGACGCTTATCATCGTCTCTAAAGGTAGCGAGGCTTGCGGTAGGTGAGCGGCAGTTTGAATTGGCCCTTCACCAGATTAAAGCCGGCGGCAAAGCGCCAGTCCACGATCACCGTGGCCTTGAGATTACAGTTGTGTTGCAAGGCAGCTTTTCTGATGACGAAGGAGTCTACCATCAGGGGGATTACATCACCCGGGAACCTGGACATATCCACATGCCTGTCGCTACCGCTAACCGGGAGTGTATTTGTCTGTCAGTGCTTGAAGCGCCGATAAGGCTGGTCGGCGGAGTGAATCGTTTGCTGAACCCTTTCCTGTCATTTGAGCCTGCCTGACTTTCCTTTCTCGGCCAATTGCTGTTCAATCGGACTAGCCATCACGAGGGA
>JAYODE010000050.1:3081-19960 GCA_038106185.1 Gammaproteobacteria bacterium | reverse complement strand
GTAAAATCTATATGCTGGAGCAAGGCATAATGATAGGCCTCCACCAGTGCACTCCAGCTCGCCTTGATGATGTCGACGTTAACACCCACGGTACCGAAAATCTCGCCCTCAAAACTGTGCTCGAGATAAACCCGAACCTTGGCGGCTGTTTCTTCCGTACTGTTGATAACCTTGACGCTGTAATCTCTTAAGTGCAGATCAGCAATAACGGGAAACTGGACCAGTAAGGCTTGCCGCAACGCCTTATTCAGTGCATCCACTGGTCCATGCCCTTCCGCTGCGCAGAGTTGTAAGCCTCCTCCGACCTGAACCTTGACCGACGCTTCGATGAAACCATCGACATCCGAGTGATTGTCCGCGTCTGAGCCTTCGTTGCTCGGACTATAGATTCGATAATACATAGGCTCGAACACCGGATGAAACTTACCCAGATGACGTCGAACCAACAAGTCGAAAGAACCATCGGCATTCTCATAGGAATAACCGGCATGCTCGCGATCCTGAACTTCTTCGAGGATGCCCTTGACCAGCGCCGTACTCGCCAGCTCAGGATAGCGATTAGAGAGTTTGGCGCGCAGATTTGAACCCCCTGCCAGCTCGCTGATAAGGATTTTACGCGCATTCCCCACTAGCTCAGGCTTGATGTGCTCGTAGGTTTCCGGGTTACGTTGAACAGCACTGACGTGAATACCGCCCTTGTGAGAAAAGGCTGAGGGGCCAACAAAAGGTTGACCTGAGGGACCCTGAATACCCAGGTATTCCCAGACCCGTCGAGACAGATTGGTCAAATGCTTTAAATTACCCTCTGGCAAGCATTGATAGCCTAATTTCAGCTCAAGATTACCCAGAACGCTGGTTAAATCCACATTACCACAGCGTTCACCGATGCCGTTGATGGTGCCATGCACCTGAATCACACCTTCCTCGATCGCTCGCAGGGTATTAGCAACACCAAGGCCACCATCGTTATGCACGTGAATGCCAAGCTGGATACCAGGTATCGCTTTGCGTACCTCACGAACAGCATGGGCGAGATCATGGGGCATGACACCACCGTTGGTGTCACACAAAATAACCCTTGTCGCGCCGGCATCCGTCGCCACCTGAATGGTAGCCAGGGCATAACCCGGATCACTCTTGAAGCCATCAAAAAAATGTTCAGCATCGTAGAAAACGGGCTTACCAGTAGCTTCCAGCAGGTGACCGACAGAGCCAGATATCATATTCAGATTCGCATCTGCGCTAATTCGAAGCGCCTGTTCAACATGCAGATCCCAAGACTTGCCGAAAATACAGATGATATCTGCTTGTGCAGCAATCAGTTTTTGCATAAAAAAATCGTCTTTCGGCTTACTGTCAGCCCGATGAGTTGAGCCAAACGCGACAATCTTTGAAGTTGTCAGGGTAAGCTCCTTGGCACGGACAAAAAACTCATCATCTTTCGGATTTGAGCCGGGCCAACCACCCTCAATAAAATCGATGCCCATGGCATCCAGTGCACGAGCTATATCGAGCTTGTCGCCCAGACTCAGATTAATTCCTTCGCCCTGATTGCCATCTCGCAGCGTTGTGTCATAAATCTCAATTTTCTTACGCACATGTCCCTCCATAGCCCACCGGGACTATCTTCAACCTCTGAAAATACAGATGCTGCTTACGCATAACCAAGTCGCTGGGCGGTTTGATCAATTTTATCAAAGGATCTCATCAGCGTATCGAGGGGATCATAGTTGGCCGATAGAAGGGCTTCTCGCGCACTGCTTTTCATCGAGATTGAGAATATATTATTGGCACAAATGACCTTGAGATCGGCAATATCTATGATCAACTCAGCCTCAGGGTCGGCGGCAATGAGCTCTGCCAATCTGGCTCTGTCTTGCTTTTCCATGATCACACAAGGGATGCCCAGTGTCGTACAGTTACCATGAAATATTTCTGCAAACGACTCAGCTATGACCGCCTTAAGACCAAACTTCTGAATCGCCTGCGGAGCGTGTTCTCGACTTGAACCACAACCAAAGTTGGCATCCGAAATGAGAATCTCTGCCCCAGCATGCTGAGGCGCATCCAATGGATGATTCAGCGACTGGCCATTGGTGTCAAATCGCACATCATAAAAGAGCGCTGGTCCCAACTCATCAAAGGTCACGCACTTTAAAAATCGAGCGGGAATAATTCTGTCTGTATCTATATCGTTACCCTTGACATAGACGCCCCTACCCACAATTTTGCTTATTTTATTTCCGGTCATTGACTCTTACCTTCTTGGATTTTATTCGTTAGCCTGCGGGCATTTTCACCGCTAGACGGCTGCAGTCTCTAGCAGACCAAAAACTTCTCTCGCATCGGCGACTTGCCCCTTGATGGCGGCTGCCGCAACCATCATTGGACTCATCAGAATCGTTCTGCCCGTCGAGGAACCCTGGCGGCCGATGAAGTTGCGATTAGAACTCGACGCACAGACCTCGTCACCGACTAACTTGTCTGGATTCATGGCCAGACACATAGAGCAGCCAGGCATACGCCACTCAAACCCGGCAGCTTCGAATATCTTGTCCAAGCCCAACTCGCGCGCAGCCTTGTCGACTTTTTCTGAACCTGGTACGGCGATGGCCTTTACGTTAGAAGCGACCTTATGGCCCACGATCAGGTTGGCCACAGCCTGAAAATCACTCAGTCGTCCATTGGTACAACTGCCAATAAACGCCACATCAATGGGCGTCCCCTTGATCGGCGAGTTAGCTTGCAGCTGCATGTAGTCGAGCGCATCGTTGACAAGATTTCTCTCAAGCCCTTCTACTTGTTCCGGATCAGGAATTGACTCATTAATAGAAATAGCCTGCCCAGGTGTAATTCCCCAGGTTACCGTCGGCTCGATATCGGCCGCATTCAGCACCACTTCATCATCAAAGGTCGCGTCTTCATCACTGGCATAGGACTGCCACTTCTCGACCGCCTTGTCGAACTCGGCACCGGCAGGCACTCGCTCTTTACCCCGCAGGAACTCAAAGGTCGTGGCATCGGGATTAATATAGCCACAACGGGCGCCGCCTTCGATGCTCATATTACAAACTGTCATTCGCTCTTCCATGGTCATGGCAGCGATTGCAGAGCCCGCATACTCATAGGCGTACCCGACGCCACCATTAACACCCAGCGTGCGAATGATATGCAGCGTGACGTCTTTGGCGGTGACGCCTACTCGCAGCTTGCCCTCAACCCGGATCCGCCTTACCTTCAACGGATCCATCGCCAGGGTCTGACTCGCCAGCACATCTCTTACCTGACTTGTCCCGATCCCTAGGGCAATGCAACCAAAGGCACCATGGGTAGAAGTGTGACTATCGCCGCAGCAAATGGTCATGCCAGGTTGGGTCAGGCCCAATTCAGGACCAACAACATGGACAATCCCCTGGCTTCCAGACTGAGGTGGGAAAAACTCTATACCCGCTTCCGCTGTCGCATCGCTCAGGACCTGAATCATTTTTTCTGCCATCTCATCCTGCAGGGGCCGAGCCTGATTGTCGGTCGGAATAATATGGTCTACCGTCGCAAAGGTACGGGCCGGATAGCGCACCTTAAGGCCCTTATCCTTCAACATGCCAAATGCCTGGGGACTGGTCACCTCGTGAATCAGATGCAGCGCGATAAACAGCTGATACTGTCCAGATTCGAGCTGACCCACAACATGATCATTCCAAACTTTTTGATAGAGATTTTTGCCCACATGCAGCTCCAGAAGAAAATGACTAGCCGCGCCATCGACGGATCAACGGCGCTCTCGTATTAAAATAGCTGGCGATTTTAGCACGAAACATCCCGGCTGCGATTCCAATGTGGAATCGTCGCTATGCGCAGAAATAGGCTAGAGCAGCATCGGATGTCTGGCATGAAAATCATACGCCTGCTCATAGGCATAACCGGCGCGGCACAAAAGAGCCTCACTCAAGGGTTCGCCAATCAATTGCAAACTCAGGGGAATATCGTTGGGCGAGAAACCGCAGGGCACTGACAAAGTCGGATAGCCATTGAAGTCCCAGCTGGCAACAAAGGGGGTACTGCGACCCAGCCAGGCAACAGGCACCCCAGCCATGGTGCCCTTGTCGTTATCTATCCCCTCATAGGCTTCTTCAGGGTTGTACTGAAATGACTCACTGGCCAGCGTTGGGCACAACAGCAGATCGATCTCTCGAAAGACGTCCGCCAAGCGGCCGCTGGCATTCAGGCGAGCAATGCTCGCTTTGGCCCTGTCTACTCCCGTCACCTGTCGACCTGTCTCAAGAAAGGTTCGAAAATAAGCGCCATACTCGTCTTTTTGCGCGGGAAAGGTCGCCTCATGGACGGCAGCTGCTTCTGATGAGGCCAGGACGAACCAGACAGGCGTGTCTTCCACCTGTGGAACTGGTACCTTGAGGTTTACGATAGTTGCGCCCAGTCGAGCAAGGGTTGCGACAGCATCCTTGAGGGCATCAGCGACACACTGATCCACGCCGGTGGTCGCAAAGGCCTCATCCCAACCAATCCGCAGGCCTGCGACCCCCTGCTCAATATCTGCCTCATAGTCTTCTGCGGCGGCCGTCAGACTGGTCGGGTCTTGTGGATCAGGACCGGCTATGACACTCAACAGGCGAGCAGCATCTCTGACGCTGCGGGTCATGGGACCCACATGATCAAGACTTGGCGCAAGGTCCAGCACGCCATGGCGACTGACTCGACCCCAGGTTGGCTTCAACCCAACTATGCCATTGGCGGCGGAGGGAAATCGAATGGAGCCGCCCGTATCCGTACCTAATGATCCAAAGCAAAGCCCGGCCGCTGTCGCGACACCCGAACCACCAGACGAGACACCGGGCCAGCGATCAAGATCACCCCAGGGATTACGGGGCACCTGAAAGTCTCGATGATACCCAAGCATGGCGCCTTCTGTGGTCGCCAGCTTACCCAAAATGACCGCCCCGGCTGCCTCGAGTCGGGACACTACCGTGGCATCCATGTCGGATAACGAGTCTCGGCGAAACCGGTGACCACCCGTCGTCGGCGCACCAATGGTATGACACAAGTCCTTCACAGCGATCGGCACGCCGTGCAGAGGGCCCAACGATTCACCTCGGTCCTGTCGCGCATCCATTTCGGCAGCTCGATTCAACGCCTGGGCGGCCATGACAGTAATGTAAGCGTGGAGCCTCGGTTCTAACTTGGCAATTCGCTCGAGCAGCGAGCGAGTCACATCGACTGAACGTAACTCACCGCTGGCGATCAGCTCAGCGACCCTGGTCAAAGACAGATAGTGAAGTGGTTCCTGCGTCATAATGTCTATCCTTTGGCTTTGAAAGCACTGGGCACTGAGCACATTGACTGGTCGCTCTGAATAAATTTTTTGTGAGAGCCAGATCCTGATCAACTCTTGCCGGATCAGCTCACGCCTGACGACTTAACACTGGACACTCAAGCCTGTCTAGTGAAGACCGCATCCAGCTCTTCATCGAGTCGTCTTCCCTCATCAGCTCGGGCCGAAGAGAATCGACCAATCAGCAGATACAGGGCTGGCGTCAGAAAAAGGGTGAAGCCGGCAGCAATGCCAAGACCGCCGAAAATAACCCAGCCAATCGATTCTCGCGCCTCTGCACCAGCACCACTGGCCAGCACAAGGGGCAGACCACCGAGCACTGTCGATATCAGGGTCATCGCCACAGGACGCAGCCGCACACGTGCCCCCTCGGTGATGGCCTCACGCAACGGATAACCCTGATCCCGCAACTGGTCGGCAAACTCCACCAGCAAAATACCATTTTTAGCCATAAGCCCTATCAGCATCACCAGCCCAATCTGAGAATAAATGTTCACCGAGGTTCCGCTGAAGTACAGGGCAAAGATCGCCGCTGCTATGCCAAAAGGTATTATGACAGTAACGACGATGGCACTGCTAAAACCTTCAAACTGAGCGCACAGAATCAAAAAGACAACAACGATAGCAACGACATAGGTGAGCGCGACTTCCTGCGATGTTTCATTCAGCGTGGCCGCCTCACCGGTAAATATCATATCCACGTCAGCGGGCAAGGATTCGGCCGCAATGGTGCGCAGCTCATCCACGGCTGACTGCAACGAATAGCCCTCAGCCATATCTATATTGATTGAGATGGCGCGCCGTTGCGCTAAACGATCAAGTTCTGCTGCAACACCCTCTTCTTTGACACTAACGATGCTAGACAGGGGTAACAACTTGCCGTCGCGAGCACTGACATAAAGATTCACCAGGTCTGTAGGATCATTGATTTCACCGGTGGCTGCCTCCAACACCAGAGGAATAGACTCATCGCCCACATTCAAATCCAGGATTTCATCGCCATCAATCATAGCGCGAAGGGTCTGAGCCAGCTGATTCAAATCGATGCCTAAATCTGCGGCGCGGCGCCGATCAATGGCGATAGACAGTTGAGGCTGAGTCGGTTCATAGGAGATCTGCGGTTGCGACAAGTTTTCGCTGCCACTCTCCAGGCGAGCGGTAAACAATTTCGCGGCATTGAAAATATCTTCATAGTCATTTCCGAGTAATGCGACTCGAATGCCTTCGCCGCCCCGCCGCAGACTCAGACTATTGCTGCCACTAACATAGACTCTTGCTCCGGTAATATCGTTCATGTCGCCACGCAATTGCGCAACCACCTCATGCTGACTTCGATCACGGGCACTCCAATCCACCATAGGCACCGTCAGCATGCTGCGGTTCGGATCCCACATACCGACCACGGTAAACACGGATTTCAGTTCGCCTTTATCCACCAACGGTTGTAGCTTGTCTTCAATACGTCGAGTCTGGCGCTCCATGTAAGGCACGCCGACGCCATTCGGGCCAGAGGCATAGATACGGATCTGACCCCGGTCTTCTGGGGGTAACAATTCCTTGTCCACTAACTGATAAAGTGAGCCAGCCGCTACCGCCATGAGCGCCGCCATCGTCACAACGCGCAAAGGGTAGCGTAGCACCAACGCCAGGAGTCGCTCGTAGCCTCGGGCTAAATACCCACCAACGACTTGCAGCCTGGCAAAGAATCGAGACTGAGGCTCGGCTGCCGGTAATCTCGCCGCCATGGCTGGCACCAACGACAGTGCCACAAAGCTTGAGATGGAGACTGCCAGGGCCAGTACAAAACCGAACTCACGAAACATACGGCCAGCAGTGCTGGGCAGAAAAGCTATTGGAATAAAAACGGACACCAGCACTATGCTGGTGGTTACCACCGCAAAAAACACCTGACGAGTACCCAAAACAGCGGCAGCTCTGGCACCCATGCCCAGCACGCGTTGGCGTTGAACATTTTCCAACACGACGATGGCATCGTCTACCACCAGCCCCGTCGCCAACACGAGTGCCAGCAGGGTGAGAATATTGATAGAAAACCCCAGTAGCCAAATCCCAGCGACGGTACCTATTAACGCCACCGGTATCGCCACTGCGGGTAGCAATGTGGCTCGAATGGAGCCAATAAACAGCCAGATAGTCGCGGTCACTATGGCTATCGTCAGGGCAAGTGTCCGCAACACTTCTCGCACGGAGCTGCGGATAAACTCGGCACTGTCGTCGGTAACCACCAGTTCCAGATTATCAAATCGCTGATTCAGGCGCGCGACCGCGGCATTAACCGCAGTCGATATCTCAATGGTGTTGGACTGAGCCTGGCGAATGACGCCAAGGCCAATCACTGAACGGCCATCGAGTCGAGTATAAGAGGTCGCGTCCTTGGGGCCGAAATAAACATTTGCCACATCACCTATCCGCCGAGTGCCATCAATCACGATGGCAGACACCTGCGCTGCCGTCACGACCGAGGCATCAGCACGCACCAGCAGTTCCTGATCCTGAGAACTGATACTACCTGCAGGTACATCAAACGCGGCTTGCCGCAGCACATTCGCGACATCGGTCACACTCAGCCCATAGCTGGTGAGGCGCAGCGGATCGACAACCACACGCAGAATCCGCTGGCGGGAACCGGACAGCTGCACATCCGCCACGCCATCAATAGATATGAGCTGCGGGATGATGTCAGTCTCGACAATCCGGGTCAGCTCGTCTTCCATCAGGGAATCGGTGAGCACAGCCAGATTGACGATTGCCTGCGAGTCATCGTCAGCCTTGACCACCATCAATTGCTCCAAACGATCCGGCAGTCTGTATGAGATTCGGCTCACCGCTTCGCGGATATCCGCAGCGGCGCTGTTGAGGTCAGCACCCGGACGAAACTCAACCCTGATTCGACCACTGGCTTCCTCTGAAGAGGAGTTGATTTCCTTGACGCCAGAGACTCGTGCCACAGCACCTTCGATCACACTGATGACCTCTGTGTCCATGGTTTCAGGCGAAGCACCCGGATAACTGGCCCGCACGGTGACGATAGGGCGATCTACATCTGGCAACTCACGAACTTCAACAGCCTGAATCGCAGCAAGGCCAGCCAGGGCGATCAGCAGATTGATCACCAACACAAGTATGGGGCGGCGAATACTCAGACTGGGCAGGTCATTCAGCCGCTGATCGGCACTCAAGCGCTTCATCCCGCTTTCATCTGATCAGCCATCTGATCAACTTGAGTTTCAGACTGAGCTTCGTCACGAGCTATGGCCGAGTCTGGCGTGACTGCCATGCCAGGGCGCAATCTCTGAATGCCTTCCACCACAACCAATCGACCGGGCGCTAAACTTTCCGATTGACCGGCCTCGACCAGCACCTGACCCTGCTGACGTTGAATAATACTCACCGGTACCTGCACTGCCTTGCCATCTTCAACTACCCAAACGTACGCGCCTTCGGCCCCCCACTGCAGGGCAATTTCGGACAGCACCGGATAAGGCAAGCCCTCAAGATCGAGCTTGACCCTGAAACTCATGCCTGGGCGCAACTGATCTGGGCGATTGTCGACCCGCGCGCGAACCACAAAGGTACGGGTCTCAGGATTGATGCGGGAGCCGAGCTGAATAACCTCACCCTGAGCGGTCAAACTCTGCATATTCCAGGTGTTTATCAATACGCGGTCACCACTTGCCACGCGCCCCACCAGTAACTCTGGCAATTCAAATGACACGAGCAAACTGTCGCGATCGTCCAGCGTTGTAATGATAGTATCGGTTCTTACTCGATCGCCCACATCAATGTCGGTGATACCCACAAAGCCGGCAAAGGGTGCCTTGACTGTTCTATCTTCGAGTGCCAGTCGGGCCCTGCCCAGATCGATTCGAGCAGTCTCAAGCACCGTCAACGCCGCTTCCAAAGTGGTCGGCAGCGTAGCGCCTGTCTTAGCACTCAACAAATAACGCTGATAGAGACTGTCTGCTTCACGCAGGCGCAGCTCCGCCAATTCTACCGCAAGGGCTTCATCGCGTTGGTCCAGTGCCAGCAGAACTGCGCCCGCCGGCACAAACTGGCCCGCTTGAAAAGAGACCTCGACCACCTCGCCAGCCACCGCTGGATACAGTGCCACAGATTGCAAAGCTTCAGCCGTACCGACGGCCTCAACCAGCATTCGCTCTCGGCTGAGTTCGATAGGCGTCACCAAGACGCGTACAGCCTGGCTGACGCGCCGCTGACTTTCCGGTGCCGACGGCGCACAGGCTACCAACAACATGAGTGCCAGTGGAATAACAAGTCTGTTCATAAGCCATCGTCTGGTTAGGTGCTAGCGGGAACTATCCAGCTTTCACTATGGTCTCGGGTTTGAGCGCTGAACCCGCTATCAGCCAGTGCAGTATAGCCAAGCTGTGTCTGGCGGGCCATCTTTGTTCCTTCACGGTGCTGAACGCCCGCACTGGGTTAAGCGAGGTCAGGCAATCTTGGTTCTGAACATAAAGTAAACGGCGCCCATCAAACACAGCCCCGCCCAGAGATAGTCAAGCTTCAGTGGCTCTTTAAGGTACATGATAGAAAATGGGACAAACACTGTCAGGGTAATGACCTCCTGAATGATTTTCAGCTGCCCCACTGTCAGCACCGTATAACCAACTCTGTTAGCCGGCACCTGCAAAAGATACTCAAACAGCGCTATCCCCCAGCTAACCAGGGCCGCAATAATCCAGGGCTTGTTATTCAGCTCTTTAAGATGGGCATACCAGGCAAAGGTCATAAAAACATTGCTGCAGATAAGCAGAGCGATAGAAATCAGAATCGGCGGCATAGTTCCCTCCAAGAACCCATAATGTCAGTCGGCGGAGTGGCTCGAATCGGTTACCAGAGACCGCATCATGACCAGATCTTTTTGTGCATCAGCGCCTAACTGAAAGATATGATCGCCGACGACTGTAAAACCCCAGCGCTCGTAGAATGCTATCGCTCGCGGGTTGTGCTCCCAAACACCGAGCCAGATTGTCTGACAACCGCGAGTCCGCGCATATTCTAGACTGGCACCCATCAACAAAGCCCCAACGCCTGCGCCGATTAGCGCAGCATCCACATACAAGCGTTCCAATTCAATCGGCTCAGCGCCGACCACACAGGGCTCCGTCGAACCGAGTCGAACCTTTGCGAAACCTAACGGGTTCGGTGCATCCTGCTCATAGGCGACGAAAAAGGTATTTTGTTCATCCGCCAATTCCATTCGGGTCTGCTCGAGAGACAAAGCGTCTCGAACATAGGTCTCCATGTCTTCACTTTGGTTAGCATCGCCAAACGTGTCGCGAAAGGTACGTTCGGCAAGCGCCCTGATGGCTTCCGCATCTTCTAGCCTGGCTATTCGGCTGTAAATTTCAGTTGTCATCGGGTCTTTGCCATTTTGTTCCTGTCAGGCCGTGCTTCGAGCCCCTGCATTCTAGCGTTTGCTCGAAGCCAGCACTACAGCCTCCAACCCATGGCGACGGATATCCATCTAATTTCAAACTCGGTCTGCTCGATAACCTATGGCTGCGAATATTGTTGATTAAAGACTGTTTGTCTGCCCTATCGACTTGAGCCATATGGGCCGCGAGACTCGCCATTTCGAACGTTGGAATTCTTCACAGGCACCTCTCGCAGGCACCACTGGCGCACCGCAGTGACTTGAGCTATCTTTCGATTTTTCTACCCCTCCATTGATCGACACAACCACTGAGCAACAGTACTGACACTAGCTTAAGGAGCCGCCATTCATGCCAAGAGAGACTCGACTGCACACAGCCGCCCAGGGTTATATCGACAGAGAACAATTTGCCAGCATTGAATGGCTGGTGGAGGCCAAAGGCCAGGTGCTATCCCAGGGTCAGGTTGCGCCGAATACTGGCAGCGGTATACCTGCAGATGCCCTGTACCGCATCTATTCCATGACGAAGCCTATCGTCTCGGTGATGGCGCTGATTTTAATTGAACAAGGCAGGCTGCGTCTGTATGACGCCCTGCCGCAATTTAACCCGGCTTTTGCCGGCATGCGAGTACTACATGCCAATGGCAGGCTTGAACCGGTGGTACGCCCCATACTGGTGGAAGACCTGCTGACTCATCGCAGTGGTTTCACCTATGAGTTTATTACTGGCTGCCATATCGCACCGGGATATGATGCTGTCGACCTGAGCAGTGACGGCACCTGCAGCCTGGATGAAATGATGACCAAACTCGCCGCTCAACCGCTGGCATTCCAGCCCGGATCCCAATTTCGCTACAGTGTCTCCACCGATGTCCTGGCCCACGTTCTGGAAAAGGCCACAGGACAGCGTCTTGCCAGTCTCTTGCAGGAGCACATACTGGGTCCTCTGGGTATGCATGATACTGACTTTCATGTGCCTGCCATGAAGCAGCAGCGTCTGATGCCTATGTATGGCGTCACCGAGGTGAGTGAGTTTTCGTCATTGAACCCACCATCGGTACAACGTTTAATCGAAGCCGATGTTGAGGACATGTACCCATCCAGCAATCCTGCATTTACGCGGGGTGGTCATGGTCTGTACTCAAGCCTCAGCGACTATGCTCGATTCGCTAGAATGTTGTTGACCGGTAAAACACCAGAAGGCCAAATTCTGTTGTCCCGGAAAATGCTGGAAATGCTGACCACCAACCGCATCCCTGACAGCCAACTGCCGCTGACCATTGGCATGAACCCGTTACCGGGTTATGGCTGGGGCCTGGGCGTGCGCATCATGTTAGACACCGGCAAATCCCTGGCACTCACCGGGCAAGGAGAGTTTGGCTGGGCTGGCGCCGCCAGTACCTATTTCTGGGTTGACCCCAGAGAGGAAATGATAGGTATTATCATGGCTCAATACCTGGGCTCCATATTGCCAATGGCAGACGATTTGCGCACCGCCGCCTACCAGATGCTGCCCTGAAGGCTGATTGGATCTGGGTAAATTGCCAGCGTCGTTCGCCCGGCCCAAAAGCCGGGATGAGCTCGACTTCAAGCAACCCATCACAACAGCTGCGCTAGTGATGGATTAAAAAGCCCACTTTCAATTGCCGCCCGCCTGTCGCATAGTCCTGTCACTGAATCGAATATCACGAGGAACACCCATGACGAAGAATCGACAAATCATGATAAGAGCGCTGCCTACCGGCGCGCTGGCACTGGAGCATTTTGAAATGGTCGAGAGTGAGCTGCCCATCCCCGGTGAAGGCCAGGTGCTCATAAAAACACTGATACTTTCCCAGGACGCCGCTAATCGCGCCTGGATGCAAGGGGCCACTTATCGCGATGCCATAGGCGCGGGCGATGTCATGTCCAGCGGCGGAATCGGTGAGGTGGTCGAGTCCAACAGCATCCACTTCAAGGTCGGCGACAAGGTTGGGGCAGATATCGGCTGGCAGGATTACGCAGCCATCGACGCCAGGCTGGTGAGTAAAATACCTGCCGTTTCGGGACCTCTGACGCACGCGATCTCATTGCTCGGGGTTGCCGGCAAGACAGCCTATCATGGGTTACTGAACGTTCCCGGCATTCATGCAGGAGAGACCCTGTTGGTGTCAGCCGCTGCTGGATCAGTCGGCTCTATCGTTGGTCAAATCGGCAAGATAAAAGGGGCAACGGTGATCGGCGTTGCTGGTGGTGCCGACAAGTGTGACTGGGTGGTTAACGAACTGGGCTTTGACGCCTGCCTTGACTACAAAGACCAGTCGTCGCCACTGCGTAAAAAAGTCGCTGCCGCTATTCCTGGTGGTGTTGACGTCTACTTCGACAATACGGGCGGTGATATTCTGCAATGCGCACTGTTCGCGATGAAACTGAAGGGCCGCATCAGTTGTTGTGGCGCCGTATCCATGTATAACGGCCGACCGCAGCCAGGGCCCATGGGCATTCCCGGATTACTGGTGACGAAACGCCTGCGTATGGAAGGTTTTCTGGTCAGTGATTTTGCCCAGTTTGATCGTGATGCCGAACACGACCTTGCCCAGTGGGCGGCGCAAGGTAGCCTGAAAGTGGTGGAAGACGTGCTGGAGGGCCTGGAGTCTGCTCCAGCCGGCTTGATCGGCCTGTTGGCCGGCGAGAACCGTGGCAAACGGATGATACGAGTGGCCGAGTAATTATTGCCACCAGCACCCAGGCGCATCGGGGCATCAATGCATGTCTAATCCTGACTCGAAAAGCGCCTGGCGGTTGACACCTTAAACCAGCGCTTGTTGCTGGTGCTTTTTGCAAGTGCTTTACACGAGTGCTTTACACGAGTGCTTTACACGAGTGCTTTACACTAGTGCTTTACCCCCACCCCAGTGATTCGCTAGCATGTTTCGCGACTGACGCATCCAGACTCACTTTTCGCGGAGCAACGTATGGCCAAAACATTGATTCAGGGCGGGCTACTCCTGGACCCGCTGGCCATGCAACTGTTGCCGAATCAAGGTCTGGTGATAGAAGCAGGCAAGGTCACTGATGCCACCGATGCGGCAGATGCAGACCTGGTGATCAACGCTGATGGCCAGTTTCTGATGCCCGGCTTTATTGATGCCCACGTGCATTTTCGTCTTGCTACCCTTAACTTCGCGCGAATGTCACGCTGGACTGAGGTCCAGTTCGGTATTGCCATGGCCCAACTCAGTGAGGCAACCCTTGCCAGAGGCTTTACCACGGTAAGGGATACGGGTGGAGACCTGACCGGTTTGTGCAAGGCAATCTCCACGGGCATGATCAAGGGGCCGCATATCATTCAGTCAAATCGCATGATCTCACAAACCGGTGGTCATGGTGACATTGACGGTGGTCCGCGAGCGGTACCGGATTGTGCCTGTCAAATGCTGCACAGCGCCTTCGGGATCGTCGCTGACGGTCCCGATGCCGTGCGTAAAGCAGCCAGACATGTCCTGCGTGAGGGTGCCGACTTTCTCAAGATCCATGTTTCTGGCGGCGTGGCGACACCCAGTGATCCATTAGAATGCACCCAATACACGCGGGATGAAATTCTGGCTGCCGTGCAGGAAGCTAACAACCGCAAGACCTATGTGACTGCCCACGCCTATACACCGGAAGCCATTGCCCTGGCTGTCACCAGCGGGGTTAAGTGTATTGAGCATGGCAATCTTATCGATGAAGAGACAGCAGCGCTTATGGCTGCGCATCAGGCCTTCCTGGTACCGACACTGATCACGTATAAAGGCATGGCCGAAGAAGGCCGACGTCAAGGACTACCGGAACGCAATCTGATCAAAAATGAGCTGGTGCTGGCGGCCGGCCTTCGGTCACTTGAACTGGCTCATCAAGCTGGCATAAGGGTAGGCTGGGGCACAGATCTGATTGGCGAGCTGCAAGTCCGGCAACGTGAGGAATTTGCTCTGCGGGCTGAGGTCGTGTCGGCGGCGACCATCCTGCATTCCATGTATGTTATCAACCCTCAGATCCTCAACCGAGTCGACAGTATTGGCCGACTGGCATCTGGCATGCAAGGCGACGTGGTCATTACGCCGATCAATCCCCTTGAGAATATCGCTGACTTAGCCAGACCGGATGCTATCACTCAGGTACTTAAGGGTGGCATACCTATTATCCCTTGAGTGGCAACACTGCCTGATACCAATCAGTGCGATAGCGCTGCATCAAAGCCCTGCGCTGGGTCTATCAGCGCCTGCTGATAGAGAGCGCTGAGACGAAGGGTCAGCGGTCCTATGCGTCCAGCACCGACCGGCCGACCGTCCAGTTCAGTCACTCCTACTGGCCCGCTCATGGTACCAAGCAGAAACAGTTCATCGGCATCGCGCACCTCAGCTGCTGTGATATCTGCTTCTTCAGCCGGAATCTGGTGCTTTTCGCAAAGCTCCAGTATCACTTTGCGAGTCACGCCCGGCGGACAACATCTGACCCACGGCGTACGCAGTCGACCATTCTTGATGATCGCCACATGAGACGCCGGCGCTTCTGCGAGAAAACCATCAATGTCATACATCAGTGACGAGGTCTTGCCGGCGCGCTTGGCCTCTGCCAGCGCTCGAGAAGATGCATTTTGATTATTGTCATGGCTGATCTGATCGACCATATCCGGCCCGGGTCGTTTGAAGGACGAGGTGATCAAGCTGATGCCCTTTTCTGCATCGTAAACGTTGTCCCTGTATTCGGGCATAATAATGATACGAGGGGGGCTGACATCACCCTTCCAATCAATAATGGCCGCAAGATCCATACTCGCAGTGATTTGATTTCCGGCCGTTAAAATAATACGCACGTGCGCGCCATGAAACATATTATTTCGTTGCAGCGTGACCCTGATAGCATCAATAAAGGCCTGCTCAGTCGGTACGATTGGAAAGTAATTCAATTCTGCCGCTCGGCGAATTTTCTGCAGGTGATCCTGCAACCGAAAGAGCCGGCCGTGAATCAGTCGTGGTGAACTCCAGACCAACTTGCCGTGCAGCAGCCCGGCATCGAACAAGGGTACCGCAGCTTCATACTGATGGACGAACCGACCATCGACATAGCTGACGACATTCTTATTGCGCGAATCATGACTGGCCATGGTGCAAACTACTCCCGTCTGGTAATTCTGAATTTGGCAAGATTTTGAATTGTGCTATGTGCTCATAGATCGGCAGACAATAATCCAGAACCGGCTGCAGCGTAGCCGGCACTCGCGTCTCCTTCGGCGTATAGCGACCCAGATGAGTGGTCTCGTAGACTTTGGCGTACCAGTCGTCAGCCCAAGCACCATCACGAGGATGCCGGCCTGGTGCCCAGACAATCGGCTGCACTGAATCAAAGGGCATGCCGATCGCTTGACAAAATTTACCGAGCAGTTGCTCGGGATTAGCCAGCACATCATTGGCATCTATCACAGGCGGTGGCGCTCCCTCAAGGTCACAAGCAAGATCAAAGATTCTTCGCAACTGAGGTATACCGACCAGTTGCGCGGCGGCTTCAAGATCCCTGGTGGTTTTGGGTTCCAGCGTTCGAAACTCTGACATTGAATTGATGACTTCGGCTGGATGCCGAATCAGAAAACAATTGCGAACCTGTCGCATCCAAGCGAGATCCACATCTTCCAACATGTGGATGGCCATATGCTTCTGGTAGTACCAGTCACGGTCATCGGGGAAAGGCGCAAGTACAAGATCGACGATTTTTCGCCAGTCGGTTTCATGCTGGTCGATCGTGATCTGAAAGCCCGGATCATCGGTTTTATTCAAGGTCTTCAGCCAGTAAGGGTAAAAAGGTTCGTCGAATACGGCACAGCCCAGCGCCTCAAACACCCGCATCAACATGGTGCTGCGAGCCCTGGGAGGTGACCACATAGCGATGCGTCTCTGGGGTAAACTGAGGGCTAAACCGAGGGCTAAACTGTTTTGCATACCAGGCACCTTTGACACTGAGTCAATCTCGCCGCTTGGCGAGATTGGCCGCTTTAATTTGCGCATTTATCCTCGATAAGCTTCTAAAGAATGATTAGAAAAAGCATCAAAATGCTGCCGAAAAATAGTTGTCATGTCTCTCGCGGATTAACTGCCAGC
>JAYODE010000050.1:0-2981 GCA_038106185.1 Gammaproteobacteria bacterium | reverse complement strand
GATTAACTGCCAGCGGATTAACTGGGGGTCTAACTGAGACGGGCTTGACAAAGCCTGGTTGATCGCCGCCCCAGTATAACCAAATCCCATAGCGCAGACTCAATCGGTAAATTCGAGGATCTGATGCGCCAACCGATCAAGCACATCAGTATTCAACTGATGCTCAAGGCCGATAGCCACCAGATTCAGACCTGCAGCGAGCACCTTTGGCTGCGCACGAATTTCTCGTCTCCGGCCGACGACCTGAACCAGCAGGCAGCCAGAAGTTTGCTCGGCGACACCCTTAAGACGTAATACAGAATCATCCAGAGCGGCCATAAACCGGCCTAAAGAGTCCGGGCAGACTCGACGAGGGCGACTGTAGGACCAGCGCCCAAAATGCGCATGCCCAGCGGCGCTGTCCAGGGTCTTGTCATTGGCGTGTATCGCCAGTAACAGAGGTAGAGCGACATCGCCCTGCGTCGCACTGTGGACGACAGCCTGAGGGAATTCCTGCTGCAGCCATTGGTTTAGAGCAAAGCTGTCCGCTTCAGGCAACAGATCTGCCTTGTTGGCGATGATGACATCTGCCGCAGCTAATTGACGCCGTATCGTTTGCCCGACGTACTTGTCCCGAATCTTGTGCCGCACAGTCTCGCTGTCAGCCAGCACTATCACACCATCCAGCTGCAGATCAGGACTATGACCGTACTGCGCCAGGGTTTGCACATCGGCGACACCACTGGCTTCAACGATTATATGATCCGGCCTCGGCTCCTCGGTCAATAGCGATTCGATCGCACCGTGAAAACCGTCAGACAAGGTACAACAGATGCATCCATTGGCCAGGTTAATTCGGTTGCCAACCTGCGACTCGATCAGCAGAGCATCGATATTGATCTCACCAAAATCATTGATTAACAACGCAATTCTTCGACCCTGAGCTGACCGTAGCAATTGATTCAAGAGCGTTGTCTTACCAGCGCCCAGGTAACCGCCTATGACTGTAAACGGAATCATGGGTGCGTCGAAGCCCGAAATTTTTGGCCCGCAAGCACTGTACCCCAGACTTTGATGTCCCGCAGCTGCATTGGATCCACGGCCAATGGATCTTCTTCGAGTATGGCAAAATCAGCCTTCTTGCCTGCCTCAATAGAGCCAATCTCATGATCCAGATGCAACTGAAAAGCCGCATCCACAGTCACCGCTTTCAGTGCGTCTTCAACCGCAATCTTTTCGTGATCGCCCAACACTCGCCCTGAAGGCGTCACTCGATTGACCGCGCACCACATGGTATGCAACGAACCTAGAGGCGTGACGCCAGCGTCACTGTGAATAGAGAAGGAAACGCCCTCACGAATCGCCGAGGCACAAGGTTCAAGCTGATTGGCCCTTTCTGGTCCAACCGTGATCTCGTAGTGCTGATCGCCCCAATACCAGAGATGGTTGGTAAAAAAGTTCGCGCACAGACCCAGTCGCGCCATCTTGCGCAATTGTGCCTGAGTCGTGAGTTGTGCATGCGTGATGGTATGCCGGTGATTAAACCAGGGCGATTGCCGCAGAAGGCTGTCGATAGTTTCAATCGCCAGATCCTGAGTCCGATTACCATTGCAGTGCATATGGATATTAAAACCTCGATCGTGGAAAGGTTTGAGCATACTCAGCAATTGGTCAGGAACTGCCAACAATTGACCATGGTCCTCGCCGCGATAGTAGCCCGGCGCATTTAGCAGTGCGCTGAAGCCCTGAATCGAACCATCCAGAATAAATTTGATGCCAGGAAAACGTAGTTTTTCAGTTTCAGTATTGCGTAACGATCGGAGTTCGTCCGCAACTGCGTCAGAGTCACTGACGGCACCGGGAATAGCCCCCAAGTTGTATTGCACCACTCTCAGCGGATAGCTCTCCCGCTCGGTCACTTTGCGCCACAGCTCAAGAGATTTGGGCACGAGTAGCGAGACGCCCCCCAAGTCGGTGCAGGTCGTGATACCCGCGTTTCTTGCCAGGGCGCCGAATTCCAACATGGCGGCTTCGGTATTATTGGACCTTTGTATGATGCTGAATCCGGTTCGGCACAAAGACATGGCTGGCGGCTCACGCAATTCTCCATCCAGTTCGCCATCGGCATCACGGCCGAGACCCTCGACGTTCAGTGCCTTTGTGACGCCGTTAGAAGCCAGCATTGCTGAATTTACGGTTGAAAGGTGGCCACTGGCATGATGAACAAAAATCGGACGGGTTGAGGAAACCTGATCGAGATGGTGACGACTGAGTCGAGGCTGATCAGCAAAGTAGATGGGGTCAAACCCAACCGCTACCAAGGGCGCCGCAGGATCAGTCATTTTGAGATCTTCTGCCCGCAATGCGTCGATCAATGCGGCATAACTCTTGATACCCGGTGCAATAGTGCCGTCGCCCCGCGCGCGCTCGAAGTAACCCATATAGGGGTGCAGCATCATGCCGCCCGCCATGACATGCGCATGCGCCTCGACAAAACCGGGCACTATGACCTTGTCGGCAAACGTCTCGTCTAGCTGGTAGTCACCCCAGCCCTGCAGTTCTGCCAGACTGCCGGCACCCAGGATCTCACCATTGCGCACAGCGACATGACTGGCCACCGGATTAGACGGATTCATCGTGATAACTTTCGCGGCAGAATAGATAGTGATCATATGTGCTCGTTACTCCCGTATTGCTTCCTGTTCAGATCTATCTGAGCTTAAGTTTATTTGAGCTTAAGTTTATTTGAGCTTAGATCTGTCTGAGCTTATGTCTGTCTGAGCTTATGTCTGTCTGAGCTTAGATCTGTCTGAACTTGTGTCTCTCTGAACCTTATTACTGTGAGCCTGTGTGGGTTCCCATCATAATCTGTCTTTCACCCAGCCGCTTTAAACCCCAGCCAAATCAACACGGCTGACGCACAGACTCGAGATAATCGATTGCGATCCCTTCCTGCGAACCTCTTCTGGAAAAGCTCTTCTGAGCAATTTCTTCTGAAGAAT
>JAYODE010000012.1:61090-83031 GCA_038106185.1 Gammaproteobacteria bacterium | reverse complement strand
CGCATATACAAACACTTCAAATACCAGAACTGAGAACGTGTCTTCAGTAGATACGAGTATTTCAACTTCCACGATAGGTGCAAGCAAGGCCACGACTACGACAGGTACTAGCAACAACATTAATATAACCAACTATAGCGCTAATACATCCGTAACAGGAGCTAGCATTAATACTAGTGTTACCGGCGCAAGTGGCAGTGTTGATGTCACGGGTATATCAACAAGTGTAAAACTAACCGGTGTGAGTTTTGATGTCGGTTTTTCAAACCTTAGGGCGACAATAAATGCTCCTGGCTACGCTTGGCAGAGCAAGCCAGAACCCGAGGTCGCCACAAGTTCCGTTAAAATTAATTTTTTTGGATTGAAGATCGAATTTTGAGAATAATCAAACCTCTTAAACTAGGGCTTTTACACCGTACTTACCAAATGAGTGAGACGCATCATTTTTGCGTCAAACCTGTTTTGTTTTTTGATCTGTCGGCCCCAAGATTTGTCCTATCGGAAGCTGAAGGTTGGCAGAAAGTTATGAGCGTATTGCCACAATATCAAGTTTTTGATGAGGCAATGCCTAAAGGTCGGCCTGAAATACTGATTGTTGGTAAAGCATATAGTCCATCAGGCAAACCCGTCTCAACGCTTGAGGTCGGGTTTAAACTTGGCGAAGTGGAAAAAAAGCTGAGTGTTTGTGGCGATCGAATCTGGCAGAAGAACCGCTGGTGGGGCTACCGTCAGTCCACACCCGCAGAATTTACCGTTATGCCGCTAACCTGGGAGCGCGCTTTTGGACATACCGGCAATGCCGAGAATCCTGTAGGTCAGGGAGCATTGAGTACGGGTGATTTTGGTGAAACTATCGTTGCGCTTCCGAATATTGAATACCCGAAAGACGCAACAAAATCGCCAAAAAGTAAAGGAAGAGCGGCAGGTTTTGGCCCAATCGACCCACGTTGGTCTCCACGTTCCGCGAATGACAGCATGTTTGATCAGACATATCTTGACGAAGTTTTCCCAGGTTTGCCGGCCACCTTAAACTTTGAGCGTTTTAATATGGCACCGCTTGACCAGCAGGCTGAAAAACTTGCGGGATCAGAGGATTTTGCGTTATGGAATCTGCACCCAGAACACCCCGAATTAGTGGGTCAATTACCCGGTTACTCGCCTCGTGTTTTTACCGATGAGCAGGGCGTATTCGAGGAGATTCCTGTCGCATTACAGACCGTCTGGTTTTTCCCCGAGCTTAACTTAGGCGCCCTGATTTATTGCGGTACTCGAGTTGTTGATAGGCGATATGCGCAACTGCAGATATCGAACCTGCTAATGGCGTATGAAGACCAGGTGGGACCGACGCGTTCAGTTGCAGAATACGAATCAATATTGCGCCAGCGTACCGATAGTGAGACACGCAGTTTACACGCACTGGATGAGACTCAGCTTTCGCCAATACCAAGCGCTGAAATACAAGCGTGGCGGGCGGAACAGCATACGAATGAAGTCGATCGTATCAATCGGTTGAATCAATCTACTTTGGATAAATATCGAAGCACGATGGCGACTGAACATGGCATCAAGATTGCCGATGATGAGAAGGCTCCGACCATAGACCCGAGGCTGGTTGTCTCTCCAGATGCCGTTGAGCGTCGAGATTATTCGTTAGTCCCGGTTCACGAGTATGTGCAAGAAAAGGTAAAGGATTCGGAGGAAAAGCTCAAAGAAGCCCGAGAAAAAGCCCGTTCAGAAGAAGCTGCCGTGGTGCTCAGTGAGCAAGAAGTTGTAGATATGGCCCTGGCGAGAACCCGCGATCAAATATACGTTGCGAGTGAATCAAACCTGCAGGCGGCAAAAGATGCTAACAATGAGTCTCAGCTTAATTCCAGTGAATTGATTAAGCTGGAGTTTCAAGGGTTGGCGCTGGCATTATCTCCGCAGCCAATCAGTTATAGAAAGGCGAGCGATGCGGGTGAAAATTTACGCCAAGCAGTTAGCTTAAGTCAGCTTAATGGCGAATCAATGGCTTTAAGAGATTTCACAGGCGCCGATTTAAGCGGGTTTGATTTTAGCGGGGCCGACTGCACAGGTAGTATTTTTGAATGCGCTAACCTTGAGGATTGCAGCTTCGTAGGCGCTAGCCTCCAAGGTGCGTCTTTCGTGGGGGCTAAATTAAGTCGCAGCGACTTTTCAAAAGCTCTGCTCAAGGATACTAACTTTAGTCGAGCAGTTGGCGAAGATGTGAGTTTCTGCGAAGCAGAACTGTCTGGAAGAGTCATGATGTTTCATGCGCGTTTGATAGCGGCTGATTTCAGTGAAGCGATACTTAGCGGGGTGGTAATTCAGCAATCTGATCTGATTGCTGCAGATTTTTACGGCGCTAAACTAGACCAAGTCATGTCCTCGAACTCTGATTTTAGTTGCTCGCGCTTCGTTGATTCAACGTTAGAGACGTGCGCGTTCAATGATTGCCGTTTAGTCCAAACAGAATGGTCAGGTGTAAAGGCCTATCGTGGTGTGTTTTTGAGTTGTGAGCTGCAGTTGTCCTACTTTAACCAAATTGACTTTGAAAAATGCCAGTTGGCGGGGGATACCTGGTTGACTGGTACCTCCTTCATTCAGTCCCAGTCTCGGCACTGCGGTTTTCGATCTAGTGCTGGTGCCGGCATGGTATTTGTCGATACTGTGTTCCGCGATTCAGATGTTGCCATGGTTGACTTTCCTTACATTAGGTTTGAGTCGTCAGGTCTAGTCGATTGCCTGGCAAATGATAGTAATTTTAGTCTTGGTGTTTTTGTGTTCAGTTCTCTGATCAGAACGAGTCTGATAGATAGCAAATTCATAGACGTTGATTTCCGGGAGACGGACTTTTATCAATCCGACGTGCTACTCACTCAGTTTGATGGTACCGATATCTCTGGCGCTAAGAACCTGATGCCAACAAAGCTAAAGAGGTTAGAGCATGCAGGTTAAAGAGGCGCTTACCACTTTAGACAATATGCAAGTCCTAGCAGACGGGGTCGTAGAAGGTTCGTTCGAGGGTACTTTAATAGAAGGCGTGGTTTTCAGTAATATGGATTTCACCCGCGCCGAATTTGTGGGTTGCAGCTTGAAACGGGTAACTTTCTCGGGCTGTGACTTGAGCCGTCAGAGTTTTCAGAATGCTACTATTGACAATGTTACGCTGCATAACTGCAACCTTGACGAGTGTGATTTCACGGGTCTAAGTTTGCGTAACCTGTCGTCCACAGCCAGCTCGTTTCGAGCAGCAGATTTTTCTGGAGCAAAATTCAGTACGGCTTTATTTGCAGATTGTGATCTCAACAAGGTCAATTTTGATAATACGCAGGTTGAAAATACTGCATTCGCCGGCTGCAGAGTAGTTGAGGCTAGCTTCAAAAAGATAACCTGGGAAAGTTTTTCGATGTGTGAAGTCGACTTTTCCTCGGCTAAATGGTCTCCGGCGTCAATAATTAAGGGCGTGATGGTAAAGTGTGTTTTTGCTGACACGGAACTCGCAGGCGGCAACTATGTCAACTCTTCATTTAATGAATGCGAATTCACCAATATCGATTACAGGAAGAGTATGATTTCACACTGCCATTTTATCGGTGCAAGGTTGTCAAATGTCGATTTTTTTGCGTCCTCTATGCAGGGCTGTATGTTTTCAAAGGCTAAGATTGACCAAACCAGTTTCCAGTATGCAGATTTAGCGAGTGCTAATTTTGACGAGACGATGCTAAGTTCAGTTAATTTAAGCTCGGCAACTATCAGTCAAGGTCGATTCGTTAACTCATCGATGACGAATGTTGATTTTTCTGGATCCAGTTTGCGACAAGCGGACTTCTCCTTTGCTCAGCTAGAAGAGGTTACGTACACCGATGCGTCCATTCAATATGTAAATTTTCATGAAGTTGATGGAGAGTTAGAGATCAGCGAGCTTCAGGCGAAGCAAGTTTTTTTCACCAATGAAGAAAGGCGCGAGATAGACAAGCGGTTAGCGTCGGTTGGTTAACGATGGCTGGAGGATTTTTCATGCTGAGAAAAGAGACAATCGAGGCAATCGAGTCAAATGAGATAAGGGATAGAATACTATGAGTATAATTTCAGACTGCGCTGTGTCACCTGTTAATGTAGTTATGCCTGCGGCTAAGGCCGCCATTCGAACGGACGTGATTGTCGCTGGAATTAGCGCCGAGCAGTGGGTGTTGAGCGGAGGAGTAGGCGCTTCTAGAGCTTTGAGTTGCCTGGTTGAGCCTGAAGTTGGTGATCGGGTTTTAGTCGTTACTGAAGACCGCGAAACGATCATACTGTCAATTCTCCATCGTAGTCCTGCAGCGGCTACGAATCTGAGTGCAGTAGGACGTGGCAGTGTTAGTCTAAAATCTCGCGAGGTTTCAATCATCGCGGAAAGAGGTATTTCATTAGAAGCCCTAAACAGTATTAGGTTTTTGGCGCCTCTCGGCGTTATACAATCGCTGTCAGAATCTCTCATGCAGACCGTCAAGGGTAGTTTGGTGAGTATCGCTAATTCGGTATTTAACAAGGCTGAGCACTATGAGCTGAATGTTAAAGAATCGATTGTTACACGAGCCAAGATGCAGAGCATTAACGCTGAGTCAGAGCTGTTTATGGACGCCAAAAGAATTAACATGGGGTAGGGCAGATGTTTGTTACTGGATTTGGGTGTTCGATGAGCTTTTCGTTTCCCTGTATCAACAAAATTGTTACACCGATAGGGCCCATACCCGTGCCGTTATTTAATATTTCTTTGTCTTGCAGCAGCGTTCCCAACGTACCGAATATTTTTGCCGGCGGGTTGTTGTCGCAAAATCTGCTTACGCCCACACCTTTTTCGATGGGGAGTGAGGTTGCAGCACCCTTGGGCGGGCTTTTCTCGCAGATGTTCTGCAGCTTCTCCCATAATGTGTTGGGCAGCTTTATCTGCTTTCAGAGCTGTGCGCCAGCGAAACGATTTTTAGATCCGACCACTCAAAATGGCTATATTCCAAATAGCCTGGGGATTACCATATCAATGACTAGATTTAATTGGATGATAATGCTATGAAACGCGGTTATTTCCTGACAATTATGGTTCTTGCCATAGCTTTATCGGGCTGTCAGCTCATCGGTCAAGCTTCTTCAATCATGGACAATTCGATCACGAAGATTAGTTCTCAGGTAGGTCTTGGTCCGAATTCAGTCGAGAGTGTCGGAGTGATGGCAAGCTACGGCGGTGAACCATCTGCGGCTATCGTTGAAATCGCTTTTGCCTACGGCGATGCTGCCATGACGGTCATATCCCAGGTGGAGGCCAGCACGTGGTTTACGGAACGACCTGGTTATTGCAGGTCCTATTCGAATCAACTGGATGTGCTGAGGCTCGAGGTACCAATGGGCTATAGTGCGTTGCTCGCTGAACTGCCGGCAAACCATGTCACGGCGCAAGCCATCTTTGTGTTCGTAAAGGGTGTCGGTAAAGCCGATGTTACTATGCTGAAGACACCGTGGATTAATATAGTAGAAGGTGAGCTTTCGATTCTTGAGGCACCGCCAGGATCAGAAAAGAGCAGTAATGGCATTGTTGCCGAAAACGGAGTCAAACCCCTATGCTGAAACTACCGAATGTCGTGAATCGTGTCCATTGGAGCGAGGGCATGCTGCTATCGCCACAGCATTTTCAGCATGCAGACAATCATAGGGATGCTCTCATTGCGCATCAATTGAAGCGAGTTAGTCGCTTTTATTGGGGCGTTAACCAATTTCAGCTCGATGAGATAGCGCTGGCATCAAACGTATTAAGCATTCTCTCGATCGAATGCGTATTTCCGGATGGAACAATTGCACAATTCGACGAGTCTGGTTCTGGGGATGGTTCGAACCCGCAGCGGATTTCGCTCTCCTTCGATGATCTAAGTATAGCTCCGGGTAGTACCTTTACAATTAACTTGGGTGTGGCGAAGTACAATCCTAAGTGTGCCAGCGATATAGATAGTGATTTAACGCGATATATCAGCGTTAATGAAGGTGTGATTACGGACATTGGTCAGCCAGAAAGCCAAGTAGATTTGGTGTCATTACAGCCCCGATTGAGGCTCTCTCTAGCGGACCAAACCTCGCCAAATCATTCTAACTTTCCATTGGTGAAATTGCGTAAATCGCTTGATGGCACTTACCAGCTGCAGCCTTTTACGCCGCCACTATTGAGTGTGGCCATTGGTTATACTTCGAAGGAACAAGATCTTTGGGTGCGTCTGTCAAAACTCGTAGGTCGAGCTCGTGAAAAAGCGGTTCAGTTAAGGTCCTTGATCATTGATCGTCGCTCTGATCAGGTCGTTCTGGATTTGCAACGGAACAGAATTATAGCATTGACCCATAGCTTAGCTTCAATTGAGGCGCTACTGGGTAGTGAGGCGCACCCCTTTGATGTTTACTGTCGGCTACTGGACTATGCGTCTGATCTGGCGACGTTGAGGGATGATCCTGTACCGCCATCGTTCGCAAAATACATGCACAATGATTTAGACAGAATATTTACCGCGATTCTCAATTATATCGAGGAGTCGATTGATAACGTGCAGTTGGACTACACGATTTATCAATTTTCCCTGGATAGCGACGGTAACTACGTCTGTGAGCTGCCACAGGAGAGGATCTCTGAGGTGATCTATCTCGCTTTTCAGATTCCAGCTAAAGTTGACAAGGATACGCTGCTGACCTGGGTAGAAAATGCTTGTATCTGTGCTAAGAAAGACCATGAATCGCTAGCATTGATGCGTGATGTTGGTTTTGATAGGCGGCGAGTGCAAAAAGTCGATAAATTCAGGCTCATTGAAGGTAATAACGAGTTGTTATTTGAAGTGGCTTTGCCTGCAGAGGCAGTGGATGTTCTGTTAGTGTCTGGTTCCCATAAGGAGTTAAAAGCGGCGAGCCCGAGTGTCATTTTATGTTTTGCTGAGCAGGCAGAATAATATGAAACTTTATGAGCAATCTGTTCTTTCAGAGTTCGAACGACTGTTCGTTCATTGGCTTTTGCTTAAAGATGAGCTGGATGAGGTTCTCTCAGGGACTGTGCCTGAGGTAGATATTCGGCAACATTTAGCAGAATTGCAGCGAAAGATGTTAAGTTTGCTTTCTCCATCATCAATCGAGCTGAGTGATTTTGGCAGGGACGATCGATCTAACTTGCGCGACATGCGCTATGCGCTTGCCGCCTATTGGGATGATTTTTTACTCCAGCGCTACGACTGGGGTAACACGAATGAGGATCAAAAGCAGCTTTTTAGAAAACAGTGGTTATGCCATCTTATAGAGTGGGAGGCGTTCGGCACAAGGTTAGCCGGCAAGATCGTACCTGACGCAATACGATGTTTGTTGAATAGCCCACACCATACACAGGCAGACGTATCCATGATTGAGGTGTATGCGAGAATCCTCTGGCTTGGTATCGGCGCCCAAAATGACAGTGTTCGAGGGCGGAATAAAGCGCTACTAGCCGAAATAAACGCCAAGCTTGCAGCAAATTTTCCACATCGAACCAAAGCCGGAAACTCGCTTCAGATGGGCTGGATGCCTTCGGCGGGTATGATTGGCAAGCGTTTAGCGCCGATTTCAAGGTGGAAGAAAATCATCGCGTTGACCTTTACTGGCACTATGCTGACCATAATAATCACTTGGTCGACCTTAGTCCTTTGGCTTATCTCAGCGCTTCCAGCGGTGGATTAACTACCCATGAACCTTGCAGCATTAAAGAAAAGCTACCTCACTATCATTGACATGATGGGTGGCGGTCTAATGGCATTGCTCATAGCACTACTCGTGCTCGGAGTGATTGTTTTCATCATATTTCGCAGCGGCAAGCAAATAAAAATATCGTTGCCCTTTCTGCCGAAAGGCATGAACACGTTTACAATCGGCAGAGATAACCTTAAGAAATTGCCGGGTGCGGCTAAGGATGGTGAAGCAGAGCAGAAGCCACTAGTCGGTAGTCTATTCGCGCAGTTAGATTCTCTGAGTCGGTCGACCAAAAAGCGCTATGATATCCCCTTATATCTCGTTATGAGCCAATACAAGGCAGCGTCATCGTTGATAGCGGATGCTGGAGAAGACATTCTCGAGAGGCTCGACATTACCGGCCATACCGGTGTAGATGCTGGTAGTTGCATTATATTAAATCACGGCGGCCTTCTATTTCACGAGGACCCCAGCGAGCTGCTTGACGAATTAGTGCATAGCCGCCCAGAAAGACCACTCGACGGTATTATCTTTGTCATCAGCGCGATGGATCTGATCAGCGAGGATAAGGTTGCTCGACGCAGACGTATCGACTGGCTATTTAAGCAGTACTGGCTGTTACAAAAACAAGTGCCATTTGTTTTCCCAGTCTATTTTTTAATCGCGGATATGGAAAATATCTCTGGGTTCTCAGCCTTTGCGAATGCGCACGAAGAGTATTCTGGGCAGGATGAGATATTTGGTTGGTCCAGCTCAAAAAATGCCGAAGGTGTTTTTACGATCGACATGATCGATGAAGCCTTTAATGCTATTGACGAAGAAGTAC
Organism: Gammaproteobacteria bacterium; assembly: GCA_038106185.1. Lineage (GTDB taxonomy): Bacteria > Pseudomonadota > Gammaproteobacteria > Pseudomonadales > Azotimanducaceae > UBA4582. Next base: position 74,486 of record JAYODE010000012.1, on the reverse strand, counting down.
GTCGCGTCATTAGTTTGACGTTATCAAACAGCGGTGCGGCTCAACACAGCCTGTTGGCTTTCCCTGAAGCCGTTAAAAAACTACTGGTTGGCATCCGTGAATACACATCTGGAATACTCGACTCAAGCCTGGTTGTGCATCCGAGCCAATTTAGGGGTCTCTATTTTACGGGGCTGATGCCTGAAGAGGGCCGGTTTCATTATCGTTTTTTGCGCGCGCTGTTCAAGCGGAAGATATTTCCAGAACGGGCGCTGGCCGCTCCAATTTATAATCAGCTTCTGTCCTCCGATAAACAGCTCAGAACGCTGCAGTTGATCTCCGCAGGTTTGCTGGCCTCGCTCCTGGTTTGGGGTGGATACAATTTCGTTAACGCTGTTCAGCGATACCTTCATATTGAAGATTCCGTCGATCGTATCGCTGACATCTGGGCAACAGAATCTGGTAGTGCCGCAATTAACCAATCATTAGAGGTTCTTGCAAGCACTAACGCCGATTCTGCTTATTGTTGCGGTCCGATCCCTCTATCGTTATTGATCTCGCCCGACAATCAGATTGAGCAGTACTTCAGCACTGAGCTGTTTGCAAAAAAGATCTTTCCGACAATGGCCTGTGATGGCCAAAGGCAGATGGATCACCTGATTGAGCCCTACTTGATCTCCAAATCCAGAACGTTTGAAGCGGAGAGTTTTGAGCCCTGGCTCGCCGATATGCTTGGCCGCACCCAGGCTTACGCCATGGTCAGATCCTTGAGCCGCGAGCAATCTTATCGATCTATAGAAACTGTCGGCTTTCAGTTCTCTGACTTGATGTCTAGGCTTTATGGCGTGGATCTTCCTGCGAGTTTTGAACAACATGGTCACTTGTATTTGAAAGCTATCTCAGACGATGACTCAGGTTATTTGTCTGTCTCTAAGTGCGATCATCAACTAACAAAAGGTGCATTAATCTGGGATGAGTTGCTTGAGGCTTCTATAGACCAAATACCCTACCAAGTCTCAAAGGCCACGGCTCCGATCAACTTCCTTCAGCAAGTCGCTCAGTTGGAAAGCGGTGCACTGGAGGGTTCTCTCATTACATTGAATGATTTTGATGGGTTTTTGAAATGGCATAATTATATCCAGGACGCTTTTTTCAAGAATGAAAATAACAATTTCTGTGCTGTTACTGCTAAGACGTTAGACTCTATGCGGTTGCTTTTAGGTGAGCTGGGTCTTCTCAATAACAATCAAGTAGGAGAGGTCCAGGCTTTCGTTGCGCAGTGTGAGGCTGCCTTTGCAGATCGGATGAATGCAGACAACACCCGTTTGCCTCAACCAATCTATCAATCTGTAAATGGCGTTAATGGTATTAGCCCTACTTTTACCAAGAAGGCTCAACAACTCTTCACGTCGTTAGATCAACTGTCTGAGTTTGACTTTTCAAAGGCTGAGGAAAGACCTTGGGTCAACAGGCAAGGGGTATTTTATTGGTCGGTTGAGCGTCTTGGGTTGGCGCTGAGGTTTGTAGACGAGTATTTCAGCTATGCGGAAGGTAAATTTGCGACGAGTTATTTGCCTGCCGATCCAACCGCTAACCCTGAAGTCTATTTGGCCCAGGCTATCGTCCTGGCAACGTTGGATCGCGCGTTACTGGCGACCGTCGAGCAGGCCAAATTTCAGTCGTTGCCCAGCGTCAGAATGGACTTCACGACGCTTGACAAGCGCGAGAGTGAGATAGCTGATCGAGTTGCAAATTTCCGTAAAGCGCTTAATCCCATGCTTGCTTTATTGTCAAGTTTGGAACAGTTGGGCCTCGAGGCAACTAAGCGTCGGATTTTGATGCAGACCCACAGCCATGCGTTGGAATTATTAGCTGACATTGATGCTCTGTTTGAAAGCAACAATGTTTATGACCCAAAACCGACCACCAAGTGGACAGCGAACGCTTATCTTGAGGCCTTCTATGGTCTGCTTTCTGAGACAAATGTTAAGGACTATCTGGCTGCACAAGCGCAAAGAAGTCGAATCATTGCGAGGGATTATGCGGAGCCGGTAGTGATCTTTCTGGCAAATACTGAAGGAGAATTCAAAGACTCCGACCTCCTGGCGAGGTGGCGCCGTACCTTGATCGAAATCAGTAAGCGTGAGAACAAGGACCCATCGAATGATATCGACGGTATCGAGCAATTTTTCCTGGGTGATTTTGCCTCGACAAATTTTGGTAATTGTCACGATCAGGTAGGAACCTATGTGCCACCGGTCGGTAATAATTTGTATGCTATAAAGTGGCGTCAACTCATCAGTACGGCGACAGATCAGTGCCAGCGGCTTCAAGCCGACAAGATAAAAGCCGAGTATGCTGCCGTTGCCAAGGCCTTCACAACCTACCTGGCGCCATTTTATCCGTTCAATCTCGCCGTTTCGGCCAAGCCGCTCGCGCCGAAGGCATTACGTAGCTTTTTGGCAGTTTATCGCGGTGAAGCTGATGGTCTGGCGGAACGGGTGCGTATACTCGCGTGGAAGTATCCAAAATATGGCCCGGCTGAAGGGTTTTTGCGGGATTTGGACTCGGCGCTCGCATTATTGACTGCAATTGTTGAGGGCGTGGTAGGCGGTCAACCAGGTCTCGCCATTGAGACAGTATTTGAGCCTTTGAATAGTGCCCAAGCAGGATGGGATATCAGTGCGCACATCAGCAAAAAACTCTTTCGAGTCGGAGATGAGCAGACTGAGTTTCCGGGTAGCAATCAGACCTTACACTGGGCCTTTAATGACAAAACGGCTTATGAGTTACATTGGGCAGCAGGATCACCCTATGTATTGCTAAATGAAGATCGCAAGCCAGCTGGTACAAAGTTAATATTTGAAAATCAGGGCTACTGGAGTTTGCTGGAGTTTGTGCAGGATAATCGTTCTGCGAAGCTGGATTCCGGCTCCCTGAGTGCTGAGTCTGTTTTGCTTGAATTTAAAGCGTTTGTTCAACAGTCATCTTCACAGAATGATCTTTTGCCGATTGAGTTGCTACTACGAATGACCCTGCTTGGGTTCGATCCTGTGACGCAAGAAGTAAAAGCCCTTAAGTTTCCAGAGCGGTTCCCAGCTGCTGCGCCTGCTGGCGTTGAATAGGAGAGGATATGAACATTGAGGATATCGTTGTCAATGACGAGCATACGATTGGGGATTTTTTAGAGCCAATTGCAAAAGATGCGCCCGCTGGCATATCGTTAAAGAGCTCGCCACTATTTGCGGAAATCCAGGCAGCGAGGGCGTCGGATAATCCGAACACACCTCGAGGAGACTGGGAATTTGACCTGAAAAAAAGCGACTGGTCTACGGTAAGTAGATTAACGCAATCTGCGCTGATCACAAAAACCAAAGACCTTCAGCTGGCGCTTTGGCTGCTGGAATCGGAGGTTTTTCTTCACGGCATTGAAAAGTTACCATCTTGCTTGTTGCTTCTGGCCGAGTTGACGGACAAGTTCTGGGAGCATATTCATCCGCTGATGGAAGATGGCGATGTGGAATACCGCACTAATCTCTTCGATTGGATGAACTCGCGGTTGAGTAGTTTCGTTCGCCATCTCCCTATCGCTAATTCAATTGCAGACGAGAGCTTCACCTGGATTGACTGGGAACGTGCGCAGGCCAAACAGGGTACAAAACCTGGTGCGTCGAATTCAAAGTCCGGTACGTCGAACAGCAAAGATGGCCCGACAGTCGCCCTGGTACGTCAGGCGATGGATCAAACTAATATCTCCTTCTATCGCGATATCTGGCAAGATCTCTCAGATTCGGTCGCTGCCTTGGAATATTTAGAGGGGGTACTGCAGCGGCATCTAGATAGTGAGGCGCCATCATTTGCCGGTCTCTTCGATTTGCTTAAGTCGGTCCAGGGCCTGGTCTATGAAGTCGCTGGGGGACGTAATTTAGAGCCGGAGGACGAGATCGGCGTTTATGAAAATGAAATAGAAGGCTTTGAGGCCGATTTCGCGAGAGATCCAGCCTATGCAGCCACTGATTCGGCTATGGGTCCGATCAGTGACAGAATGACCGCATATTCGGTGCTGGCTGATGCGGCTGAATATTTGCTAAGAGATGATCCGCATAGCCCCGTTCCTTACCTGGTATACAAGGCCATTGAATGGGGTAGATTGAGTACCGCTGAGTTGTATTCGGAAATATTTATTCGCCACCAAGGCGCTCTTAACATCTTTGATATTCTGGGCATTGAACGGACGGACGAAAAACGAAAATGACGAGAGAAGAGGTTAGCTAAGCAACTGCTAGCCAGCCACCTGTTAGCGATGCACTGGTTAGAGAGGCAAACGTTTACAACAACCGCGGCATCCGCGGCAAGCTGCGGCCCGTGATTGGGTTGGATGCTGGAATAAGCGGTGAAATATAGATTGGGTCGAGGGCAGTGAAACGTTGTCTGACCCGACCGCTGTTGGACTCTTGCTCAACCCCTGCGCTGAGATCTCGCTGGATGCTGATCGGCAACCGATGGGCTAATTGGACTTGGTGCCGTTGAGGTAAAGCCTCAATCAGAGGAGGGGGCGTTTGCCGTCGAGCTTCCCAGAGATCGTGAATGAACTGTTTGTGTGCATCAAGCCGCAGGTCGCTGGCAATGGCGTGAAGGGTACCAAGCTGCGGCTGAACTCGGCTGGAGGCATGCCCTCCTTGAGTACTGATAACAATCGGCACAATGGGATTGCGCCCCTGGTTCGTCTGCGACGAAGTGGCTTTGCTTTGGTTGCGAAGAAACAAACCTAGTGCACCTCGACTTTCTATATTTACCACACCGAGTACTCTAAAAATGAGTGATGTGGGCCACGATAATAGAAAGAAGGGTGTTACGCAAGGCGCACCAGAAAATCACAAAGCGGCGACTAGGTAGCGCTGGCATCCGCCGAGACCTCTTCAGGCGTCTTTTCAGGGGCGCATAGGAAGCCTTCGCTATTTGGGGAGCCGGCCTGAATGCATTCCGGTAAGTATATGATTTCTAAGCGTTCTCTTATGTTTGGCTGCAGAGCCGCTCGTGCCTTATTAGCGGTGTCGAAGTCCTCATAGGTACCCGCTATGACAATGACGGCTGGCTGATTATTAGGCGTGAGGTATTGTGCCTTGACAGCCGGTAGGGATGGCGTCACCCGTTCAATGAGGCCATCTGCCTTATTTGCCTTTATTGGAGGTCCAACTCGAAAACCCAGTGGTTTGATGCTTTCTGTCGAAGATAGGAGATCTAATTCGGTGAGGTAGCTGCCTTCTTCATAAGGCTTAGATGGTGCCGTCTTAGGATTAGGTGCGCCAGCCTGAACAGGCACCGGTATGGCGCTGAGATCAAGGTCGGAAGGTGACGGAGGGGCGATGTCGCCAATAGTATATTCGCTGTCTGCGAGTGATTGTTCCCCCGCTGCAGCATCTGTATCGACGGTGGTAGCCGCCGATTCTGCTGCTGCAAGGTCAGGTTCGCCTGCTGCAGCCTCGCCAGTGAAGCTGCTTGGCGGCAGATACTGCGCAATAACGTACCCCAGCGCTAAGAAAATAACTGCAACGGCGACATACTTCAAATATCAGTGCTCTCTGGTTTCAGGTGAAGACGAGTAACGCGAGTACCTGCTAGTCTGTAGGGATTCATTCAGAGTGCTGAAAAATTAATTTTTTTCATCATCGGCACACCACCAGGATAATAACAGAAATAGCTTGTGGTTCACCACGTTGTAGCAAGCGTATGACCCTGTACTTCGAGCAATCGAACCATGATGAAGATGGGACTTTCTTTACAATCAGGTGATGGTGTCAACTTCGATAAAAGCCTCAGGTTGAGGCGGGTAGAAGAGTTGCCGTTAATCTATTAGTTAAGCTGCCAGTGGCGGATTGACAGATTAACCACTCAAAGTGTTTCAGGTTTTGGAGCGCCAGACATAAAGCCGGGTAAGGCTCTGATAAATAGCCCCTTTCGTAAGAGAAAATTTTATCCTCGACATAGTATAAAAGTCTGAAGCAAGGTTAAGAGGGGTAGGGGAGACACGAAGCTTGGGTCGTCCTCCCCGGAAAGCCTACGAATCGATGCGTTAGTCGAGAAATTTTTTCAGGTCCATTGCCTCATCGTAGACCAATACATTTTCAACCAGCTCAGTTCCTTGCCAGGTCGTCGAGCTGCGTACCGAAGCCAGAAAAGCACCCCAAGCGGGTTGCGTATTCAGGTAGTTAGTCCATTCTTCCATTTCTGCGACAGAGCTGTAGCCGTTTACAAGCATATGCGTGGAAAAACTATTGTTAGCACCGTTTCTGTTGCCAATTGGCAGAGCGTGCAATGCAGTTTGTCCAGGAAATTTCTTCCCAACTTCACTCATCAATTTGTCCATCGACGAAACTAGGTTCACAGGGTCTGACGTGTAAAACCGAGTCACCATCCAGATCCGATCGTCGTTAGAAATAGTGCCCCATGGCTTGATCAGGCTTCCCATGTACTGGCTGACCGGGGTCGAGTTGGCCTCTAGCGTCGTCCAAAACTCCATAATGTCTGGATTGCCCGGCAAACTCTTCTCCCAGGCGGCTATAGCGGCCATGCTATCCATCAACAAGACGAACGTGTGAGTCGCTGGACTTACGCCATTCGCCAGAATCGCATTCACATGCAATCCGCCTTTATAGCTTTTACCTTTTTCAGAGTTCATAAATTTATCAATTGCACCCAGAACCGTAGCTTGTTTGCTGGCGGGCACAGTTACTTCGTATATTTTGAAAGAAGGTGCTGCTTGGGCTTGAAGGCTAATCAACAAGCCAGCCATGATGGCTAATAGTTTAATGTTCACTTTTCTGCTCCTTGGTTTGTCGTTTTTAGAGACTAGTCCAGCGTCGCATTCATGAGAATGATAGTTCGATTTCGGTCAAAGGATTGTGCAGGTCTTAGGTGGTCTGGTGCGGAGTTGGACAGCTGTATTACCTTAATGCCGGCTTCAACTATTTTCAGAATCAAAACGATCTGCGTTTCGGTAAGTTGTGACTCCTCCAGCTGGCGCTACTGAGTCGATCGAGTGAGAAAACGCTGGTTATGTTTGGCGCAGTATAGTGGAGTTGGACATAACCAGACGATGAGTCTTAGGATAGTGGTAGCAAAATTTCGGGATGTAAATTATGCGGACGTCTTTAGCTTTACTTATTTTATTAGGTCCATTCGGCGTTAGCGCCAATGAGCCTGATTCAGCCAGGGCGTTGGCTGAATCGGGCCTTGCTTCTTCACACTTCAATCTAGGCTCGTCCTACTATAGCGGTAAAGGTACCGTACAGAATTATAAAGAAGCTTTGAAATGGTTTAAGGCCAGTGCTGATCAGGGAAATTCTAATGCGCAAAGGGCCTTAGCCATTATGTACTACAGAGGCGAAGGAATTCCTCAGGATTTTAGGGAAGCTACACATTGGTTCCTAGTCAGTGCGAAACAGGGAAATGCTGGTGCACAACACGACTTGGGTATCATTCACTACGAAGGTGAAGGGACTCTACAGGATTTTAAGTTAGCGCACATGTGGTTCAATCTTGCGGCAGCTAATGGGCATGAGGGCGCGAAGACCCTTCGAGATAAGTTGGCTAAAGAGATGACGCCCGCAGATATCAGCGAAGCTCAGCAGATGGCCAGTGACTGGATGAAGGCTCATCCTTAAGTTAAGAATAAATACTATATATATCAGATAATTACGATTAATCAGTGGCGGAAGAGGCAGGAGTCGAACCCGACCAGCCACTTTAACAGCAGCTCAACGGCTTTGAAGGCCGCGCGCCCCACCGGGGACGACGCTCTTCCAGGATGGATGATACCAAACTTGCCGGCGATAGCTACGGATGAATGCAAAACAGCGGTTACTTCTGGAATGCGCCAGGTCAATTTGGGTCAAATCTTTCGCCGAGCCACTTAATTTTTAATGAGATCGCAGCTGTTTTAGCGGTCAGATTGGGTCTATGCTGGCAGAATCGAATGGACTTGATCTGTCAGGAGCATATGCTATGAGCGAACGCTCGATCCACACAGCGACACCTTCGGCCGCAGTTACCAAGCCCGCTGAAGTCCTTGCTATCGAAAATGCCTCGCCCGATCCCTATACGCTGAAGCTTGATGAGATCAATGTTGCTCAGCCGGCTTTATTCCAGCAAGACGCGCATTGGGATTATTTCAAACGTCTGAGGAACGAGGACCCGGTGCATTATTGTGCCGACAGCGGCTTTGGTCCTTATTGGTCAGTGACGAGATTCGAAGACATCGTAGCGGTGGATAGAGACTACCAGACCTATTCATCGGCCCAGGGCATCACGATTGGTGGTTTGGGCGGTGTCCCGACGCAACAGCCGGTGGGTGAAGCCGGGGCGAAGCAGCAACAGTGGGACGGCTTTGGTATGTTTATTGCCATGGATCCTCCGAAACATGATTTACAGCGCGCGACGGTGGCGTCGGTAGTTGCACCCCCTAATCTGGCTTTGCTGGAGAGTACGATACGGTCACGCGCCGCTAGCATTCTTGATAGTTTGCCTATTGGCGAAGCTTTTAACTGGGTCGACCTGGTCTCGATCGAATTGACGACTCAGATGCTGGCAACGCTGTTTGACTTTCCGTTTGAGGATCGACGTAAATTGACGCGTTGGTCCGATATAGCGACGACCCCACCAGGGGTCGGAATAGTGACGTCAGGCGAGCAAAAGCGTGCAGAGTTGCTGGAGTGTCTACAATACTTTACGCGGCTGTGGAATGAGCGTGCAGTAGCGCCGCCTAAGTCAGATCTGATTTCCATGCTTGCCCATGGCAAAGACACGAAAGACATGGGGCCTTTTGAGTTTCTTGGCAATTTGCTGCTCCTGATTGTCGGCGGCAACGATACCACCCGCAACTCGATTTCTGGCGGCGTGTTGTTCTTGAATGAAAACCCGAACGAGTATGCCAAGCTGCGCGCAAATTCTGCACTGATCCCAAACATGGTCTCAGAGATTATCCGTTATCAGACACCGCTGGCACATATGCGGCGTACGGCTACGAAGGATGCTGAACTGGGGGGCAAGCAAATCAAGGCGGGTGACAAGGTCGTGATGTGGTATGTGTCTGGCAATCGAGATAGTCAGATTATCGACCATGCTGATTCCTTCCTGATTGATCGGGCCCGGGCACGCCATCATCTGTCATTTGGCTTCGGTATACACCGCTGTATGGGCAATCGCTTGGCGGAGATGCAACTTCGCGTACTCTGGGAAGAAATCATGACAAGGTTCAGCAAAGTAGAGGTGTTGGCGCCACCCAAACGAACCTATTCGACCTTTGTCAAAGGATATACTGAACTGATGGTGAGGGTTATTCCTCGGTAATGTTAGATGGCCTGGTGAAATGTCATGAGTGCTAGTTTGATACTTGGCCATAGACATGACTGTTATGGAGCGTTCGTCTAATTATTTCCCTGTATGTGATGGGACTATTCATGGTTTTTGATCGGCTGGTTAACTTCGACCAGTTTCGAACTAAGTTGATACTAAATTAATAGCATGATAGCTTGTCACCGTCGGGAAAGTAATCAGCACTTCGTGGAGAGCTGATTCGGCTGTAATGTTCGCGAGGTAGCCAGGCCCAAGTGACAACAAACATATTATTAGTCGATGATCACCCCATTGTGCAAGAAGCAGTGGTAGCACTTCTTGAGGCTACAGGCTCTTTCTCCAAGGTTTCTACAGCAATTTCTCTCGCCGCCGCTCAATCCATGCTGCGACAAGATACTGATTACGCTCTGATCCTCCTCGACCTGCAGCTTCAGGATTCTGTGGGGACGACAGCGATGACAACCTTGCGCGGTTTGTACGCTCAGATACCTATTTTGATTTTTTCTGCAACAGCCACGAATGAGACGATAGTTGAGGCCTTTAAGGGCGGGGCTAGTGGGTTTGTGTCCAAGTCAACACCTGCATCGACACTCTTGGAGGCGATTAAAGTAGTGCTTGCGGGCGGTATTTATTTGCCTTTCGAAACCAGCCAAAGGCTTGGCTATGATCCCAGGGTTGCTGTCGAGCCGTCAGAGCGGGCGGACGAGCCTTCTGCAATGCCTACTAATCAGGACACGCTTACACAGTTAGGTCTGTCACAGAAACAGCTAGCTGTGTTGCAAGCCTTGCTCGGTGGGTGTAGTAACAAGGACATTGGGGAGCGGCTATTTATGGCCGAAGGTACTGTAAAAACACACCTCAATGCCGTTTATCGTAAACTGAAGGTTAAAAATCGTTCTCAGGCAATTTTAATGGCGCGAGATCTGCGGTTTCCGTTGCTGCCAGTGGCAGTGCCAGTGGCAGATAGAAACTAAAAGTGCTGCCAATGTCTGAGCCCGACTTGAGTTGCAAGTCCAAGCCCAGCAATTCGTCGATCTTTTTAACGATGGAAAGCCCCAACCCATAACCGAATATTGGGTTCTCGGTAAGATTGGGCAGGGTTGTAAACTCCTCGAAGACTCGAGCCTGGGCTTCCTGCGGTATACCGACACCGGTGTCACAGATGCTGACCAGTATCTGACCTTCATAAACTCTGCCCTTGATCAGGACTTCACCCTTGTCGGTGTAGTGAATAGCATTACTGATGAGGTTGCGTAGCACACGGGAGATAAGATCATAATCCGAGTAAACCTGGCTGTCGGGCATGTCGACACGAAGCGCCAGGCTTTTTCCGTGACCATAAACGCTAAGTTCTTCAACGAGACTAACGACCAGCATTTTGATGTTAAAAGAGACCAGCCGACTGGTCATTTTTCCCATTTCGAACTGGGTCAGATCAAGCACATTGGTGAACAAGTGGCCCATAGCATCAATCGATTTACGTTGAGTCTGAAGCAGGTCACTGATCGCCGGTGACGGTGAATTCAACTGCAAGGTGTCGTTGATCAGATTGATGGCGTAAAGGGGTTGCCGTAAATCATGACTGGCTGACGCGATAAAGCTGGCTTTGCCAAGGATTGCTTGCTGGGACTGCTCTAAGGCTTTTTGGGTTTCCATCTGCGCCAAAGTTAGTTGCTCGAGCATTGCGTCTTTCTCAAATCGTATCTGCACGCTGTCGCGAAAGACCCGGCTGGTCTGGCGTACTATGGCGACAGCAAATACGTAAAACAAGAGTAGGTAGAGGACCACACTCCATTGGCTTTCACTGTCGCTGCCAGACCAATAGTAGCTAGACCAATAGATTAAGGGGTGAAGAAACATCAGCGCAACTGAATAGACAAAGGCCGTTAAATCGTCGGACAAGGCTGCCATCATCGCGATACTGAAAAAACCTATGACCCCAGTCAGAGACAGATCTAGCCCAACAGAGTGTTCACCCAAGGCTATCCAGATGAGAGACCCCCACGCCGTTTGTTTGGCGATGCTGGATAAAAGCGTGTATCGATAAAAGCGCCGCAAATCCGCTTCCCTGGCTGCTTCGAGATTCAGTCGAATATGGCGTAGGACCAGGGCTCGAAAAAAAACAACCAGGTGTGTCACCGTAAACCAGGTGAGGGCGAGCATTTTCGGTACTAAAGGCCAGATGGCAATCAGAACGACAACGGATGCAAGGGCATTTGCATACATCAGAAATTTCAAACGAGTGATCTTGTTGACGAGAACTTGCCTGAGGACAAACATCTCCTCAGGCGTTAGCAAGACTTTAGTTTCCAGCCAATTGTTCAACATTTATACAGTCGTACAACTCATCAATGTCGTCAGAGAGCCTACGATAATCAATTTGATGTTGAATTACTACAGAACCGGTTCGTTGTATTTTGGCAAAGGCGGGGACGCCTTAAACAGGCGGGCAACACTTGTCTGTTAGTTTGTATTCAGTCAGCAGGCCTTACGTTTTCGTTCGACAATGACTGGGTGAATGAGGATGCCTTAGTCTTGAACCTCGTAGGCTATCGTCGAGTCATAGCTGCGAAACAAGTACAACAGCAATTGGCTGAGCACGATGTTGCCATCTGCTCGATATTGACCCCGAAGAAACGCTTCCATGCCATCGACCCTGCCGTCTAAGAGCCCCCAACAGGTCTGATGGTTATCGATATATAGGTTAATTGTCGGTTGTGGATGTTGCCCTGGCTGCAAATCAAGGTCGGCACCATCGATTTGCAGGTAAAAGGGCTCGTCAACTTCAAAGTTAAACTGAAATACAGCCCGCTCGCGTTGCAGAAAGCCTTGCCGAAAGCGCGGTATGAGCTGGGCTTTTTTGTCTTCCAGTGTGGCCATCAGTTCAGCCTGGCGCTTGAGTTCCGGTTCGGTGGTCAAGGTATTCATTGTCATGGCAGTCGTGGTTTTTCCGCAGTTTAACCCATGTGTTTTGTGTTAGGATAGCGCGGTTTTCAACTGGTTGGAGTGCGAGTCGATTGGAATTTCTTAGCGAGTACGGCCTGTTTCTGGCGAAAACAGTGACATTGCTGCTGGCATTGATTGTCCTGCTGGTTGTGTTGATCGGCGCAGGTCATAAACAGCGCAGAGTAGAGCGAGGTCACATAGAGGTTCGCAGTTTGAACGATGCGATCGAGGCCGTAAGTCACACGCTAAAGGATGCTGTACTGGATCCGGAGGCGCTGAAGCAGGATATCAAGCAAGAGAAGAAAAATGCCAAGGCGCTGCAAAAACGCCAAAAGCTGGCGGCAAAGTCTGGCGAAGAAGCCAAGCCCCGTGTATTTGTCATTGATTTTGAGGGTGACGTGCAGGCCAGTGCCGTTGACCAGCTGAGAGAAGAGGTAACCGCGATTCTGTCTATCGCGACTTCGACCGATGAGGTCGTCGTGAGACTTGAAAGTCCGGGCGGCATGGTCCACTCCTATGGGCTGGCGGCATCTCAGCTGAGCCGCATAGTCAGCAAAGACATTCGGTTAACGGTTGCTGTTGATAAAGTGGCAGCCAGTGGTGGCTATATGATGGCCTGTATTGGAACCCATATTATTGCTGCGCCCTTTGCCCTGTTAGGATCCATCGGGGTGGTTGCTCAGATTCCCAACTTTCATCGATTACTCAAGAACAAGGATATTGATGTCGAGGTGCTGACTGCCGGTGAGCACAAGCGAACCCTGACAATGTTTGGTGAAAACACGGAGAAAGGCCGCCAGAAATTTATTGAAGAGCTGGAGGATGTCCATGTATTGTTCAAGGACTTTATTGCGGAAAACCGCCCCAAGGTTAACATTTCTGAAGTAGCCACGGGTGAGGCCTGGTATGGCAGGCGGGCACTTGAGCATAAATTGGTCGATGAACTCAAAACCAGTGACGAGTACCTGGTCGACAAATGTCAAACGGCTGACGTGTTTCAAGTTAAGTATATCGAAGACCGCAATCGAGTCGAGCAACTGATCGAGCGTTTCACCAGCGTGCTGGTCAAACTGAAGGGTGCCGAGGCGCTCAGGAATCACACGCCTTACAGATTCTA
>JAYODE010000012.1:44617-60990 GCA_038106185.1 Gammaproteobacteria bacterium | reverse complement strand
GAAAGATTCCAGGTGAAAGATTTTAGGCGAAGACAGAATCTTGAATATAAGGCAATTCAACTAATTTAAGGACTAACGGAAGCGAGCGACATGACTGAATTCAAAGCCTATTGGGTAGAAAAAACCGAAGCTGGTATGCAACCGCAAATCATTCAACGCAAAATCTCAGACTTGCCTGCCGGTGAGCTGCTGATTCGAGTTGAGTATTCTTCGGTGAATTATAAAGATGCCCTGTCGGCCAAAGGCAATCCCGGTGTCACCAAGGATTATCCGCACACCCCTGGCATCGATGCGGCGGGTGTCGTGGTGGAATCAAGCCATGGTGATTTCAGCCGAGACGACGAAGTCGTGGTGATTGGCTACGACCTGGGCATGAATACGCCGGGTGGTTACGGTCAGTATATTCGTGTGCCAGCAGCCTGGGCCGTGAAGCTGCCGGCAGGCATGACGAGTCGCGAGAGCATGGTGATTGGTACTGCCGGTTTGACGGCAGCACTATGTGTCGCCAAGTTGGAGCAGATGGGTGCCGCACCTGCTGATGGCCCGGTGCTGGTTACTGGCGCGACTGGTGGTGTGGGCTCGGTGGCCGTTGCATTGCTGAAAAAACTGGGTTTTGAGGTGGTTGCCAGTTCCGGCAAAGCTGACAAGACCGATTATCTTAAGGCGTTGGGCGCCAGCCGAGTGATCGGGCGTGACGAGTTGAGTGCTGAAAACAAGCGCCCCATGCTTGCTGAAACCTGGGCCCACGCAGTCGATACCGTTGGCGGTGAAATTCTGTCCAATGTCATCAAGAGCCTGATGTACGGCGGTAGTGTCGCCATCTGCGGGTTAGTGGCATCACCGGCATTCACCGCTACTGTGCTGCCCTTCATCTTGCGCAATGTTAATGTGCTGGGCATTGACTCGGTGCAACTCCCGCTCAACATCAAGGCGGCCACCTTGCAACGTCTGGCGACGGACTGGCGACTGGACAGCCTGGAGGCCATGACCACAGAGATAGGTCTGACAGAACTCCCCGCAGTGATTGATCAAATCTTTGCCGGTCAGGTCACGGGGCGAACGCTAGTGAATCTGAATAAGTGAGCAGCGGGTAGCATTAGGCTCAACTCGCGAGGTAACCAGAGAAAAGGCTGCGACGGCAGACAGTGGACGCTAGTCGCGGCGCAGCCGATCCGACACTGCGATGGGAGTCGGATACCGAAACACGACGATATAGGACGACAAAAGAAAGGTGAGGATGGCGGTCGCCTGAATCAGGTGCGACGCATTCTCGCCAATCAAAAGTTCTGCGCTCGCGATATAAGCGATCAGCAACGAAAATTCGCTGATTTGACCCAATCGAAAACCAATCTCCCAACTATTGGTATTTGACTCACTCTGGTGCCGCAGTAGCCCATGAAATACGATGGGTTTTACAATCAACACCAAGGCTGCGAGCACCAGGGCTGGCAGCAGGACATGACCGAGCAAACCCAGCTGAAAGCCAGCGCCTAGGGAGAAAAAGAACATTACCAGGAAAAAGTCGCGTAACGGCCGCAAATTGACCGCGATATATTGCGCGATGGGGCTGGTGGCCACGGATACGCCGGCGATAAAAGCCCCAATTTCGTGTGACAGGCCGGCAAAGGTCGCAAGCTCTGATAAGCCCAAGCACCAGCCGATCGCGAGAAGGAAAATATATTCCAAAAAAGCGTCAAATTTTGCCAGCAGCTTGAGCAACACGAAATTGACAAACAGCCAGGCAAAACCAATCAAAAGGGGTAAACCCAAACCGACCTTGACGAGCTTGTCAACGCCGCTGAACTCAAGAAAGCCGCCGGTCAGCACCAGCAGCACGATGATGGCAATAACGTCCTGAATCAACAGCAGACTGACCACCAGCTCGCCCGTACGGCGATGGTGGAGGACCGTTGTGGGTAGCAGCTTGATGCCAATAATGGTACTGGAAAACATCATGGCAATGCCGATGATAAGACTTTCCAGCTGGGTGTAACCGAACAGCATGCCGATGCCAAATCCAATGGCAAAAAATGCAACGCAACTGGCCAGACCCACCAGCAGGGCGCTACCCAGCATATTGCCAAGCTTAGCCGGTTGCATATCCAGACCCAGAAGAAACAGCAGGAAAATAATGCCTATTTTGGCAATGCTACTGATCAATGAAGGGTCTGAGATGAGCGAAGTTGCTGAGGGACCCAGGATAACGCCGATGGCAATGTAGGCGACGATCAATGGTTGGCGAGTAAATAGTGCAAAGGTTGCCAGCACTGCCGCAGAAGTGAAAATCAGAAAAAAAGAAAATAAAACCGGGTCGCTTTCCATGGCGCTAATGTTAAGTGATCCCGTGCCGATTCAGAAGCCATTTACCGGCCAGCCCAGGGTTTTCCTGCTTCAAGTTGCCAGCCGCTGTCTGAACAGGGGCTGCGCCTGGTCAACGGAAGCTTGATAGTGGTAGCTGAAGCCGGCGAGTGCTTGCAGACAGGCGTCGATATTTTGACCAGCAGCGAGATGGAAGGCGTTGATACCACAGCGCTGCATCTGTTCAAGTTGATCGCGACGAACGTCGCCAATGGCTCGAATCTCGCCCTGATAGGCCATTTGTTGACGTAACAGGCTGGCACTGGAATAGCCTCTGCCATCGCCGAAGTGCGGAAAATCCAATGCGATCACCGCCAACCCTTGCAGATGGTCGGCCAGGGACTCGACAGCTTCGTCGGCTGCCAACCAGACACCAACGTCCTGGCGACCTTGCAGTAGGGCGTGATGGATAAGGTAAAAGCTCATCGGCAGCAGGCAATGAGGGGTCTCGGTGTTGGCGCTGTCTAGGTCAAGCACTGCGAAAGGTGAATCTATAATAGCCCGGTCTTTTATGATGGTTGGCATAAATCAGCTTCCTGTTGAGGCGTAGACGCTGTCTTTGTAGGGTTGAATGCCGATTCGGCTAAAGGTTTCGAGGAACTGTTCACCGGATTCTCGTCGATCGAGATAAACGTCGACCAGTTTTTGAATCACGGTTGGAATCGCATCCTGGGCAAATGATGGGCCGAGTATTTGCGCGAGTGCTGCAGCATTGCTTGAGGATCCGCCAATCGATACCTGGTAGAACTCAGCCCCCTTCTTGTCAACGCCCAAGATACCGATATTACCCACGTGATGATGACCACAGGCATTCATACAGCCAGAGATATTGATGTCCAGATCGCCCAGGTCGTGCAGATAATCCAGGTCATCAAACTGACGCTGAATCGCTTCTGCCACAGGAATAGATTTAGCGTTTGCCAAAGAGCAGTAGTCTCCACCTGGACAGCAGATAATATCCGTCAGCAAGCCCAGGTTAGGAGAAGCAAGCTCGGCGGCGCAGAGTGCTTTCCATAGATTGTAGAGGTCAGCTTGGCGCACATCGCTCAGCGTCACGTTTTGCTCATGAGTGACTCGAATCTCGCCGAAACTATACTCATCTGCCAAATCGGCTATGCATTCAAGCTGCTCGTCGGTGACATCGCCGGGTGCAACACCAGTGGTTTTCATCGCCAGGTTAACGATCGCGTAGCCGGGTTGACGATGGGTCTTAACGTTACGGCTATGCCAGGCTTTGAAGGCAAAATTCTCTCTTAGCGCCGTCCCCAGGACCTCTGGCTCGGGGATTAAATCAGCATACGCGGGGCGACTAAAAAAGCCTTTGACTCGATTTATTTCAGCCTCGGTGAGTGTGCCAGGACCGTCGCGAAGCGCCTGCCATTCGGCTTCAACCCTCGCCGCAAAAATCTCCGGCGTCATGGCCCGAACCAGAATTTTAATACGCGCCTTATACTTGTTGTCTCTGCGGCCATAGCGATTATACACCCGGAGTATGGCCTCCAGATAAGTCAGCAGATGTTCCTTGTCGAGATACTCTCGAATCACCGGCGCCAGCACCGGGGTGCGACCCAGACCACCGCCTACCAGCACCTGAAAACCGACTGCACCGTTCGTTTCCACAAGCCGTAAACCAATATCGTGGACCTGCACCGCGGCCCTGTCTTGTCGAGCACCAGTCACTGCAATTTTGAATTTACGGGGCAACCAGTTGTACTCTGGGTGAAAGGTTGACCACTGACGAATCAGCTCTGCCCAGGGGCGGCTGTCTTCGATTTCGTCAAGGGCCACCCCCGCGTATTGGTCAGAAGTGACGTTGCGAATACAGTTGCCGCTGGTTTGAATCGCGTGCATCTGAACGCTGGCGAGCTCTGCCAGGATATCCGGCACCTCTTCGAGCTTTGGCCAGTTGTATTGAACATTCTGACGGGTAGTGAAGTGGGCATAACCGCGATCAAAGTGTCGCGAGATATAAGCGAGCTTGCGCAGCTGCTGTGAACTGAGCATACCGTACGGCACAGCAACCCTGAGCATGGGAGCCAGACGTTGAATATATAAGCCGTTGCGTAATCGCAGGTGTTGAAACTCTTCGGCGGGTAGCTCACCGGCGAGAAAACGTTGAGTTTGATCCCGGTATTGGTTCACTCTTTCGTCAACCAGGGTCTGGTCGTAATTGTCATACAGATACATAGATGGGGCTGCCTGGTGCTGAGGGTCATGTGCTAAACCGGCGTAAGTTAACAGAACCCAAGGTTCTGGTGTAGGTTAATTTATTCATAAGAATAGAAGAGATAGTTTTAACGAGCAGCGAGGGAAACTGAGCTCTAACGCCAGACTAATCTCCGCGCTTAGGCTGGCTAATCTCGCCGGGTTGATCCTGCCTGATCCAAAATGTCGAGCTTCGAGGTCATGAACGGTTGAGTCAAGGTGGTCTGCTTCCGTATAATCCCGAGCGGGGCAATGTCGTCACCACCAACCGAGAACAGGTATCTTCATGAGCGAGAACGAACAACATTCAGACAGCACTGTGGACGCCATATGCGCCGTTCTGTTGATCAGCATTGCAGTGATTGCCATGGTCTACTGGGTAACAGGCCAGTAACACCCTGGTTGTCGAGCAGGGGAATGTTACGCGGCAGAATGTTGGGCAACAGTTAGGCGCTGGAAGGTTTGGCCAAATCGCCCAACCGGCAGAGCTGCTGGTTAACGCACTCATTTGTTGCATATGAGGACGACCCCTGTTGTATCAGGCCCGGCCTTCACCCGTTTGTCCACCAGCGTTTCGTTCACCAGCCTTTTGATCAGAAGCTTTTCGATTACAGGCATAACAGAAGACGCCTCAAGCAGCATGGCTTGCAGGCGCTAAGTACAGGCGCTGAGAAAAGGCGCTAGTAATAAGGTGCTAAGAAAAGCCTACACCCAGGCAAGAGGCGCCTTTCGTCATCCTTTGGATGGCACCTTTAAATGAGGGCTGAGGGCGAGGGCTCAGGGCAAGACCAACATGACGATGCTAACGAGCGTCATGATAAAGAGTACGGTGAAGATCAAGCCGCCGATGATGTAGGCGAGGGGATTGCCCGTACTGAAATCACGCTGGTAATTTTTATCGCTTTGAACGCCAAAGGCAGCAGCGAAAACGCTCATCATGACCTGCAGAAAATTTGGCGCGGCAGGTTTGCTGTCCTCGGTGGTCGAATCTTCTGGCTCCGGTTTCTTGGGAGTCTCATTCATCATGCTAGTCTGCTTCTGCCGCCGTCTGAGGCGCTTATCTTACCATCGCCAGTCTTTCTGCCATAGCTTCTATTGCTAAGCCTTTTGATAAGCCTTTTGTATTGCTAAGCCTTTTGCTAAGCCTTTTGATAAGCCTACTGATAATTTAGCACAGGAGATAACCAGCGCTCAGTTTCGGCCACTGTCATTCCCTTGCGCTCTGCGTAACTTGCTACCTGATCGCGATCAATTTTGCCAAGTCCAAAATAACGGGCCTGTGGATGGGCAAAATAGAAGCCGCTTACTGAAGAGGCCGGTGACATGGCAAAGTTTTCCGAGAGACTAACCCCAGTTGCTGCCGTCGCATCCAGAAGCTCAAACAGGGCAGTCTTCTCCGTGTGGTCAGGACAGGCGGGGTAACCGGGGGCCGGGCGAATGCCCTGGTACTTTTCTTTGATCAGGGCTTCGTTATCCAGTACCTCGTCCGTTGCGTAGCCCCAAAACTCTTGCCGAACCCTTTCGTGCATGCGCTCAGCAAATGCTTCGGCCAAACGGTCCGCGAGGGCCTTAAGCAATATGGCATTGTAGTCGTCCTGACGTTGCTCATAAGCGGTTGCCAATTCGTCAACGCCCAGACCAGCCGTCACGGTAAACCCGCCAATATAGTCAGGCAGACCGCTGGCAACCGGCGCAATAAAGTCTGCCAGACAATAGTTGGGTTGCTCACTCGGCTTGGCCATCTGCTGCCGCAGATGATGAAGACGGGTGCGTACCTGAGTTCGAGATTCGTCGGTAAAAACCAGAATATCATCCCCATCACTGTTGGCGGGCCAGAAGCCAATCACCGCGCTTGCTCGAATCTTTCGATCTTCGACCAAGGTGGCGAGCATCGCTCTCGCATCCTGATAGAGCTCTCGTGCTGTTGCGCCAATGATCTCGTCTTCCAGGATGCCTGGGAATTTACCGGCCAGCTCCCAGGTGTTGAAGAACGGATTCCAATCAATATAGTCAACCAGCTCGGCGAGGGAATAGTCGACAAAACTGCGTGTGCCGGTCAGGGCGGGCACGACAGGTGTTGCCCAATCCAGGTTGGGACGGTTGTTCTGGGCTGCTGCATAGCTCAGCAGGTCGCCCTTGGCACGGCGGTGCTTGTTTCGTTCTCGAATCATCGCGTACTCGGCACGCAACTCTTCACAGAAAGCCGGCTTCAAGTCTTCGCTTAGCAACTGGGTTGCAACGCCTACTGCACGCGAGGCATCAGCAACATAGACGGTCGCATCAGCGGCATAACAGGGTTCAATTTTTACGGAAGTGTGCGCCTTGGACGTGGTTGCACCGCCAATCATCAGGGGTAGCTTAAGGTTGAGACGCTGCAATTCTGAAGCCACGTGCACCATTTCGTCCAGTGAGGGCGTAATCAGGCCGGAGAGACCAATGATATCGACTTTCTCACTGATCGCTGTCTTGATGATCTTGTCAGCTGGCACCATAACGCCGAGATCTATCACTTCGTAGTTATTGCATTGCAGAACCACGCCAACAATATTCTTGCCGATGTCATGGACGTCACCCTTGACCGTCGCCATCAGTATCTTGCCTCGGGGTTTTGATTTCTCATCCTTCGCCGCTTCGATAAAGGGCACCAGGTGGGCAACGGATTGCTTCATGACCCGCGCGCTCTTGACGACCTGCGGCAGAAACATTTTACCCGCACCGAACAGATCCCCGACGCGATTCATACCAGCCATCAAGGGGCCTTCGATCACTTCAATAGGTCGGTCATAGAGTAGTCTCGCTTCTTCGGTATCCTCAACGACATAGGTATTGATGCCCTTGACCAGTGCATGGGCGAGTCTTTCCTCGACGCCAAGGTCTCGCCACGCCAGGTCCTCAGCCTTACCCTTGCTGGCGCCCCCGGCATATTGGTTGGCGATTTCCAGCAAGCGTTCAGCGGCATCGGGACGCCGATTGAGGATCACATCCTCAGCCCGATCTCTAAGGTCGGCGGGAATCTCCTCATAGATGGCCAACTGTCCAGCGTTGACGATACCCATGGTGAGGCCGGCTTTGATCGCATGATAGAGGAAGACGGCGTGGATGGCCTCGCGTACCTGGTCATTACCTCGAAACGAGAAAGACACATTGCTGATGCCTCCTGAAACCTTTGCGTGGGGCAAATTGGCCTTGATGAACGCACAGGCATCGATGAAGTCTTTGCCGTAGGTAACATGCTCTTCAATACCGGTGGCTACCGCAAACACGTTAGGGTCGAAGATAATATCTTCGGGAGGGAAACCCACCTCATGAACCAGGATGTCGTAGGAGCGCTGACAGATTTCCTGCTTACGGATCAGATTGTCTGCTTGCCCGTCTTCATCAAAAGCCATGACAATGACCGCGGCGCCATGCTTCAGACAAATCTTAGCCTGCTCAACAAATTCAGCCTTACCCGCCTTCAGACTGATGGAGTTGACAATGGATTTGCCTTGCAGACACTTCAAGCCAGCTTCGATAATATCCCATTTCGAGGAGTCCACCATGACGGGAACCCGGCTGATATCTGGCTCGGAGGCAACCAGGTGAAGAAACCTCACCATGGCCGCTTTTGAATCCAGCATGCCTTCGTCCATATTGACGTCTATAATTTGAGCGCCGTTGTTAACCTGTGAAAGTGCTACCGCCAATGCCTTGTCGTAGTTTTCGTCAATAATCAGGCGAGCAAACTGTTTGGAGCCGGTCACATTGGTTCTTTCGCCAACGTTAACGAACAGAGAGTCAGGCCCGATATTGAAAGGTTCCAGTCCGCTCAGGCGCATTTTTGCTGCCACGGCAGGAATGGGTCGCGGGGAATAGTTGGCAGCGATTCGCGAAAACTCAAGGATGTGTTCCGGCCCTGTGCCGCAACAGCCGCCAATGATATTAACCAGTCCGGACTTCAGGTAATCCTCGATAGATGCAACCATCTGCGGAATGGTTTCGTCATATTCGCCGAACTCATTTGGCAGGCCACGATTGGGATAGGCACTGACATAACAGTCTGCGACGTGACTCACTTCCGCTATGTAGGGTCTTAATTCGTCTGCGCCAAGCGCGCAGTTAAAGCCGACAGACAGTGGCTTCGCATGGCGGATAGAAGCCCAGAAAGCTTCAACAGTCTGCCCCGAAAGGAGACGTCCCGAAGCATCGGTGATGGTGCCGGAAATCATAATTGGATATTCAGTGTCCAGGGCTTCAAAGACTGTTAGGGCAGCGAATATGGCAGCCTTGGCATTCAGCACATCAAAGATAGTTTCCAGCAGAATAATGTCGGCGCCACCCTCGATCAGCCCGCGTATGCCTTCACTGTAGTCGTCAACCAGCTCATCAAAGGTAATATTTCTAAAGCCCGGATCATTAACATTCGGCGAGAGACTCGCGGCGCGGGTTGTGGGGCCTACAGCGCCAGCTACAAAACGAGGTTTTGTAGGATCCTCCAGCGTCACAGCATCGGCGGCCTGTCTGGCGAGTCTGGCGGCCTGCAGGTTGATTTCATAAGACAGGGCTTCAGTGCCATAGTCCGACTGGGAGATACGGTTCGCAGTAAAGGTATTGGTTTCAATGATGTCTGAGCCGGCGCGGAGGTAAGCCAGATGAATATTTTGCAACGCCTTTGGCTGGGTCAGTACCAGTAGCTCATTATTACCTTTCAGGTCGGTTGGATGATCAACAAATCGATCGCCACGAAAATCGGCTTCGGTGAGCTGTAATGCTTGAATCATGGTGCCCATGGCACCATCCATCACGAGAATACGGTGTTGCAGTTGAGCCTTGAGAAGGGCCGAGCGGGGCGCTTGTTTCATGGTGTTAGGATTCGAAGCGGTGATTGAAGGTTGCGGAGTTTAGCAGGACTTGAGGCAACCCGGTTTGAAGTTCTTCACTGGCCAAGATGAATCTACTTCATCTTGATACTCGCCAAATAATGCCAGTAAAAATCATTGAAAAGCAGAGACTTAGGACGCCGCCCATTGATCACCAGGCAAGGTATGTTTAAACTTGCGCTCTACCTACTTGCGCACGGATTCGGTCATGGTCGAAATCACTCCAGCCGCCCAGGAATACCTGGTCAGTTTGCTATCCAAACAAGACGATGCCAACGATATTCGCATATTTATCTCTGATCCCGGCACCCCATTGGCTGAGACCTGCATAGCCTACTGTAAACCAGGTGAGCAGCAGGCTACAGACGAGAAGATCGAGTATACGGGCTTTGGCGCATGGATCGATGGTCGCAGCAAGCCTTTTCTTGCAGACGCGTTAGTTGACTATGCCAAGGACAAGATGGGCGGGCAGCTGACGATTAAGGCGCCCAATGCCAAGGTACCCAAAGTTTCCGATGATAGTCCCATCGAGGATAGGATCAATTATGTACTGCACAGCCAGGTAAACCCATCTCTGGCAAGCCACGGCGGTAACGTTAGCCTCGTTGAGGTAGTCGACATGAATATCGCGATATTGCAGTTCGGCGGCGGCTGCCAGGGCTGTGGAATGGTTGACATGACCCTTAAGGATGGCGTCGAGAAGACGTTACTGGAACTGATACCAGAGCTGACAGCCGTCAGGGATGTGACTGATCACTCAGTGACAGAAAACGCGTATTTCTAGCCGCTGCTGTTGCTTTAACGCCAAGGTTTCGTGGTGCCCAGCGTATCTGCCTGTTGCTTACTGGTTTGATCGACTAGCGATGATGTGCGTGACCTGCTGGATAATAACACCCGCTGGGTCCTGCTGTTGTCCACCAAGGTTCCAGAACTGAGGAAATGTCACGCCTATCCCGCCCCTTTGGTTAAACGCGGAGATATTGCTATCACTGTCATCGATCAGAATGGCACCTGAGTGGGCAAGACGGTCTTTATGGCCGGTGAAGATGCAATCTGTGTACCCGGGGCCAAAACGATCACAAAGCCATTGGTATTTGCCGGCAAGACAGTCGGGAAAGCCCGTAGGCGCGGTCAGAAAGACGACATGCCCCAATTTTGACAGGGCTTCATGCATCTCCAGAAACCAGGGATAAGCTGGCAGATTGCGCCAGAAGTCGGCGCCATGGGCATCTATTTCGCCAAAAAAAATCTCTCGTGGCATGCCAATGAGGGGTTCGGGATAGAAGTGACCAGCAAACTCATGGGCCCAGCGGTGCAGGACCGCGTTCGGCTCAAGGCCAATAAGGTCTAGCGCCGGTCGAATGAAGTCCGCGCAGACACCATCGACATCCAGGTAGATCTCCCAGGGTGGCATGCTGATCAGGCCGATTTCGCCGCAGCCGAAATATCGCGATGTGCTTGACGTTGCGGTAGATGGGCTTTGACTCTATCTCGAAGGCCGCGAATCATCGACTCAGTCGATGCCCAGTCAACGCAGGCGTCAGTGACAGAAACGCCATACTGCAGATCCTTCAAGTCACTGGGAATCGACTGATTGCCGGCGTTCAGGTTACTTTCGACCATCAGACCGACGATAGAGCGGTTACCCTCGACGATCTGGTTAGCGACGTTCTCCATGACGAGGGGCTGAAGCGCGTAATTCTTTGATGAATTGGCATGACTGCAGTCGATCATGATATTGGCCTCAATACCCGCCTTCGTCAACGCCTGCTCACAGACCGCGACATTGACCGAATCGTAATTGGTATTGCCGCCGCCGCCTCGAAGCACAATGTGTGCATGTTGGTTGCCGCGGGTTCGAATGACGGCGACCTGACCCTCATGGTTGATACCCAGGAACCGATGGGGCGCTGAAACTGACTGTAACGCATTGATAGCGACGGCCAGACCACCATCGGTACCATTTTTAAAACCTACAGCGGAAGACAGACCGCTGGCCATTTCTCGATGAGTCTGTGACTCGGTGGTGCGCGCACCGATAGCGCTCCAGCTGATCATGTCCTGCAGATATTGGGGAGAGACCGGATCAAGCGCCTCGGTAGAAGTTGGAATACCCATCTCAGCGAGATCAACCAGCAGTTTTCTGGCCAGCTTTAGGCCGTCCTGTATGGCAAATGAATCGTTCATGTAGGGATCGTTGATAAAACCCTTCCAGCCGATCGTCGTTCGAGGTTTCTCAAAGTAGACTCGCATGACCAGAACAAGACTGTCCTGCACCTCCTCAGCGAGCAATTTCAGTCGATGCGCATACTCCATTGCGGCTTCCATGTCGTGAATCGAGCAGGGCCCGACGATCACGAACAGACGAGGATCCTTGTGCTCCAGGATCTCCTTGATGGTTAAGCGACCGTTGGCGACGGTCGCAAGCGCCTGACTCGAGGCAGGAATCAACTTTTTCAGCTCGTTGGGCGTCATCAGGGTTTGTTCACTTAGCACGTTAAGATCGTCCACTACTACATTGGTCATATCGATTTCCTGATCCGCAGATCCTGTCTCTTCACTCGAGGAATTTAAAACTCTAAATATCAGTCAACACGCTCATCAAAAAATAAAAAAAAACCCCGATCCAGCGGCGCCAATCGGGGTTTCTCGTCGGCGGTCTTGACCGCCTAATTCAGTATTAAGCGCTCTAGCAATTATTATAGTTAAAGAAATACATCAGATCCTGGATCTTCTTGTTGGTATTCCTTTTCCACGCTCCCAAACTCTTGGCGTCAATACGCTGGGCGTCAATACGCTGGGCGTCAATACGCTGGGCAACCAAGCCGTGAACGGCCAGCGCAGACACACCTGCGGGTCGACCAAAAGGTCGGCGAGTGCCTGGTGCTGCTATGAGGTTGGCGATTTGGTTCATGCCGGTCATGATAGCGGCCTCTTGTCATGATGCAAGTGTTTTTTGCGCGCGAACGTTATACTGCGTGGCAGCCTGGAGCGGGTTGCTCAGGCTTTTATCGGCAAGGAGTTTACATGTATCTCAGGCATCTATTCGTTATCGCGAGCCTTGGGTGGTCGAGTTTGGCAATCGCTGAGTCGGTGCTCGGCAGTCCAACACCAATTCGCTTCAGCGCCCTGAATGAACTGAGCGGCATCGTCAAGAGTCGGCAGTTTGAAGATGTATATTGGGCCCACAATGACAGTGGTGATCAACCAAGGTTGTTTGCGCTTGACGGGCAGGGGAAGATTATCTTTCCAAGGTTTTTGACGCGATACTTTCATGGCGAAGCGGTTGAAGTTGGCAAGCAGCCTTGGCCTGGATTGCCCATCGCTGTGGCGGCGAACGTAGACTGGGAAGATATCGCTATCGGCGAAGATGTGCTGTATGTCGCAGACATGGGCAACAATGGTAATGCGCGCCGAGACCTGGGTGTCTATGTGATTGTGGAGCCTAACCCGCGCGCAGTGGAGCTTACGCGACCACTCAGCTTTCTGCCGGTTCGCTATCCTGAGCAAACAGAGTATCCGGCCAGGCGCTGGCACTTCGACAGTGAGGCTTTGTTTTTCGCAGACGGTAAACTGTATTTCATCACCAAGCACCGTGAAACCGGCAAGATTGATAAATTTGAGGTTGGCGCAGTCCTCTATCGACTGGATACCCAATATACCGATCGCGTTAATCTGCTGACTCGAGTCGATGCCAGCGACGAGCTGGCGGTTGCAACTGGCGCCGAAGTCTCGCCAGACGGTCGCTTTCTGGCGGTAATCTGCTACACGGATCTTTGGCTTTTCGAAAAACCCTCGACAGATGACAAGTGGTTATCCAGCAGGGCTTATCGGCTGCCGTTACCAAGACGGCAAGTCAAGCAGGTTGAGGCGGTGACCTGGGTCTCCAACGAGCGCTTGATGATTGGTAATGAAGAGGGCGAACTCTATCAGATTGACCGCGACCAGGTCCCTGTTTATGCGCCCTGATCCCTTTCTCCAGACTGTTTCGATATGTTAGATAAATTCGAGTTTAATGTCGTATACCCTTGTTTATATGAAATAATTAAAAACAGCTCTACTGCGCAGCAATGACAGGCCGCGCTTATAGGCGGGCGAATTGCGCCGCCAACATTGACTTTCTGAGCGCCGCGCATACCATGCGCTTTCTCTATCTCGTTGTGGCGAATGATTTTGGACGCTTTGAGTATCACCGGCATCTCAGCATTGTTGGCGGCAGGACTAATCGGCGGCTTCATTAATACACTGGCGGGCGGTGGCTCCATGCTGACGCTACCGGCATTGATGATGTTAGGTATGCCCGCAGACATCGCCAATGCAACGAATCGAGTGGGCGTTCTGTTGCAGTCTCTCACCGGCATTAAAGGCTTCAAGGATCAAAATAAACTCGATTCTGGCGCCATAGGTCCTGTGTTGGTACCCACACTTCTGGGCGCTTTGGTGGGGTCGATGCTCGCATCCTATCTGCCCTTATGGTTGTTGAAGCCGACACTCCTTGTGACGATGGTGGGCTTGGCGCTGGTCATGTTAATCAAGCCTGCTGCGGTAATCCCTGCACCTGGGACTCAGCCTTACAAGGTTTTTGAGAAACCGACAGCGGTCCTGATGTTGTTTGGCGCCGGCGTCTACGGCGGTTTCGTTCAGGCTGGCGTTGGGTTCATCTTAATCGCCGCGCTGGCAGGAGGTTTGCGCTATGATCTGGTGCGTACGAACGCCTTAAAATTGGTCTGTACTGCCGCATTCAGTATCGTAGCACTGGCCGTTTTTATCAGCCGCGACCAGGTGCTCTGGGTGCCAGGTTTGATACTAGCCGCTGGAATGGTGGCAGGGGCGAGCCTCAGCGTGAAATTTGCGGTGAGTGTGCCCCAGAACACGTTAAAATGGCTGCTTTTTGTTATGGTGACTCTGACTTGCGCCGGGGCACTCATCATCGATTAATCCGCCATCTTCAGATGGCCAGAATGAAACCAACAACATGAACGAAGAGATTGAGAAATACCCACCGAATTTTATTCGCAACATTATCGAAAAGGATATTGCCGCAGGTAAAAACGGCGGACAAGTGGTCACCCGGTTTCCGCCAGAACCGAATGGCTATCTGCATATAGGCCATGCGAAAGCGATCTGCCTGAGTTTTGGTATTGCGCAGGAATTTGGCGGCTCAACCTTTTTGCGCTTCGATGATACCAATCCGCTCAAGGAAAACATTGAGTTCATGGAGTCGATGAAGACTGATATCAGCTGGCTGGGGTTTCAATGGCGAGAAATCCGTAACGCCTCTGATTACTTTGAGCAGCTCTATCAGTTTGCCGAGCAATTGATCCAGGACGGAAAGGCCTACGTCGATTCTCTGTCAGCAGAACAGATTCGCGAATTTCGCGGCACCCTGACCTCTGCCGGCAAAAACAGTCCGTTTCGCGATCGAACGATTGAAGAGAATCTGTCGATGTTTCGACGCATGCGCGCGGGTGAATTCGCAGACGGCGAGCACGTTTTACGTTTAAAGATCGACATGGCGTCGCCCAACATGAACCTGCGAGATCCGGCGATCTATCGTATTCGCCATGTGCGTCATCACCAGACCGGTGACCAATGGTGTATCTATCCTTTGTACGACTACACCCATTGTATCTCTGACTCACTGGAGGGCATTACCCATTCTTTGTGTGACTTGGGATTCGAGGCACACCGCCCTCTGTATGATTGGGTGCTGGACAACATTGATGTCACTTGCCACCCGCAGCAGATCGAATTTTCTCGATTAAATTTGCAATTTACCGTGATGAGTAAGCGTAAGCTCAAGCAGCTGGTCGATGAGCAATTGGTTGATGGCTGGGATGACCCTCGATTACCAACGATTGCCGGTCTGCGCCGGCGCGGTTATACGCCATCGGCTATTCGAGAGTTCTGCCGTCGAATCGGCGTCACCAAAAGCGACAATAATGTCGAGTTAGCCTTTCTCCAGAGCGTCATTCGAGAGGATCTTGAAGACCAGGCACCCAGAGTCATGGGCGTGTTGCGGCCATTAAAGGTCGTGATTGAAAACTTCCCAGAGGGGCAAGTTGAGCAACTGACCGTGGCCAATCATCCAAAGCTCGAGGCGCTGGGTACTCGCCAGCTACCCTTCACTCGAGAGGTCTATATCGATAGAGACGATTTCCGTGAGACGGCTGGGCGCAAATATAAGCGGCTGGTTACTGATGGCGAGGTACGACTGCGTTATGGATATGTCATCAAAGCCAATCAAGTGATCAAAGACTCGAGCGGAGAAATTATCGAACTCCGCTGTACCTATGACCCTGAGACTCTTGGTGAAAATCCCGTGGGTAGAAAAGTCCGCGGCGTCATTCACTGGGTCTCGGCAGCACTGAATCAGCCGGCAGAAATCCGCCTCTTTGAGCCACTGTTTACCGTCGACTTTCCTGATGCCTCTGACCAGGATTACCGTGACCTGTTGAATCCGGATTCGTTAACTCGAGTGCAGGGCTTTGTCGAGGCCAGCTTGACGACAGCGACGGTAGAACAAAGATTTCAGTTTGAGCGTGAGGGTTATTTTTGTCTTGATAACAAGGACGCCAAGCCAGGGCAGCTGGTCTTCAATCGCGTCGTCGGACTGCGTGACAGCTGGGCAAAAGTAGAGCAAGCGGACAACGACTGAACGCGCTGGCGCTATTTAAAAGCCTTAAAGCTTGCAAGACTCAAAGCTTGCAACGACTTAAAGCGCTTTGAGAAAGCACAATAGTCTTTTGATGCTAAGCTTGGTTGCATCGAAGATGGCAGGTTCGCGCTGACAGATTGGCTGCTTATGCTGGGTGGGCAGGCTCTAGGGTCATGGCATCCGGTATCGGCTTTTAGTCCACTGACAGCTGACTATTAAAAGCAGATGATCACAAACCGACAATAGAAGAGGAGTCACCTATGAAATTTGGACTTATACCGGTCAATATCGGC
>JAYODE010000012.1:37142-44517 GCA_038106185.1 Gammaproteobacteria bacterium | reverse complement strand
GACAATAGAAGAGGAGTCACCTATGAAATTTGGACTTATACCGGTCAATATCGGCATTCAGTCAATGGCGCAGATGACAGGTCTGGCGCAGCTCTCTGAAGAGGTAGGTTTTGAATCAGTTTGGACCTTTGAGCACGTTATAGTGCCAGTCGATTACGCGTCTAAATACCCTTACAGCGACTCAGGCAAGATGGGGGTCAGCCCCGAGACTAATCTGGTGGATCCCTTAATCGCTCTGGCCGCAGTTGCCGCTAGCACAACCAGGCTGCGTCTGGGTACTGGCGTTAATATTCTGTCGCAAACCAATCCGCTGTATCTGGCTAAACAGGCCGCAAGTTTGGACATGTTATCCAGCGGAAGGCTGCTGCTGGGGCTTGGCATTGGCTGGCTGCGCGAAGAGTTTGTGGCCATGGGCACACCCTTTGAAAAGCGCGGCGCACGCTTCGATGACTATGTGGCGGCGATGCGTAAGGTGTGGTCGGGGGAAGTGGTTGAGCATGACAGTGAATTTCTCAACTGGCATGGCTTCAAGAGCTATCCAATACCCCATCAATCACCCCTGCCGGTCATCATTGGCGGTATTAAAGGCAAGATCCATGAGCGCATCGCGCTGCATGGCAATGGTTGGTTTGCGCCCAGTGGTGATCCGAAGGTGCTGACCGAACACCTTGATCAGATCAAAGTCCAATGTGACAAGATAGGGCGCGACATCAATGAGATTGAAATCACCTGCATGTGGACCGGCAGTGGCGGTGACGCCGGCATTCAAGCCTTGCATGACTGTGGCGTAGGGCGACTGGTAGTACCTGTGCAGGCGTTGGGTCGGGACCCAGCGGCGGGTATTCGTGAATTCGCAGAGAAATATATCGGCTAATTGGCCGCTGGAGAGTCATGTCGTGGTGCTTACCCTGGAAGATGTATTAGTCGCACGGCAACGGCTGTCAGACGGCCTGGTGCAAACGCCTGTGATGCACAGCGCCGAGCTGAATGCGCTAGCGGGCGCTGAGCTGTTCTTCAAATGTGAGCAGCTGCAGATGACGGGGTCGTTCAAGGCCAGAGGCGCGCTGAATGCTGTTCGCAGCCTGCCAGATAATGTGGCGCAGCACGGCGTCGCGACACATTCCTCGGGTAACCATGGAGCCGCGCTGGCATGGGCGGCGACATCTCGAGGCATACCTGCACATATTGTCGTTCCTGAGAATGCGCCACCCATCAAGAAAAGTAATATTCGTCAACAGGGCGGCATCATCATTGAGTGCGAATCGAACCTGCAGGCGCGTGAGGCAACCTTGGCCAGTGTGGTGGCTAAAACCGGCGCGCACTATGTACCCCCTTACGATGACGCCAGAATTATCGCCGGGCAGGGCACTGCCAGCCTGGAATTGATGGCAGCAGTAGAGCAGTTGGATGATATTATCACGCCGGTCGGTGGCGGGGGGTTACTCGCGGGTACGCTGGTGGCGATGCCCGGCAAACTCAGGGTATATGGTGCTGAGCCGAGCATGGCAGATGATGCCTACCGTTCATTTACCACTGGCAATCGTGTACTGAGCCACTCACCCAAGACTATCGCCGATGGGCTTCAGACGACCCTTGGTGCCTTGAATTTTGAAATAATCCGGCAGCAGTGCGCTGGAATTCTGCTGGTCTCGGAAGAGGAGATTCTGGCTGCCATGGCATTGATCGAGACCACACTTGACCAGGTGGTGGAGCCATCATCAGCCGTGACGTTAGCGGCCGTATTACGTTACCCGAAAACTTTCAGTGAGCGTCGGGTCGGATTGATATTGACCGGTGGCAACCTTTCCACGAGCGCCCACTGACGAATGGGCGCTCTGGGAACGGGGACGAAGGACTTGTTCGCGTGTCCCGTTATTAATGGGTCGTGACTTAAATGGCCAATATCCAAACCAGAAGGCCCGCTGCATA
The DNA here is from genome assembly GCA_038106185.1 of Gammaproteobacteria bacterium. Lineage (GTDB taxonomy): Bacteria > Pseudomonadota > Gammaproteobacteria > Pseudomonadales > Azotimanducaceae > UBA4582. The sequence goes on along the minus strand of JAYODE010000012.1, from coordinate 42,588 downwards.
GCCAACCACCTGGCCACGATCACCAGAACCATTGGCCTGACCTGCGTTTAATTCGGCTTCCGGCTCTCCACCGCGCATGACGCGCAAGATGATGGGCAGCTCAAACATGACGACGCTAATTGCTCGGGCCACGGCGACCGCCAGGAGCATGGCTCGGCCAGCGTTGTCGATGGGCACCAACAGCAGAACCAGAGCGACCAGCAGCCAGTTACCGACTGGGCCACCTATGCTCATCGACAGGAATTGTCGCCGAGTATTCTTCGCAAAATTGAATCCGAAAATAAATCCGCCAGTTGGATTAGTCACCATGGGTGAATAAGACTTAGCCAGCCGAGCCCCGGCGAAGTGCCCCCACTCATGAAAGATAGTGGCAATAATCGTCATTGCGGCAAAGGCATTTAACATTGACAGTCCCGTTGCCAGGCTCAACCCACTGGTACTGGCCCAGGCATCTGCCGCGGCCCATAAGGTCAGGGCCGCCAGCAGCGCCAGACCATGATTGCGAACTGCCAGCCTCAGTCGCTGGCTATCAGGCAGGCTAGCCGGCTTGGCGGGCTGGGTCGTCTCCTGTTGGGTGGTTTGAGCAGCTTCAAGCATCTTAGGTGTTTCCGTAGTGAAGCGCCGGATTCACCGACGCGATGGCTAATGGTAAGTTATTCTGTCACAGCTGCCACGTGTTGCCTACTGGCGCCTATTGATCCTTCAGCAGCCACTGATTAAATGCTGCTGGTCTTTTTTCGCGAAACGCAGTCACACCTTCGCGGGCATCGGGATGGTGGTCAGAGATGGCAGTTTTGGCGGCAATTTCGTCCAACGACTGAGCGAAGGTTAATTCTGTGGCCTGATAAATCGAACGCTTCAATAGACGCGTGGAGACTTGTGGACCCTCTGCCAACTCCAGCGCCAAGGCTTGAACGTGGCTTCTCAGGTCCTCATCAGCAACGACCTCGTTAACCAATCCCAGGGCCAGGGCTGCCTCAGCCTCTACAATGCGCTTGCGCAAGATAAAGTCGAGCGTCGCAGCCAGACCGAGATGCTGCAGCAGCAGATACTGACCACCCTCATCGGGTAGCAAGCCAAATCTGAGTGTTGCAGAACCCAGACGGGCAGACTTGGCCGCAACCTTGAAATCACAGGCCAGTGCCAAAGATAAGCCTGTTTGGATAGCGACGCCATTGATGGCCGCTATGGTGATCTTGTCGAGGTTCCGAATGGCAACATTTAACGCCTGGGATACCTGACGCAAGCCGTTATAGGTGCCAAGGGCATTGTCGTGCCCTGCGGGTATCGACGGCATCAGGGCATTGGGATGGGTGTTGGGCGCACTGTAGGCCTGCAGGTCATCGCCAGCACAAAACCCTCTGCCGGTACCGATAAACACGACAATCCTCACGGCATTATCCATTTGCGCCTGAGTCAATACTTCGATCAAGTCACGCTTCTTGCCCACACTCATGCCATTGAGCTTGGCGGGCTCATTGAATTCGATCCAGGCGATGCCTGGCGCCTCGATACGGACCTCAAAACCGGTAAACTTGCCTGTCTGCATGCATGACTCCGATTAATCAACAGCGAAGGTTCCATGATTGGAGTTAATCGGAGTCTTGTCAATTCAATCAATTGGCCGAAACGTTTGACCCAGCGATCCCTGGTAAACAATCATGGCCAAGTCACTTGGGCGAACAGCGAGGATGAGGGCGGCTGCACCCCAGTATGCATCAATTGGGTTTTCATTCGAGCCCGCCAAGTATAGACTCAGCGCTTGAACATGACTGGCGAATGATTGTCTGGGGACTCATTGAGAAGCGGAGTTTTCGGGACGATAGCAGGTGGACTTAACCACCGGGAAGTAAGCAATGAACCCAAAAAAAGCCGTTCGCCTGGGCAGACTCTTTAACCCAACGGAAGACACCCCATGTTAGCCAATCTCGATCTGCTGCGACAAAACGCCCAGGCCATCTATTCGGCCCGCAAGTGTGAAGAGCAGCGCCAGTTTCCCGCGCCCGGGCTTGACGAATAGAAAGGCCAACGTGTCATGCTGCAGAAACGAGTCATAGCGCTTATTCGTCATGGAGACTATCAGCAACCCGTTGGCGTCCCCAGTGCACTGCTGCCCTATCCCTTAACGCGCAAAGGTGAAGCCCAAGCCCGCCAGTGCGGGGGGTTAATCCTCGACTTTTGTCGCACCCAGAACCTGCGTCTTGTTCCGCAGCTGGATTGTTCTCGGCAGCTCAGGGCATGGCAGACGGCGACGCTGATTGCCGAGGCCGTGTCGGTCGAGACGCAGCCGAATGCTGCTATCCTTCAGGTTTCTGAATTTGAAGCCCTCTCTGAGCGTAGCGTAGGTGCTGTTGCGAATCTTGATATCGCAGCTATTGCGGCAATTGTTGCAGCTGATCCGCGTTATAGTCCGCTGCCCAACGGCTGGAAATCGGATCGCAATTTTCGTCTGCCATTCCAGGGTGCTGAGTCTCTGCAGATGGCCGGTGAACGGGTCGCCAGCCATTTGCGAGATGCCTGGCAGGCATTGATGGACGGTGAGCTAAAAGTCATTGTGGGACATGGTGCTGCCATGCGCCACGCTGCGGCGCAGCTGGGGCTGCTGACCGCAAGTCAGGTCGCCGGCCTGTCAATGCACCATGCTCAACCCGTGTATATCAGCCGTGATGAGCAGGGCAACTGGTTCCAGCTTGCCGGAGAATGGAAGATCAGGCGGCAAGCCGGGGATGAGTTCGGGGAGTAATCGGGCGCATTGGCCCGATGACTTGAACCCCCTGTCTGTTCAGCGCGAGCTGTTTAAATTCCAAGCTGTTTAGATTTAAGCTTTCGAGAACTCAAATGAGAGCTCAAATGAGAGCTCAAATGAGAGCTCAAATAAGAGATCAAATAAGAGCTCAAGCCGCTTAAAACACGAGAATGGCGCGACCACTGATCTTGCCTGTTTCCAGCGCGTGAGTGGCGTCGTTGATTTGGTCCAAAGTGAATCTTTCGGTCACCATTGCGTCCAAATCCAGCTTGCCACGGGCATACCAGTCGAGATATTTGGGGAAATCCCTGTCTGGCGAACAACTGCCGCCGATGCTGCCGATAAACTTCTTCTCGTTGATCAGCATATCAATGGCGTTAAGTTCCACGGTCGTCTGCGGCACACCTACCAGCACGGCAGTGCCGCCAGTTTCTGCGCCGAAAACGCCGTCGCGCACGGCGGGAACAATTTGCTCCATGGTCTTCTTCAAACCGATACAATCAAACGCATAGTCAGCGCCGCTCACGGGCAAACCCATGAAGTTACGTTTGCTGGCATTGGTGGTCAGGGCTTTGATCTTGGCAATAGGATCACCTTGACCCGCATTGATGGTGTGGGTTGCGCCAAACTGCTGGGCAAACGCCAGCTTCTGGTCGTCCAGGTCAACAGCGATGATGGGGTTTGCACCCACCGCCTTGGCCGCCACGACGGCAGACAGACCAACGCCACCTACACCAAAAATCACCACACTTTCACCGGCCTTGACGCCCGCCGTATTCTCTACCGCGCCGGCACCGGTCATGACTGCGCAGCCAATGATAGCGGTAACATCCCGTTTGGTGTCGTTGGCGACTTTGACGACATACTGCTCATCAGCAATAGTGGTGTCCGCCCAGGTAAAGACATTCTGGGATCGAGCGATATTACCATCGGGCAGGGTCAGAAGCGCTGGCAGCGGTGCTCGATCAGTGCCGCTTGCGTTACGAGGTACCCAAGTCACCATCACCATGTCGCCCACTGCGACATGCTCAACGGCACTACCAACCTCCAAAACGATGCCAGTAGACTCATGACCTAAAACAACGGCATTAGCACGAGGATTATGCATCTGATGAAGCTGGCTATGGCAAACGCCGCTCGCATACTGCTTCACGATAACCTGGTGCGGACCGGGGTTCGGTAGATCCAGATGTATAATTTCGAGGGGTCCTGGCTGCTGTGGCAGAACTACGACGCGAGCGGGCGTGGGCATAATGAGCATTCCATTGGTTGGGGTTATACCTGTATTCTAAGGGCTTTAACGGGGGGCTGTCATCATGTCAAAGTTACCGGAGCAGTTACACGAGTCTTTGAAGGGGCTTCTGCAGGATCGTATGACCACGCAGAGGGACCTGTTGGAACGGCATGGCAAAGACGAATCTTTCCACCAGCCTCACTCTCCAGATGCGATTGTTTATCCGATATCCAACGAGGAGGTCAGTCAGATTGTCCAGCTTTGTGCGGCGACCGGGACACCGCTGGTGCCCTTCGGTGCTGGTACTTCCCTGGAAGGACATATTGCCGCCCTGCGCGGGGGCGTTTGCGTTGATATGTCTCGAATGAACCAAATCCTTGAAGTCAACGGCCCGGATTTGGACTGCCGAGTTCAAGCTGGCGTGACCCGTAAGCAGTTGAATGCAGCGCTGCGGCATCATGGTCAATTTTTCCCCGTCGATCCTGGCGCCGATGCAACTCTCGGTGGCATGACGTCAACCCGCGCATCTGGCACCAACGCCGTGCGTTATGGCACCATGAAGGACAATGTTCTGGGTCTGACAGTGGTGATGGCCGATGGCAGAATAGTCAGAACCGGCACTCGCGCGCGTAAATCTGCTGCCGGCTACGACCTGACCCGATTGTTCTGCGGCGCAGAAGGCACGCTCGGTATCATTACCGAGGTTCAGTTACGCTGCTATGGATTGCCCGAAGCGCACGCGGTCGGCGTTTGCTCCTTTGCTGCTATTACAACTGCGGTCGAGACGGTCATAGAAGTGATTCAATCGGGTATTCCTGTGGCGCGGGTCGAACTGCTGGATGCCGCTCAGATGAACGCTATCAACCAATATTCCAAGCTGGATTATCCGCCTCAGCCGACCTTGTTTTTTGAATTTCACGGCACCAGCGCCAGCGTCGTGGAACAAAGCCAGCGAGTGGCTGAACTGGTGCAGGCGAACCATGGCTCAACCTTCACCTGGGCAGTGGAACAGGAAGCTCAGAACAAGTTATGGCAGGCTCGGCATGATGCCTACTACGCCGCCAGGTCCCTGCGTCCTGGCGCAGGCGGCTGGCCGACGGACGTTTGCGTGCCCATCTCAAGGCTCGCAGAATGTATCAAAGAGACCCAACAGGACCTGCTCGAGTTCAATCTACTGGCACCTATTGTTGGCCACGTAGGTGACGGCAACTTTCATTTGCTGCTCCTGGTTGATGAGAACAATCCGGCAGAATTGGCGACCGCCAATACCGTTAATGATCGTTTGATCAGACGTGCTCTCGATATGGGTGGCACCAGTACCGGTGAGCATGGCATCGGATACGGCAAGCTGCCCTACATGGAACTGGAGCACAGTACCGGCCTGGCGGTGATGGCGTTGATCAAGCAGGCCCTTGATCCACTGCATATCATGAATCCTGGCAAGGTCATTCCCAGTAACTATTAGT
>JAYODE010000012.1:31386-37042 GCA_038106185.1 Gammaproteobacteria bacterium | reverse complement strand
CATCCTTTCACATCCTTTGAAATAAGTCGGTGAGCCGCTACACTGGGTGGAAACCCGTCGCAGGGCGCCGCTATGAAGCAACGTATCATCGTTTCGATCATTGTTGTATTTCTCATTGCGCTGGGCCTCTGGGGTCAGTACCTCATCTCTCCGACGCGATTCTTCGAAGGTTTTACTACCGCCTTATACGAAATTCTTCTGTTGTTTTTTTTTAGCGGCGACTGGACCCTGGCGCTGGATTCTGTGCCGCTCCAGATTGAACTGGTGCGCTTTTTGGCACCGTTGGCTGCTGTAACTTCTCTGTTCCTGGTGTTTGCTTCCAATACGCGCATTCTGATGGGCAATCGGTTGGTGCGTTATTACAGCGACCACATCATCGTCGTGGGCCTTGGCGATAAGAGTTGGCAGTTTTTGCGTACCTGTCATCCTGCACAGCGCGTCGTTGTCGTCGAGCGGAACCCCGACAACCTGTTGATACACCGTGCCAGATCACTGGGTATTCGAGTCCTGGTGGGCGACATTTTCGAAGACTCGATGCTGGCCCGCGTCAATGTCGTGCAAGCGTCGCAGCTGATTGCCTTTACCGGAGACGATGGGACTAATGTTGAGCTGGCGATAAAGACGCGTACCTTGATTCGAAGTCTACCGAGGAACTCGTCCCATTTGAAAATTCACATTCACTTGAACGAGATAGGACTGGCACACCAGCTTGAAAGCTACCCGAAGTTTTTTGCTGACTACTCGATTGCAGAGATCGCCTTCTTCAGTGTCTACGATCTCAGTGCCAGGCTACTACTGCGAGACTATCCGCCAGACGTGTTTGCTGACGTGGCCAATCAGGCACGGGTTCATCTTGCTATCTACGGATTTAAACGGTTGGCAGAGAAGCTGGTGATCGAAGCGGCGCTTATGTGTCAGTACGCCAATGGTGCTCGGCTGAGATTTTCAATTTTTGACGCGGAGGCCGATGAGAAGTGCCAAAAATTCACTGAGGAATATCCGCATCTGGCAAAGATTTGCGACTATACCTTCATCAAGCAAACTACCATTGGTCCGCAGATGTTTACGGGATCGATTGCCGAGATATTACCCTCGGTCACGCAACACATTGTCTGCACTGACTCGGATGAAGAAAGCCTCAACATTGCCCTGAAACTGCGTGGCGCTCTACTTGACAGACGGGGCAGTAACGCGCCGATTCTGGTGCGTATGCAACGCACCAGTGGGTTAGCGCAGCTGCTGGAAAGCAATACCGGGGAACAGGAAATCCCCGATGGTCTTTACCCTTTCGGCATGTTTGACGAGGTGCTTCAGGTTGATAATGTACTGACCAGCCAGCTTGACCAGCTCGCGCGAGTGATTCACCAAATGTATCTTGAGGCCCAGTCGAACAATCCACCAACGATATCCCAGCGGGGCGGCTCTCATATCGGCACTGAACAAGCAGCTTTTGTCAGTGACAAGTCAGTCCGCGGCGATGTTGGCAATCGTCACATCGATGTCGATCCGCCGGGTCACCATCAGGCACTCCAATTATGGAATGATCTGCCTCAGTGGGAGCGCAAGCAGAATCTGCTAAAAGCAGATCACTGGCCCATTCGACTGCGGGCAATTCGGTGCCTGCCCACGCCTCACGTCATAGATGTGCCGGACTTCACTCTGGTTGAGGCGACCACTCAGGCTAAAATGGAGCACAATCGCTACGTTAACACTAAGCGCTACGAAGGTTGGCAATATGGAGAAACTCGAGTTGAGGAAGCTAAAATCAACCCCTTCTTGATCCCTTGGGAAGCGCTTTCGCCAGAGCAACAGCAACGGGAAATCGGCGAGGTTGCGGTTCAGCCCGTGTATTTTGCTCGACGATCAGGGATTTTTACCCAGCGAAAATTCGTTCTGGGCGTTACCGGGCACAGGTTGACTGACGAGCAACTCACCGACAAAAGCTTGCTTCAGCAATTGATGACGTGCCTGCGTGACCTGAAGGAAAAATATGCTAACCATCAATTTACGATCCTTTCACCCTTGGCGGAGGGCGCCGACCGGCTGGTTGCTCGAATGGCAATGTCGGTTCTGGACGCTGCTCTGCAGGTACCCTTACCCTTACCCTATGATCTGTATATTCAGGATTTTTCCAGCAAGGCATCCCAGGATGAGTTCAAGACCTTGATCGGTAAGGCCGAGTTTTATTATGAACTGCCCATGCGGTTTGGTAATGTTCGCGAGCTGGCGGTCGGCCGAGCGAACTCGGTTAACGAGGCAAGAAATAAGCAATATGCGCTGGCAGGCGCCTATATTGCTCAGCGGGTTGATCAATTGATCGCTATCTATGATGGTAAGCCGGCTGCCGGTACAGGCGGCACGGGTCAAATCGTTCAATGGTATGAGAGCGGCGAAATCGACCCAGAGTACATCTATGCCGATCATTACTTTCTGCCGCCACGCAAGCTCAAGGCGATTGTCATTAACACGCAGCGCTAGGAAGGCGGTTTACATCACAGGATTTGTATCCCACTCGGTAAAAGGGTAAAAAGGCCGCCTTATTGCTGTCCCACGCTCAATTGCACAGCATTGCAGGGTGGGCAAGGAGCTTAATGATGTCTTTTACAGGAAACCTATCTTGAGCCAACTGGCATTTTCAACGCTGGGTTTGTCGACTGAAATGCTGGCAAATCTTGACTCTCTCGGCTACACCGAGATGACGCCCATCCAGGCGCACAGTTTGCCACCGATATTATCGGGTCGTGATGTCATTGGGCAGGGTAAGACCGGGTCTGGCAAAACTGCCGCGTTCGGGCTGGGACTGCTCGGCAAGCTGGATGTCAGTCGTTTTCGTGTCCAGGCGCTCATTCTGTGCCCGACCCGTGAATTGGCTGACCAGGTCACTAAGGAGATACGTCGTCTGGCGCGCGGCGTCAATAACGTCAAGGCATTGACCCTCTGCGGGGGTATGCCGTTTGGTCCGCAGGCCGGCTCACTGGAACATGGTGTTCATATTGTGGTTGGCACCCCTGGGCGAATCGATGACCATTTACGCAAAGGCACCTTGAGTTTGGACGCCGTCAATACGCTGATTCTCGACGAGGCGGACCGTATGCTCGACATGGGATTCGAGGAGGTCCTTGAGCGTATTATTAAACAGGTGCCAAGTCAGCGTCAGACTCTGCTTTTCAGCGCCACATTCACCGAGGAAATCAAAAAGATTGCCTATCGAATCATGAAACAGCCTGAAATGGTTCAAGTGGCGACCCAGCACGATAACGAGACGATAGCGCAGCATTTTTATCGCACCCATGAGGCTGAACGTAGTACCGCTTTACGGCTTTTACTACTGCAATACTTTCCGGATTCGACCTTGATATTTTGTAATACTCGCCAGGAGACCCAACAGGTTGCTGAGGACCTGGTACGCCAAGGTTTCAGCGCTTTGGCCCTGCATGGCGACCTGGAGCAGCGAGAGCGTGATCAGACGCTGGTGCAATTTGCAAACAAAAGTATTTCAATACTGGTTGCCACAGACGTTGCCGCCCGCGGTTTGGATATAGAGGCCCTGGATGCGGTCATCAATTATCGGATTGCGCAGGATCCTCAAGTGCATGTGCACCGCATTGGTCGTACCGGACGAGCGGGCAGTCGAGGCATTGCCTGCACTCTGTATAGCGACCGCGAAGAGCACAAGCTGGCCAAAATTACCCAGGGACTCGACCTTGAGTCATCAGAGCAGCCATTGCCGCCGCTCTTACTGCTCGACAACGCGCCGATGCGCCCTGCAATGGCCTGTCTGCAAATCGATGGTGGTCGTAAGCAAAAAGTCCGGCCTGGCGACATCCTCGGCGCACTCACGGGCGCGGAAGGCATCGCTGGCAGTGATGTGGGTAAAATCCACCTATTTGACCAGTGTGCCTACGTCGCGGTCCGCAGAAGTGCCGCCAGGGTTGCACAACAGAAGTTGGCCGAAGGAAAAATCAAGGGTCGTGCCTTCAAGGTTCGTCTCATTCAGGGACGATGACGATTTAAAGAACGACGGCTGGTCATTGAAATTCTGGGCCGCGACCCAAGATCTGCGTTTCGTCCTTCTCGACCAGGAGTCAGCTTGACTAACATAGGTATAGTTTGTCCCCATTGCTTCGTTACTAATCGCGTGCCTGAACCTCGATTGACTGAGGCGCCTACCTGTGGCAAGTGCCGAGGGGCTTTATTTACCGGTAATCCAACTGCGGTGAATCTCGCGCAGTTTCAAAAAATGTTGACGTTTAATGACACGCCACTGGTTGTCGATTTTTGGGCAGCGTGGTGTGGACCCTGCAAGATGTTCGCGCCCACGTTTGCTCAGGCCAGTGCGCAACTCGAACCAAAATTTCGATTGTTAAAGGTGGATACCGAGGCTAACCAGGAACTCGCCTCGAAGTATCGGATTCAGTCTATTCCTACTATTGCGCTGTTTAAGCAAGGCCGGGAATCAAGTCGTCAGGCTGGCGCCTTGTCTCTGTCACAATTACTGAGTTGGGTGCAAGGCGCATAAGGAGGATTGGCTCAGCCAATTACGCTAATCAGTCCTCGGATTGCCGTTAGTGCCGCCTGACGACGGATCGAACTCCGATCACCGGTAAACAGATACTCGCTGGTTTGCTGAATCTCGGGCGCCTCAGTACTACTGCTTCGCCGTGCCCATGCCATCCAGACAGTGCCCACTGGCGTACCAATATCGCCGCCCGATGGTCCTGCCACGCCTGTCACTGCCACGGACACATTCGCGGTGCTCTGGAGCAGGGCGCCCAACGCCATATCCCGAGCAACAGGTTCGCTCACCAGCCCATAATGGACAATAACGGAGTGACCGACGCTCAGCAGACGTTGTTTTGCCGAAGGACTGTAAACGACTAAACCGCAATCAAACCAATCTGAACTGCCACCGCGGCTGGTGCACAAAGCGGCGATAAGCCCTCCGGTGCAACTTTCTGCAGTCGCAATGCGTAGACCCGCGGCCTTCGCTCTAAGACCCAGGCTGGTTAAAAGCTGTTGAGTGGACTTTTCATTTTCGATGGGCTCAATCACAGCTTTCGGGTCTCTTCTTCTCTGGGGCAGGCCAGTATAGACAGCAGATAATTCTGTCAAATTGCTTTGGGTCAACGTAATTACCTCGATCGATTTGTATGATTTTTTCTGTTGCTTTTGGCTCGGGGTACCGCCTAGAAGCACCGCTTAGAAGCACCGCTTAGAAGCACCGCTTAGAAGCACGGCTTATAAGCACCGCTTAGAAGCACACGCCTGAAGGATCCCTTTCTCGAGGCACTTGCTCGAAGCACTTGCTCGAAGCACTTGCCACGAGGCTCGTCTTAGAGTTCATTACAATGACGGATCATCGTTCTAATCGGTCGAAAATCAATTCATCGTCGGTCTTCCAGTTAGGCACTGAATCTGATTCAAGCGCTGCCAGGTCGCCTGAGTTGAAGCCTGACGCAGCTGTTGGCGCTGCTGTTGGCGCTACAGCCAAAGCTGGTACCGAGTCTGCAATAGAATCGAAGACAAACCCGGTTCCACCGGTATCTTCTCTGGACGAGGCTACTGGTCCGCAGTTGTCAAAGTCGCAGGATCCACAGAACTCGCCACTCGAAGGGCCGTCGCAGCCTAGCTCTTCACAACGACCCTCACAGCGACC
>JAYODE010000012.1:29283-31286 GCA_038106185.1 Gammaproteobacteria bacterium | reverse complement strand
TCACAACCACCAGAAGGGCCTATGACCAGTCCCTGGCTGTCGGCAATGATGTGGATCGCGATCATGATAATGGCGGTAAATCTCGTGCTTCGGCAGAATGTTCAGCCCGGGGAAATACCCTATTCGACCTTCAAGCAAGAGGTTAGAGATGGCGGCATCGAGAGCATCGTCATACGAGGCAGTGAAATTCGAGGGATTTACCGATTTCCAAAGACTGAGAAAGACAGTCGGTTTTCGACCATGTTACCCGCTATAGCGGATGCAGAATTAATGCCTCTGCTGGAGGAAGGAAAGGTGGTCGTCAGCGTGCAGTCGACAGAGTATGCGCCCTGGGTTACTTTTTTAATCAACATACTCCCCTGGATCTTTATCATAGGGTTGTTCCTGCTTAGCCGGCAGATGCTTGGCAAACAGTTTCTGCCTGGTGGCGGTGGATTTACTAAGTCTCGAGCGCGTCTCGCTGAACCACAGGACATACACACGCGGTATGACGATATTGCCGGATTGAACAGTGCCAAAGCAGACCTGCAGGAAGTCATCGATTATTTGAAGTTTCCCCAGAAGTTTAGGCGTCTCGGTGCGAAGATCCCGAAGGGGATTCTGCTGATGGGCCCGCCCGGTACCGGTAAAACCCTGCTCGCGAAAGCGACAGCGGGGGAGGCTGGCGTGCCTTTTTTCAGCATCACAGGTTCGGAATTCGTGGAGATGTTTGTTGGCGTTGGCGCTTCACGAGTTAGAGACATGTTCGTGCAGGCGCGGGCGGCTGCGCCATCCTTGATCTTTATCGATGAAATTGATTCAGTGGGTAGAACCCGTAGCGGTGTGTTCGGAACCAATAATGACGAACGTGAGCAGACACTCAATCAGATACTGGCAGAGATGGATGGTTTCAAGGAGGAGGAAACCGTGGTGGTGTTGGCCGCAACGAATCGGCCTGATGTGTTGGATGCAGCACTTTTGCGTCCAGGTCGTTTTGATCGAAAGGTTGTGCTGGACCTGCCGCAGAAAGTGGCTCGCCACGCCATTCTTGAGGTTCATGCGCGCGGCAAACCCATTGAGTCTGATGTTAATCTGGAGAGTATCGCTCTGGGCACCGTCGGATTTTCCGGCGCAGATCTGGCGAATCTGGTGAACGAAGCGGCGCTGCTCGCGGCACGCGCGGAAAAAGACAGTATTAATCAGTCAGATTTTGAAAACGCCAGAGACAAGATCATTCTTGGTGAACGTCGAGAAGCGCTTTTCTCAGAAGAGGAGAAGCGCCGAACCGCCTATCATGAAGCGGGACATGCGCTGACCGCACATTTCATGCCGCATGGTGATACGTTACGAAAGATTTCTATCATCCCGCGTGGTAGAGCCTTAGGCGTCACCGAACAGTCGCCCAAGGAAGACATGCTAAACTACAGCCAACACTATTTGGAAGACCGGTTAGCGATTCTGTTGGGGGGTCGAGTCGCTGAAAATCTAGTCTTTAATGAGTCCAGTTCTGGTGCTGCAGACGACTTGAAGCAGGCCACTCACCTAGCCAGGCATATGATCTCAGAATGGGGCATGAGTGATGTGCTCGGACCCATTACTTATCGTGAGACAGAACAGAATTTCCTTGGCCAGGAAGTCAACCCGGCACGCTTTTACAGTGAGCATACCGCCGAGATTATTGACGACGAAGTCGCCAGGCTCATCAAGACGAGTGAGCAAAGAGCACTGACAGTACAGCAACAGCATCGTGACAAGCTTGATCAACTTGCCGCTGCATTACTTGACCAGGAAACCCTTGGTGAGGAAGAAATTCTGGCAATACTTGGCTGATATATGTAGAAGCGAGTGAATTGCAGCGAGTGAATTGCAGCGAGTGAATTGAAACGAGAGTAATCAAAATAGTGTGATGACGCGAACCAGGGCTGAGTTCATCACATGCTGGGTCACGCTAGAGGCTTTCGTCACTGCTTGGGTGCCTAACTCCAGGGTTCAATGACTGGAACTGTCTCCGTTCAAGCTGCTTT
>JAYODE010000012.1:12630-29183 GCA_038106185.1 Gammaproteobacteria bacterium | reverse complement strand
CAAGCTGTTTTTATACAAGCTATCTTCGCCAGTGCCGCGAGGAGGCGTCAGGATTTTCTCTACTCGATGTGAAGCTTTTTCCTCAGTTAAGCCGTCTTCCTCAATATCCTGCAATACGCGCACAGCCTCTAATAAGGCGGTGGTTGAGACGTAGGCGGCGCGATTTACGTTCAGTAAATTCGCAATCTCTTGATTCAGGTGTTTGTCAGCACCCACCACAGTATAGATTTCGTTGAGATACCATTCGTAACCACGGCGTATTTGTCGAGCCAATTGATGGTACTCTACCGCGACAGTTGTCGGATTCGAGTGGGCAGTCAGTACCGCCAGCCCGCGGTAATTCGCGGTCACATACTGACAGAAACTGGTGTAGAGGTCATGGAGCGTGCCCGATGGATGAACGCTGTAATCGTCGAGATGATGCCGAATATCCTTGATGAACTTGGCGGCATAGGTGACGTTGCGAACGGCGTGGTTAAGTTGAGTGACCCGTTCCAGATCCAGGTCCTCCTTGGCCGTGCGCTGGACCGCATAGGTGTATCCCAGCACTTCGCTTTCCGCTTGTTTGAGTCGTTTGTAGTCTTGTTCATAACGCGTCACATAACGCAGCGGCTCGCCGGCGATTTCCTCGCTGCGTGGATCGAACACGGCTCGAGCATGAATCCTGAAACAGTGCATGTTTAGCCGCAGTGCGGTAAAAAGCATTCGTGTCAGCTCCCTTCGCACGGCAACTATGGCGCCGTCAGAGACGCTACTGGAAACCTTTTGAATATAGATGGTGGCCAGCTCACCAACAGGGCGCTCCGGCGCGAGGACAGTCAGCAGTTTAGTCAAAGGGTCCAATAAAGGGATGAAAACGAAAATTCCCAGTAAATTAAACAGCGAATGAAATACCACCAGCACAAACAGTGGATCGCTAATCTGTAGCAGCTGAGTGATCAAAAAGATAATCGCGGGTAAAAACAGCAGGGCAAGGGCCGCTGTCGTCAGGTTGAAAATGGTATGCGCGTAGGCGACTCGACGCTTCTCTGCGATGCCGTTCAGGGCCCCTAACAGGACAGTACTGGTCGTACCCACATTGGATCCGATAGCAATCGGTATCGCCTCATTGATGGTGACTATTCCGGCATGAAGCGCACTTAGAGTGATCATTAGAACCACTGAGCTGGATTGCACCAGCGCAGTAAAAACAACGCCGATCACACAATAAACGAACACGTGCTGTGCCTGCAGTTGTGCCTGTACTAGGCTCGAGTCCCAGGCCGTTACAAGATGCTCAAGAGACTCGATAAGGGTACCTAGGCCCATCAACAAGAGTCCCAGACCGAGTAGCAGATTACCCAAGTAATAGGAACGTTGGCTGGCGGGTAAGAATACTGTGCCAAAGGCGCCGACGGCGACGAGTGGTTGGTAGTACTTTACCAAATCGAGCTTGAACCCCAGAACAGCCAGCATCCAACCGGTAAAGGTGGTACCCAGATTACTGCCGAGTATGACACCTAGCGCGTTGCGCATTTCAAGCATCCCTGCGCCAACGAATGCCAGCAGAATCAAACCAACCAACGAACTGCTTTGCAAAAAAGCAGTCAAAACTGTCCCGGTGAGAACGCCTCTGATTGGTGAACGGGTGTGTAACTGCAGGAACTGCTTCACGGTTTTTGAGCCGAGGCCCTGAAGTCCTTGTTCGAGCGAATGCATACCGAGTAGAAAGAGCCCAATACTGGCGACAAGACTCCAGATATCCAGCGTCTCAGTTGAAAATGCAGTCACAACGCTGGATCTCCATATAGCCCTTACCGACACATCATTATCTGGTGCATCAATCTGAGCGCCCATGACCCATATCACCTGTCGTCGAGTTGTTGGCGTTCCATCGAGGCCATAATAGTCCGGCATAAAACCGATGCCATCCAGCATCTATCAGGTTATAGTGAAGTCTTTGTTGCCGAGGGAGTTCAACCCATGAATCTTGAAAAAGTCGTCTTTGCATTCACGATCATTTTGGCCCTTACCCTGAATTTTGGTTTTTTTATCGGTGAGATAGGCAACGAGGATCACCATAATGTGTACGAGCTGTTTGCTGCGATATTCGTCAACGCCATAGCAACCATCCTGAAGTTCGGCGATCGTACCCATATGGGCGCAGTACTCCTGGCGGCAAGTCTCGTTGCCGATATTCAGTTAGTCGCGGCAGCGGCAATCTGGGGTGTTGTTGTGTATGCGACCGACTTGGGCATGACGGCTGCGACCATGGCAAGTATCGTCTCCCTTGCCGGAGGGGCGGTGATCGCCAACACGATATCGGTATCTCTGCTGGTTATCGAGACCGTGATGCTGCGTCGTTAGAACCAAAGATCAGACAGATAGGTTGCTCATCTCAGACCGCGGTTTTATGGAAAATTGCTGATGTCAGAAGCTTCAAATCTTAAAAGCTTCCACACCTAGAAACTTCCTGTATCAGAAAGCAGCACCGTTCGAGCATCCACGATGGGCTCGAGGCTTTGGTTCACAGTTTTTTTAAACGCTTTGGTTTTAATCAATAGAATTAAGCGATGGAAGTAAGCTATGGATAGTATCGTTTTTTTGATTCTTCGCCAGATGCGAGCGCCTCTGCTGGTGCTGTCAACGGTTTACGCTATGGCAACCCTGGGTTTGACGATGATACCTGGTCTGGATGACAAGGGTGAAGTCTGGTACATGGACTTCTTTCACGCATTTTATTTTGTCACCTTTATGGGCACCACCATTGGTTTTGGTGAACTCCCTTATCCTTTTACTGATGCTCAGCGCATGTGGGCGCTGATATTTATTTATTTTACCGTCGCGACCTGGATCTATGCGATCGGCACCTTGATCCGACTATTGCAAAACGAGACGCTCATTAAAGCCCTGACTGAAAATCGTTTTCAACGAAAGGTTAAGCAGATTTGTGATCCTTTTTTCGTTGTCTGTGGCTTCGGAGATACAGGTAGTCGGTTGGTGAAGTCACTCCGTAAGCGCCTCATTGGCGCCTCGGTGCTAGACATCAAACAGGAACGAATAGACGCGCTGCTGTTGGCGGAACATCCCATGTTTATCCCGGGTCTGCAAGCCGACGCCAGTGATCCGCAGCACCTGATGCTCGCCGGTATTACACACCCGCAATGTAAAAGCGTGGTCGCCTTGACCGACGATAATGCCGTCAACTTACATATTGCTATCACCGTCAAGGTGTTGAATCCAAGCCTAAAAGTCATATGCCGAGCTGACTCTCATGAGATCGAAGCTAACATGGCATCCTTTGGCACAGACTTTATTATCAACCCTTTCGATACGTTCGCCAGGGACCTGGCCTTGGCAATGAGTTCACCTTACCAGTATATGCTCAACGATTGGTTTCGAAATGAAAGTGGCGAGCCACTGTCAGACGTCATGCTTCTGCCGAAAGGGCGCTGGTTGTTATGCGGCTTTGGCCGATTTGGTCGAGCGATACATCGAGAGTTGCTGGATGAAGGTATGACAGTCCAAGTGATAGAACCGAACAAGGCAACTGTCAACTTACCTGTTAATGCCATCATAGGTGATGGCACCGAAGCAGTGACCCTAAATCAAGCTGATATCAGTGGCGCAGTGGGTATCATTGCGGGTGCAGACGATGATTCAAACAACCTGTCAATTATAGTGACCGCCCGCGAGCTGAATCCAGATTTGTTTGTTGTGGCGCGCCAAAATCACCAGGCCAACAGCGGTTTATTTGAGCACTCAGGTGCGCAGCTGGTCATGGAGGTCAGTGATGTGCTGGCGACTAAGATCAGAACACTATTGACGAATCCCCTGATCGATGATTTTTTAAGTCTGGCACGAGCGCATAACGATAACTGGGCTCAGGCGCTAACGGAGCAAATCCGTGGTATTTCACCAGTGGAATTCCCTGAAGTTTGGGAGTGTATCCTGGACGAAGAGGGCGCCTATGCGGTCGTTAATGCGTTGGAGAAAGGTGCAGATGTCAGAGTCGAGCACTTAACCCATAATCACCTTGACAGGGATGTGAGTTTGCCGATTCTGACCTTGTTCCATAGCAATGCACGCGGGGCTTTTTGTATGCCATCTGGCCATGTAGAAGTTGCAGTCAATGATAGATTGTTGTTTGCGGGTAGCGCAGCCAGTCGGCGACAGATGCAATGGAACCTGCAGAATGAACTCGCGCTGAACTACGTATTAACAGGGGTCAACCTGCCGCAGACTGCCATAGGTCGATGGCTGCAGCGGGTGAGGGCCTGATCACCGACGCGCAAGCTCGAGCGTAACTAACCAACTAATCGAGGCTTCTGCTGCTGTCATATAAACATTGGGACTGACAGTCGCGCCAGGCACCGGAGAGGATTGCCTGCTCTTTAACCCCTTGAAACCATGATCTGCCGTCGCGAGCCAAATCAGAGTCGCGGTCGGCAGCGAACTGATCACTTGACTGAGTAGCACCTGATCGGCCATGGCGTCACGAGTACCCGTGAGAAACAGTTGCGGTATTCGAATGGTTGGTAGATGTTCAGCGCGCGAGGCAGAAGGCTTACCCACGCCATGCAACGGAAATGAAAAATAGATAAGGGCGGCGCAACGGGGGTCTTGAGTTTGTGCGATATAGTGCGAAGCCATGCGTCCACCAAAGGAGTGCCCTGCAAGTAATAGTGGCAAACCCTTGGCCTTTTTCATACCAAGATCAATGGCAGATGCCAGGGTCGCCAAACAGACTGCCAACTTATCAGGCGGCTTACGGCTCGACTCCATAAATGGGAAATTGAACCGCAGAGTCTCGAGTTGAACCTCGGCTAAGGCGTTCGCCAGTGATTGCATATGCGGATGCTGCATACCCGCGCCGGCACCATGGGCCAGGACGATAAGTGCCACGGGGGCCTTCGCCGTTTGATAAATCGCTGAGACCTTATCCAGGTCACCGCGCAGGCTTATGGTCAGCGGTTGTTCAGAAAGGGGGATAGCCGCACCTCAGAATACTTGGGACGAATTGGATTCGGGCAGTATGCCGAGGCCCCGCTTTAACGGCAATGCCCCTTTTACCCAACATTACAGTATGATGCAGCGAGCCTCGTCGCTCTCTTAGGTACAAGCCCCGCAGGTATTGCTTGTCGAGTTGCAGGTCGTGGTCAAGGGTCGAGTTGAGAGCGCTTAGAAGATAGCTTAGAAGATAGTATTTAAGTAAGGACCTGGTAAAGGGCTGGAGCAA
Source organism: Gammaproteobacteria bacterium (assembly GCA_038106185.1). Lineage (GTDB taxonomy): Bacteria > Pseudomonadota > Gammaproteobacteria > Pseudomonadales > Azotimanducaceae > UBA4582. The sequence continues at coordinate 23,965 of JAYODE010000012.1, read as the reverse complement.
ATTGGTCAAGAAGGAGTTTCTAGATGGCTGTTCCTGAAGGCTCTCCAGCGAGGGCGATTCTTTACGCTTTCCTGGCCAATACGGGTATCGCGGTCGCGAAGCTGGCTGCAGCCATCTACACTGCCTCTGGCAGCATGTTGGCCGAGGCGATTCATTCGATGGCAGACGCGGGCAACCAGGTACTGCTATATATCGGTCTGAAAGGCGCCGAGAAACCCGCAGATGCAGAGCATCCGCTGGGTTACGGAAAATTAAGTTATTTCTGGAGCTTTATTGTCGCTCTCATGCTTTTTAGCGTCGGTGGGGTTTTCTCGATTTATGAAGGTTTACACAAGCTTCAGTCGCCAACGCCGTTAAATGATCTCTGGGTTGCCATGCTGGTGTTGGCTGGCGCCATCCTGCTGGAGTTATTCAGCCTTGCCGGAGCAGTGCGAGAAGCTAATCTTATGCGGGGCGAACGCAGTTTTCGCTTTTGGCTGAAGCATACGCGAAATGCGGAGATAGTCGTGGTGCTTGGTGAAGACCTGGCAGCGATCATCGGCCTAGTTGTGGCGCTAGGCTTCCTATCTATGACCTATATCACCAACGATCCAGTCTATGACGCCATAGGCTCTGTCTGTATTGGTGTGGTTCTGATCATAGTGGCTATTTTTATTGCGGTGCGGGTTCGGGCCCTTTTGATTGGTCAATCGGCGGAGCCAGACCTACAGTCCTCAATCATTCGGGCGATTGAGTTAGACCCTAATATTGATAAGCTATTGAACACGATTACCCTGCAATTTGGCCCCAAGGTCATGCTGGCGGCGAAAATTCAAATGAAGTCCGGTATCAGTATCGATGAGGCCGTGAGTCATATCAATCTGCTTGAAAGCCGAATAAAGACCGAAAATCCTACAGTGGGCTGGTGTTTTATCGAACCTGACAACCAAGATTGAGTACCCGATATTGGTCCAGGTGCCATATCACGAGAAGCCCTGTAACACTTACTGAGTCACGCCCATGTTTTATGGTTGGAAAATAGTCGCCGCATTATTTGTTGTTCTGATGTTTTCCTCCGGATTAGGATTTTATAATCATTCTGTTGTTCTGCAGGCGTTGGCGACTGAGAAGGGTTTTCCGATTACGGTGGCATCGACCGCTGTGTCTATTTTCTTTTTCTCCAGCGGCATTGCAGGCCTTTACATCGCGTCCCTGCTCGAGAGGTACGATGTACGTTTGATCATGTGTGTCGGTACTGTGATTGCGAGCCTGTGCCTCGGGGGGCTCGGTGAAGTCAGCAGTCAAGGTCAGCTGTATTTGTTGTATTGTCTTTTTGGCGTTGGATTTTGCGCGTCCGGTCTTTTGCCGGCGACCACACTAGTGGCGCGGTGGTTCCATAAGAGTCGCGCTCGAGCGCTATCGATAGCGTCAACTGGCTTGTCTGTGGGCGGCATTATGGTCACACCCGCCAGTGCAACCCTCATCGAGAGTCAAGGTATGGTAGTGGCCAGTCCCATTCTTGGTCTGACCTACCTGTTGGGCGTCTTACCTTTGAGCCTGTTGATATTGCGTTCTCGGCCCCAGGAGTTGGGGCTAGATGCAGAAGGTACAGATCGACAAAGCCCGTTGAATTTGGGCGGTCAAGGCTTGTTGCTGAAACAGGCCCTGCGCGACAGCTACTTCTGGCGGCTGAACTTGGCTTACGTGTTTGTCATGATGGCCCAAGTAGGGGGTATCGCCCATCAATATGGCTTAGTCAGTGAGCAATTGAGCGGGCGAGAAGCCGCACTTGCCCTGGGCGTCTTGCCGCTTTTCAGTATTATCGGTCGTCTTGCTGGCGGCCTATTGGTGGACAAGCTGGATGCGACTCGTTTTACGGTGGTCATGATGCTGCTGCAAGGTCTATCGCTGGCATGCATGGGCTACTTTACATCGCCCGCAGGGTTGTTGATTGGATTAGCGCTATTCGGCATTACGGTGGGTAATCTTCTGATGCTGCAGCCCTTGCTGATTGCTGAGCGTTATGGTCTGCTCCACTACAGTCGAATCTATGCAGTGTCTAATCTGCTTACCATGATGGGCATTGCGACGGGTCCGGCGGCCATGGGCTACCTGTTTGTCTTTAGCGGGACCTACGGACTCGCCTATCTTGCTGCTGCGGCCATGGGCCTGCTGGCATTTTTGATTTTCCTGGGTAACGTTCGCTCAGCGCCCTTGCTGGCATCGTGAATAGAAAGAGAGGCGGGTCGACATGCATCAACCGATGGATATCAGCCCATCGCATAGCACCCTATAAGCTGCTGAGATTTAGGTAGGTAAACGGGATAGCTTGATTGTAGTATAAAGCGGTTGAAGGTCGTGGCTGAGCACCAATGCGATCCGCCACGAAAAACAGTAGACAGCTCGACGAACGTGACCAGAATGCTGCCGTTAAGGGTGACAACAGCCCAATCGGCAGAGTGAATAACTAGAAGCCTACAAGAGGAACACGCTGATGATGGACTTAGATATACCAGAACGTTTGATACCAGTTCGCGATAAGATCGATTCATTTGTTCGATCAAAGATTGATCCCCTCACGGAGGAGTTTACGTCACTGACTGGCGCAGACGGTGATCGATGGTCTCTCAGTGCCCGCCAGTTGGAAATCATGGACGGTCTCAAAGCAGAAGCTAAAAGTGCTGGCCTTTGGAATTTCTTCCTGCCAGAGAGCCAGGGCGGCGCTGGCGTGACTAATCTGGAGTACGCGCATTTAGCTGAAGTCATGGCGAGAAACCCAATCGCATCGGAAGTCTTCAATTGCGCCGCACCGGATACCGGCAATATGGAGGTATTGGAGCGTTACGGAACAGAAGCCCAGAAGAAAGAATGGCTTGAACCATTGCTCGAAGGCAAAATTCGCTCGGCGTTTGCCATGACCGAACCGGATGTCGCCTCATCTGATGCCACTAATATTGCAACTCGCGCTGTGCTGGACGGAGACGAGTGGGTGATCAACGGCTCCAAACATTATATTTCAGGTGCCGGCGATTCCCGTTGCAAAATCATGATTACCATGGTTGTTACCAATCCCGATGCACCGAAGCATTTGCGCCAGTCACAGATTCTGGTGCCCATAGATACCAAGGGTGTGACGATTGTTCGCCCCATGTACGTCTTTGGCAAAGACGACGCGCCTCACGGTCACATGCACATTACCTTTGAAGACGTTCGAGTTCCCAAGGAAAACATCATTCTAGGCGAGGGTCGTGGCTTTGAAATTTCTCAAGGTCGCCTCGGGCCAGGCCGTATTCACCACTGTATGCGATCGATTGGTGTTGCTGAGCGGGCACTCGAACTTTTATGTAAACGCGCCCTGTCGCGAACCGCGTTTGGTAAGCCGCTGGCTGAGCTGGGTGGTAACTACGACGTGATCGCTGACTCGCGCATTGAGTTGGACATGTGTCGGCTCGCTGTACTGAAAGCGGCCTATATGATGGATACTATCGGTAACAAGGAAGCCCGCAAGTACATTTCTGCGATTAAGGTTTCAGTACCGAACATGGCGCTGCGGGTCATAGACCGGGCTATTCAGATTTACGGCGCTCTGGGCGTATCGCAGGATACACCTTTGGCCGCTATGTGGATGGGCCAGCGTACCTTGCGTCTTGCCGATGGCCCCGATGAAGTTCATCGACGGGTTATCGCTCGCGAAGAGTTGAAGAAGTATCAATAGTGTGACACGCAGAGTCGAGGCGAACTAGTCCTCAAGATCTGCACCGTAAAAAGCGAGGTTGCTCACGTGGCCTCGCTTTTTTTATGGTTATTTCAGCTAAGTAGCAAACCCCTGCTGCGCTTGCGTTTGGAACCTATAGCCGCTTAAATACGGTTTTTAGATGGACGCCAGCGTGACCCTCAAAGACTCCATTCAAGCCGAAAGAAGCCGCCTGAAATCCTCGCCGGCAGATCTTGGTTTCTTGCTCACCACCGACGAGCCAGGCATGTATTCACGCACGCCGATTCTGCTGACGATCCTTTAAAGTATCTGATGTTGATGGGAATGCGAGATTTTCGACAAGTTTTACGCTATTTAGGCCTGAGTACCGCCTTGCTCTATGCTGGAACCCTGGCCGCGGCCGAGGTTCCTTCGCAGATAACTTCCGTTGCGGTGACTGAGGCGCGGCGAGCCTACAGCGAAGCGATTCATGCGCCAACCCTTGATAGTTTGCATGAGCAGGCCTTATTGCTTGCCCGCTGGGCTGATGCGGTGGAGAGCGCCGGGGGCTACTTGCCAGTAACAATTATGCCCCACGTTAGCGCTGGACTAAGGGCGACTTTCGACGACGACCTTGTTGCACTCGATCTGGGACTCCAAGCCGCGGCAAAGGAACTCGCGCAAAATATTGATGACCAAGCTGCGCTGGGGCAGCGGTATTTCATGCCCAGCTTCCTTCGAGCGGGCGAAGTAAGCACAATTGAGCAGAGATACTCGGTGGGCACCCAGCTGGGTGTTGGTGCCAGTCTGTTGATGGCGAAACCCTGGCAGATGGGCCGCTTGCAAACAGACGATCCGAACGCCGCTAACTATGTCAGTGTGTCGACCAGCAGCGGTGCTGAACTGCGCATTATCTCAGTACCTTGGCAGGGGGTGCATGGGGGGCGCTTGGAGCCTGAATTGCTGCCTGCACTGTTAGTCACTGCTGATAGTCTGCGCCCTGGTGATGAAGTTCAAGTGGTGTACCAAAACTTGCGCTTACCCTCGGCAGCGACTGCTAATTTTGATCTGCCGATGTACGTGAGTGACCGTCAAGATGGTGATTATCGAATCGTGCCCGGTACGCCGGCAGTCTTACATGCGGGTGAAGTGGCGCGCATGACGGTTGTCGCACCGTCTTGGGTCGAACCTGGTCAGGCCTTTGTTGCCCAGGTCAGACTAGAAGATCAATATGGCAATTTGGCTGAGGGCGAACTACCGTCATTTGACGTTCTGGTGGAAGGCATTTTGCAGGGTCGTCTACCGAGAGGTGGACCGCCCTCCATGACAACAGCACCGATCAGCCTTGAAGCGGCCGGCACCTACAGGCTTGAGGTCCGCTCCAGCGGCGGCGGGATCAGGGGTCGCAGCAATCCTGTGATTGTTAACGAGAAAGCCGTTGCTTCCCTGCAATGGGTGGACTTACACCGCCACAGCCTGGCCAGTGATGGTCTTCAGTCCGGGACCGAGCTCACTCGTCAAAGCCAAGGCGCTTTGGACCTGCTCTTGGTGGCCGATCATGACACTCACCTGACAGGCCGTCGTTGGCAGTGGCAACCCGGTAACCAGGGTCTGAAGGCGCTACATTGGAGTGGTGCCTTTAACCGAGGAGGGCATCATCTGCTCGTCACTCGAGTGCAGCAAGATTTGCACCCAGCCCCTGCCGCTCACTGGCCAAACCTGTACGCCCTCAACGCCAGCTTGACGCCAGCGGATTCGTTACTCATCGCCTTGCCCGAAATCCCCGGCGACGATCGAGGGACAGATCCGCGATTCTCGCGGCTGGTAGAGATTGTCAGTGGCGACGCCGCCTTTGAGTGGTACGGACATAGATTGGCGCAAAGAGGGTCTAGAATTGGCTTTACTGGTTCCGCCGAGTCGCATGCGCAACAGCTCGGTAGAGTCGGCTCGGCGGGTACCACCGCCGTCTGGGTTAATCCGGGCGAGTCATTATTCACAGCGCTACAGCAGGGCAGAACCTACGTGACCAGCGGTCCTCGCCTAGTGCTTGAAGTCACCGTCAATGGCGCTCAACCTGGCCAGCGAGTTGCCGACAATAAGCGTCGAGTGATACAGGGTCGAGTTCTCGGCACTGCGGGTATTCGGCGAATCGATTTATTCAAGAATGGCCAGATCATCGACACCATCAATTACGCGGGCAGGGTTTACGAACCGACTGAGCCGGTGCCAGGGCAATTCACCTTGGCCGTCACTTTCGCATCCACCTCAGGGCCCCTTGGCAACCAGCGCGACTTGCCTCGTAATGGTCGAGAATGGCTAGGCTATATCAAGCAGACCGGCGCCCAAGTGACCGCTATAACCGCCCCGGGATTCAGAAACTCCGTACGTCAGGCGGCTGCACTCAACCCGAATCAAGCCAATAGAGTGGATTTCATTACCTGGACCCGTGGAACTTCCAGCACCCTGTACCTGGACATCGAGGCAAACCCTGGCTTGGCGCAGAAGGATCAGGCCGAACCTAACTCATCAGACGCTTCAGATTCACCCGCATTCGGTTTCAACACTGTGCTCGAAGCGCCCATCATCTTTGAGCTTAATCTGAGTGCAGGGCAGGAAGACCGCTCAGTCCTACCGTTGACGCGACTACCCTCTATGACGCCCGCCATACGTCAACAGGTGAGCCTGGCTGATGTCTTGGCTGGGCCCATAACTCGAACTTTTAACGTGAGCGGCTATCAAGATAGCGTCACTTATGAACTGATCGACCCTGAAGCAGCGACTGAGCAGCGCTTTGAGTTTACGGATATTCGCGATCCCAGCGCCGGGGATAACTATATGATTCGAGTCCAGCAACTGGATGACCATAGAGTCTGGAGCAGTCCTGTGTGGGTTGGCGGATTTGACCTTTGAGGAGCCTGCTCTGCGCCGTGATCATCGCTTCTGTCTGGTCAGCGCTTGCGCAAACGAACAATCTGAGCCTAAACAATCTGAGAAAAAAAAGTAAAACTCAGCAGTCTCCCCATCAGTCTTTGGCGTATCACGCAACATGAGGCTAATGCTGTAAATTGCTGCACTGATCATGGGAGAGACCACGCGATCATCCAATTGCAGCGTGAACTACTGTAAGTCCACCGGCACGCTTGTTAGGCCACTTGTGCCTCAATTGAGTTCCTCCAGCGCTTGTGTGCAGCGCTGGAGAAATTTAAGCTGGCGCCACGCATTTAAAGGGGAAGTGACATGAAATATCTGCACACAATGGTACGCGTAAAAGATATAGAGGCATCTCTGGCTTTTTATTGCCAGCACCTTGGACTGGAAGAACTGCGGCGTATCGACAATGAGCAAGGTCGCTTCTCTCTGGTTTTCCTTGCGGCACCCGGTGATAGCAGTGCTCAGGTCGAGTTGACCTATAATTGGGATGGTGATGAACTGGGTGAGGGTGATCGTAACTTTGGTCACCTGGCTTATGCAGTCGACAACATTTACGCCACCTGTCAGCATCTGTTGGACTCAGGCGTCATCATAAATCGCCCGCCGCGGGATGGTCGCATGGCGTTTGTTCGATCACCGGATAATATCTCGATCGAATTGCTTCAAGTGGGCGAGGCTTTGGCGCCAGCTGAGCCTTGGTCTTCGATGCCCAATATAGGTCACTGGTAGCATGCCAGAAACGACCTTTTATCTGGTTCGGCACGGCCAAATTGACGCCAATGTTGAGCGTCGCTGGTTCGGCTCTACCGATGCGACGCTGAATGCCAGTGGCATACAACAGGCTGACAGGCTTAGCACTTTGTTTAAGCAGCACTATGCGGATATCACTGCAACCTACAGCAGCCCGCTGCTGCGCACCATGCGAACTGCACAGGGTGTGACTGGCGATCATTTTGCGCCTGCCATTGCCCACTCAGGTCTGCGCGAGTACGGCATTGGCGAACTGGAAGGTTTGCACTTTGATGTGCTCCGGAGTGAGCATCAATTCTTTGACAAAATTGCCGCCGACTGCGATTACGCACCCAGCGGCGGTGAATCAGTGAATCAGGTTCGAGATCGCATGCTTGCGGCATTCAATGAGCTGCAACACAAACATGCAGGCGAGCAAATTGCGATCGTCAGCCATGGTGCAGCCATGGGCGTTGCGCTCGCGACCTTGCTTCGCGGCGCAGCTTTTCCATTTGATGAATATCACATGGCCAACACCGGCGTCAGTAAACTGGTCTTGGGGGGTAAAGCGCCAAGGCTGGTGTTTTTTAATCAAGTGGATCACTTAGCAGATCTCTGACGATACTCGGCAGCGGCTGTTAAGATCACACTTAGCCGGCTCAAGTGAACTGAAGATACAAATTGCGTCCCCACGCGGTTTGATGTACAAGTCGAAATGACAAGAAGGCCGCACGACCGGCTGATGAGGAGCTGAAATGGTAGATACCATCGACGAGTTGTCGGATCGTCGCAATGAAGGCGTCGCCCTGAATCTCGCCATGGGCATTGATCGCGATGAAGTTCTCAATGCGGCCAAGGAGTTGGTCCAGAGCCTCTCGACCCAACCCGCGGTGCTGCTCAGTATCTGGCAGCATTTCGCCAGCGAGTCAACTGCAATTCTGATGGGTTTCAGTACGCTTGACCCCAGTACCGATCGGCGATTTACCGATCCTGTCTGGCGAGAAAACGCCTTCTATAAGCGGGTCGCGCAATATTACATGGCCTGGGGTTTGGCGCTGGAAGACTGGGTTGATAAAAGCGACCTGGAGACCATGAATCGTAAGCGCGCGCGTTTTCTGCTTGGCATCCTTAAAGACCTGGCGGCACCTGTCAACAGTTTCCATGGCAACCCGCAGGCACTAAGAAACCTGTTAGACAGTCGCGGACAAAGCCTGATCACCAGTATCAAAAATATTATCGACGACCAGCAGCACAACCATGGTTATCCCGCGGTCGCCGACCGCAATGCTTTTATTATCGGCAAGGATGTCGCCGCATCAAAGGGCGTTGTCGTTTACCGCGATGACTTGCTTGAATTGATGCAGTATGAGCCACTGGTGGAACAGACCCATGCGATTCCCTTTTTATACGTTTTCAGTCAGGTCAATCGCTTCTACCTGGGCGATCTGACCCTTGACCGGAGTTTGTTTCAAGAGTTGCTGCATGCTGGCATCCCTGTCTACGCCGTCAGTTGGCGTAACCCTACCGTTGATAATCGCAATTGGAACCTGCAGACCTATGCTGAGGGCATTATTGAGTGTCTGTCAATCGTTCGCGAGATCAGTGGTGCAGAGAAGGTTAATTTGATGGGTTTGTGTGCCGGTGGGATAACCACGGCAGCCGCGGCCGGTCTGCTTCAGGCCAGGGGTGAGGACGTCATCAATAGCCATTCGTTGTTCGTCAATATTCTCGATAATCATCCGGAAGACAGTGACTTTGGGCTGTTCGTGACCGAAACCTCCATCGCTGCGCAAAAGGCGCGTGTTCAGGCAAAAGGCATTTTCGACGAGAAGGAGGTATTCGAGATGTTCGCCTGGCTGACGCCGGAGGAAAGCGTCATGGCATTCTTTCGCGACAACTATCTTTTGGGTAAACCACCACCCGTGCATCCGTTGCTGTTCTGGTCCATGGACTACACTCGAGTCCCGGCCGGTTTACAATGTGACTATCTAGACCTGGCTTGGGATAACAAGCTGGCAAGAAAGCAGCTGTCGATCGACGGTAAAGCGATCGACTTATCAAAGATCACCTATGACACCTATATTATGGCGGGGAGCACCGATCATATTACGCCCTGGCGGGGTTGTTATCGCACCACACAGTTACTTGGCGGGCAGGTTGAGTTTGTTCTCACTAACCAGAACCACACCCAAACCATCAGCAATAAGCCGAACAAACACATGAAGTACTGGATTGCACCCAGGCTGCCGGAAGACAGCGAAGAGTGGATTCGAGAAGCGGTGGTTTATCAGGGCTCATGGCGAGAACACTGGATCGATTGGCTCAAACAGCGTTCGGGCACACTGGCGTCGCCACCGGCAGAACTCGGCAGCAGTGACTATCCGCCACTGGATGTGGCACCAGGGCGTTACGTTCTTGAACGTTAGTCGCAGATGCCTCGTCAGACGTGGAAGGCTGTCGCAGTAACTTTAGTGAGACTGGATGCCTGATTGAAAGCATGACTGGCGCCGCATCCAGGCTGTGAATTTACATTATAAAAAAAGTATATTAAGCATATAAAACAATTACCTACGAGGTTTATATGGCAACTTACATTATGTTAAGCACCTTGACAGACGACGGCCGTAAAACCCTTAAGGAGCGTCCTGAACGCCTACGTGAGGTTAACAAGGAAGTCGAATCTATGGGGGCTCGGGTCATCGCTCAGTATGCGGTTATGGGGGGTTATGATTTTGTTAACATCATTGAAGCGCCCACCAATGAGATCATGGCGAGGCTAGCGGTCGAATTGGGTTCTCGTGGCTCTATCAAGATCACGACTTTGCCGGCGATCAGTGTCGACGACTTTGTCGGCATACTTTCAGGCCAAGCGCCAGGCGGAGACTAATCCATGCCCGCCTATGTCCTGCTCACCCGACTGAGCAGCCAGGCAATGCGCGAGGTTCTGAAGGAGCCGGAAAAATTGCGCGGAGTGCGTCGCATCCTTGAGGAATACGAGGCGAATATTCTCGAAGACTACCACCTCTTGGGTATCTATGATCACTGCACGGTATTTGAGGTCTCCGACAATTTTCGTGCACAAAAAGCCATCCTGCATGAGGAGCTCACCAGCTCGCCTGACACCACATTGCTGGCGGCGATTGATCTGCCGTTGTTTGAACGCATGGTCAAGCAGGAGATACGTACGGATGGGCCCCATCGTTGGCAGGTCAAGTGGTGGGCCAAGCTGGTTCGACTCGCGTTTCGCTGGTATCACTATTCGAAACACATGTGGCGGTATGCCAAGCCGTTTACCGTGACGGGTATGGAAAATTTCAAGGATGTGAAGGGCCCCTGTATTACTGTGGCAAATCACAGCAGTCATTTTGATGCCATAGCCCTGTTCCATTGCCTGCCGCAGCGCGTGAAGTGGAACATCTATTTTGGCGCAGCAGCAGACCGCTGGTTTCTAAAAAATGGCGGCGGCCGCAAGGAGCTGGCTTTACAGCCTTGGTATAACTCCCTCATTGGTGGTAATTTTCCTATTCGTCGAGGTGGCGGCTCGGCGACGCTCGAGTACAGCAAATGGTTGCTTGAGCAGGGCGCCAATCTCGCGATCTTTCCTGAGGGCACTCGCTCCACCAGCCGAAAGTTGTCTCGTTTCAAACACGGCGTTGCAATTCTTGCACTGGACTGCCAGGTACCCGTTGTCCCGGTCTACTTGACGGGACTGTCTAAACTCAGACCGAAAGGGTCCAAAGAAGTGACGTCAGGACCCGTGACTGCGAACATTCAGCCGCCTATTTACTTTCCCGAGGGTACCAGCATTCCCGATGCAACGCGGATGATCTATGACGCACTAAATTCAGTCCATCAACGGGTGCTGGAGTATGGGCCGGAAGCCGCTCGCTGGGATTATCAGCGGCCGGATCTGCTCGAGTCCGATAAGCCTGTGTAGAAAGCCTGTTTAGAAAGCCTGTGTAGAACAGTTGCCGCTTATTTCGATGCTGTGAATCTGCGACA
>JAYODE010000012.1:8966-12530 GCA_038106185.1 Gammaproteobacteria bacterium | reverse complement strand
TAGAAAGCCTGTGTAGAACAGTTGCCGCTTATTTCGATGCTGTGAATCTGCGACAAAATCCTGACTCAGGCCGAGACTGCCTCAAGTCCCGGCCTGAGCAAGTCCGACAGGACTGGGGAACTGATCGTCGAGCCACGCTATCACCTGCGCAATGACTTCATCTCGATTGATCTCATTGAGCATCTCATGGCGCCCCTGAGGGTAAAAGCGTGTGGCCAGCTGTAAACCCGCCTTCGCGTATTGGCGCATAAGACGGTTTAAATCAGCCATTTCGTTGTGCACAGGGTCCGCACTGCCAGAAAACAGGTACATGGGCAGGGATTTTGGAATCCGTTCAATATTTTTCTGCTGCTGAGTCCAGCGGGCACCTTTGAAAATATCCAAAAGACTGGCAGGGAAGGGTACAAAGCCACACGCGGGATCATTGATATAGGTCTGAACCTGCACTGGGTCTCGACTTAGCCATTCGAATCCCGTCGGCTCCACAGTGCTGGCTTGAAACGCCTTGTTGGAGTTGCCAAATACCAACTGTTGCAACACGCCGCTCGGCTTTCGCGGTTCAAGTCGCCAGGATTCCCAGCGGCAGATCTGCCGAACCAACCAAGAGAGCACTGGATGGGCAAAGCCGGGGCTACCGGAAATAATCACGCCATCGAGACTATTGCCGTACAGCGCTATGTACTGCTGCGCCAACATGGATCCCATACTGTGCCCAAACAGGACTCGAGGAATACTGGGGTAATCACTGCCATACTGCTGTTGCATCTCCTGCAGATCGCTGAGGGTTCTGTTCCAGCCATCTTCTCCAAAGTCGCCTAGAACCGTTGCCGTGCTGCCGTGTCCGCGATGATCATTGATGTAGACCGCATAGCCGGCGGCCACCAACTGTTGCGCAGTCCATTCGTAACGACCTCCATGTTCTCCCATGCCATGGGCTATGTGAATGATAGCTCGAGGTTTTGCAGCAGGCAGCAAGCGATAGCAATGAACCCTATGCTTATCGCTGGCCGTAAACGTGAAGGTCTCTAGCGTCATGTTCTCTCTTCTTTGGTGACGTTATTGTCGGCGATTCCGGCGTAATCTGATCAGGGCCGCCCGAAACGAAGGATTCGGTCAATCGCCTGGGCGACGCCATCGCTCGTATTAGCGGCGGTTACCGAGTCAGCTGCAGCTTTAACGGCGTCGCTGGCCTGGCCCATAGCCACCGACGCACCGCTGACCTTAAACATCTCAATATCATTTTCGGCATCGCCAAAGGTGATGACCTCACTGGGTTTTATGCCCAGGTGATCGCAGCTAACCCGCAGAGCCTCGCCCTTGTTGGCGGCTTTGGCGGTGACCGTGACAACCAGTTTGCCGCTGGGACCAATAGAATCGTAAATATTCACCTGGTCCTGGTATCGGGGTTTGAGTTCCTTCTTGATTATTTCGTTAATTTTTGAGCCTTGAATCGCCGCTATTCGAGGATTCGCATGGTCAATGGTCGATAGCGCTTGTGTCCAGCGCATCTCTGGTGACAGCAGGCCCTCGGCGGGCGCTCCTTCCAATTTGACCAGCACCTCGTCTGTGATGGTCACGGTCGCAATGCAACGTTGCTCGTTGCACAGCGCGTAGAGCTCATCGACAAAATCAGCCGGCAGACGGTGATCGAAGATATCCTTGCCGCTGTTTGGCAGGTAAACCTGCGCGCCACTACAGGCAATAATGGGTTGTAGCAGACCAATCTGATCAGCGATGCGTTCAGCCATATGACGCCAGCGAGCGGTCGCAATAATAATCGCGAATCCGGCCTCATGGGCTGCTGCGACTGCATCGCGGTTACGGGCGGACAGATCCTCACCCACTAACAAGGTACCATCAAGGTCGATCGCAAGGGCTTTATAGGACATAGCAACACCGGACGCTGGACAAGAAGGGTTAACGCTAGCATGATCAAATGGTTTAGGCCATGGCGGGCCGGCGCGACTTTAGGCAAACAAAGTAAGCAGTGAAGGAGAGAGTGACAATGGAACAATCGACATGGCTAGAACAACTTGTCGAGCCTGCATTAGAACCCGATTTGCCCATTTGTGATCCGCACCACCATCTTTGGGACCATTCGGCGAATCGCTACCTGTTGGATGAGCTGCTGCAGGATACCAGTACAGGTCATAACATTGTCAGTACGGTATTCGTTGAATGTAGTTCGATGTATCGTGCCGCAGGCGATCCGGCAATGCGGCCGGTGGGCGAAACTGAGTTTGTTCAGGGTATCGCCGCCATGAGTGCCAGCGGCCAGTATGGCGCGACTCGCGTCGCCGGCGGCATCGTTAGTCATGCGGACCTGAGCATGGGTCAAGCGGTCAAGGCGGTGCTTGAAGCGCATATGGCGGCCAGCCCCAACCGGTTTCGCGGCATACGACATGCGACTGGCTGGCACGAGTCTGATGCCATACGCAATTCGCACAGCAATCCAACTCAGGGACTCATGCTGGACTCGGCTTTTCGAGAGGGTTTCAGTCAGCTGGCGCCATTGGGGCTAAGTTTTGACGCCTGGTTCTATCATCATCAGATGTCTGAGTTTGTCGATCTGGCGCGTGCATTTCCGAACACGACCATCATACTTGACCATTTTGGCGGTCCACTGGGTATTGGACCCTATGCGGGCCAGCAGGACGCCGTATTTGCTAACTGGCGAGACAGCATTTCGGCATTGGCAGACTGCACTAATGTTTACTTCAAGTTAGGTGGTATCAACATGAAGGTCAATGGCTTCAATTGGCATCGCCGTGCTCTGCCGCCCAGTTCCGACGAGTTAGTAGACGCCACAGGTCCCTATTATGAACACTGTCTGGCGACCTTTGGCGCGCAGCGCTGCATGTTTGAAAGCAATTTCCCCGTTGATAAGGATTCCTGCTCTTACTCAGTGCTCTGGAATGCTTTCAAGAAGTTATCCAGCGGCTTGTCTGTGACTGATCGCGCGGCCTTATTCCATGATACAGCGACTCGAGTATATCGCCTATGAGCCTTAACTCAGCTAAACGACGCTGGTTGTTGACTCGCATCGTTCAGGGTTTCTCGTTGACTGGCCTCGGCTTTCTCGCCTATCCGTTCGTAAAATCCTGGATTCCATCCTTTTCCGAAGACACTAGCCTCGATATCTCCCTCGACGAGCTGAAAGCGGGTGACACGCTGCTCGTACACTGGCGCGGCCGTAACCTGTTTGTTCAGCGCCGCACTCGAGCCATGTTACGCCAGCTTGAAGGGTCGCAGCTGTCCCTGAAGGATCCAGGTTCTATTGCTTCTAACCAACCGCTGTTTGCCGCCAACCCGTTCAGGTCATTGCGCCCCGATGTTTTTGTCACTTACAGTAATTGCACGCATCTGGGTTGCGAAGTCAGTGCGGTCAATCAAGGCGGCATCGGCTTCAAATGCCCCTGCCACCAGAGTGACTATGATCTGGCTGGTCGAGTCCTGGTGGATGCTGCTGCGCCGACAAACCTGGAAGTACCGCACTATCGATTTGTCTCGGGTAATGTCATTCGACTCGAGGTCGCCGACGCTCAAACTACCCGAGAACAGACC
>JAYODE010000012.1:0-8866 GCA_038106185.1 Gammaproteobacteria bacterium | reverse complement strand
GGGGCCTATAAGCGGCTGACGGAGAAACTGGTATGAAGCACCTGTTGCTTGTTTATCACAGCAAAGACGGCAGTACCGGCCGCATGGCGAAGGCCGTTGCCAAAGGCTGCGAACACCCTGATGTCGAGGTAGAGTTGCGTCAAAGAACCGCCTTTGACGCGAGTGTCGAGGACCTGTTATGGGCCGATGGCTTAATTTTAGGCACGCCAGAGAATTTCGGTTACATGTCAGGCGCTATCAAGGACTTCTTTGATCGAACCTTTTATCCCGCCGAGGGCAGGGTCGAAGGCCTGCCATATTGTGTCTTTGTCAGTGCTGGCAACGACGGCACCGGCGCCCTCACAAGCATTCGACGGATCGCCAGTGGCTATCCGTTCAAGGAGGTCCAGGAGCCTATCATTGCCCGCGGCCCCGTGACGGCTGAGACGCTAAGGCAATGTGAAGATTTTGGACTCTGCATGGCCGCAGGGATCGAGGCTGGTATTTTTTGATACCACTGTCTCAATGGTTGTCTTCGGCAAAAACCACGTGTATCCGTCGATTACGCTTTCCCTTGTTTTCTATTTTGGAGACCCTTACTGGGCCTATCTCGGCTGTATTGCGCACATGCGTTCCACCACAGGGCTGGTAATCGACCGCGTCGATTCTCACCATGCGAATAGTCCCAGCACCTCTTGGGGGTTGTACTGACATGGTTCTTACGAGCCCAGGGTTGGCATCCAACTCAGCATCCTCGATGGTCTCCAACGTCAAGTCTCTGGCTGCAGCGATCAGCGCATTTAAGCCCTCAGTCAGCTCGTCTTTATCCAGTTGCAGCTCGCCGATATCAAAGTCTAGCCGGCTCTTGTCCGCGCCGACCGCGCCCCCCGTCACAGGCACCGGTATTAAAGACCCGAGGAGATGCAAACAGGTATGCATTCGCATATGCCGGTAGCGGCGATCCCAGTCAAGCGTCATCAGGACTCGATCACCCACCTGTAGCCCATGCTCTGGATTGTCGAGCTGATGGCGAACACTGCCCGGATTTGGGCCTTTGCGAGTATCTAATACGGAATAGGCCTGGTCGCTGCGGTCGCCGACTCCTTGAATAAGGCCCGTATCGCCGGGTTGACCGCCACCTTCGGGATAAAATAAGGTTTTATCAAATTCCAGCCAGGCCTCTTCAACGCCAGTGACGGTCGCCTCCAGGGTTTTCAGGTAACCATTCGAGTCGAAAACCTTTACCGTCATTGACTTTCTACCCCTGTGTAAAATAAAACGCTAATGTATCATGAAAATCTGAATTGTCGCCGCAGGAGTCTTGCAGATGAAATTATTTGACCTGAAAGGTAAGACAGCGATTGTCACCGGTGGAAATGGTGGCATAGGTCTTGGCATAGCCCAAGGGCTATCAGAGGCGGGCGCTAACCTGGTCATTCTTGGTCGCAACAAGCAGAAAAATAGCAAAGCCGTGGACAGCTTGCGCGCCGAGCATCGTTCCTGCCTGGGCCTTGAGTGTGATGTCAGTCGAAAAGAAGACATAGACCGCTGCGTAGATGCCACCCTGACCGAATTTGGACGTATCGACATTCTGGTCAACAATGCAGGCATATCTGGCGGTGGTGCTCCAGAGAAACTTCAAGATGAAATCTGGGATGAGGTCCTTGATATTAACCTGAAGTCAGTGTTGAAGTTTTCCCAGGCTGTCTACCCGCATTTGAAAAGTGCAGGCGGCGGCAAGATCATTAACATTGGTTCCATGTACTCTATTTTTGGTTCGCCGACGGTTTCGCCCTATGCGGCCAGCAAGGGCGGAGTGATTCAACTGACAAAGTCTTTGGCAGTTGCATGGGCTCGACACAATATCCAGGTCAATGCCTTGCTACCTGGCTGGATTACTACTGAGATGACCGCACCTGCCATGGATAATAAGGCATTTTATGACCTGATTATCGCGCGAACACCTGTTGCCCGATTTGGCAAGCCAGAGGAAATGGCTGGCGCCGCTGTGTTTCTGGCATCAGCCGCCTCAGACTTCGTGACTGGTGTATCCTTACCGGTAGATGGTGGTTACAGCGTCACCTGAACTGCCCCGCGAGTTATCTATCTTGTGGAAAACCCTGGGACAGGCTGGCGGAATTGATATTGTCCAATGGGTAGATAGGGCGTCTGACATGACGAAACTGAAGCTGGTTATAGTCCGAGGTGCAAACACCAACTCCTGCGCATTCGATGATGTCTTTGGCGATGGGTTTAAATGTCGCACGATAGTGGATTCGGCTCTTTAGCATCAGAAAACGCTTGGCCAAAGGATCTATACCAAGACTCGTGAAACAGCCCAAGTCATAAGGCTCCACGTGCCGAGTGATCACAATAATTTGTACTTTGCCGGTGTCGAGCACGACAGTGGGTCCCATATTCATCAAAGCCCCAGTGCTCATGGGACCGGTGACAACAAATTTACCGTCAGAGATCAGTCTAACTCGGCCACTGACCGTCAAGGGTGCACTCTGTTGGGCCAGCGCATCGAGATGAAATTTAGCGCCGAGGCTTACGGTGACGTCATTGCCAACGCCGACGGCAATCATCTCGGTGACGGCGGCGGGATCATGGATCCCAAAGACAGCAACGTCGTCCAACCCCTGACGAAGTATTTCTCGCAATACCTCCGTGGTATCCATGGTGCCACCTGAGGCAGTATTGTCATAATGATCCAGTAATATGACAGGACCCTCTCCGGGCCGAGAAGCCGCTGTGGTGGCGCTGCTGACGGAATCTGCCAAAGGGGTCACTTCATAGACAAACGCCGCTCGCTGGGACCAGGCCATCTCTAATAGTTCATCGCGCAAGCTCTCTGCCAACGCTGGGTCGTTGTCTGTCGTCACCACCACACTGAGACCGGCATTATAGATGTCTGCATGGGGAAACCCGGTAAACAGACTCACCGCAACTGCCTGCTCTGATTCCATTTCCGCGGCACGCTGTTGTAGCGCTCGATTGGGCATGTCATCAGTGCCCTGGCGCATCACATGGGGCAACATCGGACAATTCCCCCAGCGTGTGACGGGGCGAATTTCGCCGCGCATACTGGCCAGCAAGGCCCGCGCCGCACGTTCACCGGTTTGAAACATATCAATATGCGGATAGGTCTGAAACCCTGTGATGACGGTGGCATTATCTACCATTGCAGGATACAGGTTGGCATGCATATCAAGCGCAACACCGATCGGCATCGTCGGATAACGTTGGCGTAACCGGCTGAGTAGCGTGCCTTCACCATCTTCCAGGCTTTGAGTCACCATCGCACCATGTAATTCCAGCAAAACGCCATCACAATCGCCAGCCTGATCGCAGATCAAGTCACAGATGTATTCAAAGGCGCTGTCATCTACGGGTCCGGAAGGCGGGGCGCCGGCTGCTATTGGCGTGATGATCTCGGCGCCCGCAGCCTCGGCAACCGCGAGCATGCCACCCATCGCCAGCGCTCGACCGCTGATTTCAGAGCGAGCCTTGTCACCCTCTGGTGGGGCCGAGCCATTACCAAACCGCGTCAGCGGGGTGGGTACTGGTGAGAAAGTGTTAGTCTCATGGCTCATCATGGCAATCAATAATTTCATCAGCTTGACTCTTTTTAGGCACTGCAACGATACTGAACTGATTTTAGGCAATCGGCCAGTCCGAACGGCACATTTCTACGGATTTTGTTTTACGAATTAGTGTTCATTCATTTGCATAGCAGGAGTCAATCATGAAACTACATAGTCCTCTTTGTGATCTGTTCGGTATTGAGTACCCGATTGTTCTGGCAGGTATGGGGGGAGCAAGTACGCCAGAACTTGCTGCAGCTGTGTCCAATGCGGGTGGCCTGGGCGTGCTGGGTGCTGCCGCCTGCCAGCCTGAGGAGCTACGAGAATGGATTCGGCGGACTCGAGCCTTGACGGACAAACCCTTTGGTGTTGATACGCTGCTACCCGCATCTGTTCGACGAACCGCACAAACTCAAGGTGATGGCGCCGAAGATCCCGCTGATCAACTCGCAGAGCACCTGAGGTTTGCTCGAGAATTTATGGACCGCGAGCAACTGCAAGCACCAGCGCCCAGGCGTGATCGGCAAAACGCGAGCGGTAGCAACCTGCAGGTATTTAGCAAAGCATTTTTTGATGCTCAGATGCAGGTCGTTATTGAGGAGCGCGTGCCAGTATATGCCGCAGGACTGGGTAATCCCGGTCCCTGGATGGCAGAAATGCAATACAACGGCACTCGGGTCATGGCCGTGGTAGGTGCTGTCAGACATGCCATTCAGGTGGCGACGATCGGTCTGGATGCAATAGTTGCGCAAGGTCATGATGCTGGCGGTCATAACTCGCCGGTCGGAGCCATGGCGCTGATTCCGCAAGTCGTTGATGCTGTCGGGAAAATACCGGTATTGGGTGCCGGCGGCATTGGCGATGGTCGAGGTGTGGCTGCGGCTATGATGTTAGGCGCGGCTGGCGGCTGGATCGGTACTGCTTTTCTGGCGGCTGAAGAGTCCGGTATTGCCCAACACCAAAAACAGGCGTTGGTCGAAGGCACTGAGGAGGGAACTGTTATCTCCCGTTCGGTGACCGGCAAGCCGGCACGAATCATACGTAGCAAATGGACTGATGCCTGGGAAAGAGCCGAGATACAACCCTTACCCATGCCCTACCAGGGTATAGTTTCTGGACCGGTGATGGCCGCTGCCAGTGCGTCGGGACGGGCGGATGTCAACCCGGGCTTTGCTGGACAGGGCATGGGTTTGATTAAGGCGATACGGCCTGCTGCTGATATCCTGCGTGAAATCGTAGACACAGCTGAGGCGAGCCTCTCAAGAGCGACCTACTTTATCTGATCTGCGATCTGGCGTGAGATCCAGCGCCTGAGCCTGATGCTCGTAAGCATCTTGGCCAGGCGCCCACCGATCCTCAATCGGCTTGCTTCGCTGGGGTCGCAGCAACCTGAAGCACTAGATTCCAAACGAGGTGCAAATATTCCGTATAGGCCGCAACTCGCAGGAACTCATCGTTTCCATGGACGCCGTTGTCATCACCCATGACGATGCCGGGACCAAATCCATAGGTCTCTATGCCAACGGATCGCAGCTGCGCTGAGTCAGTGGCGCCTGTCAACAGACTGGGTAGCACCACTGCTTCCGGGTGACGGTCTGCAATGACCGTCTCAAAAGCGCTAAACATCTCTGTATTCAACGCTGCAGAAGGGTGTGCCGGGCGCGTCACGGCCATAGGAATAATCTCTACCGCTGGCTCCCGCATAATGTTGTGCAACGCCTCAAGCAGAGACTCAGGGTCCTCGCCCGGTAGCGCGCGAATATCCAGAACAGCTTCGGCACTTGAGGGAATGACGTTCCGCTGATAGCCACCCTGAATAATAGTGGGCACCACGGACGTGCGAATCATGGAGAAATAGGACGCGTTCAGATCTCTGAGTCGCTCTTGCGCCTCCTGAGAGGGCTGTGGTGCTAAAATAGCGCGGTAAACCTGCGCCTCTGCTTCTGGACGACTGGTCGCGAGGCGTTGAAAGAAGGTGCTTGTCGTCTCGTTTAATCTCATCGGTAGCGGTGTGTCAAACAGGCGCCCAACAGCCCGCGACAGAACGCCAACAGGATTGTCGCGGGTCGGCACAGAACCATGCCCGGCTCGACCATGGGCGATTAATTTGACTCGACGGGGTGTCTTCTCCGCAGTGCCGATTTCAAAACTCAGATATTTGCCTGTCATGGGGTCTATCGAGCCTCGGCCGCCCTCATTCAGGGCAAATTCCGCCTCAATTGCCGCCAGATGATTCTCAATTAAATAGGTGATCCCAAGGCCTCCACCACCTTCCTCGTCAGCAACACCGAGAAAAATCACATCGCGATCAAGCGGCACTTGATAGCGATGCAGCGCTAATAGCACCTCAAAAGCGACGGCGACTATGCCCTTATCGTCTGCGGCGCCTCGCCCAAAAATTTTGCCACCTTCAACCGTGCCGGAAAACGGATCGAAGGTCCAGTTCTTGGGTTCAACCGTGACCACATCTGTATGCCCCAAAAGCAGCAACGGACGTTTGCTGCCATTACCCTTGATGCGTGCGACGATACTCTCTCGTCCAGGCACCGCGGCATAGGTCTTTGACTCAAGTCCCACTGCCGCCAATCGCTGCTGAAGATAATTGGCAGCCAGGTGTTCATTACCGCCCGGCTGCGATGTATCCAGCCTTATCAGATCGACCAAGGTTTTCACGGCGTCTGCCTCGAATTGCGGCCAATCGATGGTTGACGGCTGCACCTGGCCCAACGTGAGGCTTGACCAGGTGCCCAACCAGATACCCAACCAAAGGCCCATTAACAACGCTGTTCTTCTTCGCATAAGTCGCATAAAAAATCCCTGCTTTGATTGGTTGAAAAGCTTACTCGGGTTAGCCTCGTTAGTCAGCCAGATTTCAACATCAGTGTCGACGAAACCCTGTCTCATCAGCGGCCTGGTGGGGTTCTAGCTTGCTGAACAGATAGCTCTCGGGGTTTATCTTCGCAAAACTGACTTGATTGACCGTCTTAACGCCATCAGGTTTCTCCCGGATTGCACTTTTGGCGCTAAAGCGACATCATCTAGGCTACTGAGCTGTGGGCCGCATTCGATGACCAGAAATCTCTATTTCGTAGCAATGCCGGCCAGGCCAGTGGACTCTTGTGAACCTGTCGTACACAACGCAATCGAGCCTCACATACTCAGGGTATCGTCGATGGCACTCGTCTCCTCAGCCCGGCAGCAAATCCCTGGCGGCATATCAATGTATATTGATGGGTAAGCCAAGCGCTCGATCGCTCATTCAGCTGCTATCAATGCAGCTATTGCTCTGCGTCGCTACAGTGCAGGCGGCGACGCTGGATGATTACAACCGAGTCAAGGAACAGGCCTTTGTCGTCATGAGTCAGGCTGACAGCCAAAAGGCTATTGACCTGGTCATCAGCAGAAACACCGTAGATGATGCGATGAAGATCTTCATGCTGATGGCTCGAGATTTGTATTGGCAGCATAAAAATCTCAGTGCCGCGCTAGTGATTGGTCGAGCCGGCATACAGCTCAGCTTGACGGAGGCGCAGCGCGTCAGGTCGACCGATTCTGCTCAGGCTTATCGATTATCGTCGCAAGCCCAGATGCTGGCCTACGATCTGTCTTCCTACTGCTGGCCTGGTTGGCGTGAAGAGGGCATCAGCATTCCAGAATTCCTGCTGTTACAAGGCCAGGATTTAGCAAAGACCAATTTGCGACTGGCGCAGGAGCTTCGTAAAGGCGACTTGCCAATGAGTCACGCCTGGTGGCTGGTCGGCGCCCATCATCTGGCCATAGGTCAGCATGAGAGAGCCCGCAAAGCCTTTGTCGAAGCCAGTAAATTTGCGATAGCGGCGCAAACGCGGGAAACCGAGCTGCTGCTCAAAGGTTACTTGTACCTTGCCGAGCTGATGCTAAAACCAAACAATCAGCAACTCCTGCTGGAATTTGAGTTTGTGTTGAAATCTCTCAACGAGTCACAGGAGGGTACGTTTTTCAGGAACCAGCTCGAGACCGCAAAGAGTGTCTTCAGCGAACAAGCCTTGGCAGAAGCAGAGGCAAAGGAGTGATCCCGTGGTGATTTTGAACCCGATTCCAGAAACGGATGTCAGCTATGACTAACGCTGATCTTCAACTTGCCTGCTTTGTGCATAGCCAGGCTCAACCTTGGGTGGAAAGTCCGTCGCGCCAGGTCCTCAGGAAGCGATTTCATCTAGTCGGGGCAGCGGAATCTGGTCAGGTAACATCACTCGTCACCTATCAACCCGGAGCAAGTTTTTCCAGCCACGCGCATCCGGAAGGAGAGGAGATCCTGGTCCTTGAAGGCGTATTTTCTGATGAGCACGGCGACTGGCCGGCTGGCACCTGGCTGCTAAACCCGGAAGGCTTCGTCCATCAACCCTTTTCGAAAGATGGTTGCCTGCTACTGGTAAAGCTCCGCCAGTACACCGGCAACCGGCACCTGCAGCGCTATTGGTCGGCGGACTTCAACCGCACCGATGCCAACGCAGTATTGCTGGATACCTATGCCGGCTCAACTACCCGTCTGCTGACACTACCGGCCGAGATGGCCTATCAGCAATACTATGCAGACGGGGTTGAAGGGTTTGTCGTCGCCGGGGAGTTACAACTTAACGCCACGACTTTCAGTCAGTATGATTGGTTCCGACTACCCGCTGGCAGTAACCTGGTGATTCGATCACGGGGTTGCGCGCTGTACCTGAAGGAGAACGCGGTGACTGCCTTAAGACAGGCTATTGGCGCGGACACGGATACCGACTGATGTTGCACCAGATCGAATTACCCCGTATTGCCACCGCGCGATGTCGCTTGAAATTGCTTGAACCCCATCAGGCTGAGATCATGAGCCGATTTCGAGTGGCTAATCGACTGCATTTGGCGCAATGGGAGCCGACGAGAAGTATCGAGTTTTTCACCTCGGGATACTGGGAAATACAGTTACGCAGAGCCCTGCAAGATTTTCGACAGGGCAATAGTGTCTGTTTAGCCATTACAGATCCTGCAGAAACCGAGGTGTTCGGTGTTTGCAATTTCACGCAAATCGTGCGCGGCACCTTCATGTCCTGTCATCTTGGTTACGCGCTGGCGCAACGTTACGAGGGCCAAGGGATCATGTTTGAGGCACTACAAGCCAGTCTCAGATATATCTTTGAGGATCTGAGGTTGCATCGCGTGATGGCCAATTATATGCCGCGTAATCAGCGTAGTGGCGCCTTGTTACAGCGGTTGGGCTTCAAGATTGAGGGCCATGCTGAAAAATTTCTGAAGATCGATGGTCGTTGGGAGGACCATGTCCT
>JAYODE010000049.1:18586-21325 GCA_038106185.1 Gammaproteobacteria bacterium | reverse complement strand
CAAAAGTCGGCACTATATTTCAAGCCCAACAGCGAGAGATGTAAGGGCTTCTTTTGTTGCCTCTTCTCTTGTTGTCTCAAGATGCTGCTGACTCAAAGTGGCGCTGACTGAAGGTGGCTCGATGCGCAGACGACAACAAAATCGCCACCGATAGGACTGGCAGAGAAGCATCTTTACGAGCGCGCTTTTAAACGCGCCTACCGAAACGCTTACCCAACAGTAATGAACAATGGATGAGATTGTATGACAGAACAATTCGGTTATCGCACCAAGGCCAGGTCCACCATCAAGGATATCGACCTTACAAGCAAGTCGGTCATCGTCACCGGCGGCTACTCAGGCATAGGTCTCGAAACCGCCAAAGCCCTGCGCCAAGCCGGTGCCGATGTAACGATAGCCTGTCGAGATCTTGAACGAGCGCGAGTGATTGCCGCCAGCTTTGACGCCAGCGCCCTTGAGCTTGACCTGAGCTCTCTGGCCAGTATTCGGCGGTTTGTGGAAAGCTATCGCAGTACCCATTCGACGCTGCATATTCTGGTGAACAATGCCGCCGTCATGGCTTGCCCGCAGATGACCACCTATGACGGCTTTGAGATGCAATTCGGGACCAATCATCTAGGGCACTATGCCCTCTCTCGGCTGTTACTGCCTGAATTGCAGAAGGCTCGTGGTGCGCGCGTCATCTGCCTGAGCTCAACCGGCCACTTGCTCAGTCCTGTGGTCTTTGACGATATTCAGTTTGAGCGACGTCAATATGATCCCTGGCTCAGCTATGGTCAGGCCAAGACGGCAAACAGTTTAACGGCGGTTGCTATTCAACATCGTTACCAGAGCGCGGGGATTGAAGCCTTCGCCGTGCACCCAGGCGGTATCATGACCAACCTGCAACGGCACATGACCGAATCAGAGATCAGGTCAAGAGGATGGGTGGATGCCGAGGGCAACATCAACGAGCGCTTTAAATCGGTCGAAGAAGGTGCCTCGACCTCCACTTGGGCAGCCACCAGCCCAGCACTCCATGGCCAGGGCGGGCGTTATCTTGAAGACTGTGGGTTCGCGAAGATTCACCAGACGCATCCAGGTGCGCCTTCAGGTGTTATGACCTATGCGATCGACGTCGATCTGGCTGAACAACTCTGGCTGACGAGCGAAGCTTTGATCGAAGCCAAAATACCTGAATACTTCGCCTGATATTCGCCTGATGTTCAACGGATGTTCGACTGATGTTCAACAGATGTTCGACGGATGTTCAACGGATGTTCGACCGATGTTCAACGGATGTCGCGCCGCCAGGTCACTGGCGGTATGTGTTGGGCCAATCCCTCTGGGCAGCACAGAGCGAAAACTGCCACCGCGTCGATTCTTGGCGCTGAATGGGTTATGAGGGTCTAGTCCCGGTTACTCTCAATCACTGCTCTTCAGTCACGGCTTGTCACTAACAGCTTGTCACTAACAGCTTGTCACTAACAGCTAGTCAACCACAGCTAGTCAACCACAGTAACCGTACTTGCCTTAGGGCCCATATCACCCTGCTCCTCGTGATAGCGCACTGCCTGCCCCTCCTTTAACGTCTCAAAATCTCGATTGAGAACGCTGTTGCGATGAAAATACAGCTCTCGACCATCCACGGTGCGAATGGTGCCGAAATCCTGCGCCCAGGGCATCGACTGAATCACTCCCATTAAAGGCGGTTCATGGTGCTTCACGGCTTTACGGTTTACCTGGGCGACATTCTTCAGCTGCTTATACACCGCTTCGAAGGCGTCTCGAATCGCCACATAGGGATCCTCATGCGCCTGCCTTTGGTGCGCGTCGCGAGCGACCACTATCTCGTGCCCGGGCACATTCACATCAATGCTGATATGGAAAAGGTTACCCTTTGACTGATGCTGGTGTGGCGCATCAAAGACGACGCTGCAACTGATGACCTTATCGTGATAACGGTCGAGCTTTTCGGCGTACTCTCGAATTCGCGCATCGACCGCTGCAGAAGGATCCATGTGGCGAAATGTGATTTGCAGTGGACTGTGCATAGGGTGTCATTGACCTAAAAGGTGATTGCTAAGCTGCAAAGCATAGTGAATCAAAACTACCTCTACTCTGATCTGAATCAATAGCGCTCTGCCGGTCAGGCATCGACTGGATTAATCGTCGAGTTGATGTGCATCAGGGTCGGCCATCGTCAAAGCGCTAGATTGCTCCTATTCTTCCAAACAACAGTCTCAGGGGGGGTTAAGGCATGACAGCAGGAGCTTATTGCAATCGCGAGGTGGTCGTCGCAAAACCGAAAGACTCCATTAGAACGGCCTGCGACCTGATGCGGCGCCATCACGTAGGCGATATCGTTGTGGTCGATGGTGATGTGACGCCACCTAGACCGAAAGGTATTATTACCGACAGAGATATTGTGCTCGAGATCCTCGCCAAAGATGTCGATCTTGACTCGGTGGTCATAGGCGACATCATGACTCGAGAGATAGTGACAACTGAGGAGAACACCGAGCTGATCGAGGTTATTCGCCTGATGCAAGTCCAGGGTGTCAGACGAATTCCGGTAGTCGACAGGCAAGGATCTCTCGTCGGCATCATCTCCAGCGACGACATCATTGAGGTCATCGCCGACGAGATGAGTGGCCTCTCGGGGCTGCTGAAGCGAGAGTTAGCACATGAAAAAAGCCTGCGAGTGTAGCTGTCTGGCACTGTCTCTAAACGGGCTGTATTTACGAGCGCTTTGCACAC
>JAYODE010000049.1:4248-18486 GCA_038106185.1 Gammaproteobacteria bacterium | reverse complement strand
CACAGACAAGATTTACACGAGCAATTTTGCCCGCAGCGCTCGCTTGACCTGATTATCGACACCTATTTCTTCAAGATAATTGTCGACATGACCGTGGTTACGTTTGATTTCGTCAAAAGCCGCCGCCAGGTAGGCAGGTCTGACGCCGCCGACGGCAGCCAAACTGGCGTCATCGAAGTGAGCCCCATAATGCTCTCGCATGCGGGTTTGCATGAATTCACGCAGGCAGCTCGCTTCATTGGTCAGTAAGTAATCCGCCATGATCACTGACTCCTCGACGCCTAAGGCCGCAAGAATCATAGCAGCGCCGAACCCGGTACGGTCCTTACCCGCAGAGCAATGGAGCAAAAAGCCGCTGGGTGTATCAAGCAGCTGGCTGAACAGCAGGCGATATTCTGCGTGATGATTCCTGACAAGCTCGCGAGTGATCTCGGTCATAAAGCGAATGCGGTCATCCGCTGTTTGGCTCTCGTCCTGAATGCTTTGACGCAGCATTTCGTTGCTACCAGGCGCGATGGGAATAGCCTGACGAACGTGAAAAGGCGGATTCAAGGGCGTCGGGTTGCCGGCCGCCTCATCGACTCGACGCAAATCACAGATAACGCCGATATTTAATTCGCTAAACAGCACCTGATCCGAGTCGGTCAACATGCTAAGCGCTCCGCAGCGAAACAGGGTACGCCACCTAACCTGCCGTCCGTCCAGGGTTTGATAGCCGCCAAAGTCGCGGAAATTAATACTGCCAGTCATAGGCAGGAAACGTGGATAGGCCAAAGACCCCATACTCTTCTCTCATTTTGTCAGTGCTGCATGTCAGTGCCGCATGTCAGAGCTGCTCGCCTCTGTGCTGAGTCAAAAATCTTGTGTTTAACCCGAGCAAGCCTTTTTACCTACGGCTCGCCCATTGCGCGCCAGTCTAACCTTGATTTTTATCCAGACGCCACCATTAACTGCGTGGCCCGGGTTCTGGGATGTCCGTTTTGAATCCATCGCTTTTTAAGCGAAATGATGACCTGCAGTCTCAGCAATGTGCGCCAAAGCCAAACCGCTAACGAGCACCTGGCGTTTAGTTTAAGGAGGCCTTGCAATTGGGCCCCACAACCGTAAAATTTTCACCGTCAACCCTCAGGAGAGAACGAATGACAGACGCGCAATTTATGATCGATAGCCGTACCTCGGCCATCTCAACCAATCGAGTTCTACGCAACACCTACATGCTGCTGTCCATGACACTGCTCTTCAGTGCCAGCATGGCCGCTGTTGCTATGGCAATGAACGCTCCCTACATGGGCTTCATTCCGTTACTCGTATCTTTTGCGTTGATCTTTGCCATCAGCAAGTTCAGAAATAGCGGTTGGGGTATTGTGCTGGTCTTCGCCTTTACCGGTATCCTCGGTTTTGCCCTGGGGCCCGTTCTTAACCATTACATGGCCTCTCAAGCTGGATCGCAGACGGTAGTGACCGCTGCAGGCTTGACCGGTATCATTTTTCTGTCTCTGTCCGGCTATGCTTTGATGAGCAAAAAGGACTTCTCATTTATGGGCGGCTTTCTGATCGCTGGCATGTGGGTCGTGATTGGTTCCATGCTGTTGATGTTTGTTGGCTCCTTTTTCGGCTGGTACGTCTCAGGCTTGCAGTTGGCCATCTCTGCGGCCGTCGTTATGCTGATGTCTGGTTTCATCCTTTTTGATACGAGCCGAATCATCAATGGCGGCGAGACCAACTACGTCATGGCGACCGTTGGTCTGTATCTGAATATCTACAACCTGTTTACGGCTCTGTTGCACCTCACCGGCGCCCTGGGTAGCGACGACTAAACCTTCGGCGTGCACCAGGTGCGCGACGAAAACGGAAGCTAGAGGGTACGCCCTGGTACATTGGGTCGGCTCACTACGACAATATCCGCCTCGGACTGCAATTCAATCCGGGGCGTTTTTTTAAATGGTGTTTATTCGTGCACTCTTGAGTGCTGTCAATTAAACAGTGCGATGCAAACCAGCTCACATGAAATTTACGATTGTTGTTCAAGGTGGACCCTATACAACGCAAGCATCGCTATCAGCATGGCATTTTGCGCGTGCGGTACTATCCAGCGGCCACGAAATCTATCGAATTTTTTTCTATCACGATGGTGTCTATAACGCCAATACCCTCCTTTCTCCACCCCAGGACGAGCTCGATTTGCATCATGCCTGGCGTTCGCTGGCGCTGGAGCATGGTCTGGAACTGATCATTTGCGTTGCCTCAGCGTTGCGTCGAGGCCTGCTAGATCCTACAGAGGCGGACCGCTACGAGAAGTCTCAGAGTAACGTTGAGGCACCCTTCGTCATCAGCGGTTTGGGCCAGCTGATTGATGGCGCCCTCACCGCCGATCGCACTCTGACATTTGGACCCTGATGCGTAAATTACTGTTCATTCAGTCCCACGCGCCCCATGGCACCTTGTTTGGCCAGGAGGGCCTGGATGCTATTCTGGCCGGATCCGCCTTTGTAGACTGTGCCGTCCTGTTCCTGGGCGACGGTGTCTATCAACTGCTGAAAGACCAGGCAACCCAAACCCTCGCCAGTCGTAATTACTCAGTCAGCTACCAGGCTTTATTCGATTATGGGGTGGATGCGATCTTTTGCAGCGCTGCAGACCTGCTGACTCGAGGTCTCACCCTTGAAGATCTGATTGTGGCGCCGACCCCGTTGAACCCAAAGGAACTTGAGGCGATATTGCACGATTATGATGTGATATTGGATTTTTAAATGTTACTACACCTGCTCAACAAGTCTCCCGAACATGCTGCCCTGCTGCGCTGCACCGGTTTCATCCGTCACGGCGATTGCCTGGTGTTACTTGAAGATGGCGTTTATTGCGCAACGAGCAAAGCCGGTGCTGCGCTGGGAGAATTGGTTGAGCGTGGCATTCCCCTATACGCCGTCAGCGCCGACGTTGAGGCCCGCGGTCTGTCAGCACGACTCAGTCCTGACATCAAGTTGATCAACTATGAGGAACTCGTGGCGTTAAGCATTCAATACACTAAGAGTAAGCGCTGGGGATGAACTTACGCTGCGACAAGGAAGGATTTCTGCGCCAACTGACGGATTGGACCCCGACCGCCGCTGATCAATTGGCGGCTGCCGAGAACATTATCCTGACCGAGCCCCATTGGGAAATCATCAATATCACACGCAGCTATTATCAACAGTTTAATGTCTCGCCACCCACTCGCGTGCTGATCAGAATCATCGGCGCTCAATTGGGACCCGAAAAAGGCCGCAGCATTTACGTCATGCAGCTGTTTGGTGGCAAACCAGCTAAACTCGTCGCCAAGATTGCCGGCTTACCGAAACCGACCAACTGTGATTAAGCAAACCCCAAAACCTGCCGTAACGCTACCACCTCACCGACAATAATCAGAGTCGGCCGGCGTAATTGCTCGCGTCTCACCAGCTCTACCATGTTGCTCAGAGTCCCTACGACAATCTTGGCATTGGGCAGCGTACCGTTAGAGATCACAGCCATCGGGGTCTGTGCGTCCCGACCATGATTGATGAGCTCCTGGCAAATCTTCTCTAACCCACCCAAGCCCATGTAAAAGACGATCGTTTGGTTCTTATGCGCAAATTCTTGCCAAGCCAGATCCACCTCGCCATTCTTGGGATGGCCAGTCACAAAGCGGACTGATTGGGAATAGTCGCGGTGCGTGAGGGGTATCCCTGCATAAGACGCACAGCCTGAGGCCGCCGTAATACCCGGCACCAGGTGAAACGGGATTTTCGCCGCCACCAGTGATTCCAGCTCCTCACCCCCGCGCCCAAAAATAAACGGATCACCGCCTTTCAGGCGCAGCACTCGATGCCCGGCAGAAGCCAGCCTTACCAGCTTTTCATTGATAGATTCCTGCGGGGTTGATTGATCGCCACCGATTTTCCCCACATATTCCTTCGTTGCATCGCGCCTGACTCGAGCCAGCACCTCTGCGGACACCAGATTGTCATACAACACTATGTCGGCTAACTGCATAAACTGCAGGGCTTTGAGGGTCAGCAGATCGGCATCGCCGGGGCCGGCACCCACGAGAAAAACCTCTCCGGTTTTCTGCACCTCAGTTGCCGAGTCGAGATACTCATCGGCGCGATCAAACGCTTTGTCAATCGCAAACTGATAGCCAGGGGACGCCATAAATCTCTCGGTATGGCGACGGCGATCATCCGGATTTTTGAACCGCGATTTCAAGGCTTCGCGGCGAGAGCCCATATAGTCCGCCAAATTGGCAATGCCAGCGGGAACAAGGGATTCGAGCAAGTGGCGCAGCATTCGAGTCAACACAGGCGACTTACCGCCTGTCGAGATCGACAGTACTACCGGAGAGCGATCGACGATGGCTGGAAATATCACGGAGCAGAGCTCCGGCTTATCCACCACATTCACCGGAATCCCGATGGCGTTGGCATCATCAGCGACCTGCTGATTGACCGAAGCGTTATTTGTAGCACTGACGACTAGCACTTTGCCAAGAACATCGCTGGCAGTATAGGCTTTCACCTGAACCTTATGGGGTGCAGATGCCAGCAGGATCTTCAGGGGTTCACAGACCTCCAGGGCAACTACCGTGATGTGGGCGCCCGCCTGAATCAGCAAATCGGCTTTCCGCAATGCAATCTCACCACCGCCAACTAATAAACAGCTTCGCGTTTTCAGATTAAAATGCAGCGGCAAATAGTCCATGATGAAGCAGCGCTAGCGAAAGCGGATTTCGCTGACGCCGTTCATATAGCCCTGCAGAACTTGGGGTACTCGAATCGAGCCATCAGCCTGCTGATAGTTCTCGAGTACAGCAACCAAGGTACGGCCCACGGCCAGCGCCGAACCATTCACCGTATGTATCAGCTCTGGCTTACCTGTCTCTGGCCGGCGCCAGCGTGCTTGCATTCGACGGGCCTGAAAATCTCTGAAGTTGCTACAGGAAGATATTTCTCGATACTTTTCCTGGCCTGGCAACCAGACTTCAAGGTCATAGGTCTTACTGGACGAAAAGCCCAAGTCTCCACCACACAAGTTGACCACTCGATAGGGTAATTCCAGCTGTTGCAGAATCGTCTCAGCATGACCGGTCAACTCCTCAAGCGCGCTCACAGAATCTTCCGAACGCACCAGCTGTACCAACTCCACCTTATCAAATTGGTGCTGGCGAATCATACCGCGAGTATCCTTGCCATAACTGCCTGCTTCACTACGAAAACAGGGCGAGTGACAGACCAGCTTCAGCGGCATCTCTTTATGGCCAAAGATGTGGTCGCGCGCAATATTGGTGACCGGCACTTCAGCCGTTGGAATCAGATATAAACCCCTTTCATCGTCCAACTTGAACAGATCTGCCTCAAATTTCGGCAGTTGTCCTGTGCCTCTTAACGACTCGGCATTGACAATGTAGGGTACATAGATTTCCTCGTACCCATGACTTTCCGTATGGATATCCAACATAAACTGGATCAGGGCTCGATGTAATTTTGCGAGTGGACCGCGCAAGGAGACGAATCGCGAGCCTGAAATCTTGACCGCAGTCTCAAAGTCCAGCAACGAACTGTTCTCGGCAAGATCGACGTGGTCCTTTGCAATGAATTCAAAGGATGGCGGACTTCCCCAGCGTCGCAGCTCCTGGTTATCTTCTTCAGACTTGCCCCTCGGCACTGACTCGTCAGGCAGGTTGGGAATACTCATCAGCCAGTCATCCAGTGCTACCTGGACCTTTTCCAGCTGGGTTTTCGCCTCGTTCAGCCGATCACCCAAGCTCGCGACTTGCGCCAGCAAGGGCGCCGTATCCTCTCCACGACCCTTGGCCTGACCGATACTTTTGGAAGCCGAATTACGCTCTGCCTGCAAGTTCTCAGTCTGAATTTGCAGCGCTCTGCGAGACTCTTCAAGACGTTCATAGGCGGCTATGTCCAACTCATAGTGTTTGACTCTGAGCAGAGTCGCCACCTGAGTAATGTTCGAGCGAAGTAGTTTTACATCGAGCATGATCGTTACGCTTCAGCTGAGTTAATTTTTCGGTGGCTATACTAGCAGAAGTTGAAGCACTTAAGGTATTTGCTAAACAAGTACCTACCCGCAGCTGTTGCCGTCGGACACACGCAGACGCTGCCGCCCTTGCAGGATAACGCAGCCATCAAGCGACCCTGCGTTATCAGACTCAGGTTCTGGTAGCGCAAAGTCCGATAGAGCAGAATCTGATAGAGCAGAATCTGATAGAGCAGAGTCTGATAGCGCAGGGTCTGATAGAGCAGAGCCTGATAGCGCAGAGCCTGATAGCGCAGGATCTGATAGCGCAGAGCTTGCAAGGAAGAGCTACGGCCAACATGCCACTGGTCTACGGCTCTACTTGTCCAGTGGGGCAGAAAGCGGGCGAGAGCGCCCAGGGCACTGACAAAATCGATAGCAACTGGCTGATAAGTCATGGCAGACCGCCCCACAAGGCAGACGGCTAACTGATGCAACATCAGTTAGACCTTGGGAGCTTGTGAGGGTTTCCACCGCTGAAATTCACTGCTTTGGTTTTGCGCCCGTAAACGCTCCAGCTTCTCTCGAATCTGTATTTCCAGCCCTCTCGCTACCGGCTCATAATACTGTCGATCGTCGATTTCCTGAGGAAAATAGGATTCTCCGGCAACAAAGGCATCGTCAAACTGATGGGCATAGCGATAGTCATCACCATAGCCCATCTCCTTGAGCATTTTGGTTGGCGCGTTGCGCAAATGCAAAGGCACTTCCAATGAGGGCAGACTTTTCACGTCTGCCAGTGCCCGATTGTAAGCGGTATACACCGCATTACTTTTCGCGGCGGCGGCGCAATAGACAATGGCTTGTGCGATCGCCAGCTCACCTTCCGGGCTACCCAGACGCTCCTGCACCGACCAGGCATCTAACGCAAGTTGCAGTGCCCGCGGATCGGCGTTACCAATATCTTCTGTGGCCATGCGCACGACTCGGCGAGCAATGTAGAAAGGATCACAGCCACCATCCAGCATGCGTGCATACCAGTAAAGGGCCGCATCTGGCGAGCTGCCGCGAACCGCTTTATGCAGAGCGGAAATTTGCTCATAGAAGATGTCGCCGCCCTTATCAAAGCGGCGCAGGTCGGCGCCCAGGACTTCAGCCAACACCCCTTCTGTCACCTGGCCATCGGTCGCAAGATCTGTAGCGATTTCCAGCAGGTTTAGACTTCGGCGGGCATCACCGTCAGCCGCCCTGGCCAGAATCACAAGCAGTTCGTCGGAAATTTGCAGCTGGCGCTGTCCCAATCCTCGAACCGAATCTGTCAGTGCGCGTCGCATCAGATCAGTCAAGTCGTCAATTTCCAGGGACTTCAATCGATAGATTCGCGCCCTGGACAGTAGAGCATTATTCAGCTCGAACGATGGATTTTCCGTGGTTGCACCAATAAAGATGACTGTGCCGTCTTCGACATACGGCAGAAAAGCATCCTGCTGCGCCTTATTGAAACGATGCACCTCATCAACAAACAGCAGAGTTTTACGCCCCGATCGCGCTTGATTTTGCCGCGCCAGCAGGATCGCCTCGCGAATGTCTTTAACCCCTGCCAGTACTGCAGACAGGGCTTGGAAGTCTACCGCGCAGATGTCTGCAATCATTCGCGCGATGGTGGTTTTACCCACGCCCGGTGGTCCCCAGAGAACCATGGAATGCAAACTCGACGTTTCGATGGCGACCCGCAGAGGTTTACCGGACCCCAGCAGATGGGCTTGGCCAGCAAACTCATCCAACGTGCGTGGCCGCATCTTGGCGGCCAGAGGCTGGTATACCGGTTGTTCGTCAAAGAGTGACATAGACTCAGGCCGTTCGCTGACTAGCGATCATCTATGAGGTCCACCCCGGCTGGCGGCAGAAATGTAAAGGTCCCATCGGGTATCAGCTGATTAGCCACAACATCACTGAACTCGATCTGGGTGCGCTGTCCGAGACTATCGCGGAGTACAATTGAGACCGGCTCACCAGCCACAAATGTCAGAGTCAAAGACTCAAAAAGACTGGCTTCCTCGCGAGGTTCAAGCACATAAAAGTCATGGTCGTCCTCGGTGAAATAGACGACCAGGTACTCATCGGCGATGGCTTCCGCATCACCGCCAAAGAGTAATATGGGCACCTGGCTGATATCGCGTTCTAATCGGCTGACTACAACCTGCTCCAGATCCTTGTCAAATGACCAGAAAATCTCACCATCTGAAACCAACGTTTGTGTCGCAGGTTCGTTAGTTTCCAGGCGAAACTTTCCTGGCGCACTGACCCATACAGACCCTCTCGCCTGCTGAACTAACTGCTGACGATTGTCCACTGTGGTCTGGATATAACTGGCCGTCAATGTTTGAATTTGTTGCAGCTGCACAATGAGTTCTGCCGATCGGTCGATGGTCGCCGAGTTGACAGGTACCGCACTGACCACAGCGGCGGATGCGCCCGCTATGCTGGCTAGCCCCAGGGTCAGCAATAAACCGAGTCTACTGAGGCGCATTGACCAGCACCTCTCGTGATCCGTTGCTGTTCATTTCACTGACAATACCAGCCTGCTCCATAGTCTCTATCATTCGCGCCGCGCGATTGTAACCGATACGCAGTTTACGCTGGACCGCCGAAATGGAGGCGCGCCGAGACTCCATAACAAATTGCACCGCTTCATCGTAAAGGAGATCTTGTTCGCCATCTTCCTCTTCTTGAGCACCGGCCACACCCGGCAACAACTCATTGTCAGAGCGCGGATCCAAAATTTCGTCGAGATAATTTGGCTCGCCCAGCTCTTTCCAGCTTTCAACGACGCGATGCACCTCATC
This sequence comes from Gammaproteobacteria bacterium, assembly GCA_038106185.1. GTDB lineage: Bacteria > Pseudomonadota > Gammaproteobacteria > Pseudomonadales > Azotimanducaceae > UBA4582. Next base: position 9,652 of record JAYODE010000049.1, on the reverse strand, counting down.
ATCGTCAACAAAGGCTCCATGGACTCGTATGGGCAGTGCCGATCCGGCTGGCAAATACAGCATATCTCCATGGCCAAGCAGCTGTTCAGCACCGCCCTGGTCAAGAATTGTTCTCGAATCAATTTTTGAGGACACTTGAAAGGCAATTCGAGTTGGAACATTGGCCTTGATGAGGCCGGTGATTACATCAACAGAAGGTCTTTGGGTTGCCAAAATCAGATGAATTCCTGCGGCACGGGCCTTCTGCGCTATTCGTGCGATAAGCTCCTCAACTTTTTTACCGACTATCATCATCATGTCGGCGAATTCATCGATAACAACGACAATAAATGGCAACGTTTCCAGGTCTGGCGCACCCTCCTCCAAGGCTTGCAACGGCGAAGGCTGCCATAAAGGATCCTTGAGGGGCGTGCCCGCTTTTTGCGCGTCTTTGACCTTTCGGTTAAATCCGCCAACATTTCGTACGCCCATCGCGGCCATTAACCGGTAGCGTCGTTCCATTTCAGCGACACACCAACGCAGCGCGTTGGCAGCATCCTTCATGTCAGTGACCACGGGTGTTAACAGATGTGGAATACCCTCATAAACTGCCAACTCCAACATCTTGGGGTCGACCATAATCAGGCGAACGTCTTCGGGAGAGGCCTTGAAAAGTAGCGAGATGATCATCGCATTCAAGCCCACCGACTTACCTGAACCCGTGGTGCCTGCGACCAGCAGATGCGGCATCTTTCCCAGGTCAACCACGACCGGCTCGCCACCGATATCATGTCCCAAGGCGAGGCTCAGTGGTGACATTGCCTCATCGTAGGCATTTGAACTGAGGACTTGACTTAACTTGACGATTTCTCGGTCGACATTCGGGATTTCTATGCCAACAACCGATTTGCCAGGAATCACCTCCACGACTCGCACGCTAATAACAGCCAGAGATCGCGCCAAGTCTTTGACCAGACTCGTGATCTTGCTGACCTTGACGCCAGCTGAAGGTTTGATTTCAAATCGAGTAATCACCGGACCGGGGAATACCGCCTCGACTTGCGCCTCAATGCCGTAGTCCATCAGTTTCAGCTCTAACAGGCGTGACATGGCTTCAAGATCATCGGGCGAATAACCTCGTGTTCCGTCTGGCACCGACGCATCAAGCAGATGTAGCGCCGGTAGTCCGTCGACCGCGGCGACCTTAAACAGATTTCCCTGCTTCTCGCGAGCGACGCGGGCACTGACCTCAGGAGGTTTTGGTGTCACTTGAAGTATCTTGACCGGCTCGCGCGTAAGCTGCTTTTGTACCTCCCGCGCCAACGCTTCATGACGCTTAACAGACACTTCCTTAGCCTGAGTCCGCTCGAGCCATCGCGCTCGCCAGCGTTGCCAAGTCACCTGTATATAATCAAGACCGAGCAGAGACCAGCGCCCCGACACGTCCATGACTCTCAACCAGGAGATGTCCATAAACGCCGTCAAACCAAACAGAAAACTGGCGAGGAGTATCAGAGTCGCGCCCACATAGCTAAATGCGGGTTCCAGCAGCGCCACCAATTGGCTGCCAAGGACTCCACCTGTGCCCTCTCGCAGATGCAGGCCAGCAGAATAAAAGTGCAGGCTAGCAATCCCAGCGCCTGCCATCAGAATCAACAGCAAGCCAAGTACTCGAAAGACCAATAGCGGCCAGTTGAATTCAAGGTCTCGGTCGCGCCCCTTAAATACCAGCCAGGCCTGATAACCCAGCATCGTAGGAAATATAAAGGCCATATAACCAAAGAGAAAATACAATACATCAGCAACCCAAGCGCCACTTTTGCCTACCAGGTTACTGACATCGCTATCAACACCGGTATAACTCCAGCCCGGGTCTGTGGGATCGAAGCTAAACAGCGCCAGACACAAGTAGCTGCACAACGCGACCAGCGCAATAAGGCTGCCCTCTCTCAGACGAGGTTGCAGCTGATCCATAATCTGTTCAGACGTTTGCGGTTTAGTTTTTGGTGGGGCCAAAACAGATTCCTCAAGACACCCTGTCGCGGGATAATTATTGTTACTAATCAATCTGTTATATTTCAGCTTGATCTTATAATGTCGGGTTAGAATGTTAAATCGTTTTATTCTAATGCCGCGCACGGATCAGCTATGCCGAACTCGCCCGCTACTGTATCATTTACCGACATTCTAGCGGCAGAAATCAGCATTATGGCAGGACCTTCACAACCCCAAGTCACTGACGAAGTCTGGGACGATGATCGAGTAAGAAGCTTTCTCAATCTACAAAGCTATGGGGATCAGTCTCCAGACTTTCATATTTTGCTGAAAGCCTATCGTGGTATGCGACCTGCCGACTTTAAGCGTTTTATTGGCTTTTTCGTCGAAGCGGGACGCGATCTTGACGCCACCGATAAATCAGGCAGAACGCTTTGGGACCTCGCCGAAAAACATCGTCAAGGCGCTGACTTTATTGAGATACGCAGGCAAGCTGGCTAAGCATCTGATTTTTTCGGCGCAGTCCGCCGAGTCCCATCACTGGGTGCTTGGTGATAGCCGCAACCGCTGATTCTTATTGGTATTGGCATTGGTATTAGTAGTATTGGCCCCGTTCCATAGGCCCTTCTTCATCGACAGGTAGCTCCAACAATGCAGGTAATTCATCACAAACTCATTATTCTCGGATCTGGCCCTGCGGGCTTTTCTGCCGCGGTCTATGCTGCCAGAGCGAATTTAGAACCCGTTGTGATTACTGGCGTAGAAGTTGGCGGTCAACTGACTACCACCACGGACGTGGACAACTGGCCTGGGGACGTGGAAGGATTGCAGGGCCCCGACCTGATGGTCAGAATGCAGAAGCATGCCGAACGGTTTGATACCCAGATCGTGTATGACAACATCAATCAAACGGAACTCGGCGTTCGCCCCTTTCGACTCCATGGCGATGCGGCTACCTATACCTGCGATGCCCTGATCATCACCACCGGCGCCTCGGCCCGTTACCTGGGTCTTGAGTCAGAAGAAGCCTATAAGGGTCGAGGCGTCAGCGCCTGTGCGACCTGTGATGGCTTTTTCTACAAAAAACAAAGAGTCGCAGTGATTGGCGGTGGTAATACGGCGCTGGAGGAAGCCCTTTATTTGTCTAACATTGCTTCAGAAGTCATCATGGTTCATCGCCGAGACAAGTTTCGTGGTGAGAAGATCCTGCAACATAAAGTGCTTGAAAAAGCCAATATCCAGATTCACTGGAATGCCGCACTCGAAGAGGTTTTGGGCGATGACATGGGTGTTACGGGTATGCGAATTAAGAACTCTGAGAGCGGTGAAAGCCAGGAAATTGACCTTCACGGTATCTTTATCGCTATTGGACATACGCCCAATACCAGCATCTTCGCTGGCCAGCTGGCAATGAACAATGGCTACATCACCATTAAGACCGGACTGACAGGCGATGCGACGGCGACCAGTATTCCCGGCGTGTTCGCCGCCGGAGACGTCGCAGACCAGGTCTATCGCCAGGCAGTGACTTCTGCCGGATTCGGATGTATGGCGGCGCTGGATGCCGAAAAATATCTCGATAATCTCGCTGATCAGAAAGCATAGCGCCGGCCGGAGCAATCGATGACGGTACCCTGGCTCGATCCCGGCCAGCTCGACTTCCCTCCTGTGACCGCAGCGCTGCAGGAGCCCAATGGCTTGCTCGCGGCCGGCGGCGACCTGAGTCCAGAAAGACTGCTACTGGCCTACCGATCTGGCATATTTCCCTGGTATGGCACTGGCGAACCTATCCTCTGGTGGTCTCCAGATCCTCGCGGCGTGCTGTTTGCCGATGAGCTCAAAATCAGTCGTAGCCTGCTTCGCCAATTAACACGGCAAAATTTCACGGTTCACGTGAATAAAAACTTTAGCGCCGTTATTGAACACTGCAGCCGGCCTCGATCCTACGCGACTGACACCTGGATCTTGCCGCAGATGCAGGCTGCCTATATTGAGTTGCACAAACTCGGCTATGCACATTCCATCGAATGCTATCAACAGGACAAGCTTGTCGGGGGTTTGTACGGTATCGGTCTCGGCAACCTCTTCTTCGGCGAATCCATGTTTCATACCGTCACAGATGCCTCAAAGGTCGCTTTCGCGCATCTCCATCGTCTCATGTCGTCCTACGGCAGCCCGCTGATCGATTGCCAGATGGATAACCCGCACCTGCGAACGCTGGGTTTACGGGAAATTCGCCGCGAGGAATTTCTGGCTATTCTCAAGGTCTATACGCAGCCAGAACGACAAATTGACTGGCAACGGGTACCCTCTGTGTTATCTCCATGGTAAGTTAGCCACGATGAATTCTGACTCTCTGGCAGCACTCAAGCAACTGCGATTCTTTGTCACGCCTGGCCATCCCTGCAGTTATCTCGATCACCAAGAAGCCACAACCCTTTTTGCGGATCCTCACGCCGACATAGATACCGCCGTTTACTCTGCCTTGTCTGCTTCGGGATTTCGGCGCAGTGGCGCGCACATTTATCGGCCTCATTGCCAAACCTGCCAGGCCTGTGTACCAGTTCGGGTAAGAGTTGCTGAGTCAAAGTTGAATCGTCGTCAACGGCGGGTCAGGCAAAGGAACCAGGACTTGAGCATTTGCGTCGAACCACCACAAATGACAGACGAATATTTCAATCTGTTTTCCCGCTACATAGCCCAACGTCATGGCGATGGCGACATGTTTCCGGCAGACCCGGAACAATTTCGCAGCTTTCTCGTCGATGGCCGTCGAGAGGCCCGTTTTGTCGAGTTTCGGCTGAATCAACGTTTACTCGCGGTTGCCGTCATTGACGTACTTGATAATGCCCTGTCTGCGGTCTATACCTTTTTTGAACCAAAAGATGACCAGCGAAGCCTTGGTACTTTTGCAGTGTTGTGGCTAATTGAGGAAGCCTGCCGACAAGAAAAATCCTGGCTGTATCTGGGTTACTGGATCAAAGAGTGCCAGAAGATGAGCTATAAAATCGACTACCAACCCATAGAACTGTATCTCGACAACCGCTGGATTGCCTCACCCCCTTGAACGCAGAGGTCAGGATGCCAGCACCCTGAGCTCGGGGTTTAGCCGGATGCATGACAGTGCTTTGCTAAGCCTAAGGTTTTCGTGCAAAATGCACGCCTTTTCGATATGCACTTGGCTGCAGAGGACTTAAATTGGCAAAAGAAGAACAGATACAAATGGTTGGCACGGTGATTGATACCTTGCCCAATACCATGTTTAAAGTGGAGTTAGAAAACGGCCACAAAATCATTGCGCATATTTCCGGCAAGATGCGCAAAAATTACATCAAAATTCTCACCGGTGATAAAGTTAAGGTTGAACTGACCCCTTATGATCTCTCCAAAGGTCGGATTACTTTTCGCGAATAGTCTCTGTCAAAAGCTC
>JAYODE010000049.1:0-4148 GCA_038106185.1 Gammaproteobacteria bacterium | reverse complement strand
TTTTTTAAAAGGCTATTTTGAAAAGCTATTTTTCAAAGCCTGCTTGTACAAGTCGCCTTGCACCCTGGCCCTAGAGAGCGAGAGCCCTCTAGCTTTCATTTGCACAGGTTTTTTTTGCACAAGCTTTCATTTACACAAGCTTTCGTTTGCACAAGCTTTCGTTTGCACAAGCTTTCGTTTGCACAAGCTCTAATTTGCACAAGCTTTCGTTTGCACAAGCTTTAATCAGGCAGACACAGGCAATCAGGCAGAGACGGGCTCATCGATCTCAAGCACCAGATCTCCCGCGCGAACAACAACGTGGACAACGCCGCCATTATTGGACAGACGCCCGAAGAGAATATCTTCCGCGAGTTCTTTCTTGATCTTGGACTGTATCAAACGCTGCATAGGCCTGGCGCCCATGGTTTTGTCATAACCATGTTCGGCAAGCCATTCACGGGCTTCATCGCTGATCTCCAGCACCACTTTCTTGCTGTCCAGCTGGACCTGAATTTCGACCAGAAACTTGTCGACTACAGTCTTGATAACCTCAGGGGACAAAGCATCGAACTGAATGATGGAGTCCAGCCGATTTCGAAACTCAGGCGTAAACATTTTCTTTAGCACTTCCATACCGTCAGTGGCGTGATCCTGGTGAGTAAATCCTATGGAGGATCTGCCCATTTCCTGTGCTCCGGCGTTGGTGGTCATAACGATAATGACATTTCTAAAATCAGCCGCTCGGCCATTGTTGTCGGTCAAGGTACCGTGATCCATCACCTGCAACAGCAGGTTGAAAACCTCCGGGTGCGCCTTCTCGATTTCATCCAGCAGCAGGACACAGTGTGGATGCTTGGTAATTTCTTCGGTTAACAAGCCCCCTTGATCAAAGCCGACGTAGCCAGGAGGCGCACCAATCAAACGCGAGACAGTATGTCGTTCCATATACTCAGACATATCAAACCGCACCAGCTCGATACCCATAATGCTAGCAAGCTGACGACACACTTCAGTCTTACCGACGCCTGTCGGCCCGGCAAACAGGAAGGACCCAATCGGCTTGTCAGCGTCCTTCAGACCTGCTCTGGAAAGCTTGATAGCACTCGCCAGCGTATTGATCGCTTCGTCCTGACCAAAAATAACCATCTTCAAGTTCGTTTCAAGATCCTTTAGCGCTTTCTTGTCGGAAGAGGACACGGTGCTCGGCGGAATCCGAGCAATCTTGGCAACCATCCTTTCCACATCAGAAACACCTATCACCTTTTTGCGCTTGCTGGCTGATTGCAGCTGCTGATAGGCGCCCACTTCATCGATCACATCAATCGCCTTGTCAGGCATAAACCGATCATTGATGTATCGGTCCGCCAATTCTGCCGCAACACGCAAGGCCCTGTCCGAATATTTGAGGTTGTGGTGTTCCTCAAACCGTGACTTCAACCCTTTCAAAATCTGGTAAGTATCTTCAACACTGGGCTCTAAAACATCGATCTTCTGAAACCGACGTGACAAAGCACGATCCTTGTCAAAGATGCCGCGGTATTCCTGATAGGTGGTTGAACCCATGCATCGCAGGTCACCGGAGGCTAACAAAGGTTTCAGCAAATTTGATGCATCCATCACACCGCCCGATGCTGCGCCCGCGCCAATAATGGTGTGAATTTCATCGATAAAGAGGATTTGATTTTTCTTTTTGGTCAGCTCAGACAGCAAATTTTTCAGACGCTTTTCAAAATCACCGCGATATTTTGTACCCGCCAGCAGTGCTCCCAAGTCAAGTGAGTAGACAATACTGTCTTTGATGACATCTGGGACTTCCCCATCGACGATCAGTTTCGCCAGCCCTTCTGCAATCGCCGTCTTGCCGACACCCGACTCACCTACCAGCAGAGGATTGTTCTTGCGCCGTCTGGACAATATCTGGATGACACGCTCTACCTCTTCATGGCGGCCGACCAGAGGGTCTATGAGTCCCTTTCGTGCTTGCTCATTGAGGTTGCTCGCAAACTGTTCCAAGGAACTGGGGGCTTTCTCCTCACTGGAGGCACCTTCATCAACCTGCTCGGCGGAATCAACTTCCTCCTTGCTGGCGACCTTGGGGGTTCCATGGGCGATAAAATTCACGACATCAATTCGATTGACCTCCTGCTGTTTCAGGATATAAACCGCATGACTCTCCTGCTCACTAAAAATCGCTACCAGTACACTCGCACCTGTTACCTCTTTCCTGCCCGATGACTGAACATGAAATACGGCGCGCTGCAGCACCCGTTGAAAACCCAGGGTCGGCTGAGTCTCACGATCAGTTTCACTGGCGGGAATCAGTGGCGTCGTCGCGTCCAGAAAATCTTGCAACTCTTTGCGTAAGGCTTCTATGTCCGCACCGCAAGCACGCAACACGCCCACGGCGATGGCATTATCCAGCAAGGCCAACAATAAATGCTCGACCGACATCAATTCATGCCGTTTCGCTCTCGCGTCCTTGAACGCGAGATTCAATGTTACTTCAAGGTCTCTACTAAGCATTTACTTCATCCTGATTAAGCTTTATCGGCCCTACTGGACCCTTGACCATTGGTTTTGTCTTACTTGCCGCTGCTTGGCAATTTCCCTCAACGCTAGTCCTCTACCGCCTCGATATCCGAGACTAAGGGGTGTTGATTGTCCTGGGCAAACTGATTCACCTGAGCGGATTTGGTTTCGGCGATATCACGGGTATAAATTCCACAGGTTGCTCGACCAGCCGTATGCACTGTCAGCATAATCTGAGTCGCTTTCTCTCGATTCATTGCAAAAAAAGTTTGCAGTACCTCGACAACGAACTCCATCGGCGTGTAATCATCATTTAGCAGAATCACCTTATACATAGACGGCGATTTCAATTGCGGTTTAGCGCGCTCGACAACCGTGTCTATGCCTCGGTGATGACGATCCAGATCGCCATTGTCTCCATCATCACCATTACCACCGTTATTCGACGATGCAGCCATGGCTGCTATGGTGAGCTCTGACAGTAAAATGACCGAGGGTATTCCTTGAAACTTTTCAACCTTACTCATGCCACTGGTAATCCGTAATGACGCTCGTCATCTTCTGAAACTTTCCCTGCAGACTAACTACGAATGGCTATTCCAGCAGAAAATCGACCCGGATAAAACCATTTCTTTGTAGGGTGATTTCAAAATCTGACCGGCGCTGATGGCTGCCACTGAAAAGGCTGGGTTTCGCGATGATCATCAAAAGGTTTAGCCATGACGATTGCTACATTGACCTATTCAGACCGGCAAAAGTTCCTTGACTAGCCGCTGAACCCCGTAAAACCGACCGCCACATCCACGGCTTTTGACGCTAACGTTCCTTGTGCCGGGCAAAACTCGGAGACAGACAGGCCGCGACAGGACGCCTTCTGACCCCAGTTTAGCTTTTCCAACCATTCCACAACAAGACAATCTATCGATGGCAAGCGCTGAATGGTCAGCTGTTCGACAAACAGACCGTTTAAAATTTTTCGTCAGGACATGACGAAAACGCTATAATTGCCCGTCTACTGTCAGATTAACCAAGCGCATGACCTTGCAAATTAAATCTCAAAGCTGCTGTCGTCAGGCGACCTGCCAAGCAGGGATCAGCTGCCATCGATGTTGATCCTATTTAACAAGCCTTTTGATGTGCTCACTCAGTTTCGGCCGGTTGCTGGTCGCAGGACGCTGAAGGACTTCGTGCCTATCCCTGACGTTTATCCTGCCGGACGGCTTGATCGAGATTCTGAGGGTCTGCTGCTACTGACAGATGATGGGAGACAGCAAGCGCTGATCAGCGATCCTAGATTTAAACTCGCAAAGACCTATTGGGTGCAGGTTGAAGGTGACATTCCAGACAAAGCACTGGCTCAGCTGGCAAGCGGCGTGCGCCTTAAGGACGGAGTAACCCGCCCTGCAGAGGTCAAAATACTTGAGTCGGCGCCGCTCTTGCCGAGGGTGCCACCGATTCGAGAACGCCAGCGAATCCCCACTTCCTGGCTCAGCCTCACCATACGAGAAGGTCGAAACCGCCAGGTCAGACGCATGACTGCTGCGGTCGGCTATCCAACTTTGCGTTTGTATCGCTATCAAATCGGTGACTGGACCACTGAAGGCATTATGCCTGGCAGTTATCAAATACAACGCTGA
>JAYODE010000048.1:18080-21713 GCA_038106185.1 Gammaproteobacteria bacterium | reverse complement strand
AACGTGTTTCCTAGTGAGGTAGAGAATGTCATAGCGACCCATGAGGCTGTCGCTCAAGTTGCTGTTTATGGAGTACCCGATGAGAAGTGGGGCGAGGCTGTTACGGCGGCGGTCGTGTTGCGGCCAGGCGCCAGTGTTGATCCGCAAGTGCTGATGGCCCTGGTTAAGGCGCATAAGGGTCCGGTTCAGACGCCAAAGAACATTCTGTTTATAGATGCCATACCCCAGACAGCAGTTGGTAAACCCGATAAAAAGGCGCTTCGAAAACGCCAGCAGTGATGAGGTGAGGAGAAGCGTCATGACGACAGAGGTAATGCCAGCGCCGACTCAGAGTGTCGCGCAAGCACTGCAAGACCTGGAAAAGTTTGGTCTGGCTTTATTGTCTGATCAGCTGACGCCGAGTCAGCTGCTACTGGCCCGACAGGCGACCTATGCCGCGGTCGATGAAGATGGGGAAAAGGGCCGGTTCCAGGGATTTGCGCTGGATTATGGTGATGCCAATATTCGAGTCTGGAACATTCTGAATCGTCATGGGGTGTTTCGCGATCTGGTGCAGATGCCGCAGGTCGTTGAGCTACTGACAGCCGTGCTTGGCTGGCCGGCATTATTGGGAAACATCTCAGCGAATATCACTCAGCCAGGGGGCACAGGCGGCGCCTTGCATGCCGACCAATTGTTCATGCCGACACCCTGGCCAGTCAGAGCGCAAGGCATGAACGTGGCCTGGTGCCTGGATGACTTTACTCAGACCAATGGTGCAACTCAAATAGTGCCCTTCAGTCATCGGCGTTCGGCAAATGCTGACCAGGCCGCCATCAGCGAGGCGATGCCGGTGATTGCTCCAGCCGGCACCATGATGATACTCGATAGCCGTCTGTGGCACAGGACCGGTGAAAACACCTCGCAGCAGAGTCGAGCCGCCTTATTTGGTTGGTATACTCGGCCCATCTATAGAACCCAGGAGAACTGGTTTCTGTCCCTTGACGCAGCGGTCGTAGATACCGCCTCTGATACCTTGCTGACCCTGTTAGGGTATAAATCCCAGGGTCTGGGGCTGGTGTATGGCCAATCGCCACGCTGACAGGCCTTGATTCTGGCGCAGGCTCTCCATAGAACCCTGCGCCATAATGAAGCGGTTAGTAGCCGTTCAGTGTTGCCAGCCGATCATAGTGATAACCGGCGTCACCAAAAGTTTTTTCTGCGACTCGAGCTCGCTTTAAAAAGAAGCCGATTTCATGTTCGTCAGTCATGCCGATGCCGCCGTGCATCTGTACGCCTTCTGACGAGATCTGGTGCAGGGTTTCACACAACTGGGCCTTGGCCGAAGAGGCAAGCACCGGCAGTTCTGCGTCGCGACCCTCGTCCAGCGCTGATAGCGCATCAATCAGAATAGACTTGGATAGCTCAAGGTTGCAGTACATGTCGACAGCGCGATGCTGCAGTGCCTGAAAGGAGCCAATTTTGGTGTCAAACTGGGTGCGCTCTTTCAGGTAGGCGAGGGTGCGTTCAAATATTTCTAACGACGCACCCAACATCTCTGCGGCTAAGCCCAGAGCGGCGCGATCCAGAACCGGGTCAAGGATATCGGCACCCTTGTTCAGCTCACCCAGCACGGCTGAAGCGCTAACCTGAACATCGGCAAAACTGATTTTAGCGGCGTTACGACTATCGACCATGCGAGTTCGAGTCACGGTGATGCCCGGTGTCGCGCGATCTACGAGAAATAAGGTGATGCCTTGCCTGTCATGATGGCCACCGCTGGTGCGTGCCGCGACGATGAAGGTATCGGCTATGTGGCCATCAAGGACAAAGACCTTATTGCCGGTGATCCTGAAGCCGTCGCCAGAAGCCTCTGCGCGAGTCTCAATGCGGTGGGGGCTGAAGTGCGAAGTTTCGTCCAGGGCAAGGGTCATCAATAAAGACCCCTCAGCCAATTTTGGCAACAGTTGCTTCTTTTGTGCAGCGTTGCCGCCCAGGGTGATTGCCGTTGCGCTCACAAGGATGGATGCAACCAGCGGCGAGGCCGCCAGAGTGCGACCTGTCTCTTCCAGGACAATACCCAGTCCGTGAAAGCCAAAATCCAGACCGCCAAATTCCTCCGGAATACAGATGCCTGCCCAGCCCATATCAATCATTTGGGTCCAGAGGTTCTTTGAATAGCCAAGCGCATCTTTGCTATCCCTCAGTGCACGAAATTCGGTCACAGGTGCTGCGGCTGATATCAGGTCTTTGGCGCTGTCTTTCAGCAGTATTTGTTCTTCATTTAATATTAGAGCCATTGTTTTTCCTTGGTGCTTGGCCTCGAGTGCGCGACTATGCTGCTGCCTCAAGCCACGAATTATTTAGTGGGTAGACCCAGTACATTTTTGGCAACCACGTTCTTGTTGATTTCAGTGGTACCGCCTTCAATGGAGTTGGCTTTAGAGCGCAACCAGCCCCGGGTTTGCATGATCTCCCAGTCATTGAAGCCTTCGCCTTCCCAGCCGATACCCTGTGTCCCCATCATGTCGATCAGCATCTCGGAGCGATGCTTGTTCAATTCAGCACCAACTGCCTTGAGAATCGATGATGCGGCCCCGTCACCAAGGCCCGCTTTGAGTTCCTGACCCACCCGCGCGTAGGTCAAGCCATAGGCTTTTTGACGCACCTGGTATTTGGCGATTTCGCGGCGCATTGCCGCATCATCCAGGCGACCCTGAGCGTCTTCACCGAGGTATTTTTTAGCTTGCTCATGCATGGGTGTCTGCGGGCTCTGCGCCGTACCGAAGTCGCCGATATTGGTGCGTTCGTGTTGCAGTAAGCGTTTAGCGATAGTCCAGCCCTTGTTGAGCTCGCCGACCTGGTTGCGCGCGGGTACCCGCACATCGTCAAAGAAGGTTTCGCAGAAAGGACTTTCACCGGAGATCAATTGAATGGGCTTGACTGTGACGCCCGGGCTTTTCATATCGAACAACATGAAACTGATACCGTTATGCTTGACCGAAGTGTCGGTGCGCACAAGACAGAAAATCCAGTCGCAATAATTGGCGTAGGAGGTCCAGACTTTCTGGCCATTGATCACATATTCGTCACCGTCTCGCACGGCTTTGGTTTGCAGGCCAGCAAGATCAGATCCGGCGCCTGGCTCAGAGTAGCCCTGACACCAGCGAATGTCGCCGCGAACAATTTTGGGCAGGTGCTCGAGCTTTTGCTCCTCATTGGCAAACTCTAACAGCACGGGTCCCAGCATCCACAATCCAAAGCTGCTGAGGGCGGGTCTGGCCTTGATGCGACGTAATTCACTCTCGAGAACGGCATTCTCTGCCATGGTCAGGCCACCACCTCCGTACTGGGCAGGCCACATAGGTGCGGTCCAGCCCTTGGCGCCCATACGGTCGAGCCAGAGTTTTGAGTCAGGGTTTTTGTAACTCGCATTGCGGCCACCCCAGACTGTTTCATCGGCAACCATAGGGGTGCGCATGCTGGCAGGGCAGTTAGCTTCGAGCCAGGCTCGGGTATCGGCTCGAAACTGTTCAAGTTCTGGCATTGGAGTGTCCTCATGAAGATTTGCCCGCCAGTATAAGTAGGATTGCCCCCTATTTGCTACCTGTCCTGGTGTCCATTGATATCGGGGTATTCATGGATTTCGTGGAG
>JAYODE010000048.1:15626-17980 GCA_038106185.1 Gammaproteobacteria bacterium | reverse complement strand
TAGAGCCGTCAGCATACGCCCAGATGAGTTGGTCGCCATCAAGATAGCGCTGCACGACCTGGGGGCCCCAGCCAAGAAGGTGGAAATTCAGTTTGCCGCTATCCCAAGTCATGTTGGCAGAGGTTCTGGGGCAGTATTCCTTTTCGCCTAACGTGAAGAATACGGTGCCCTCGGTATCGTCGGTATTGACGTGCGCAGTGCTGTTCGGGCCGGCATCATGAATGAGCCCGGCTGTTGTGATGACAGTGCGCGCACCGCACTGTTCAATCCGTTCTACATGGCCAACCTTACCCTCGACCGCCAGCCATAAGCCGCGAATATCGTCAGCACCTTCGATCAAGGGCTCTGTGCAGCCCGCCAAGATCGGTAGCGGAAAGTGCGAGTAGCGACAATCGGGCGTGTTGCCTTTGGGTATCTCGGCTGCCAGCTTGCCGCTGCCATCCAATGGTGGTAACGCGCAGTAATTCACCAAACTGCCATCACCTGCCAGTGTTTCAGGACTGGTGGTCAAGGGGGGTCTGGGCGAAAAAAACAGCAACCAAAAGATCGCCGCCATCAGCAGGGCCATTGTCATAGAGATGCGTGTCAGTAGTTTTCGCATGGGCTGCAGTTAACCTGTTTTGCCATTTAAGCCGATCCGTTACCGAGAATCTCGTGCCTTCAGGTCGAGCGAATCAGATCGATGATGACTTGGCTTACCTGTTGCGGACTGTTTTCCTGCACGAAATGGCCGCCGCCCTTGATGATCGTATGGGGTAGTCCGCGCGTGCCTGGCACCTTTTCCAGAAACTGAGCGTCAAGACCCTTGGTGACCGGATCATTGTCTGCAAAGGCACAGAGAAATGGTTTGTCGAAGGTCTCAAAAAATTCCCATGCCTGACGTTGGGCTTCCAGGGACGGATCTGTAGGCAGAGTTGGCACCTGGCTGGGCATGGCGCGTACCGCCATCTTGTAGCTAGGATCTGGAAAAGGCGCCTCATAGGCTTTTGCCAGCTTGGATTGTACCCAGTGATCAAGGCCCAATTTATGCAGCAGGAGTAGCATGGCCTTGGCAAGATTCGAACGCTTTTCCATCGTCATAGACATCATGAAACCGACAGGCAGATCGGGTGTTTCCCAGCAGAATTTTTGCCAGTAGGCAAACTTGTTCGCCGCAGAGCCTTCCATCTGACTCAGGGCTGTTTGCATTTCAAGCAGTGAGGGTGTGGGTGCATGGGCACGAAACGCCTCCACCTCTTTGACCACTTCCTCAGGCAAGTCTGGATTATAGGGCAAGCCTGTGTTGGCAATGACGACGCGATCAAACCGGTCTGGATGGTTCACCACCAGCCGCAGACCGATCAGACCACCCCAGTCCTGACAAAAGAGTGTCAGACCCTTGAAGTCGTTGGTCACTAGCCACTGGCCCATCCAGTCTACCTGGTGCTGGTAGCTGTAGTCTTCGAGTTGACCGGGTTTATCGGATTTTCCATAGCCTGGCAGGTCGGGGGCGATGACGCGCATACCGGCATTGACCAAATACGGCACCATTTTTCGATACAGGTAGCTCCAGACCGGCTGCCCGTGCATACAGAGCACTATCGGGCCGTCCTTGGGTCCTTCATCCAGATGATGAATCCGCAGTTCACTGCCGTCCTTCGTGATAATGTTGGTGTAGTGTGGCGCAAACGGGTAGTCAGCCAGATCAGAAAAACAGGCGTCGGGTGTGCGTAGTATCTTCATCATCAGGTTCCTTGCGAGGAGTTTGGGCGAGGAGTTTGGATTAGTCTATGTCAGGCAGTTTAAATGCTGCTGTCATTGCCAAGCCAGAGACCGGCAACATCGACAGTTTCAATATTCAGCTGACCGGCCAGTCCAGCTGTTCGATGGGCGCTGATCACCTGCATTTTTGGTGACTGCATCATCGCCAGCATGGCCTGTCTGGATGGGTACATGGCGATCGCGATCTTGTCCCACAGTTCCTCAACTTCACCCAGCATCAGCCGTTCGACTGTGCCAGCAAACATACCGCCGCCGCCAAACTCCTGCAGCAATTGGGATACCCCGGCACTGTAAAGATCATAGGCTTGTTCGCCAGTCAGATCTGACGCTCGGCCATCCTCGTACTCTGCGCGGGCTTTAAACTTCAGCAGGTTAACCATGTAGATGGGGCCTTTGCTACTGGGTTCGAGAAAGCCTTTCAGCTGCGCCTCGTTGGGGTAGACTCGGTTTTTTACATTCAACGGCAACACCTGTCATGAATAGTCGATGAGCGATGATTAGACATTATTCTATAAATAATGGCAATCATTAAAGAGCGGGTTGTGGATGAGCCTGTCTGCTGCAACTATATCGGCTATATCGGCTATATCGGC
>JAYODE010000048.1:12180-15526 GCA_038106185.1 Gammaproteobacteria bacterium | reverse complement strand
CTATATCGGCTATATCGGCTATATCGGCACTTGGATTGTTACGAGTGACGGTGATAGGCATAGGCCTGACAACGAAGATAAGCATGTTAGACTCGTCGGCACGGTGAGTTGAGTTTGAGAGCAGAACTATGAAAACGATGCAGCAAGATGGGATAGTGTTTCGGGATCTTGACCATGACGGTGTTCTGTCCGTCTATGAAGACCACAGATTATCAGCCGAGATCAGAGCCAAGGATCTATTAGGCCGCATGACGCTGGCAGAGAAAGCGGGATTGATGATGCATGGCACTGCTCAGACTCATGGCACCTATGGCACGCTCGGCATCGGCGCTGAGTATCATTTGGCGGTCAATCGGCAATTAATTGTTGAAGCCGGTATTAATCATCTGTTGACCCGTCTGGACGCAGATCCGCGAACCTTTGCAGCACAGAATAATGCCTTACAGACCCTCGCAGCTGAAACTCGGCTGGGGATTCCCGTCACCGTGAGCACTGATCCTCGGCACCACTTTGCCCATGTGACAGGTGCGAGCTCCAGAGCCATGGGGTTTTCTCAGTGGCCAGAAACCACCGGGCTTGCGGCAGTGGGCAGTGTCGAACTCGTCGAGCAGTTTGCAGCAATTGCCAGAGCCGAATACCGTGCCGCCGGCATTCATATGGCGCTATCGCCCCAAGCTGATATTGCCACTGAGCCTCGCTGGCCGAGAATCTCTGGTACCTTTGGTGAGGACCCGAAGTTGGCTCGCGCCCTGGTAGGTGCCTATGTGGTCGGCATGCAAGCGGGAAAAACTGGGCTGCATCAAGACAGCGTAGCCTGTGTCGTCAAGCATTGGGTTGGTTATTCGGCGGCGCCCGAGGGGTTCGACGGGCACAATGCCTATGGCCGCTATTCCCGACTGACAGAGGCGTCTTTGCGAGTGCATATAGAAGCGTTCCTGGATGCTTTTGATGTGAATGTGGCGGGTGTCATGCCAACCTACACCATATTGAAAGACCTAGTGTTGAAGGGAGAGTTGCTTGAGCCCGTCGCCGGTGGATTTTCCACCCAATTGATCGAAGGATTATTACGAGCTCAGCATCAGTTCAAGGGTTTTGTACTCTCCGACTGGGCGATATTTCGCGATGCTACAGCCGCGACCCTTAACCCGACTCAGATGCAGTCGCCCGATGATATTGGTATGCCGTGGGGCGTCGAGTCTTTGACCCGAGACCAACGATTTGCCAAGGCGGTGAATGCTGGCTGTGATCAGCTGGGTGGAGAAGAGGATGTCGCCACTTTACTGAGGGTGATTGATCAGGGTCTGGTGGATCTGGCTCGAATCGATGAGGCAGTCTACCGCTTGCTGGTACCGAAATTTGAGCTGGGACTGTTTGAGAACCCGCTGGTAGACGAGATGGTCGCCGCAGACATTGTGGGCTCGCAAGCGGCAGTGATGGCGGGCCGAAACGCCCAGCGTCGATCCTTGATCTGTTTGAAGAAGCCGACTGCAATCAAGCCCGGCATGAGCGTCTATCTCGAGAACATCAGTGCGGCAGCGGGGGACGCCACTAGCCTGGACGAGGCCGATGTGGCAATCATTCGCCTGTCGACGCCCCATCAAATGTTACATCCACATTTTTTCTTTGGTAGCCGGCAGCAGGAAGGTGATCTCGACTTCAAGCCGAATGCACAAGCAACCAATCGACTTAAGGCGCTTTCAAGTCAATTGCCCACTATCGCCGTGTTGCAGATGAGCCGGCCGGCCGTTATCACCGACATCATAGATCAATTGGATGGCGTCTATGTGGAGTTGGGCGTCGCTGATGACCTGCTCCTATCAACCATTCTTGAGGGCCTCGATACGGAAGGCAGATTGCCCTTTGAATTACCGGTTTCTATGGCAGCCGTTAAAAATCAGCGATCAGATCTGCCGTGCGACAGTGAAAACCCGCTGTTTCCTATTCGTTCAGATTACCGGGGAGTCTGACGCTGGTTGGGTTTTGTCGCTTGCCGAATCCGGCAGGGTACTTGTTTATGTCAGTGCTGTGGGCGCCATTCGGCGTGATCCAATGTCTGAGTCGCTGCTGTGCTCAGCAGAATAAATCGCTATAGTCAGGTTTTATCCGCTTGTCCTGGAGCCATCATGTTGATCAATCACTCTGACCTGTTAAGTGCCGGTGTTCAGTTTTCAGGTGCGCTAGACTTTGATCAAAGACCGGCTGGCCTGAGTCCCCGTCGCTTACCAGACTGGACTCGATCGCAGGTGCCTGAGGTAATGGATGTGATAGTGCGAATGCCATCGGGGGTCAGGCTTTCGCTGACGACCGACTCGGCTTTTATTGAGCTCGAAGTACAAAGTACCCGCATGTTTACGCCCCCCGCAACCCCGCGGTCGGTGAGTTTTGATTTGATGATTGATCATCAGGAGGTTCGTCACCTTGCGCTGGATGCGGGCAACAGTATTAAACTCAATCCAGCCAGGCCCGGTGAATTTGAATTGATTCGAGGTCAGGCTTACGGGGTGCGGTTTGACGATTTACCCGTCGGAGAGCACCACTACGAGCTTTGGCTGCCGCATAATGCATTCGTGGAAATTCGCAGTGTGCGTCTTGCCGCCAACAGCCGGGTGCGAGCTGTGACAGATGACAGACCGCGCTGGCTCCATTATGGCAGCTCCATCAGTCACTGTATGGAAGCGGATTCGCCAACGGGCACCTGGCCGGCTGTCGCCGCTTACGCCGGCCAGCAACAAGTCAATCTGCAGTCCTTTGGTTTTGCCGGACAGTGCCATCTCGATCAGTTTGTGGCCAGGGCCATGCGGGAGTTGCCGGCAGAATTGATCACATTGAAGGTAGGCATCAATCTGGTTAACGGGGATACCATGCGAGAAAGGGTATTTCCCTCTGCGCTGCACGGTTTTCTGGATACCCTCAGGGAAGGCCAGCCGCAGACCCCTGTTATTTTGATTTCGCCGATCTATTGTCCCAGTGCTGAGGACCATCCTGGACCGACCTTGGCCGATGCCAGTGGCCAGTTTCGCACGCATTCGGGCGATACAAAGTTGCGTCAGGGTGCCTTGTCTCTCAAGCGTATTCGAACGCTGATGTCTGAGCTGGTCATGACGCGCAGACAAGCAGGCGACACGCAGTTACATTATCTGGATGGCCTGGACTTATTTGGACAGGCAGATGCAGCAGATCTGCCCGACCTATTGCACCCTAATCCGGCTGGCTATCGGCGAATGGGTGAGCGTTTTGCGAGCCGAGTATTCAACGGACACTATTTCTGACCAGAATATTTCACAGCGATTTCAGACAAAAATAGTAAACCGCTAATTCTGAATTAAATAGCTTTGAATGAAATAGC
>JAYODE010000048.1:9353-12080 GCA_038106185.1 Gammaproteobacteria bacterium | reverse complement strand
TAGTTGACGCAAGTGCCCGACAACCGAGCTGCAGCGCGGTTGTCAGGGTCAAGCTTGACTGGTGTCGGTCAGGCCATCTCAAAGCGTATCGGCAAGTTCTTCAAGCCACCGACGAAGGTCGACTGGCTATATCTGGGTTCCCCGGCCAGTTCTATGTGCTTGACCCGCTTGAGTAATTCCCTGAACAGCGCGGTCATTTCCATGCGTGCCAAATGCTGTCCCAAACACACATGCGCACCAAAGCCAAAAGCCAGTTGCTTGGCGTCCTGTCGATCAACCCTGAACTCGAATGGCTGGTTAAAAATGTCCTCATCTCGATTCGCTGACGGATACCAAAGTATGACGGAATCACCGGCCTTAATCGTTTTGCCTCGAATTTCCGTATCCTGGGTCGCCGTGCGCATAAAGTGCCGAACTGGCGTCACCCAGCGAATAGCCTCGTCAATAAAAGTGGGCAGATAACGCTCAGGATCAGATCGCAGCAGAGCAAATTGGTCAGGGTTCTGCAGCAGAGCCAACAGACCGCCGGCAGTAGAGGCGCTGGTGGTATCGTGACCCGCGGTGGCAATAATAATGTAATAGCCATTGGCATCATTGACCGGTATGGGTTCGCCGTTAATCTTTGCGTTGGCGATCACTGTAGCAACATCGTCTGTGGGATGGTGTCGGCGAGCCTCGGTAATTTTGGCAAAGTAGCTTTCGAAATCAAGAATCACATTGTTGACATCCGTGATCTCAAAGGAACGCTGAATATCAGGGTCTGCGGCGCCGAACAATTCCTGGGTCAGTTTCAGCATGTAGGCCTCGTCCTCCTCAGGAACACCTAGCACGGACATGATGACTCTGAGTGGATACCACATGGCGATGTCTTTGACGAAGTCACAGTGACCCTGCATATCCAACATGCGATCCACGTAATGGGTCGCCAGCTGATCGACTCGAGACTGGAGTTTGCGCAGGTTAGAACCCATGAACCAACCTTGCGTCAGCATGCGATAGGCTCGATGATCTGGGTCATCCATCTGCACTAACGAGCGCACCAGGTGTTTGCGGCCAGTCAGGGCCTTTATCGCTTCAGTCACCATCAAGGGTGCTAGGGTTGGCCTTGGATCGCAGATAAAGGCCCGATTGGCTTCGATTGCCTTGATATCATCGTATTTGGTGATAGACCAGAAGGGCTCAAAGCCTTCCGGTGCCAGCCTTCGCACCGGGTCATGCTGCCGTAGCCAAGCCAGGGTCTCGTGAATTTTCTCTTCATTTGACCAGACAACGGGATTGACCAAAGCCTGGTCTAGCGCGGGTGACTGAGTGAGATCGAGCATGAATGGTGACCTGCAAAGTGATATTTGGGCGCCTCGATGCCATCAATTGTCTGAAATGCGCCGAGGCCAGTAGTTGGAATAGTGCCAGATTCAATGTTGGTTGGCGACAATTGGCTGCGGGTCGGCGAGTGTCAGTCATCGAGGTAGGGTATGGGTGAGTAACCTGGGCTGAGGCTTTGCGCTTTAGCTCATATCGCCTTGCGCACCACCCAGGCCTCCTCAAGCGGCCACTGGCGACCCCAGTCGCTATTCGCCCAGGTGTAGCGGGTTGTGGCACCGTCAGGTACTTGCAGTTCAATCAGCCGCTCGACAGTCAGCCGATGGGTCGAGAACAGGCTGATCCAATCACTGTGATTGAGGTGAAACTCTGTCTGACCGGGACTATCCGGCCACTGAATTGCATGCATACCAAAGTAGGGACGCAGCAATTGCTCGCGTATTGCACCATCGGCCTCGAACGCTGGTGCGCACAGCGTCATCAATGCCGAATTGGTCAGTAGCACCAATTGACCACCGGGTTTAAGCAGGCGTGCAGCCTCGGGAATCCATCGATAAGGATCAGACCAAAGTGCTGCACCATACTCCGAGATAGCAAAGTCAAAACTGGCATCCGCAAAAGGTACAGACTCGGCGAAGCCTTCGATGAACTCGATCTCCAGCTGATGTTGCGCTTGCAGGCGACGGGCAGTGGCCAGTTGGTTTGGCGTCGGGTCCAGCGCCACGACCGTCGCGCCGCGGCGGCGCATCCAGGCAGAGACATAGCCAGTGCCACACCCTAACTCAATGCAATGCAGGCCTGACATGTCCTTAGGAAGCAGATGAGTCTGACTGTCGGGAATACTGTAGACGCCCCAGTAGGGTTCTGTGGCAAGCCAGGCTTTTTCTGCTGCCGCCACATAGTGAGTGGCATTAATTTGCCAGGCAGCGATATTGCCAGCCAAATAGTCTGGTGGTCCAGGGTCGACGGAGAGTGGCTTTGTGGTCGCAGCCGGCACCGGAATCTGATCAAAAGTTTGCAACACCAGCTGCCGATCCTCCGGCAGCTCGATGGCGGCAATTGCCTGTGTTGCTGCCGCGTGAGAGCTTAGATATTCGTCTTGTCGTTTAGCGACCAGGGCGGCGTGGGCGTAAATAGCATGGGTGAGTGCGAGTTCCCAATTCGGGATCGAGTTTACAGTGGCCGGTTCCAGAAAGTAGTCACGCATTTGGGTGGCGAGTTTAAAGGCCGAGTCACCGAGTAGGCATTGTGCATGCACCTCAGCCAGCAACATCGTGGCACGCATTTGGTTCAGGGGCGCACCTATGACACGCCAGTGATGGGCAGCGGTATGGGCACAATGCAGCATTTCCAGATCTTCGGCGGGCGTTCGCGACCGGGTCGAAAGGTCCCAGGCTCGATTATTTG
>JAYODE010000048.1:7441-9253 GCA_038106185.1 Gammaproteobacteria bacterium | reverse complement strand
GATAGCTGGTTTCCTTGCGACTGATCGCGCTCAACAGGGTTTCCCACTGAGCGGTCATATCGGGCGTCGTCGCCATCGGCGGCAAACTTAAAATCAAGCCTTTGCCGGCGGCCGTGGCTCGAATTGTCTTGCCTTGTCGAAGCAGAAAGCCACGAGTGAATAATAGCTCGATGATGCCGGCTCGCGTGGCTTCAGTGCCGAGGCCGTCTGTGTCTTTCAAGATCTGGCGTATTTGCGGGTCCTTTACATAGCGGGCGATACCGGTCATGGCGGCGAGCAGACTGGCATCATCAAAGGGCTTGGGTGGAGAAGTCTCTCTGGTCAGGATCTCGCCCGCTTGGCTCTGGCAGATATCGCCTTGGTTCAAACTTGGCAGCTGGCTGTTGAGCGCCGCGTCCTGCGGCAGTGTTGTTCCTGAATCCCGAGCGGGGAATAACTGTTTCCAGCCTGGCTTCAGTGGCTCGTTGGCTTTGGCGACAAAATGTCCGCCAGCGATGGTCAATTCGACCTGACTCTCCCGCCACTCGTAATGAGGATAGAACTGTATCAGATATTGCCGAGCAACCAGCTCATAGATATCGCGCTCAGGTTTGCTGAGCTTGTTGATATCCATCTGCCGAGCAGTTGGAATGATAGCATGGTGAGCATCGACTTTTTTGTCGTTCCAGGCTTTACTCACCAGGTCGGTATTCGCGGCCTTAACAGCATCGGCCAAGGCTTTGCTGTTGTGCTGGATGGCGTTCAGCACATCGCTGCGATCCTTGAGATGCTCCTTGGGCAGGTATCTTGAGTCTGAACGTGGGTAGGTCAGAAGCTTATGGCGTTCATACAGGCTTTGGCAGGTGTCCAGTACCGCTTTAGCGCTCATGCCAAAGCGTTTAGCCCCATCGATCTGCAGACTCGATAAATTGTAGGGCAGGGGCGGGGCTTGCTGCTTGAGTTTGCGGCTACTGTTGAGCACAGTGGCCGGTTGTCGTGTGATACGCCTGGCGACGTTTTCAGCCAGCGCCAGGGACAGGACTCGGCCTTCTTCATCTTGCCAGGGCAGGCACTCTTCACTGGGTTGCCAGCGGGCTTTAAACTCCTCGCCCTGGTCCGTCAACAGGTGAGCAAGCACCTGAAAAAACGGCTTTGAGACAAAGCCTTCGATCTCGGCATCGCGGGCGACTACAAGGCCAAGCAAAGGTGTTTGAACTCTGCCAACGGACAGTACGCCTTGATAACCCACCTTGCGACCCTGTAGTGTGAAGGCGCGAGTCATATTGATGCCATACAGCCAGTCTGCCCGTGAGCGTGCCAGGGCTGACGTTGACAAGGGCGCAAACTCTCGGTTATCGCGCAGCTGCGAGAGGGCACGAGTGACAGCAGAGGGGTTAAGATCATTGATCAGGCAGCGCTGAATCGACTCGCGTTTAGCACCCTTCACGCCAAGGTAATCGATCACCTGGTCAACCAGCAGCTGACCCTCTCGGTCAGGATCTCCAGCGTGAACCAATTCGTCCGCATCCCTGACCAGTTGGCGTAGCACCGCCAATTGTTTGCGGCTACTGGGTTTGGGTTTAAGTTGCCATTGCTTCGGTACGATAGGCAGATGATCCAGCTGCCATTGTTTGAATTTGGCATCATAGGCATCTGGCTCGGCCTGTTCGAGCAGGTGACCGACGCACCAGCTGACACAATCGCCATTGCCTACGGCAATGTAGCCGTCGGCTTTCCTGTGGGGTTTCGGCAGCACGTCAGCGATCGCGCGGCCAAGACTGGGCTTTTCGGCAATATACAGCTTCATGGGCGAAGGCATGCCTGGTTGCAGAA
>JAYODE010000048.1:0-7341 GCA_038106185.1 Gammaproteobacteria bacterium | reverse complement strand
GTTAGTGAGCGGCGCGTGCCTCGTTGGATCGCCTAACCAGCTTGCCGGGTAGTGCACCCGTATGTTCGCCGTTTCTAAAGATGACTTGGCCTGCCTTAATGGTGACATCGTAGCCACCAGCACGCTGGACCAGTCTGCGGCCGCCGGCAGGCAAGTCAAAAATCGCCTCGGGGCGATACAATCGCATGGTCTCGAAGTCGATGACATTGAGATCTGCCATCCAGCCTTCTCGAATACGACCACGATCAAACATGCCGAAGGCCTCTGCAGTCTTTGACGTCAGTGCTTGAACAATGAACTCCAGGGTCATTTTATCGCCTTTGGTGCGATCCCGGCCCCAGTGCGTCATGATGAAGGTGGGCATGCCGGCATCAGCAATAACGCCGCAGTGAGCACCGCCATCGCTCAAGCCAAACAGAACGTTAGGATGTTCCAGTAACTTTTTCTGCGCATCCAGCGAGAAACCTTGATAGCCGCCCAATGGCTGATAGAACAGCTCCTTACCCTCGTTGGCTACCAGAAGGTCGTACATGACTTCCATGGGGTTCCGACCTTGAGCGCGCGCGATACCTGCGATGCTGTCCTCGGCATTGGGCTCATAGTTAGGAGTGTCGCCAAGGGGAAAGACCTGGTTCATCAATTGCGGCAGGTTCTGCATCAGACCGCCCTTGATGACGGATTCTTCAGAGAGAATTCGAGCCTTCATCGCTGGTTCATTCATGGCCTTAACCAGTTCAGCGTGACTCAGATGAGAGAGATGCTCGCGAAAGGTCGGATGACCGACGAAAGCATGGAAACTTGATTGCAGTCCATGAAGCACCCCTGTGGGTCGTCCTGCAGCCTGAGGCCGAATTTCTCGACCCTCCTGACGAGCCTGCTCTGCCAGCTTGTACATTTTGCCATTTTCATAAGCGGGCGCAGTGGTCGCGATCAAGGTCACTGTCAGACCGGTCTGCTTCTGGAACTCGGTGACCCAGGCCCATTCTTCTTCTTCACCCAGGTGATCCGATACCAGCTCAAATACCGAGTTGTTCAGACCCTTCATGCCGAGGCCCAGCGCCAGCATCTCGTCATTACCGGAGAAAGTGCCGGGCATGAAGTCACCCTTGACGTCCTTGTGCAGCAGGGTCTTGGAGCTGGAAAATCCCAGTGCGCCGGCCTCGACACCTTCACGCACCAGTTCAGCCATCTGCGCTACCTCTTCGCTGCTTGGCGCATAATCCGTGTTGCAGCGCTCTCCCATGACATAGGCGCGTATAGCCCCATGTGGCACCTGGGTCGCCACATCGATAGCTCTTGGAAATGCTGCCAGCGCATCCAGGTACTCGGGAAAACTTTCCCACTGCCAGTTGATGCCTTCCGCCAGGGCGGCGCCGGGTATATCTTCTACGCCTTCCATCAGTTGAATTAAAAAGTCTCTATCCTGAGGTCGAACTGGCGCAAAGCCCACACCGCAATTACCCATGACGACTGTGGTTACACCATGCCAGCTTGAAGGTGCCAGGATAGGATCCCAGGTGGCCTGACCGTCATAATGGGTATGAATGTCGACCCAGCCCGGCGTGACCAATTTTCCGGTGGCATCTATTTCTTCGGTGCCCGCCTCGGTGATGTTGCCGATTTTCTCAACCTTGCCGTTTTTGATGCCGATGTCTGCCACATAACGCGGCCCGCCTGAACCATCAATAATGGTACCGCCACGCAAAATTAAATCGAACATCTACTGATCCTCCGTTGAAAACACCTAGTCAGTGAGTGGAAAGTTGATCCCCTAGACTAGGACAAATTTAGCTTAACGACAAGCCGCCATCGCTTTGCCCAGTCGCAGCCGGGCGTTGCGCGTGAGAAGTTGTTCTAGGCCGACTCTGCGGCGAAATTCAGCAGTTCAGCTTCGCCTGCCACCAGATCGCCAGCCTGATAGAAGAACTCGGTGACCTGACCGGGCCGAGTTGCACGGATGGTATATTCCATCTTCATAGCCTCCATCACCAGCAAGGGTGCGTCCACCTCAACAGGTGTGCCGACTTTTGCCAGTAGCGCCACAATTCGGCCGTTCATTGGCGCGCGTGGATTACCGTGGCTACTGTCGTTGCCTGCCTCGCCCAGGTCAGGACTGATCCTGGCGAACTGAAACGCGCCCTGGCGATGGTAGGCCGAGAAGAGACCGTCGTGTTCTGCGATCACCAGCTTTTGTTTAAAGCCTGCGATATCGGCATTCAGTTCACTGTCATGAAGTGTGCCACTGACTGGCAAGCGTTTGTCGTTAATCATGAGTGTAAAACTGCCTTGGCCGAGGCCAGGATTTCTTTCGGCAGTCACAGTCCAGGCCTGCTCTCGATAACTCAGGTACAACTGCTGGCAGTGTGGCTCGTTCATACGCCAGGCTGAAGTGCTATGCCAGGGTGAGTCTGGTTCTGCATGTTGGCTGGAGCGGACCTCTGCCAGCCTGGCCTGCGCGAGCAGCAGGTACAGAGTGGCGAGTGCCAGCGCCTCCTGCTCCTCAATGCGGGCGTTGGGGAATAGCTGCGCTCTATGCTTTTGAATGAATCCAGTGTCGAGTTCGGCGTTGAGAAACGGTTCGCTGGTAACCAGATTATACAGAAAATCGATATTGGTCTTCAGTCCGGCAATGCGGTAGTGGGTTAATGCGACTGATAAACGGCGTAACGCCTGAGTGCGATCGTCACCCCAGACGATGAGTTTGGCAATCATAGGATCGTAGTAGATGCTGACTTCGTCCCCCTGCCGGACGCCAGTATCGACCCTGACATGGGGCGTTTCGACAGGCGTCTGCAAAAACTTCAAGTGCCCGGTTGCTGGTAAAAAATCCTGGTCGGGATCTTCAGCATAAACCCGTGCCTCAATGGCGTGGCCTTTGACCTTAACCTGGTACTGATTGAGTGGTAACGGTTCGCCTGCAGCGATTTGCAGTTGCCAGGCAACAAGGTCGATTCCAGTGACCAGCTCAGTCACAGGATGCTCGACCTGCAGGCGCGTGTTCATCTCCATGAAGTAGAAGGACCCATCGCTATCGAGCAAAAACTCGACTGTCCCTGCGCCCACATAATCTATGGCACTGGCAGCCTGGACTGCGGCCTCGCCCATTTGCCGGCGCACCTCACTGTGCAGGTTAGGGGCCGGCGCCTCCTCAATGACCTTTTGGTGGCGGCGCTGAACGGAACAATCCCTTTCAGACAAGTAGATACTCTGGCCGTGACTGTCGCAAAAGACTTGAATCTCTACATGACGAGGCTCCGTCAGATACTTTTCCACCAGCATATCGCTATCGCCAAAGCTGCTCAGAGACTCTCTCTGGGCCGCCTCAAGCGCCTCGTCGAACTGATCGCCAGACCAGACTTGACGCATACCCTTGCCGCCTCCACCAGCAACAGCCTTAAGCAGCACCGGATAGCCGATCAATTCAGCCTGCTGACGCAGTAGGGCGGGTGTCTGGTCCGCGCCATGGTAGCCAGGTACCAGGGGTACCTGCGCCTCTGCCATGATGCGTTTCGCCGCGGATTTAGAACCCATGGCCTCAATTGCGAAGGCCGAAGGACCTATGAAGATGATATTTGCCGCATGGCAGGCGCGGCAGAAATCTGCGTTCTCAGACAGAAAGCCGTAGCCTGGATGGATTGCCTGAGCGCCGGTCTGTTGCGCTGCCTGCAGGACCTTGTCCGCTCGCAGGTAGGATTCTCGAGCTGGCGCCGGCCCAATCCAGACTGCTTCGTCAGCCATAGTGACGTGTAGCGCGTTCTTGTCAGCATCTGAGTAGACAGCGACAGTTTTGATACCCATTTGTCGAGCTGTTCGAATCACTCGACAGGCGATCTCGCCACGATTGGCTATGAGAATCTTAGTAAACACAGACTTTCCTCCAGCGCTTTGAGTAGAGCGTCAAAGCGAATTTCAATGGGTAAGGGGCAATGAAGACCCGCAGCGGCTGCCGACGACACTGGGCTGTTACATTCTGAAGACACCAAACTGGGAGTCCTTGATGGGCGCATTCAGGCAAGCCGACAAGGCTAAGCCCAAGACCATTCGAGTATCTGCCGGGTCTATCACGCCATCGTCCCATAGTCGTGCCGAGGCATAGTAAGGGTGGCCCTGGTCCTCATAGGTTTCAAGAATGGGTTGCTTGAAGCTGGCTTCTTCGGTTTTGCTCCATTGTTCACCTCGACTCTCCAGCTGTTCGCGTTTCAGGGTTGCGAGAACGCCAGCGGCTTGTTCGCCGCCCATGACCGAGATGCGAGCGTTGGGCCACATGAAGAGGAACCGAGGATCATAAGCACGACCGCACATACCATAGTTGCCGGCACCAAAGGAGCCGCCGATCAATACCGTCAGTTTGGGTACTTCAGCACAGGCTACCGCATGTACCATTTTTGCCCCGTGTTTGGCGATGCCGCCGGCTTCATATTGTTGGCCGACCATAAAGCCGGTGATGTTCTGCAGAAACAGCAGGGGAATCTTTCGTTGCGCGCACAACTCGACGAAGTGAGCACCTTTCTGTGCTGACTCGCCAAACAGAATGCCATTGTTGGCGACTATGCCGATAGGATAGCCATAGATACGAGCAAAGCCTGTCACCAATGTCGTGCCGTACAGCGCCTTGAACTCATCGAACTCAGAGCCGTCTACCAGTCGAGCAATCACTTCTCTGACGTCGTAAGGATGGCGAGTATCTTTGGGAATAATGCCGTAGATTTCCTCAATCGGATACAGAGGTTCACAGCTGGGTTTCAAGTCCAGCTGGCAGGATTTGACGCGGTTGAGGCGGCTGATACATTGTCGTACCAGCTGTAGTGCGTGATGATCATTGTTCGCAAAATGATCTGTGACACCAGAAGTACGGCAATGAACATCGGCGCCACCAAGATCCTCGGCACTGACGACCTCTCCCGTGGCGGCCTTGACCAGCGGTGGTCCGGCGAGAAAGATGGTGCCCTGTTCCTTAACGATAATGGATTCATCAGCCATAGCTGGCAGGTAGGCGCCACCGGCAGTACAGGAGCCCATGACAGCGGCGATCTGGGGAATCCCCTGAGCCGACATGCGCGCCTGGTTAAAAAAAGCGTGGCCGAAGTGCTCTCGGTCAGGAAACACCTCTGCCTGCAGCGGCAGAAATGCCCCACCAGAATCCACCAAGTAGATACAGGGCAGGTGGTTTTCCTGAGCAATGACCTGTGCCCGACCCTGTTTCTTCACTGTCAGGGGATAATAGGTACCGCCCTTAACGGTGGCATCATTGATAAAAATCATACACTCCTGGCCACAGACTCTGCCAATGCCGGTGATCATCCCCGCTGCCGGCACATCATCATCGTAGACCCTGTAGGCCGCCAATTGCGAGAGTTCCAGAAAGGGCGAGCCAGCATCAAGCAGGCCATTGAGGCGCTCACGAGGCAGCAATTTACCGCGGGCTTTGTGCCGCTGCTGGTAGATCTCGCCACCGCCGAGCTGGATTTTTGCCACCAGCTGCCGCAGGTCGGCGACCTGGGCAAGCAGATGAGCCTGATTCTCCGCGAAGGCGGCATCTCGACGATTAATTTTACTGATGAGTGCAGTCATGACAGTTCCTCAGGCGGTTTCTTTAAACAACTCACGGCCGATCAGCATGCGTCTGATCTCTGACGTCCCTGCGCCGATTTCATAGAGTTTGGCGTCGCGGAGCAGACGGCCTGTACCATAATCATTGATGTAGCCATTGCCGCCGAGTGCCTGGATCGCCTGAGAAGCCATCAGCGTGGCTTTTTCTGCAGAGAACAGAATGATACCGGCCGCATCCTTGCGACTTTGCTCGCCACGATCGCAGGCGGCAGCAACGGCATACAGGTAAGCGCGACTGGCGCTCAGGTCGGTGTACATATCGGCCAGCTTGCCTTGCATCAGTTGAAATTCACCAATTTTTTGACCAAATTGTTCACGAGAGTGCAGGTAGGGCACGACGATATCCAGACAAGCCTGCATGATGCCCACGGGACCACCGGCGAGAATCGTACGTTCGAAATCAAGACCCGACATCAGCACCCTGACGCCATTGCCTTCGCCGCCTAGAACATTTTCGACAGGCACCTCGCAGTCCTCAAAAATCAGCTCACAGGTATTAGAGCCGCGCATACCCAGCTTGTCGAGCTTGATGCCGCGACTGAAGCCGCTGAAGTCGCGCTCAACAATAAAAGCGGTGATGCCGCGCGGTCCGGCCTTGCTGTCTGTTTTGGCATAGATGACATAGGTGTGGGCATCTGGCCCATTGGTAATCCACATTTTCGTGCCGTTGAGTACATAGACATCGCCTTTCTTTTCAGCCCGCAGCTTCATGCTGACGACGTCTGAGCCGGCGTTGGGTTCCGACATGGCCAGCGCACCGATATGCTCGCCACTGCAGAGTTTGGGCAAGTACTTGTGCTTTTGCACCTCGCTGCCATTCTTGCGAATCTGGTTGACGCAAAGATTGGAGTGAGCCCCATAGGACAGACCGACAGCCGCGGATGCTCGACTGATTTCTTCGACAGCGATGGTATGGGCCAGATAGCCCATGCCGCTGCCGCCATACTCCTCTTCAACCGTGATGCCAAGCAGACCCATCGCACCAAACTTGCGCCACATATCCATGGGAAACTCGTTGGTGCGATCTATGTCTGCGGCACGAGGTGCCAATTCAGCAGCACACATTTGGTAGACAGCGTCGCGCAGCATATCGATCTCTTCACCAAGACCGAAATTCAGTGTGGGGTAGGCGGTACTCATCTAGTGGTTTTCCTTTCTGTTGACTTTATTAAGGGCATGCTGACAGCGTTTCTCGACGTCATCCAGTTCTGTCAGCATCTGCTTGAGGTCGCGCATTTGTGCCTGCAGCTGTTGTTTGCGCACGTTAACATTGTCGAGCAGACGCTTCAGCTGCTCGACATTGCCGTGCGCAGGGTTGTACATCTCGATGATCGCCTGTGCCTCCTGCAGGGACATGCCGATCCGTTTGCCGCGCTGAATCAGGGTCAGACGGACTCGGTCTGCATCAGTGTAGAGTCGTTGTTGGCCGACCCGCTGAGGATTTAGTAAGCCCATATCTTCGTAGAAAAGGATGGTGGGAGTCGTGATATAAAATGCGCGAGCGAGTTCGGAAATCGTATGGGTCTTCTTGTTGGTCATAGCTTGGTCATAGCTTGGTCATAGCTTGGTCATGGATTGGTTATGGAAAGAGTTTGACAGGGTAACGATGGGACTCTACCCAAGCTTGACGTTTACGTCAACGTTAACAATAGCGATAACGACAGCTATAGCGACATCGATAAAGACAACTAAAACAACTAGGCTCGCAGACTGGTCTGCGGTAACAAAAAC
>JAYODE010000047.1:20269-21917 GCA_038106185.1 Gammaproteobacteria bacterium | reverse complement strand
GGAGCTTTTCAACATAAAGCTTCTTGGAATAAAGCTTCGTGGAATAGAGCTTCTTAGAATAGAGCCTCTTAGCACAAAGCTTCTTACAGGCGATCTACGAATCCGAAAGGCCAGTGTGGGCTTTCGCAGGCTAGTAACAGGGCGGCAATAGCAGGGCAAGAGAAGGGCAAGAGAAGGGCAAGAGTAGGGCAATAGCAGGCTTCTCGTCAGACCAAAGAGAAATCAAGGCGATGGCAAGAATTCCGATTCTGCCTTTAATGCAGCAAGGAGACGGGTAAAGATGGAGAACGTGATCTATCAACCGGCGGACATCACCAAATAAAGGTTGACTGCGGAGTTGCAGTCCAGCGGTGCGATTCAATCCAGCGTCACCCATGTTGATTCGCAAGTTATCGGCGAAGGCGTTGGCTTAATGGCGCAGTTAGCGCGCTTGTCGGTGACCTATGCGAATCCTGAGAAAGCGCCCACGACCATGATCGCGAAATTTGCCGCTGCGAATGAGAATAAGGCAGTTGCCCAGTTATTGGACTTCTATACCCGTGAGACGAACTTCTATAACAACTTGGGTGCCGATTGCCCTCTGCGAGTACCGGCCAGCTATTTTGGTCGAGTAGACCCGTCCAGCTATGACTTTGTCCTGCTGCTGGAAGACCTGGGTGACGTTTCACCCAACGACCAGTTGGTGGGTGCCTCAGAGGCCGAAGCTTATGCCGCGATCGACCGCATTGCTCAACTGCATGCAACCTGGTGGCAAAAGGTCAGATCGCCAGAGAACCGCTGGATGTATGACTTGGGCGCAGATGCCTCTATCAATGTCCTGCAAAACCTGCTCTATATGCCCTCTATGCCGCCGACGCTGGAAAAATTCCCGGAATTTTTTGACGCCAAGCGCCGCGACCTGTGCAGACGTGTAGGCGAGCGCTTTCCAGAGTTCTGGAGTCAGCGAATCTCGCCCCATGAGACCTTTATTCATGGCGACTATCGCCAGGACAATATGATCTATCCAGAAGGCAGTCTGGATGCCATCGTCATAGACTGGCAGATTTCCGGCATGGGCAAACCCATATTCGATGTTACCTACTTCATTTGTCAAAGCCTGCAGCCGGCTTTACGCAAGGCGATAGAGCGACCGCTGCTGGCGTTTTATGTCGCGCGTTTGCAGGATTATGGGGTTCTTGATTACAGTCTTGAGCAAGCTTGGCAGGACTATCGTATGATGGTGCTGGCGTGTCTGCTCTATCCGATGGTTGTATGTGGCAGTCTCGATTTGTCCAATCCCCGCGGCAAGTTGCTGGCCGATTGCATGCTTGAGCGAAACCTGGTCGCGATTGACGAGCTGGGTTCGGCAGAATTTGTCGACTAGTTGAATTGGTCAAGGTCGATGCCTGGCGTTGAGCCGGCCCTTGATAGCCGTTAACGGTTGGGATTGGTAAAGGCAGTTTTGCGCGACAAAAGATGAAGAGAAGAAAGGACAAAAAGAGCCTGTAAATAGCCTGAGTAAATAGCGCGAGTAAATAGCGCGAATAAGAAGAGCGAATAAAAAGGCGAATAAAAACCGACATAAAACCAATAACAAACCAACCGAAATTCAAATAACCAGAAGTTCAAATAACCCAAAATTCAAATAACCCAAAGTTCAAATAACCCA
>JAYODE010000047.1:18761-20169 GCA_038106185.1 Gammaproteobacteria bacterium | reverse complement strand
TTCAAATAACCCAAAGTTCAAATAACCCATAGTTAAAGAGGCGGATCACGGTGGCTGGCGAAAAGCTTAATCTCGACGCATTATGGATGCCCTATACAGCTAACAGGGCCTTCAAGAAGAACCCGCGTATGATCGTCGGTGCCGAAGGCATGTACTTTCATACTGACGATGGTCGCAAGGTGTTCGATAGTCTCTCTGGTTTGTGGTGCACTGGTGCCGGTCACAATCTGCCGGAAATCCAGGATGCAGTTGCCAAGCAGCTGGGCACGCTGGATTTTTCCCCGAATTTTCAGTTCGGTCATCCATTGAGCTTTCAGCTTGCTGAGCGCATCACAGGTCTTATGCCAGACGGTCTCAATCACGTTATGTTTACTAACTCAGGCTCGGAGGCCGCAGACACCTCCTTGAAAATAGCGCGAGCCTATTGGCGTCAGCGCGGACAACCGAACAAGACTCGACTGATCGGTCGAGTCAAAGGTTATCATGGGGTTAATTTCGGTGGTGCCAGTGTTGGGGGTATTGGGGCGAACCGCAAAGCCTTTGGCCCGCTGTTGGATGTTGACCATCTGCCGTCGACCCTGTTGGCTGAAAATGCCTTCTCGGCCGGTATGCCCCAGTCAGGTGAATACTTGGCGGAGCACCTGCTGGAGTTGATCAACCTGCACGATGCGTCGAATATCGCCGCGGTCATAGTCGAACCCATGTCCGGCTCGGCGGGCGTTGTTGTGCCTCCCCACGGATACCTGGCACGGCTTCGGGAGATCTGCACGGCACACAATATATTGCTGATCTTTGACGAGGTCATTACCGGTCTTGGCCGCTGTGGTGCTAACACCGGTGCTGCCGCGTTTGGCGTGGTGCCTGACATCCTCAACCTGGCAAAACAGCTCACTAATGGTACCGTGCCCATGGGTGCGGTGGTTGTGACTGAGGCCATCTATGACGCCTTCATGGCATCTGATTTGCCGGAACACGTCATTGAACTGTCCCATGGTTATACCTACTCGGGTCATCCGGTCGCCTGTGCCGCCGCGATGGCGGCATTGGATGTCTTTGAGCGCAAACACCTGGCCGAGCGAGCAGCGGAAGTGGCCATTGACTTTGAGCGTATGATCCATGAGTTGAAAGGCTCGCCCCACGTGGTTGATATTCGCAATTACGGACTGGCCGGCGCAGTTCAGCTGGCACCTCGAGACGGTGACTCGTTGATTCGCCCTTATGAGATTGGTCTGGCCATGTGGCAAGCAGGGTTTTATGTGCGCTGGGGTGGCGATACATTGCAATTCGGCCCGCCCTTTGAGTCACCTCGAGATGTGCTGGCGGAGATGTTTGATCGTCTGGGTACCGAATTGCACGGGCTGAAGTAGGTTGTGCTTAAGTAGCTAGTACTGAAGTAGCTAGTGCTGAA
>JAYODE010000047.1:3623-18661 GCA_038106185.1 Gammaproteobacteria bacterium | reverse complement strand
TTTCTTGCCGAGCTCATTCATGCCAAGCTCGGTCAGCCTGAATAGGTTGTTTGCCACTGCTTCGGTCGGCTTAGAGGGGTTATGGCGTGAGCGTGCCGCTCTTGGCATTGACCATCACCAGCACGATACCGGCGGTATAGATCAAATAGGCGAGGAGTAGCAGATAGCCCTCCAGTCTCGTGATGATGCCACCCGTATTGCCTCGAAAGGAGTAGCCCATAATAAACAGGGCTGCGGTGAGTAGGCCAAGCACCGGTAAGTCTCTGCTGAGAAGACCAGGTTCCAGTGCCGTGGGCGCAATGGTGCCGGTGATGCCCACGACGATCGAGGTATTAAACAGATTCGAGCCGATAATATTGCCCAGTGCCAGATCGTGCTCATTCTTTCTAACCGCGGCGATGGCGGCGGCCAGTTCCGGCAGAGAGGTGCCAACTGCGACCACGGTCAGGCCGATAATCAGGTCACTGATGCCCAATGCTCGAGCGATCTCAACGGCGCCCCAAACGAGAACCTGAGAGCTGATCACCAGCAGTACCAGACCCAGTACCACGTAGGTCAGCGCCCGTGACATAGACATGGGTGCTTGAAGCTCCAGGTCCACCAATACCGCCAGGTGGTCGGTCTTGTTGTTGAAGCCGGCATTGATCGACCAGGCCATGATGACGGCGAACAGGCCGATCAATAGCCATCCATCGATGCGGTCCAGAGTCCCATCCCAATACAGCAAGGCGGCAGCGGCGACAGTGACCAGGCTGAGCAGCGGCAGTTCTCGGCGCAGGATCGAGGACTCGACTCGAATCGGGCTAATGGCGGCAGTCAGTCCCAGAATCAGGGCGATGTTGGTGATGTTGGAGCCAAACGCATTGCCCAGCGCCAGCCCGGGATTGCCTTGGCTGGCTGAGAGGCCGCTGATGACCATTTCTGGCATGGAGCTGCCAAAGCCGATGATTACCATCCCTATCAGCAGTGGCGGCAAGCCCAGGCGTTTTGCCGCAGCTGCGGCACCGTCAACGAATTTGTCAGCACTGAAAACCAGAAGCAGAACACCAACAACAACGGCAGCAATCGCAAGCATAGTTCGAGCAAATCTTTGAAGAGGGTGTGATTATATCAAGCATTGTAAGGCGGCAAGGCGCCGAAATTGTAACGATTTGTGGCAGGCACTATCAGCTTCTTGCTTGTCGAATCAGCGACTCTTTTTTGTCCCAGCTGTCATTGACCCATTGCTTGATATTCTGAATCTGGGCGCCCTTACTGCACATCACATGCACGTCCAACTGTTTGAGTTGGCCGCTAAGGCAGTGCCAAAAATTAAGATCCTGCGGATAAATTAAAGTCACATCGACGATATCAGCATCGGGTAAGTTATCCAGCATCATCCGCAAGCCGCCAGTCTTGGGGTTCAGCAGATACTGGTATTTTGACTTGAGGCGTTGCTGCTTCAATGGCGTGAAGCGGGTCCCTTCAATAAAGTTCAGCAGTGCAAATGGCGTTCTGTCCATTTCCATGACTGCGCTCGTCACAGAATTGAAGTCTTTACCCTTGCCACCGGGTTTTTGCCCTCGAGTCAATCGAGGAAAATTCAGCGCCAGGCAGATCCAGCCCACCACCGGCACATAGATCAGTTCTTTTTTTATCAAAAATTTGATGATGGGGCCTCGAGGTACGAGCACCGCTTGCACCGCCAGTATGTCAAACCAGCTTCGATGGTTACAAATGACGAGAGTGCGTTCCCGCTTGCTGGTGGGCAGATCACCGGTCACCTTCAAGTGGATGCCCAGTATTTTTTCGAGCCAGAAGGAATTGCCGCCAACAGCACCTCTGTAGCTCAGGTCAGTGCAGAAATAGCAACCGCGGCGAATCGCTGGGATGGGAACCAGCGCCGAGATTATCGCGAAAAAAATCAGGAACGGGATCCAGAACAGCAAATTCAGAGTAATGGCCGTAAGCGATAGTGCGCTGATACAGTGTCGCAAAGGATTCAGAATGATCAGTCCGAAAGATTTAGGGGAAAATTACCCAATTCGAGCCTTGAATGCCAGTGCTTCGGTCTAGAAAAAACGTTCGCCAAGCCCGCTGTTGCGCCTTGCCCGGTTGTTGAGTGCCTGGTTCAGCAGTGCAGGTGTGCTGTACAGGGTAATGTGTTGCCGAGCGCGAGTCACAGCGGTGTACAGCAGCTCTCGAGTCACCAGCGGGTCTGCGGTTGACGAGGCGACCTCCGCTAATACCAGCGTCACAGTTCTGAATTCTGAACCTTGCGACTTGTGGACTGTCATGGCAAAGCAGGTCTCATGGGGCGGCAGGCGCGATGCCAAGTGCGTCATGACGGTGCCGTCACCGTCGCGAAAAGCCACGTACCATTGCTGAGTCTCATCGTTCAGCAGGCAAATGCCGACGTCACCATTGAAGAGCCCCAAGGCATAGTCGTTGCGCCTGATCATGATGGGTCGACCCTGATAAAACGCGGAGTTGGTCCTGAATCCAGTCCGCAGCAGCTGCGCCTCAATCGCTTCGTTAAGCTGCTCCACGCCGAAGTCGCCTGCGCGCACCGCCGCCAGGATGCGGGTCTGCTCAAACAGGTCGAGCAATTGTTCGGCACTGGCACCGGGTTTTGCCGCCAGCGTCAGATAGTCTTTGTAAGGGGCCAGAAGTAATTCAGGATTGCCAGTCAGGTCCGTGAAGGCGCAAAGACTGACCTGGTCGCCCGCCTCAATGGGCAGGCCTTGCTGAATCGCTTGGGCTGCACGACCGATACCCTGTTGGGCTGCAAAGCGATAACTTTTCGTCAAGCGGCAGAAGGCGTCTCTGAGCTTGTGTTCACCATCGGCGACGGTCAGATTCGCACCCAGCACGCGAGTCGCCAGCGCTTGCAATGCCGGTGAATAGCCGGCCGAGTATTGACAGATGTCCATCAGAAAATTGCCGGTCTCAACAGACGGCAGCTGATCCGGGTCGCCGAGCAGCACCAGCCGGCAATGGTTTGGCAGCGCCCGCAGCAGGCGATCCATCATGGCCAGATCAATCATGGAAACCTCGTCAATGATCAAGAGATCCGCCGTTAATGGATATTTTTCATCATGGCGCCAACTTTTACCGTCAAGGCGCATGCCCAAGAGTCGATGCAGTGTCTGCACCTCAATGGCTGGCCTGGCACTCACAGCATTGACAGCAAACGCGTCAGCGACCAAAGAACCCCTAATGATTGAGGATTCAGCCTGGCGCAGGCCCTGCTTGAGGCGCATGGCCGCCTTGCCGGTTGGAGCCGCCAGCTTGATCACGGCCTGCTCCTGCCCAGGTAAAGCCGAAAAGGCGTGTAGCAGTTTTGCAACGGTGCTGGTTTTGCCGGTGCCAGGTCCGCCAGTGATGATCGTTAGTCTGCGGGTCAGAGCTTGCAGAACAGCCACTGCCTGCCAGTCGATCTCGGTATGCCCGCCCGCAAACCCGTCAAACAAAGGCGTCAGAATCTCGCGCAGCAGTGTCGAATCTACCCCCTCGCTGGGCTGGTTGCGCCGGATAAGATCAGCGGCAATCCGACATTCATACTGGTAGTAACGGTGTAAATATAGGCGGTTATTCTCCAGTATCAGAGGCTTCTTCAAGGCTTCCCTGTCTATTGCTTGTACGTTAGGTTGGCCCACGCAGGGCAGCGCCTGTAGTTTTGCCACCCAGTCTGCGGTGTTGGGTCTTTGTCCAAGGTCAATGCAGCTGTGTTGCTGGCGTAAGGCCTGACTCAACTGCGCGAACAACTGGTAGAGCTGCGGGTCCCGGGTTGCGCCAAGGTTCGACATGAACCGGGCAAAGTGCATATCAATGTCCAGATACTGAGCATTCATGATCGGCTTCTCATAAACGGCCACGCAGGATCGAGTCCAGTTGCTGAATAAGCGCCAGACTCGGGCGCGCGAAAAACACGCCGCTGTTGGCCTGGTCCTTGTGCATGCCACGAAGAAACAAATAGCAGATGCCACCGAAATGACGATCATAGGAATAATCAAAGACGCGCTGGCCGAGATAGCGGTGCAGGGCCACGGTATAGATCAGATATTGCAATTCATAACTGTGTTGCTGCATCGCTTGTTGTAATGCGTCAGTGCCATAGGCGGCCAAATTGTTGCCTAGGTAGTTGGATTTATAGTCCATGACGTAATAACGATTCTGATGCCGCACCACCAGGTCTATGTGTCCGGTCATGATGCCGCGGATCTGATTGCGGGCCAAAACCACGCCTGGTGTTAGATAGCCGGCTGTCACCAGGGTGTTGATGAACTCAGCGTCAGTGCTTACAGGAAAATGAAATTCCAACTCGTTCAGGCAATCTTCGCGTCGCAGGTCTCGCAGGCAGAACTGCTCGGACGGATGCTGCAAGCGGGTTTCGTCCAGCAGCGGCGTGTGTAGAATATGCTCCAACCAATTGGCTAAGGCAGTTGCCAACTCTTCCTTGTCGCTAACAAAACCAAGACGACTGATGCAGCGCTCTATGGCGATCGCCTTGAGCGCATCACTGGCTTTGAAGTCCAGCTGCTCCAGTAAACTGTGTAAGCCGATACCGATTTTTCGACCACCGGGAAAGCTGAATTGATCCAGCAGTTGACCGCGTCCTACTGAAGTCGTTTCTTCTCGATTCACTGGGTCATCGTCAAGATAGCCGTTCGGTGAGTAGGGCGAACTACCATCGCTATTCGAAGCTTGTAGGGCATGGGCAAGGCCGGTAAAGCTGTGGACTCGCCAGGGGTCATAAATCCTGGGCGCTAACGGCGGCGGCGTCAGGTTCATTTGATCCAGGCTAAAGCTCATAGGCACGACTGGCACCTGGCTCACCACTTGGAAATCGAACAAAGCTTTGGGCAATTGATTGATCCGCTGCGTGATATTGTCAAGCTCGACCTTAGGTTCAGAAACCCCTAACAACTTTCCAAGTGCCGTCTCTCCTCCTCGGGATGTTGCGCCATATACGGGGAACCCCAGATGACATTGATATCTTGCTCTCGTCAGAGCGACATACAAGAGCCGCATCTCCTCGGTCAAGTTCTCTCGTTGGGCCTGCCTTTTGAACTCATCAAGAGGACGCAATTCAAGTAGGGTGGTGAAGTTATCACTGGCAGTGGCTTCATGCAGCAGTAGCGGCGCAGTTGCATTGCGAGGATCAGCGCCAAACGCCGCCAGTGGTATCATGACGATGTCATATTCAAGACCCTTGGCGGCATGCATGGTGACTATCTGGACCAAATTCTGGTCACTCTCAAGCCTCAGTTGTCGCTCTTCCTGCTTACTGTTTGCCAGCTGGCGTTCTCTCTGAAACCACTTGATCAGACGATGCAGACCCGGTGCGATACTGGCGCGAGTTTGAAGCAGTTCGGCCAGGTGTCTAAGGTTAGTGATTTGCCGTTCGCCATCCAGTTGATCAAACCATTTGTGTGCCAGGTTGCGTTGACAGATCAAACTGTCGAGCATGGCAGCGACCCCCAATGTTGCCCAAATGTCATGGTAGGTTCGAAACTCCTCCAGGAGCTTTTGCTGCTGGTGGGTCTCATCCAAGTCAATGATTGCCGATACAGGGGTTTGCAGCAGGCGGGTGGCAAGCGCTGTGCGAATGCCAGCCTCGTTGCCTGGCTCACTGACGGCCTGCAGAAACAACATCAGGTCATCGGCGGTGGATGACAGGAAGACGCTCTCCTGAGTCACATAGACGCTGCGAATATTGCGTCGTGCCAGTGCCTCGCGGGCTGCCAGCATGTCTTTGTGTTGGCGCACCAGAAACGCGATCTGGCCAGCGTGCACTGGCTGATCGTTGATGGTGGCGCCGCCAGACAGCAGTTCGGCGGTCCTTTGCGCTGCACACTCCATCGCCAAGAATCGGGCGTCCGGCTTTTTCAGGCCACCCCCCGAGGCGTCGGTCAGGGCGAAAATTGAGACAGGCTTAACGCTGTTGGCGCCTACCCGCAGCTGTTTTTCGTCGGCATTGGGATAGGGCATGACCGGTATAAAAGCCATATCCTGGTCATTATCGAAGACATTCGGTTGATCGAACAAATGATTGACTGCTGCTACCAAATCACCGGTCGAACGCCAGTTAGTCTGCAGAGAGAACATGTCGTGCTCAGGATTAAGCCGGCGCTTGGCATTGATATAAGTGTAGATATCGGCGCCGCGGAATTTGTAGATCGCCTGTTTTGGATCACCAATCAGCAGAAGGCTCTGAGGACCCGGTGAATAATAAATTTTGCTGAAGATACCGTATTGAATATCGTCTGTATCCTGGAATTCGTCGACCATGGCGACTGGCCACTGTCGAGCCAGTTGTTGGGCTAACTGATTACCTATGGTGCCATCATGCAATGCTTGATGAACGCCGGTCAGCAGGTCGTCCATGGTGAGTTGGTTAAATTCAGCCTTGTAATGGTTCAAATTGCGCCGCAGGACGCTGATGGCGGAATGCCACAAATTATAGCGCAGCTGCTCTTTCAACCACTGCAAATCCTGGACTTCTTGCAGCAGCGGCATCAGGGGATGCTCGAGCAACTCGCCGCCCTTTTTGAGGTTGGCGCTGAGTCCTGCCAGCGTGAAGTATTGCAAGTCGTCGCTAAAGAGGCCGGTACCCCTCAGGAACTGCTCAATGTTTGGCAGTCGAGTGCAACTTTTGGTGGTCTTTTTGATGGCCGCAGACTGAATGTAGCCAGAATAATTCTCTGCCTGCCAGCGCTGGCGAACCCACGCCAACTTGGTCTCAAGTTGCTGCAACTGAAGCCCTATGTCTTGTGCTTCAGGGCGTATCACCAGGTTGTGACGAGCGAGAAAGCCGCGGGTCTTCTGCAGCAAGACTTCTGGCGTTTGCCACAAGTCCAGGGCCACCTCGCGCGACAAGGGTGGCAGGGTCAGAATTTCGGCTCGAAAGCAGTCTTCTGCTGCCATCTGCAGTAGCTGGTTGATGTCCGCATCAAGTCGCTGATCAAACAGCGTTCGAGTGGCCAGGGACTGATCCGTGAGTATTTTGTTGCAGAACCCGTGAATGGTGTAGATCGCAGCTTCATCCATCAGCTGTAAAGCGGAGTTCAAGAGTTTGACCTCACGGTGTCGGTCCTGGCTGCGCTCAAGCAGAAATTGCAGAAAGCTGTCTGTACCGGCATGTGAGCTTGCCAAACATTCACGGGCGACGTAAATCCGGTCTCTGATGCGCTGGCGCAGTTCGTCGGTGGCAGCGACGGTGAAGGTTAGCACCAGTATCTCGTTGACGGCCAAGGGTCGGTTCAGGGCCTGGCTGTGGCCCAGTAATAAGCGCAGATAAAGATTTGTGATCGTATAGGTTTTACCCGTGCCAGCGCTCGCTTCGATCAGCTGATGGCCCTGGAGTGGAAAGTCGATCGCATTCAGAATCTTCATGCCGACTTTTCCAGACAGTCATGCAGGGGGCCGTAGATGCGGCTTGCGATGTCGGTAAAAGCCGGTCCAGCGTCAGCGGGAAAATCAAATAAACGCCTGATCGCAGGGTCAGTGCTTTCAGCGCCCGGTTGCTCCGATTGCCAGCTTTCGAACACCTTGTCGAGACACTCGCTGGCGCTCTTGCCATCTCGATAGGCCTCATACCAAACACCGCTGAGCTCCGGCAGAAAGCACAGGGGCTGCCGCAGGCCCTGAAGGTACAGCTGCACCAGGCTGGTCAGATGCTGTCGTGCCAGCGTGGGTGCCAGCGGTTGCAGATGCTGCAGAATCAATTTGTTGTTAGTACCCACAGAGATCAGCTGACTTTCAAAGGGTCCTCGATCCAGTGCATTAAGAAACAGGTGAGTCACCCAGGCACCCAGGGTCTGTCGGCGGCGTTGAGCGGCGGCACGATAGTGCAGCACCTTTGCGCCTTG
Organism: Gammaproteobacteria bacterium; assembly: GCA_038106185.1. Taxonomy (GTDB): domain Bacteria; phylum Pseudomonadota; class Gammaproteobacteria; order Pseudomonadales; family Azotimanducaceae; genus UBA4582. Next base: position 10,808 of record JAYODE010000047.1, on the reverse strand, counting down.
AAGGTTGTCGATGGTGGCGCTCAAGGTCAGGTGAAGCAGTGGCATGCTGTTGTTTGGCTCGCCCGGTATCTGCAAGCTCAGGTTCGCCGATAAGCGCTGCAGGTTTGTTGAGTCAAGGGCCTGGTAAACCTGTTCAGCGCGGGCTAACTGTTGGGTTAAGGCTTGCTGACCCAGTGAGCCAGGCATCAAGCGGCCACTGGCGGTCAATTGGTCGCGCCAGCGATCCAGTGGTTCCCCCTCGATAAGTGCGCGCAATGCCTGATCGGTAATGTCGTAGCGCGTCAGAGGATCCAGGCTGAAGGGCTCAGCATCTGACAGGGCGGTCTCTTCGAAGGGAAAATAAATGCCCAGACGCTGGTTCAGATAGTATCTGGCAGGATTACGCAGGAACTGCTGTAACTGCTGAATATCTGTAGGCAGCAGCATTGGGTCATCGTCCAGTACGCGATCAATAAAGCCAGATTGGGCGCTCGACTCGGTAACCAGATGTTGCGCCACGAGTTGATCTGCCGTTCTGGCCCGCAGCGCGTCATACCAGCGTCCCTGAAAACTCTGCAGCTCAGGTCGCTGAGCATCAAAATACGCCGCGCTGAAGGGCTGTAACGGGTGCTCAGTGACAAAATCTCGATTGAACACAGCCTGCAGATAATGGGTTAATTCGCTCACCAGTACCGACGGTGGTCGAGTCTTGTTAGTCTTGACACTGCGACCCTCGTAGCTGATGTACAGATAGTCTTCGGCGGCTAACAGCGCCTCAAGAAACAGGTAGCGGTCGTCGACCCGTCGTGATCGGTCGCCCTTGACGTAGGGCGCGCTGGCCATCAGGTTAAAGCTCACACTGGTGTCTTTGCGAGGATAGGCGCTGTCATTCATGCCCAGCAAGCAGACCACTTTAAAGGGAATGCTGCGCATCGGCACCAGGGTGGCAAAGGTAATGCCGCCAGAAAGAAACCCCCGTGCCGGGCGCGGCTGGGCCAGCTGTGTATTCAGCCAGTGGCGCAGCAGGCGGGCACTTATCGGCTGTTCAAGAGCGGCAGACGTCGTTTGGTCCACGAGCAGCAATAAGGCCTCTCGAACCGCGTCGATATCCAGCTCTTCATCGCCTGCCGGAGCAAAGAAATCGAGGATCAATTGATTGACCGTCGCCAGCCAGCTGGTGCTGTTCTGCGCTATGGCCAGGCGCTGACGATAACTTTGCAGCAAGTGAATGAAGGCGCACAGCTTGCCCAGCAGTTCGGCCTCGTCGGCCGCAACATCAAAGGGTAACCGATCCTGGTAGAGTCCTTCTTCGGCAGCCATGGCGTAGCCCAGCAGCAGCCGTTCCAGGCCAAAAGTCCAGGTGTTGGCCTGAGTGGCGGGGAGTTGCCAGCGGGTTTGTTTCTCCTCGCCGCTGAACTCCCAGCGAATATTGGTCGCCTTGATCCAGGTGGCAATGCTGACAAGGTCAGCTTCGGTCAACGCCAGCTTACGGGCGATCGCTGGTACCTCCAAAAGGTCCATGATCTCGGTGCTGGTGAGTCGCGACTCAGGCAGCGCCAGCAAGGTTTCAAAGGCCAGCAGCAGGCTAGACTCCTCAGACAAACCGCGGTCTGCCAGGGCATAATACATCTGGTCCTTGAAGACCGCCTGAATATAGGCGGCGTATTCGGCAATGTCTGGCGTCATGACGATGACTTGGCTGGGTTTGATATCGGGACGTGCGGCGAAAATGCCCAGTAACTGATCGAATAGAATCTCAATTTCGCGCATTTTGCTGTGGCAGCTGTGAATCTGAATCGACGGGTCGGTTGAGTCTATGAGCAGTTGACCGGGGGTGCTCTCCGCGCCATCTCCCTGAAAGACGCCGCCGTAGGTCATGTTCAAGACGTCGTTTTGGAGTGCCGCCAGCGCAGTGTTTGGAGTTCGAGGAATAAAAACTTCATGGCTCGTGATGGCGTCTGCCTCGAGCAGCAGCTCAAAGAACTCTCGACCCTGTTTGCCCATAGACGACAATAAGGGGTTGCCTACCTCGAGATAATCCTCATTACCCGCTGTTGAGTCGGGTTGGCTTAACTGCCGAATTGAACGTCGAGCCAGGTCCTTCTCGGACAGAATATCACCCCAATAATGGGCGCAGGGATTGAGAAAATAGATGTCCACCTCCAGCCATTGACCCAGCGCTTGAAAGGTCTCCAGGTGCATGGGTGGCAGGGCCGACAAGCCAAAGATGGAAATACGCTGGGGTAGCGAGTCTGGCCAGGCCTCAAGTTGAGCCAGAACTGCCAGCAGTTGCTGATGCAGATCAGCCCTGTGCGCCTCCCGCGTACCTGCCCGCAGTTTCCGCCATAAAGGTGCCTGCCAGGGTTGTGTCTCTAGTGGACCAGGTTGGCCGGATTCCCAGCGCGCGATCCAGTCGGGTCTGTACACCAGGTATTGATCATACAGGTCCGCAATCTGCGCCGAGAGCTGAAACCGCCTGAGTTGCGGATCACCCGTGCCGGCGAGATAGTGCTGAATCGGCGCAAAGACGGCCGAGTCTTGCGAGGCCAGGCTTTGCATCACATGCCAGGTGAGCTGCTCGCGTTGAAAATAGCTGCGTACAGACAGTTGCTCGCCCGGTAGCAGCCATTGATATACCTGCCAGATAAAATCGGCAGGAAGCTGACAATCCATATTGGCGGCAATTCCAGCCCGCTCTGCTGTCTGAAACTTCAGCCATTGGCCGATGCCATAGCTTTGTACCAGCACAATTGAAGGCTCAAAGGGGTCCTCGACCTGAGCGCGAGTGCGGGTGCAAAAGACATCGACCAGAGTGGTCATGCTGTTGGATTGCAGAAGCTGCAACATGGGTCGATAAATCTCCGATTTCGGAAAGATTGTACGAGAAAAGCCGCGGCGAAGCATGTCATCATTCCGACTAAAACCTGCAGGGTGGCTGGCGTCGTGACAGATAACCTGTATTCTAGGCAGTCAGCAGCCACTGTGCTGCAAAAGGTTGAATACCGGGCCGGTCGATGCAAAGCGGTGGCCCACCATCGAGAAACAGACGAGGTGTAGTGATGAAGCCAGTAACAAAGCAAGCCATCCTGGGAATTCTGGTGGCTCTCGTAGTGGGCGGTTTTATCGCCTTTGCCGGTAGCCACAATAGTGTGCTGCTGGGCAGCGTACCGGTCTTTGCGCTCTGCGCAGTGATCGCCTTTATGGTTCAGTGGATCGTCTATATTCCTTCCTACCTGTACCAAACAGAGCATTTTTATGATTTGACCGGTGGTATCACCTATTTGTCCTTGATCGCGCTGGTGGTGATAGCCAATCCCTATCTGGATTGGCGGGGCGGTCTGATCGCCCTGATGGTCGGTATCTGGGCAATACGGCTCTCGACATTTTTGTTCGCTCGAGTTCGAGCCGACGGTTTTGATCGGCGCTTTACGCGCATGAAAACCCTGCCGATGCAGTTCCTGATGACCTGGACCCTGCAAGGACTGTGGGTACTGGTGACTTTTTCTGCCGGTCTGGCAGCTATGACCTCGGTCACACAGGTGCCGCTGGGCACCTTTGCCCTGGTGGGTACCTGTCTGTGGTTGCTGGGTTTTATCATTGAGGTCGTCGCCGACGCCCAGAAGCGCCAGTTTCGCCGCCAGCCTGAAGCCAATGGGCGCTTTATTACCACCGGTCTGTGGGCCTGGTCTCGGCACCCAAACTATTTTGGCGAGATCCTGCTCTGGATCGGTATTGCCGTCGTGGCTTTTCCCGCCCTGTCTGGCTGGCAGCTGGCGACGCTGATATCTCCGGTGTTTGTCTTTATCCTGCTCAATTATGTGAGCGGCGTGCGCATGCTCGAGGTCAGTGCCGATAAACGCTGGGGTGATGATCCTGAGTATCAGGCCTATAAGGCAAGAACCTCGGTGCTGATTCCGCTGCCGCCACGAAAATGACCAATAGATAAGGGCTGTAGCATGCAGCATCGATATAGTGTGCGAATCCGCCGCGGATTCAGTGCCGTCGAGAGACGATATGGATAAAACCTTAACTGTGATGACTGTGGCGCAGGTCTTTGCTCAGTGTGCGACACCGGTGGTGGTGCTGTTGGGGGGTATCGTCGGCACTCAATTGGCCGCAGATCCGGGCCTGGCGACCCTGCCGATCGCCTTCATGATCGTCGGCGTGGCGATTTCCACGATCCCAGCGGCTCTGCTGATGGGGCGGTTTGGCCGCAAGCGCTGCTTTCTGGCGTCGGCCCTCTCAGCCAGTGGCGCCTGCCTGCTGGCTGCCTATGCGATCTCCATCGAGGGTTTCTGGCTGTTTTGTTGTGCCACTTTTTTGATTGGCAGCAATAATGCCTTCATTCAGCAATACCGCTTCGCCGTGGCCGAGACAGTGCCGCCAGAGCGGCTGGGCAGATCCCTGTCGATCCTGATGCTGGCGGGCGTTGCAGCTGCCTGGCTCGGACCCTGGGTGGCAGAGCGACTGCATGTCTGGTCAGACTGGGCAGAGTTCAGCGGCTCTTTTGTGGGTATTAGTCTGCTGTTGGCTCTCAGTGTGGTGGTGCTGGCTTTCTATGAAAACCAGCCGCTGGAGATCAAGACCTTCGATGCGCCGCAACGGCCGTTGCCGATGATTCTGCTGCAACCCATGTTTTTACTCGCAGCCAGTGCCGGTGCCGTCGCCTACGCTGTCATGAGCCTGATCATGACCGCCACACCGGTGAGTATGCACCAGATCGATCATTTCAATCTGAGCGATACCACCTGGGTGATCCAGAGCCATGTGATGGCCATGTTTTTGCCGTCTTTGTTCAGCGGTGTGCTCATCGATCGTATCGGTCCGATTCGCGTCATTCTGTTGGGGCTGGTGCTGATGTTTGTCTGCCTGGGTATTGCCTCGATTGATCGGCAGCTGCTGCATTATTGGACGGCACTGGTGTTGCTTGGCGTCGGCTGGAATTTTCTGTTTCTCGGCGGCACAACCCTGCTGACCCAAACCTATGAGCCAGCCGAGCGCTTTAAGGTGCAGGCGGTCAATGACTTTCTGGTGTTTTCGCTACAAGCCATGGCGGCGCTGGGTTCAGGCTATGTGCTGCTGTCCTATGGCTGGCAGGCTCTGATTTACGTGAGTCTGCCGTTACTGGTGTTGATGTTGGTGATGCTGTGGCGAACCCACCGCCGATCTCATCGTCTCGACCCTGTACAGTCGGCAGTGGGACTAAAGTAGTCGGACCAAAGTAGTAGGGCTAAAGTAGCGGGGCTAAAGTAGCCGGATCAAAGTAGTGGAATTCAAAGTAGTGGAATTAAAGTAGTAGATTTAAAATAGCGTCAGTCAATGGCCGATCCGGCGCGGCCGCGAGATGCAGTTCATCAGGAGTCAACCCGTAAAATGAGTGAAGAATTTCTGTTGGCCGGACTTAAAGTCCTGGATGTTGGCAGCTGGATCGCAGGCCCCGTCGCGGCGACGATGCTCGCCGACTTTGGCGCCGAAGTGATCAAGATCGAGATGCCCGGCGTGGGTGATCAGTACCGGCAGCTCTCGGCGGCGCCCACCACGCCCGCCGCTGACAGCAACTACATGTGGCAGATGGACGCAAGAAACAAGCGCAGTCTTGCACTTAATCTCAAGACCGAAGCCGGCATGGCGATCCTCCATCAGTTGATTGCAACCTGTGATGTCTATATCACCAATCAGCCATTTCCCATGCGTCGCGCGCTGCAGTTGAATTATGCGGATCTGAAACCGCTGAATCCAAAAATGATCTATGCCTCGCTCACCGCCTACGGCGAGCAAGGCCCCGATAAAGACCGAGAGGGCTTTGATCTGGTGGCCTACTGGGCGCGAACCGGCATGATGGACCTGGTGCGGGCGCCCGGTGCTCCGCCCACTCAGGCGTTGCCGGGTATGGGTGATCATCCGTCGGCTGTGTCACTGTATGCCGGCATTATGACTGCCCTGTTGAAGCGAGACCGCACCGGTGAGGGCAGCATGGTGCATACTTCCTTGCTGGCCAACGGCTTGTGGTCCATGGCCTGTGTCGCGCAGGGCGGCTTTGCCGGTGGATCCTTTGAGAGCTATCGCGCGCTGAAGGCGACGCCCTTGTTCGCCACCACCCTGTATCAAACGCTGGACGACCGCTGGTTGCAGTTCACCATGGTGCGGGGTCCGGAGGATGTGATTCGCCTGTTTGAGACCCTGGGACTTGGCGAGATCATTCGCGATCCCCGGTTTGTCACACCAGAAGGCCGGCTCGAGCATGGCGAGGAGCTGGCACGCCTGGTTCAGGATGTGATTGGTCTGTATACCTCTGATGATTGGTTAAGGCGCTTTGCGACTGCTGGCGTCAATGCCAATCGCGTGAGCCTGATCGAAGAAGCCATGCACGATGAGATGATCAAGGTGAATGACATGGTGGTAGCGCCAAAGGATCCTGACATGGGTCTGCCATGGGTCATCAATCACCCCGTCAAGATCGATCAGATCAGGCAGGTGGGTCCGACGCGAGCCCCTGAGCTTGGCGAACACTCGCAACAAATTCTTGAAGAGCTGGGGTTTGATGCAAAGCAGATAGAGACGCTGCGCAAGGCCGGTGTTATTTAACCCTGTTTATATAAGCCTGTTTTATAAAAGCCTGTTTTATATAAGCCTGCTTTATACAACGCTGGTCTGTGTCGACTCGAGCCCTGACTCAAGCCCTGACTCAGGTGGTTTAATCACCACCAGCACGTCGCAGCGAACCTGTTGCAAAATCTGCTCGGCGGTGTTGCTCAGCAGCATTAGCTTGGCGCCGGTGTTCTGAGCCGTGCCCACTACCAGCAGCTGTGCATCCAGGGTCTGGCACAGGCGCTGAATCACCTCGGCCGGCTCACCCTCTTGACTGTGAAATCGCGCATCGGGCAATCCCAGACGATCGGTCATCTCCTGCAGAATGTGGTCCGTCTGGTGCTGAACATTGTCCCGCACCTTGTTGAAATCAATCGCCACGCTAATGGGGCCAAGCCAGCGTTCAACGCTGGGAAACGCCGACACCACATGCAGGGTGCCATGCAGCAACTGGGTGTATTGTTGCGCTTGGCGCAGAATCAAATCGTTCAAGGCATTGGGTGTTTCAGTGCTTGCGTCCACCGCGACAAGGACATTCGGGCTTTGGGTCCAGTTGATGGGCGTGACAAGCATCACGGGGCAGTGACTGTGGCGTAACAGGTGCCAGTCGCTGGGGGT
>JAYODE010000047.1:0-3523 GCA_038106185.1 Gammaproteobacteria bacterium | reverse complement strand
CATGGATGAGAGTGCCGTGGATGAGGGTGCCATGGATTTGATGATCAGATCCGTGTCAAGGGCCTGGGCTGTTTCGAGCACGGCATGCCAGTCTCGCTTCTCCCAGACCACTGACAGAGATACCGGCACTTTGCTGTGTGTGGCTGCCCGCCAGGCGGCGATCATCTCCAGTACTTTTGCCTCGGCATCCCGCAAAACAGCGCCCTTGAGCCCCTCGCTGGTTTCGACCTCGTGCAGAGACAAGTCGGCAAAGGTGTCATACACGGCCTGCACCAGGTGCAATGACGCACCCAGCGCGGCGGCGATGGTGCCGGCCTTGGCCAGCACTATCTCACCGTCTTCGATTGAGTGAATCGCCACCAGTAAGCAGTTAGATCTGGGCATCAGTGGTGCTCGCAAGGTTTGAGGGTCAGAAGCGCTTATCGATCCAGTAACAGCCGTCAGTAATCGTTGTTGATCAATTGCGGCCAGACTCACAAGGTATGGTTAAGACGGCGCGATCGAAGCTTGCCAATCTACCGGCAGCTTCTCGATCTACTGGCAGCTTCTCAGTCGACTGGCAGCTTCTCAGTCGACTGGCAGCTTCGCAATCTACTGTTTGAGCTTCTTCCCAGCCATGACCGGGATCAAATCAAACTCTGCGAAGGCCACGCCACGGGTAATTGCCAGACCCCCAGCCAGTCATGGCATAATCGGCGCAGAACCCCGTAACGAAGCAGTCATAAGGTAACTTTCATGAAGACAGGCCCGCTTTCGACTCAAATTTGCGCTGAATATGGTATCAAGTACCCCATATTCGGCTTTGCTCACAGTGTCGATGCGGTGATCGCCATCACTAATGCCGGTGGGCTGGGTGTCTATGGCGGTACACGTGCCACGCCAGAGGAGATTGAAGCTGCCATGGTGAAGATTCGGCGCGCCGTTGGTAACAAGCCCTTTGGTATTGATCTGGTGCTGCCACCGGGCATGCCGGAAGTGGATAACCGCGCGGCCATCGAGGCCGAACTGCCCGCCGAACATCGCGAGTTTGTGCAGCAAATCTATGCCAAGTATGCCGTGCCACCCGCCACTCGGCCTGGCATGCGCTCGCGGTTTGTCCGTTCCACAGAAATGGAAGATCGGCAGTTAGCGGCTATCATGGCATCAGATGTTGATCTGTTTGCCTGTGGTATCGGGGCCCCGCCGCGAGCCATTGATCAGGCCAAGGCGCGAGGCAAAAAGACCTGCGCCCTGGTGGGCAGTCCTCATCATGTGGAGCGGGCTGTCAGAACCGGCATCGACCTGATTGTGGCTCAGGGCTATGATGCCGGGGCTCACACAGGGCCTATCGGCACCTTTTCCCTGGTACCACAGATAGTCGATGCCGCCGATGGTTTGCCGGTGCTGGCCGCCGGGGGTGTGGCAACAGGGCGGCATATTGCGGCCTCACTGGCCCTCGGTGCCCAGGGCGTCTGGATCGGTACAGCCTGGCTGACAACGCAGGAACATCAGGATCATTTGACGCCACTTGAGCAGCGCAAATTGCTGGAAGCCACTGGCGCCGATACGGTCATCTCGCGGGCCGACAGTGGTAAAACCCTGCGCCAGATTCGTTCCGCCTGGAGTCAGGAATGGGAGAGCGAGAAGGCCCCGCGCCCTCTGAAAATGCCGTTGCAGGATATTCTGGTGGGTGATCTCCTGGGTGCCATCGACGAACATGGCATTGAGCCTCTGGTGCATAGCCCTGCGGGACAGGGTATCGGCTGGTTTAATGAGATCACGACCGTCAAGGCTGTGGTCGATAAACTCGTCGCTGAAACCACACAGGCGTTGCGAGCGATGGGTCTGCCCGCGGCCTAGATTGCAAGCCCCGGCCAAGCCAGTTACGATAATAACTGCGAATTCCTGACGAAGTTCATGATCATGTCAAAACAACAAGCCACTTGCGCCATGTGCCAGCTGATAAGAACCTATCTGCTGATTGCCGTGCCCTTGATCGGACTGTTCTGGATTCAGCCAGAGATGAGCCTGCTCAAGGGTATCAGTTTGACTAACCTGGCGTCAGGGATCATTGGCGTGGCGTTTGTGGTGACGGTGGCCTGGAAGGCTTACCACGAATTTTGGAAAGATCGTGATCGTGGCTGAACGTGCGCCTGACTGCTGGCGCTGTCAGCACTTTTTCATCACCTGGGATAAACACCATCCCTACGGCTGCCATGATATGGGTTTTAAGACCAAGCAGGTGCCTGCCGCGGAAGTATTTGCAGCCAATGGCAGTCATTGTTTGTCTTTTAAACTCAAGTCCACAGATCCTGCATCGCCCGGCGCCGGTCCCGAAGGTCAGCGGCGAGTGACCAAAGCGAATAAGCACTTGGGCCAGCATATCAATATCAAGGGCTAGGCTTTCTTAAAGGCCAGGCTTTTATTATCGAGTAGGCTTTATTATCGAATAGGCTTTGATAAAGGAGTAGGCGTTTTTCAAGGGCTAGGGTGCGTTCTCCAGCACTAACAGAAAGGGCAACTCAGTGCTGCGGGCCTGCCGGCAATACATGGTGCCGGAAAACAGGTAGGCCGAGCAGCGCAACGAATCGTGGCTCCAGGTGGTATTAGAAGTCCAGTAGTTGTTGACCTCGATACCCTTGAAGACATTAGGATTGACCGATGGCTCTTGGCAAGCCGTCTGTTGAATCGACGCCATTTCGTCATTGCTGGCTATGCGCCAGGGTTTACCGGACTTTTCTGCCAGTTCCGCGGCGTAGGCCATGGCGTCGTCCCAATTCAGTTGCACCGGCTCTCCCTGACAACGGGTCGCAGCAAAACGCTGGCCGGCAGCGCACCGATACCACTGGGTGCCGGTGGCATCCTGTATGGCCATGCCCTTGTCATCGGTGTCAAAACCACTGCGATCGCCAGGCTTAAAGTAGTCCAGGCAAGAGGGCGTCGCAGCGTAAAAATCGCAGCCGGTCAGGCCTAGGGTGAGAAGCAGGCTGAGCAGAAATCGAGGGTGTTGCATGACGATCATGTTGCTGGCGTCTCCTGTAATTCGAGTCGTCAGGCGCAAAGAGCCTGTGAACTAGCGTAAGAATAGTAAGTCGCGGCGCAGGTCGGTGCAACAAAAACCGTGGCACCCGCGACTTGTCCTGACTTTGCACTACCATTGACCGATTGTCGGAGTAAAAGACAACTTGTGGAAATCAGCACTGAACTTTTAGGAACAAGTGTCGATAAAACAGGAAATCTGAACAGGTGAGAGTCAGCGAGTGAATCCTGCTGGCAAAAGCTTATTGATAAAAGCTTATTGATAAAAGCTTGTTGATAAAAGCTTGTTGATAAAAGCTTATTGATAAAAGCTTGTTGGAAAAAGCTCGCTGGCAAAAGCCCGCTGGCAAAAAAAAGTGCGCAGAGTTATTGTCGCATTCGTAGATAGAATTGCGGCAGGTAAGGAGAAGTAGACTATGGATATTGCGACGATTGTTGGGCTGCTGGGTGCCTTTGGACTGATTTTTGCGTCGATCAGTCAGCCGGCGGCGTTTGTTGATATACC
>JAYODE010000011.1:84277-86467 GCA_038106185.1 Gammaproteobacteria bacterium | reverse complement strand
CAGTCTTATCGGTGGAGTCCAAAAAGAAGTATTGACGACCAGACGGGTACTCTCTGCGCGCCTGTTTGACGTAGTCAATGGTGTGACCAAAGATAAAGTAACTATTGACATGGCCATCACTGAAACCCGTTTCAATGTCACCGATAATGAGCTGATTTCGGAAACTCCGTTTATTCTATCGAGTGACTTTATCTTTTATGACAGTCTCAAAGGGTTGTCCTTCGGTAGCGCGGCAGGGCAAACGCGTTCATTGCTGACAAACATCGCCGCAAAGTTTGATACTCTGAAAGTAGATGCGTTAACGTTTAACGGTGACGGCACTGGCTCCGCTGCTGAAAAGAATGCTAATTTCACCTACGTTGTTGATGCGGCTACTAATAAGATAATTACGAGCTTTCCTGATCTTCCTGACCAAGATGTCTACACCTACACCCTCGTGGAGAACCGCGATAGTGGCGACCTGGTGTTTGTGGAATATACCTATTCCTCGGGTAGGCAAACCGTAAAAGCTATAGATTCGTTTGTTGATGACCCTTTGGAAGTCTATGTTGCCGGGAATATTGCCGGTCGATATATCATTCGTGGATCTGAGTTCCTGAGCGATGGCACAAGGATTGACTGGGATGACTATTATTTCGTTTTCGCTAATGGCACGGGTTTGGTGGAGTTTCCGATCGTTGATCTTAGCACGGGCGAGATACTGCAGTGGACCACCAGTTCGCTGGGTATCTGTGCCAGTGTTGTGGGTAATGAAATGATATGGGCGAGAACCAGTCAGCCGAATAGCCATTTTCCAGGCAGTGTTTTTCCCAGCCAGTCTGCGTGCGCTGGGCTGTCTGATTCGGAAATTTCCTTCCAGCGCGAACACAAGTTGTTCGATGTCAACACACTTGGTGAACAACGTGCGACAGTGCGCCAGTTAGGAAATACCTGTGGTATCGATCCTGTCAATAATCCGCTTTCGCCATGTGACTTCAGTTTGGCGGTTGAAGACTATTTTCCTCGGATAATGGAGCGTGTTAAGTTCCTTGATGGCAACGCTGCTATCGAGCCGATTGTGACATTTCCTGATGCGGCAGACGCTGGCACAATTGGTGATCCGGCAACGGATATTTTCGTGCTGAGGAACGACAGCGTCTTCAACCCCACCACAGGAAGCTATGATCCGGTGGCACCCTCGGCGGTCGCCGAAATTTTGATTCTTCAGGATCCGGTGTTTGGCACGGCCACCGTTGAGACTGTTGCTGGTGAACTGGTGATCAGATATACCCCCGTAACGCCAGATCCAGCAGAGACTACTCTCACCACCGACACGATTCAGTATCGCGTGGTGGACCAGGCCGGTAACCAGTCAACTCTTACTACTTTGACGGTAAGTTTCTTGAGTAACGTTACCTACGCGGCGGGCCTCCATGCTGAGTTCTTTGACTATGGATCTGACTTGTCAGTTATTCCAAGCCTGACGGGTCAAACGCCAGATGTTGTTCGGATTGATTCACAAATTAATTACCCGAGTGTTAATGTCGCGTGGAGTGGTTTGCCAACAACTATGAACGATACATTCGCCAGTCGGCATACAGGATACTTACAGATAACGACAGCCGGATCCTACACAATTTATGTGAATTCAGATGATGGTTCACGGGTGAGGCTAAACGGCAGCGAGATTATCAACAACGATGGTGTGCATGCCATGCGAGAAGTTGCCCACACATTAACGCTCGCTGCTGGATATCATCCACTCGAGGTAACTTTCTTTGAAAATGGAGGCGGTGCAGGGTTGCAATTAAGCTGGCAAGGTCCAGGCATTAGCAAGCAGATTGTACCAGCCAGTGCTCTATGGAATGACGGTTAGATTGGTGATATGACCTGAATAGGTTTGATTTGGCGCTTTACCGCTTCTTTATTGAGTTCATCTGTATACCTTTTTTTTTCATTAACACCTCTCATAGCGCGATATTTTATTTGGTGTCTAGTAAATCCTGGGAAGTCCACCGCTGCATCTGGGCTGCCAAGGTTGTGAAAAACCGAGTGAACAGATAATGGCGAAAGTTGAGATATTCGGGGGCTTTTTCTGACCCGCGGGCCACCAGATCTGGATCGCTCATATAGTCCGCATACAGTCTCGGCGTCTTGAAAAAAGCAGCTTACACAGGCTTAAGCTACATAGCCTGAGTGCCAGCATGGGTG
>JAYODE010000011.1:58513-84177 GCA_038106185.1 Gammaproteobacteria bacterium | reverse complement strand
ATGACGATTAATGATGCGATGATACTCGCGGGAGGCAACTGATGGCACAGGTAATCGATTTATCCAGGGGCGGGATAGGGGGTTTTGCAGGCTCTGGTCGCGCTAGAAATATCCTGGTGCTTCTGGGCCTGTTGCTGCTGACCGCCTGCAGTTCCAAGCCCTATGAACCGGCGCCGGTGGATGAAATTGGGCCCGGTATACTTCGCGGTTATTTGCCGGTAGCCGATCTGCCCGACAGTCTGGCGCTCTTGCCTGCGCCTCCAGTGGCGGGCTCTACAGCGGAGGCTCACGACGTCTGGCTGAGTGGTATTGCTTTGACACTTCAGGGTTCACCCCGCTGGGCGTTGGCAACACAGGATGCTATCTATTCATTTCCTGAGGTTGCTGGTACCTTTAGTTGTGCCATAGGTGCGCCCATCAATGAGGTTCAAACGCCTCATACCTATAGGCTATTGCGTCGTAGCCTTGTCGATGCGGGCTATGCGACGAATACAGCAAAGAATCACTACCAGCGATCTCGGCCGTTCATGGTCAATGACCAGCCGACCTGCTCTGCGGCCAGCGAAGCCGCATTGCGAAAGAATGGCTCCTATCCTTCAGGGCATACCGCCTTTGGTTGGGCTTGGGGTTTAATCCTGAGTGAGTTGGTCCCGACGCGTACTAACGAGATCATTCGGCGCGGCAGGGCCTATGGCGTCAGCCGCATGGTTTGTAATGTTCACTGGAATTCAGACGTCGAGGCCGGGCGGGCTATGGCGGCCGCAACGGTGGCACGCCTGCATGCCGACCCTGTGTTCCAATTGGATATGCAAGCGGCTAAGCAGGAACTGGCGGCAGTTATCAGCCTGGGACTCGCGCCAAGCCGCGACTGTGTCGCTGAAGCATTGGCGCTGGATTCTAGCCCGCTCCTCTGAGCATGCGTGCGAGCGGCGATTTATTTGGGAATGCGAACCATCAATTCACGAATACCGTGGATGAAGTTTGAGCGCAGGTAGACGGGCTCGTCAACCACCTCAATCTTTGGCAGCCGCCTGATGATCTCTTCCCAAAGAATGTTCAATTGCATTTCGCCCAGCCGATTGCCCAGGCAGCGGTGTATGCCAAAACCGAAGGACAGATGATGTCTCGGGTTGGCCCGATCGATAATAAATTCGTTCGGGCGTTCGATTCGGCGCTCATCCCGATTCCCGGAGATGTACCACATGACCACCTTGTCCCCCGCCTTGATCTGTTTGCCGCCCAGTTCGGTATCTACTAGGGCTGTCCTGCACATGTGAGCGACTGGCGACTGCCAACGAATAATTTCTGGCACCATCTTGGGTATCAGCGCCGGATTATGCAGCAGCTTGTCATACTCGGCAGGAAATTTGTTCAAGGCGAGGAGGCCGCCGGAGATAGAGTTTCGCGTGGTGTCGTTACCACCGACTATCAACAGCAACATATTGCCGAGAAACTCATTTGGCGGCATATTTTTAGTGGACTCACCCTGGGCCAGTACTGAGATCAGGTCCGTACCCGGCGTCGAGCGAGCCGCGCGTTCCTTCCAGACGGCGTCAAAATACTCGAAACATTTCCACAACTCGGCAAATGCCTGGGCGGGGGTTTCATAAACATCGGGATTACCGATGTTCTCGACGGTATCGGACCAGTGAATGAGTTTGTGACGATCTTCTTGGGGAATATCAAACAATGTTGCCAGCATTTGCCCAGTGAGTTCTACTGAGACGTGCTTGACCCAATTGAAGGCCTTGCCTCGCGGCAGGCCTTCGAGAATTTTGACGGCTCGTTCACGAATTAAGTCTTGTAATTCAACGAGGGCTCGCTGAGTAAACATGGGGGCGACAACCCTGCGCTGTTCATCGTGCACAGGTGGGTCGGCCATGATGAACATGGGCAGATGAAACATGGGGTCTGGCTCACCTGTTTGACGAGGGCGTCCACTCATTCGAATGCCTCCCTGATTAATATCTGACGAGTAGATCTCATGGTGACTGTCGACGTGCAGGATGTCATCGAATCGGGTCACGGACCAATAGGGCCCGAACATGCTTTCCTCGGTCAAATGTACGGGATCTTCTGCCCTCAGACGATCGAAGTAGGGCATGAATCTGTCGGCTTCAAACAGTGACGGATGAGCCGGGTCGAGTTGAGTCAGGGGAATACTCATGGGATCAACATTGACGTCGATAGCCCAACGGAGCTGCGCCTCGCGATTGCTGATGGCGGCTTGCGGATTCTGGGAATTCTCCGACATGATGGCTCCATGTAATGGCAGGTTGGTGCCATGAATAGTAGAGCAGGGTGTCTTCTGTGAAAAGCCCAATGTGGATATGGCTGTTGCCACATTCGTTGATAAGCCGAGCTCCAGACTAATCGCAAAGTCGACCTGGAGGAACAGGCGTTATTGTCAAGGCGCTGTAGTAAAGGCGTTATTCTAAAGGCGTGATTGTCAAGGTGCCGTAGTAAAGATGCGGAAAGCAGACAGGCGCTACAGACGGGTGCTGTCGTCTTGTTGTCGAGGCCGTATTTAGCGATACTCCCCTGACGCCAAAAGCCGCTGATTTAATAGCCGGAGAAAGCTATGTTAAAGCTCTATGATCATCCTTTGTCGCCCTATTCGCAGAAGGTCAAGATCGCTCTGTTGGAGAAGGGCCTTGATTGCGAGGTGGTCCTGCCTGATGGGATGGGCACTGGCGCGGCAGGTGGCGAGTTTGCTGCCGCAAGCCCTCGAGGAGAAGTGCCGACCCTGATTCATGGTGAGGTGCAAATCTTTGATTCCACCGTAATACTTGAGTACCTGGAGGATGTCTGGCCGCAGCCGCCGCTGCTGCCGCCAGCGCCAGCGGACCGAGCTCGGGTTCGAATTTTGGAAGACGTAATGGATACTCATTATGAAGCGATTATTTGGGGCATCGCTGAGATTATTCATTTTGGTCGTGCTCAGGGTGAGACCGCGGCTACCATCATGTCTCAGGCGGGTGAGCAGATTCAGCAGTGGAATCGATGGTTGGAAAAGCAACTGGGACAACGCACCTGGTTCAATGGCGATAACTTTGGTTGGGGTGATCTGTCAGTGGTGCCTTGTGTGGTCAATGCTGCCAACTATGGTTTCGCACCAGACCCAAACTCCAACCTGGCGAACTGGTTGCAGCGGGTTACGCAAGTGCCGAGCGTCGAGACAGTCATGGCTGCGGCGGCCGCCAATGCGTTTGACAGCGCTGCCATGGGGATGGCTGCGGTCAGACAGGCGTTAGAGGCAGGCTTGTTTAAGCGGGAGTATCGAGATCATCGTCTTGAGTGGATGATCAAGACCGCGGGCCTGGATATAGTGCGCGACGGCTTGCAACAGAACAACGTGAGGTTTACAGCTATTTTTTCCGACTGAAAGCGGAAACGTGCAAACGGCCGGGAATCGCCGATTCGCCTCGGAGTGCCGACGGACCAAGGCGAAGGAGAATGAAATTTCGTCGCTAACATTCACTGAAATGAGGTAGGTCACATGCATCTTTATACAATGAGCGCGTCACCCAATGGGCGTCGAGTCGCGGTGGTGATGAGGGAAAAAGGCATCGAAATACCGACCACCGAGATCGACCTTCGTGGTGGTGAAAACCTCAGCCCCGACTTCAAGGCGAAGAATCCGGTTGCTCGCGTACCGGTGCTTGAGACGGATGCCGGCGCCTATATCGCAGAAACCGTCGCGATTTCTCGATATCTGGAGTTTCGTGTTCCGCAACCGAATCTGTTCGGCTTGTCGGGCGAAGAGCAGGCGGTGATCGAAATGTGGAACCGTCGCGCCGAGATTAGTTTGATGATACCCGTCGCCCAGGCGTTTCGTAATCTGACCGGTGTCTTCAAAGATCGGGAAAAGACCTCAAAGGAGTGGGGTGAAATCAGTGCCGAGGTCGCGCGTAATGCCATGCCCATGTTTGAGACCCAGCTGGCACAATCGGAATATCTGGCGGGTGAGCGATTTACTATCGCCGACATCACGCTGGCCTTGACGCTAAGCTTCGCCAAGGCCGTGGGTCAGGACTTGTTGCAGACGCCTGCCGTTATCGCTTGGCACGAGAAGGTGAGTGCCAGAGACAGTTTTAAATAAGCGCCATAATTGATGAACTAACGAGTTTACACTGGAGACAAGCATGCCTGCGTTTAATGCCGAGCTGATCCTTTGCGGAGAATTCCGTCGACCCCGCCAGATGCTGGATAACCAGACCTACGATGGACACCAGTCAATTCATGATGAAAAGATGGCCGCTGATCTTGGCTTTTCAGGTGCACCCATTGAAGGACCAACCCATTTCAGTCAGTTTGTGCCGTTGCTGGCTGAGATATTTGGAAACGCCTGGTTTGAGTCGGGCTGTATCAGCTCTCATTACCTGAATATGGTGGTCGAGGGTGAAGAGGTCAGGGCATTCGCGGCGCGGCCCGCAGTGGGAGAGAAAATCACGCGCATATGGGCCGAGAAACGTGACGGTACCCAGGTACTGACAGGTACCGCCAGTATTGGCCCCGACCATCCAGCCTCTGAACTTGATTTGCGCCGCGCAAAGCTTCGACCACCAGAGCAGTTGGTGATTCTGGCTGATCTGGCGGTGGGTCAGAAAGGCCTGGCGGCAGAAGCTGTGGTCATGGACTTCGACCAGAATATGGGGGACCTCTATCCGTTTTCCCTGAATGAAAAGTTAGCCAAGATCACTGAGCCGTCACCCTGGTATACCGCTGAACAGGGTGCATCCTCGCCCTGGGGTCGAGCAATCATTCCGCTGGAGATGCTCAGCGTCCTGACGCAATACACCTCTCGACAGGCCGGGTTTCGTATGCGGGGTCCGGCAGTAGGACTGTTTGCTGATCAGGAAATCAAGATGATTAAGGGCCCGTTGTTCGTGAACCAACCCTATAGGCTGGAACGTGAGATTATCTGTCTGAGTGAGAGTCGCCGGGTTGAATCTAATTGGATCATGACTTCTGTTTATGACTGCGATACCAATGAGCTGGTCGCCGAGTGTCTGCTCAACTCGGCGACGCTAAAAGATTCCTATGCGAAGTATGCAGAGGATGCAGCCGCGCTGGGCAAAGTGTCAGCAGAGTAAATCAGGGCTTGAACAGTAAGGCTCGGGTAGAATTCAAGACGCGTTCATCAAGAGTTAAAAAGGGGAAAGGCAAGTGACTGTAACATTGCTTTACAACGACATGGTACGGCAGGTCATGAGCCGAGAAGTCGGTGGTGAAATCTGGGTCGAGGCCGCAGAGATTTCAGCCCTGACCGGTTTTGAGTTCAAGCCGGAAGGCGCCTGCTATGGTGATGTATGCATACCGCTGCCGCCGGTTCAGGGTAAGGCGATTCATGGAAACGGCGAAATCAATCTCAATGCGGTCAGTGACAAGCTGGGGCAAGCGCTAGTACAGGATCAAGACGTCGTGAGCCTGGGTCCGATAGCCACTGTCAGACAGCGCTTTGCAGAAGGCTTGGCGCCAGAATTTGACCTGTTAGATCGAGAGGGCCAGCCGGTGAGTCTGTCCCTGTATGCGGATAAGAAGGTCATACTGATGACCTGGGCCTCCTGGTGAGGATGTCGCTTTGATCTGTCAGGTTGGCAGACTATCTATGAAGAATTCGCAGACCAGGGTTTGATCGTCATTGGCGTGGCTGAAGATACTGGTGGCGAAGCGGCAGCAGGACAGTTCATTGATGCGGCCGCGACCACCTACGTACAGGTGATTGATGCAGCCCATAGGATCAGTGCCTTGTATAACCTGGTGAACGTGCCATCAACGGTCTGGATAGATGAGCGCCGACAAATCGTTCGAATTGACGAGGGTAGTTACGCACAGAAGCATGAGCTGCCTGGCATCTCCTTTGGTCGCGATGACTATGTCACTATGGTAAGAGACTGGGTGGCTAATGGCGCGGACAGCGTTTATGTCAAAGATCCAACAGCTAAACAACACCTTCGTGTGCCGACTGACGCCGAAGGTCTTGCTGAGGCAAACTTCAATCTGGGGGTTTATTTTCAGCAGAGCAATCGCCGGGAGAAAGCCGAGTATTATATGAACGAAGCGGGTCGGTTGAATCCTGACAGCTGGAACTATCATCGCCAGAACTGGATTTTTGACGGTGAGGACAAGGCTCGAAGCAACTGGCAACAGCGAGTGGCCGCTCGCGCAGGCACGCATTACTATCGACCCATAGCGGGTCTAGACGATCTGGGTTAAACGCGCTTAGCGACGATAAGTACACCTGCAGAATATGAGGAAATCAGTATGTCTAACCGAATGAATGGCCAATGGCTGCTCGAGTCGCGACCCCAGGGAATGGTTAAGGAAAGCGATTTCAGATTCGTCAAGACCCCAGTGCGTGAACTGAATGAAGGTGAATTTTTGATTCGTAATCTTTACCTGGCATTTGAGCCTGCGATGCGTGGTTGGGTTAACCCGGAAAAGAGCTATGTTCCGCCTGTTGAAATAGGCGAAGTCATGCGCTCTGCGACCGCGGGCCAAGTGATTGAGTCCAGACATCCGGATTATGCTGTTGGCGATTTCGTTTCCGGCACGCTTGGCTGGCAGGAGTACGCCATCAATGACGGCAAGCCAGGGATGATGGGTGTCGTCAACAAGATACCGGCTGGTGTACCTCCCACTCTTCTGCTCAGCGCCTTGGGTGCAACTGGTCTGACTGCATACTTCGGCATGCTAGACATTGGTAAACCCCAGGTTGGCGATGTCGTGGTCGTTTCAGGCGCGGCAGGTGCGACCGGATCTGTTGCCGGCCAGATAGCGCGAATCAAGGGTGCGAGTAAAGTGGTTGGCATCGCCGGCGGGCAGCAGAAGTGCGACTGGCTGGTGCAGGCGTTAGGTTTTGATGTGGCTATCGACTATAAAAGTGAAGATGTTCAGCAACGACTGCGCGAAGAATGTCCGGCGGGTATTAATGTGTTTTTTGACAATGTCGGTGGCGAGATTCTGGATAGCGCGTTGCTGAACATGGCGCAGAATGGCCGAATTGTTTTGTGTGGTGGTATTTCAGCCTATAACGAAGTCGAGTTGCCGGCAGGCCCTAAAAATTATATGCAACTGGTGATTCGACGCTGCACCATGCAAGGTTTCATTGTCATCGATTATCTGGCTCAGGCGAAACAGGCGATTGCAGACTTGTCCGGGTGGATCTCAACGGGCGAGCTAAAACATGCCGAAGATATTCAAGAGGGCATCGAGAATACCCCCAAAACCTTTATGCGCCTGTTTGAAGGCAAAAACCTTGGCAAGCAGTTGTTGAAGATCGCTGATGCGCCTGTCGGTTAGGCGTCTTCATAACCATTGCGCGTGATGCTTTCGACTCTACGTTCGGTGAAGTCGGCGTGGGAAATCCACTGGTCATTATGCAAGAAACCCCAGTCGCGAAGGGTTGGGCCGGTAAAAATCATGGTCCAGGTGTTGGCTTGTACTTCGGTGATATAGTGTAGGTCGGTAGCCCGCCGAGAATAGACATCGCCCGCTGAGTGCTGGACGGGACCACTGGGGGTCATTTCCGTGTAGCCACCGCTGAGAATCAGCGATTTAAAGTCCCAGGGGTGGTCATGCAAGACAGGATAGTCAGGGGCCAGTATATGGTGCAGATATTGGTTTTTACCTTTGCTGCGAGGTTTGACGCACCAGCGATGTAGGTAGCCCACCAGTTCCAGATCGGCCAGGCGAGGTGGTTGAAAGATCAACATTTCTGAAGGTTGCACCGTCGCCAATTCAGCGCTCTGTTCTATCATGTTTAAATCCGTTGTCCTGCGGTATGTCCAGCTTGATGTCCTGCATGAAATCTTGCTCGAGGCCTAAGTCACTGCGATTAGCGGGTGACTCGATTGCGATCCTGCAGTCCCTGTCGGGATTTCTATTCTCGCCGTTTGCGCGCGGCAGATCAATTTTAGATTCAGGGGTACGAGCAAACACTCAATCGACTTCCTAACCAATTTTGACTCTTGACTCTTCAAACTTTTGATGGCCAGGGAAAGGCGATCAGCGAGCCATTTGAGGCACGTCAATGGTTGCGTTGGCGGGTATGTTAAAAACCCAGCATGTACATCCTCGTGCTGGTCCTGTTCAGTTTTGTGGGTATTCGACTGATCCTGTCAGGCGTTGGCAGGAGAGACCGGCTGCGTCTGGGAATGGGGCTCCTGATTCTCCTCCTAACAATCGGCTTTTTTCCCCTAATGGACCTCTGGGGAGAGTGGCTCTGGTTTGTCGCGCAGGGATATGAGTCCCGCTTCTGGCGGTTAATACTGGCTTATGCTGTCGCCGTTGCCGCGGGCGGTCTGGTAGCGGGTAGCTTAGGTTTTCTTTTGGCGTTTTATGCAGGTTCTCAGTTACGCCGCTTGGTGGCGGGTGTCGGCCTGCTGGCAGGAGTCTTCTGGGGTTTAAAGCAGCCCCTGCTGCTGCCTCTGTTTATCTATGGCGTGCCCACAGAAACTATTGAGCCGATGCTGGGTCTGCAGACCAGTTTCTACCTGTTTACCTTGCCGCTGCTGGATAGTATTTTTTGGCTGCTTCTGTTTGTCGCATCGGTAGCGCTATTGGCGGCGCTTTTGATTTGGGAATCTGGTGGCTCACTGCGGTGGCGACATATTATCGAGATGGAGGGACACAGCAGGGTGTTGCCCATGGCGAACGCGGGTTTCGCCTGGATTCTCGGTGCCGGCATGGTGCTAGGGATTTTTCACTTGCTGTATTCTGCCTGGGGTGTGGTGCAGGGTCCGGGATGGGTTGATGTCCATGTGTTGTACCCGGCACTTGTGACGGTCGCGGTCGGGTATGTGCTGGTTGGTTTGCTGCCCTTATTCGGCGGCTTTCGACGGGCCATGGGTCGAGCTCTGAGCAAATGGCTGGTGATCCGCAGATCAGCGGTGGCAGCAATGGCTGTCGTTTGGTCGAGCATCGCGGTGATCAGCGGCCTGGTGCTAGTCGTGATACCCGTGTTGGTTCAATGGCTGGTGGTCAACCCTAACGAAATCACCTTCGAAAAGCCCTATATTGCCAACAATATCGCCTTTACTCGCCAGGGCTTTCGGCTGGACAAAATTGAGGCTCAGGCATTTTCGCCAGCTCCGTCTTTCAGTCGAGAAACGATCGAGAATAATCAAAATCTGTTGGCGGAGGTTCGACTCTGGGATTGGCAGGCACTTGATGCAGTCTATCGCCAGTTTCAAGAAATTCGCCTGTATTATGAGTTTGTCGATGTAGATATCGATCGGTATACCCTGGGTGATCGCTACCGGCAACTGATGGTCTCTGCCAGAGAGCTGGCCCAGGATAACTTGCCGCGGCAGAGCCAGACGTTTGTCAATAAGCGGATCAAATATACCCATGGATATGGCTATACAGCTGCGGCTGTCAGCGATTTTACTGAGCAAGGCTTACCCAATCTGTTGGTCAAGGATATACCGCCGGTCGCCAGTGTCGTCGAGCTGTCAGTCACAAGACCTGAAATTTACTATGGCGAGTTAACCACTGAACCGGTCATCGTGAATACGCGGGAAGCGGAATTTGACTATCCAAGCGGAGACGTCAATGTCTATACGCGCTATCAAGGTGAGGGTGGTGTTCGCTTGAGTAACTTCTGGCGTAAGTTGCTGTTTGGCTGGAAGTTCGATGGCAGTGTTTTTCTGTTCTCAAGTTACCCTACCTCGAACAGTCGCGTCTTGTTTCATCGGCAGATATCGAAGCGTGTAGCGCACCTGGCACCCTTTCTGACCTTTGATGCCGACCCCTATATTGTTGCCCACGAAGGTCGATTGGTCTGGATCATTGATGGCTATACAACCTCTGACTATTATCCTTACAGTCAGGCGTTTGACTCTCGTGGTGAAGGGCGACCGACCATTCAAAACCTGGATCGCGTAAATTATGTGCGGAATTCGGTCAAGGCTGTCGTTGATGCTTATGATGGCCGAGTCGATATGTATGTTTTTGAGGAAGATGATCCGATCATTCAAAGTTGGCGCCGAGTATTTCCGGACCTGTTCAAGTCCAAGGTGGATATGCCTCCAGGGTTACGGGCGCATGTCCGTTATCCCAATGACTTTCTGCTGGTACAGGGCTTGATCTACAGTCAGTACCATATGTCGGATCCAGAGGTATTTTACAATCAAGAGGACTTATGGATCAGGGCGACGGAGAAGCATTACAAGAAAATTGTGCCCGTCGAGCCTTATTACGTCATGTGGGAATTGCCGGGTTCTGATCGCGCCGAGTTCGTTTTGATATTGCCCTTCACGCCAAAGAACAAGCAGGTGATGATAGGTTGGATCGCTGGCTTATCTGATGGGGATAACTACGGGCGGTTTCTTGCTTACAATTTTCCTAAAGATAAGCGGATGTTGGGACCTCAGCAGGTTGAAACCAAAATCGATCAGGATCCCTTTCTCTCGGGCCAATTAACTCTCTGGGATCAGCAGGGCTCAGAAGTGATTCGTGGTAATGTGCTCGCCATTCCCGTCGATAATTCGCTGCTCTATGTAGAACCTATTTATTTGCAGGCAGAAACGGCTGCGTATCCAGAGTTACGACTGGTAGCGGTGATGCACGGCGATCAACTCAGTTATGCGACGACATTTGAAGAGGCGCTTGAAGGTCTAGTTACCCTTGATCTCGAGGCCGACGATGATCTGACTCGAACCGAAATCGTGCTGCAGGCGGCAACGGCCTTCAAGAGTTATCTTTCGGCGCAGGGCGATGGCGATTTTCAAGAGGCAGCGGCTCATTTGCAGACCTTGAGTGACGCGCTGACTCGGCTGGTCGAAGAAAGCGCATCGAACAACTAATCTGATCGAAGAACTAAGCTGGTCAAAGAACTAAGCTGGTCAAAGAACTAAGCTGGTCAAAGAACTAAGCTGGCCAAAGAACTAAGCTGGTCGAAGAAAACGCTTCGAGGAAACCTGATCGAACTGAGCTTTGCGTAACAGACCTTTGCGTAACAGACCTTAGATTGTTTAACCCAGTACATCTCACCTAAGTCGGCAGGCTAGTGCTGCAGACGAGTGCGATGGTCTGCTGGGTACTGATAGCTGGGTACTGATAGCTGAGTACTGATAGCTGGGTATAGATAGGAGTCGAGTCAGAAGGGTTTGTATGCCAGCAGGGGCATAACCCCTGCGGCGAACGCGATCAAAAGAACAGTCTTCTTCGATCAGGCGCTTTCTTCAGTCTCGACAATACCCAGCAGTTCGTTATCCAATTTTGGTGGTATGGCGAGCGATGCTTTGTCTTCGACCAGATCTTTCAACTGATCGTATTGGCTGTCGCAATAGGCTTGTAACGCCTTGTAGCCTTCAATCAGCTTCTCAATTTTGGTGGCGTCTGTCTTGGCGTCTTTAGTCAATTCGTTCTTGGCCTTTTTGACGACCTTAAGCTCTTCTTCTGCACGCTGGCGAGCAGTGGTTTCGTCAAACTTCTTTTTGTTAAGAGCCTTGAGCTTCTTGACAACATTCTGGGGCGTGTCACCCAGTTGAGTATTAATAGCCTTGAGGGCTTTGGTTTTCTCATCCAGTTGCGCTTTGAGTTTGGTACTCTCATCCGCAGCAGACTTTTTGCTTGCCTCAAGTAGTTGGTCAACCTTTTGCTTTTCCGTGGTCAGCGCCGTCAGCTCGTTTTCCAGCCTGAGTCTAGCGTTTTCCGTCACCAGGCGTTTTTTCTCGATATCAGCAATTGCGATTTTGTTTTTCTCTTCTGCGGCACTCACAAGATTTTGTGCATCTTGAATCCGCTTGAGACCTGCATCCAGTGCGGCTTTCAGTTCTTCATCGGCGCAGTCTGGATCGAGAGACAGCGCATCGGTAACGGTACGAATCAACATTTGATTGTGTATGGCGAGTTCTTTCCAGACGTCCAAGGTTATTGCGGGTTGAGCCACATAATTCTCCAGGTGGGTTGTTCAAGACATAGGGCAACAATTGCAGGCGCTAATGATGGGGATTTTTACGCAAATTTCAATGCATTTTATCCTTATTCGTGACGGAAATAGTGGTTTATAGAGGCTAAACGGGCTGAAAGTAGCAGTGGTGCTCGTTTGCGGACTAGAAACCGTCGATCAAAAGGTTAATCTCAGGCATTCAGGTTGATGGGCTTAGATTCCTGGTTCAAATACTGGCATGCTGAAGGGGCTTTGGAACTCTGTTGAAAGCGCGATTGATTTAAGGAGGTATGGATGAAAGTAGACGCCAGTATCAGTGGCAAGTTACAGAACGTGGCCTTGGAGGTGCGACGCCTTGAAGCCATGGGATATGATGGTGTGAGGGTCGCTGAACTCAATCATGATCCTTTTCTGCCGTTGACCCTGGCAGCCGAGCATTCTGAAACGGTTGATTTAGTGACTTCTGTTGCAGTCGCATTTGCGCGTAATCCGATGACAATGGCGATGCTGGCGCATGATTTGAACGCATTTTCAGGTGGTCGCCTGGTACTGGGTCTTGGTTCCCAGGTTAAACCCCACATAGAACGTCGTTTCAGTATGCCTTGGCATAAAGCAGCACAACAAATGCGGGAGTTCATAGAGGCGATGCAGGCGATCTTTGATTGCTGGTACGACGGTCAGCGCTTGGATTTCGCGGGAGAGTTTTACACCCATAACTTGATGCCCGCGACATTCATACCCGAAAACATCGAGTTTGGCCGCCCCAGAATTCACCTGTCAGCGACTGGTCCCTTGATGACCCGGATCGCGGCGGAGGTCGCCGATGGCATGATTATGCACCCCTTCTCAAGTGAACGATATATTCGAGAGGTTACGTTGCCGGCAATCGAAGAGGGGTTGGCGCGCAGTGGCCGAGAGCCGAACGATTTTGAGTTGGACTATGCGCCTATCATCGCCACAGGCGTCGACGAAGTATCGATGCTTCGAGCCATAGAGATAGCCCGGGACCGAATCGCCTTCTATGGCTCGACAGAGGCGTATCGCCCGGTCCTGGAAGTTCATGGCTGGGGCGATTTGCAGGCTGAGCTAAATCAGCTGAATAAACGTCGTCAGCAGCGGGAAATGGCTGCGCTCATCAGCGATGAAATCCTTCATACGATTGCTATCGTAGGTACGCCTTCGCAAGTCATCGAAACGATGAAGCGGCGCTTTCAGGGTGTTATTAAGCGCACAGGCTTTCAGGTCTCCTCGATGGCTGATGATGAGCAAGCAGCATTAATCGCCGATTTAAAATCCTAAAGACGTTGGTGATCAGGTTGGGCAACGTCATGCCAAATTGACAGCGATGGTCGAATTTTGCCGGCTAAACACCTAGAATGCGCGGCGAAGACTATCCAAAAATCAGAAATTCAGAACGAAGAGGCGAATATCGTGAGTGAAACTGTACAGTTGAGTAGCGCCGAAAAGGCTCTGTTTCGAGAAAGTGTCGTGAAGTTTCTTGAGGCCGAAATCGAGCCAGATTATGAGAAATGGGAAAGAGCCGAGATCTGGCCTCGAGAGGTCTGGAACAAGCTCGGCGAGAATGGATTTTTGTGTGTCGATTTGCCCTCTGAGTATGGTGGCTTTGATGCCTCCTTTGAGCTGAGTTGTGTGGTGGTCGAGGAGATTTCGAGAATGGGGTACGGCGCGCTGGCGTCTGCCGTATCGGTACATTCTGATATTGTCGCACCTTACATTTTGCATCTGGGTACCGACGAGCAAAAGCAACACTGGCTGCCGAGAATGGCCAGTGGCGAGTGTGTCGGCGCGATTGGTATGACAGAACCCGGTGCGGGTAGTGACTTGCAGGCTATGAAGACCAATGCGGTGAAAGATGGCGACGAGTATGTGATCAATGGTCAGAAAACCTTCATTACTAATGGTCAGCATTGCGATGTCATTGTTCTGGCCGTCAAGACTGATCCGACTCAGGGTGCGAAAGGCATGACGCTGTTCACTGTTGATGCGCATTTGCCGGGGTTTCAGCGTGGCCGAAATCTGGAAAAAATGGGCTTACACTCAGGCGACACCTCAGAGTTGTTTTTCCAGGATCTGCGTGTTTCAGCCAGTCAGATACTTGGCGGAGAGGGTAAAGGATTCGCGAACTTGATGAATGAGTTGCCACGAGAACGGCTGATTTTGGGTGTTGGCTGCGTGGCCGCGGCTGAAGGTATGTTGGCTTCGACCATTGAATACACGCTGGAGCGTAAAGCATTTGGAGACTCGATTGCTCGATTCCAAAACACCCGTTATGTTCTGGCTGACATCAAGACTGAGATTGAACTGAACAAGGCGATGGCAGAAAAGTATATTGCTCGTTATATCTCCGGTGAATTGACGCCAGCAGAAGCCTCTATGTGCAAGCTGGCGGCGAGTGAAATGCAGGGCCGGGTAGCGGATAAGTGTGTGCAATTATTCGGCGGTTACGGCTACATGCGCGAGTATAAAATTTCCAGAGCCTATGTTGACGCCCGGATTCAGCGAATCTACGGCGGTACCTCAGAAATTATGAAAGAATTGATCTCGAGAAGTCTGGTGGGCCGCTGAACTTCAGGCTAACGAGAGTGCCAGGAGGCGCCAGCAACTGCCGCTTCCTGAACCCTCTGATTTTGCCTGTCCTGAAGAAGAGTTACTGGGCTGTTGCCGAGACAGACTGTAATTCCTGTCTGATCAGGTAATCGACGACCTCCAGCATGCGCTTTGGGCCTACCTCTCGATTGACGCTGACCAAATACTTACCATTCACAACAATGCTTGGAATAGTCACAATTCTAAACTGACGATTCAGGCTGTCGGCATTGGCCAGGCGGCGTTGAACATTGGCGGCGTTGAATGCCGCCATGAACTCCTCGCGAGTGGTTCCTTTGCCATCAAACCAATCGGCGATTTCCTCTGCAGAATTGAAATTGTTACCCAACTCGTGAATCTCGATGAAAAAGCGGCTGTGATTTTGCGCCAGCAGGTCTAGATCCTGCAGTGCGTAATAGGTTTGCGCCAATAGTCGCCAGGCCTCGCCAGCCACTGTTGGTGTCCGTACCAGGTTGACGTCGTCTCCTCGGCTCGCGAGCCAGTCATCGAGTAACGGATCGAAGTTGTAGCAATGGATGCAACCATAGGAAAAAAACTCCATGACTTCGACTTTGCTTCCGCGAGTTCGCCGGGGCTGCTCAATGACGAGGTAATGCTTGCCTTCGACAAACTCACCGTCCGGTGCGTCTGCCAGGATAGTGGTCAGGGCATAACCCACCACAGCCAATACCACCAGACCAACCGTGCCGAAGAGGAAGGTTTGTAAGTTAAAAATAGTTTTACTTTTCTTGGCCATAGCGTGCCCCAGTTGATCTTAAGTCTCGAAGTATACCCTTTCGTCTGGTCCATGGTGAGAGCCGTATGAATTGTGTACCATGTGGCCCAGCAGTAAAAAGTAGAAATAAATATTAAATGCAAGGGAGCGGATCATGACCAGAATGCCTGCACTGAGCCTGGCGGCGATACCAGGTCGCCGAAAAGCAACAATTGAACTGGCGGTTGAGATTGAAAAACGGGGTTTCAGTGGCATTTTTGCGCCAAGTATGGGCGATTCCATGGCGTTGTGCGAAGCGCTGGCATTCGTTACCAACGAGATCGTATTTGGGACCAGTATCATGCCTATCTACTTCAGGCAGGTCACTGATTTTGCCCAGACCGCATCTTTTATCCATGAGGTATCAGACGGCAGGTTTCGGTTTGGCATCGGCGTCAGCCACGAGCCTGCGTTGCGTTCCAGGGGTATAGCCGCGGGTAAGCCGCTGACAGATACTCGAAATTTTGTTGAACAATTGCGTGCCGTACCTCGAGCGGGCGAGCTGCCACCCATTATCCTGGCGACTTTGAGGAAAAAGATGATTGGACTGTCTGAGGAGATAGGGCAGGGCATGGTGTTTGCTAATGGTGCGCGATCCTATATGTCTGAATCTCTCAGCAGCGTGTCAGCAAGCGCCAGAAGCAGCGATGACTTTTTTATTGGCGATATGATCCCGACTTGTATCAGTGATGATATTGAGGCTGCCAAGGCCGTCAATCGCAAGACGCTGACTTCCTATGCCATGTTGCCCAATTATCGAAACTATTGGAAAGAGGCCGGATACGTTGATGAGATGAACGGCATCGAAGCCGCCATAGAAGCAGGCGACCGAGACAGAATTCCCCACTTTCTAACCGACAAGTGGCTGGCAGATACGACCCTGTTCGGCACGGCAACTCAGGTCAGAGACGGTGTAGAAGCCTGGTTTGATGCGGGTATTAAAACGCCAATTTTGGTGCCTTCATCAGCCAAGGGCGGTCAGATGGTGGCATTTGAAGAGATGTTGGCAATTTTCTAGACGTGAGAAGTTAGCGGCCCGAGGGTGTCGAACATGGCTGTCAGTTGCCCTGTGTGGGCCTGCGACCGCGTGCAGATGGGTCTCAGGCCAGGCCTTGCCACAGGCGCGACTCAAACGAAAAAGCGGACGTGCGCATCCAGCTCGGCAGACCCAAAACTGCGGTCTAAAAAGCCACCTCGCGTCGAATGATTTTGTCGTAAAAATCCGTGTCCAGCCTTGTGTAACAGTGAGTGCCAGGCTTCAGCACGAGCAAATCGTCCTCAACCCGATCCAGGTGATAAGCCTCGGCGCGCAGCTCATTTTTCTGAAGCTTGTGGGTGGTGGTCGTTGGCAGTTCCTTGAGGATTCGAATAAAAAGCGGTCGAGCATAGCTCGGTAAATTTTTGATGATGTGTTCAGATAAGGACGCCAGATCAATGTTGATGCCCTCCTTGAAGACAATCGCGGCCATGCCAGCACGACCGTCGGCGCCAGGAATTTCTACCCCATAGACGTTGGTAAAGACGACATCCGAATGATCGTTAATGATTTCTGCAACTTCATTGGTTGACACGTTTTCACTCTTCCAGCGAAAGGTATCACCGACCCGATCGACAAATTGATAGTGCTTTTGGCCGAAAGCAAAGCCGACATCGACGGTTTTCATCAAATCACCGCTGTTAAAATACTGATCATTTGACTCAAAAACATTGTTGAGCAGTTTCTTTGCTGACGCCTCCGCATCGGTATATCCATCAAATTTCGATTTGTCTGTTACCTTGATCAACAACAGTCCTGTTTCGCCATCCTTGACCTCAATACAGTGGCCGTCCTTGTCTCGAAGTATCTCGTCCACAGCGACGTCATATTTGACCAGCTTTACGGGAACACTGCTAAGACCGACAGTGCAGGTTTTATTAAAGACGTTGGCAAAGCCGCCGTTCCCCTCGCTGGCGCCATAGAATTCACCGATCCGCTGAATATTAAAGCGGGATTGAAATGCTTCCCAGATATCGGGGCGAAGACCATTGCCTATGATGGTTTTAATGGGGTTCTGAGCATCGTTGGTCTGCACAGGTCGGCTCATCAAGTACCGAATGAACTCGCCGATATAGACAAAAGAGGTACAGTGATAGCGGCGGATATCGTCCCAGAAAGCGCTGACGGAGAGTCTTCGCTTGATAACGGTGGAGGCGCCGACAGTAAACGTCGCCATTAGGCCAATCATCAAACCGGTGCCGTGATAGAGGGGCAGACAATTATACATTCGATCATCGCGGTTGATTCGCATCACCGACCTGGAAGATAAGTCAGCGGCGAACAGTGCACGCTTATAAGAAACAATAGCAGCTTTGGGCAAGCCTGTTGTACCGGACGTAAAGACATAAAAGGCTTTATCGCCAAGCCTGATATCTTTGGTTTCAACCAAGTTCAGTGCGGCGCTGGCAGAATCCTTGCAGTTCAAATCCAGAGCCCAGTCTGGTGCCGGCTGAGCGCCTGTGTCACTGACAAACAGGTAATCTTTACCGTCCTCAAGTTCGAGTTCACCGCGAATTTCCGCCAGCGCATCGGTCAGCTCTTCACCAAAGATACACTTTTTAGACTTAATCAAGTTGATGCAATGGGTCAGAGGTTTGAGCGTCAGGTTGGTATTGATCAGACCGCCAATCGCACCCAACTTTGTAACGCCAAGCAGTGCAACGACAAACTCGATACGGTTCTGCATAAAGATGCTGACGCAATCGCCATGTTCGACACCCTGCGACTTCAGAATATGTGCGACCCGGTTGGCCCTTGCATTCAAATCCTGCCAGGTGACGACCTCTTCTTCGCACAGTAGCGCAACGTCTTGCGGGTGAGTCTGAGCGTGCTTTTCAACCAGTAGCGCAAGTGAGCCAACCTGGTCGTCTTGCGGAGCAGATTGAGCCAGGGTCCTGAGAATGACCTTAAGGTCACCAAAAAAATTTGCGATCGCTCCCATGAGCCTTGTGTTCTCTCTAGAATCAGGTAGGGCGAAAAGTAGCACAAAGACCGGTCTAACGGCCAGACTTTAGGCTCCTCTTGCCTGAAATCGTCTAGATACCAGGTCAGTGAAAAAGGCAGAATGGGTAAGTTTTAGCTGACTGTCAGTGGTTGCTCGTGAGAATAAATCTGATTTTGGCTTTGAATTTTGCACTAAAAATTTTGCGCCAAAAAGGCAGGGTCAGATGTCGAAAAACCGACTAGGAAAGGCTTTTAACCCTTGTTTTTCAGGCTATTTTCGCAAAATTACACAGAACTTATTCACAATCTGACCCGCGCCCGCAGAATTCATTCAGACTCGTCAACGCGCTGCCATCTTATCGTGAAAGTTTGTTAAGTCATTGATATTACGACCTTCAGGCGGTTGATCAAATAATAGCCAGTTGCAATAAAGACGTTTTCTTCCCACGAAACTATCGGTGGTGGAAGTTATCACCAGAGTTATCCACAGAAATTGTGGAAAACTTTTCTCATTCACGGATTTGCCGGCTGTGCAAACTAATTCCCGATCTATTACCTCCAGGAACCCAGGGTCAGAGGAGTCGCTCAAGCCAGGCTCTCGAGTCAAAACCGGTGTCTCATGTAGGAGACTTGCCAAGGGCTTGTCCTGAGTGGTTTGATAGCAGCTTCGCGTCGAGATCGGCCGGTGGTGTTGGTTCAATGTCGCCAGGCTCAGCAGGCTCGAGTGTCCAACCAGGATTCAGGAAGTCACCCATGGGCAGGGAAAAGCAATGTAATAGGACTCGTCAAGTTGAGCCTGTGCCAGGCAGATGGGCCGTGCGTATTGCGTCAGGGGCAGACGTGGATGCCGGTTTTCGTCCGAAGGCCGATGGGCGGACGGCTGTGACGCAGTGTTATGAGCGCCCGCCAGCAGGGTTGGCGACGCGTGCCTGAATTTATCGTTCGAGCCAGGGCGGCGAGTACTGATCCTGCACAATTTCTGGCTTCAGTGGGCAAGGGTGCCCATGTCGAGTATTTGGCTCAGATTATCGTGAGCGCCTTGATGATCTCAAAGGGGCATAGAGAAGACACCTCCCTAAGCCTGGTGCTGGAGGACTCGTTGGATTTTTCCCGTTGCCTGACGTTCTTCGGGGACAAGCTCGGTAATCTGGGCGGTACAACCGAGGCGGCGTTGTTGAAGGTCATTGCTGATAGCCTGATGCTGTCCAAAGGTCTTGCCAAGGAGGCCAGCGTGATCACACCAATTGGTGTGCAGGCAACTGCGATCAGCTTCGAGCATCTGGTCAAAGCGAAAGTGGCGGATCAGCGGGTTTTTCTGTTGGATCCCAAAGGTGAAGATATTCGCACCATTGACTTGCCGGTAGATGCGATTTTTCTGCTCACTGACCATGTTCCGATGCCTAAAAAAAACCTCAAAACACTGGTTCGACAGGGTGTCAAAAAAATCTCTCTGGGACCAGTGATGTTGCACGCGTCCCAATGCATCAGTGTCATCCAGAACGAGCTTGATCGACGTTATATGAGTTAACGGTGTTTAGTCGGCCAGATCGATCTCGCATCTTCTTGCTATGCCTGTTGTTTGCCTGCCGCTATTAAGGAATAATCAGGCCCTTTTTACTTGTGAGAAACTTGCTATGTCAGACCAAATTAAGTCCATTGCAATATTAGGCGGTACCGGTGATCTGGGTGGTGGTCTTGCCAGGCAGTGGTCTCGGGCTGGATATCAAATCCTGATTGGTTCGCGAACCCTTGAGAAAGGGCAGACAGCAGCCGCTGATCTGTTACGAGAATTTCCTGATTTGAATGTCAGTGGTCACGAGAACCTGGAGGCCGCAACGGCGGCCGATCTGGTCGTGCTGACGGTACCTTTTTCGCACCAGATCAGCACCTTGGAAACCGTAAAGTCAGCGCTGATCGGCAAGGTTTTGATTGACGTGACTGTGCCGCTGATGCCGCCGAAGGTGGGCACCGTGCAGTTACCAGAAGGGGGTTCTGCGGTGGTTCGCGCACAGGAGTTTCTCGGTGATGAAGTCGATGTTGTCTCGGCATTCCAGAATGTCGGCGCCATGCATTTGCAGGGCGATCACGGCATTGCCTGCGATGTGCTGGTCACAGGTAACAAGCGTGCCGCGCGAGATACGGTGATAACCCTGGTTGAAGCACTGGGTTTGCGCGGATGGCATGCAGGACCCTTGGCGAATTCGGCGGCAGCGGAGGCGCTAACTTCAGTGCTGATCTCTATCAACCGCCATCACAAGATCAATGGAGCTGGTATTGTCATCACCGGCACACCAATGGCTGAGTAGCCGATGAGACTGACCTTTATAGGGATTGAAGGCATACCCATGATCGAACCAGGGGACGACCTTGCGGAGATCATCAGTACGGCGATACTGGCTATGGGAGAAGCTTTGCAGGCGGATGATGTGCTGGTACTAGCGCAGAAAGTGGTATCGAAGGCAGAGAATCGCTATCTGGATTTGCGGTCGGTGACGCCATCAGCCGCAGCCCTGGCCTTGGCGGTGGAAGTCGACAAGGACCCTCGAAAGGTTCAGGCCATTCTTGACGAGTCCAATGAGGTCGTCCGCAAACGCCAGGGCGTTCTGGTGGTTGAGCACAGGCTCGGCTTTGTTCAGGCGAATGCCGGTATCGACCAGTCAAATATCGCCCACGACAATGATACAGACGATTCGCTTTGTTTGCTGTTGCCCGTTGATCCGGACGCGAGTGCAGCGCGCATTCGAGACCTGATCAAAGCGCGTCATGGCGTTGATGTAGGCGTTATCATCAACGATAGTCTGGGTCGCGCGTGGCGCAACGGCTCCCTGGGTTTGGCGATCGGAGTCGCGGGTCTGACGGCGCTGGAAGATTACATTGGCAAGACCGACATTTTTGGCCGCGAGTTGAAGGTCACGCTGGTTGCAGCGGCGGATGAGATGGCTGCAGGCGCGTCTCTGGTCATGGGCCAGACGAGCGAGAAGACACCGGTCGTCCTGGTTCGAGGCTATCAACCCAAAGAGCCTGAGGATCCGGCGCTACGGGGAGTAAGGCCTTTGATCAGGCCCAAGTCCATGGATTTGTTTCGCTAAGCCCTGATGATGAATAAAACCCAACCCAAGTGTCTAGCAATCTCCGGAGGCGTCGGTGGTGCGAAGCTTGCACTGGGTTTTGCCCATCTACTGGCACCTGAGCAATTGATCGTTGTCGCCAATACCGGCGACGATTTTGTTCATCTTGGACTGCCGATCTGTCCCGATCTGGATACGGTCATGTATACCTTGGCAGGAATGAATAACAAGGAACTGGGCTGGGGTCAGGAGAATGAAAGCTGGCATTTTATAGAAGCGCTGGCTCGACTGCAGGGTGAAACCTGGTTTGCGCTGGGAGATCGGGATCTGGCGACTCACATTCAGCGACAGCAATTGCTGGCCGCGGGTGCCAGCCTGACGAGTGTGACTCAAACGCTGTGTCAGCGACTTGGCATACAGCATGCGCTGTTGCCCATGACGGACGACCCAGTGGCGACCATCGTTCAGACTCGCAGCGGCGAGTCGCTGGCATTTCAACACTATTTTGTTCGAGATCGCTGCGCACCTGAAGTCACCGGCTTCACCTTTGCAGGCATTCAGGATGCAGTACCGAGTCCGGGTTTTCTGGCCGGACTCAGAGATCCTGATCTGACGGCGATAGTGATATGTCCGTCAAATCCTTTTGTAAGCGTTGATCCGGTGTTAGGTCTTCCCGGTGCTTTGACCGCGATGCGGGCATCTAAGGCGCCGATAATCGCGGTCTCGCCGATTGTCGGTGGTCTCGCCATCAAGGGCCCTGCAGCGAAAATGATGGCTGAATTGGGAATGCCCCAATCAGCACTTGCGGTGGCTAAACACTACCAGGGCCGCATCGACGGGTTTGTCATTGATGACGATGATGCCGAGCTTCAGCCCGAGATTGAGGCGTTAGGCATACCGACTATCGTCACCAACACAGTCATGCTAACGTTGTCGGACAGAACAAAGCTCGCGACGCGGGTTTTAGACTTTGCCCATCAACTGACGACTGTCAAATAATCATCATGACGACTGCTGTGGTAATACCGATCAAACAGCTGGTGAATGCCAAGCAGCGTTTGGGCAGTTGGCTGTCGGTAGACCAGCGAGCCGATTTTTTTCAGGCGATGGTAGAGGATGTACTCGAAGCTGTGACGACCTGCGATCGCATTGATGAGGTGCTGATTATCAGCAACGATGAAAAGGTTGCTGATATTGCCAAGCGCTATTCCGTCAGGCTTGTTGCGGAGCCGACTCAACCGGGTCTGAATAATGCCGTGACCTGTGCGAGTCAGTTACTGGCTGCAGAAGGCTTCACGACCATGATGTTTTTGCCGGGTGATGTTCCCCTGGTGACGGTGGAGGAACTGGAAGTGGTGCTGGACGGTTTTGGTCAGCAAGATCATGCAGAGTTTGCTATTGTACCCGCGTCAGATCTTGGTGGATCTAACTGTGTTGTCTGCTCGCCGCCAGATTGCATGTCCTTTGGTTTTGGCGAGGACAGCTTTCGTCGCCACCTGAGTCTGGCCAGGGCGCGCGGTATCGAAGCCATGGTCGCCAAGCTGCCGGGTATTGGTTTGGACATCGATACAGCCGATGATGTGGTAGAACTCGCCGCAGTGTTGGCTCGGCAAAACTTGAAGTCCCATACGCAGCGTTATATCGAGAACAGCGGTATTCTCAACCAGCTGCCGCCAGAATTGGTAAAAATAGGGTGAAAACATGATCGATTATCGCGCGTTATTGTCCCAGGCATCTGTAGCACCTCTGTCTGATGATGACGTGTTGGCACTTGCGACTACAAAAGATACTCAGAGTTTGATGCAGGTCGCGGCCATGTTGCGCGACTCGGGCCATCAGAACGCAATTTCTTATTCCCGCAAAGTCTTCATTCCTTTAACCCATCTCTGCCGGGACGTCTGTCACTACTGCACCTTTGCTCAGGTGCCACGTAAGCTGCAGGCACCCTATTTGACGCCTGAACAGGTACTGAAAATAGCACAAGACGGTGCTCGAGCAGGTTGCAAGGAAGCCCTGTTTACCCTCGGCGACAAGCCTGAGCTTCGTTACAAAGCAGCACGAGAGGGACTTAAGGCATTACATCAGGACTCGACCCTGTCGTATCTACGCGATATGGCAGAAATGGTGTTCAAGGAAACTGGATTGTTTCCGCACCTAAACCCAGGGTTGATGACGGCCAGTGAGTTTGCTGAGTTGCGCAAGGTATCGGTCTCTATGGGTATCATGCTAGAGAGCGCCTCTGATCGCTTGTTGGAAAAGGGTATGCCGCATTATGGATCTCCGGATAAGGTGCCGGCTCTCAGGCTGGAGACCCTGCGCCTGGCCGGTGAGGCCCGCGTGCCATTTACCAGTGGAATTTTGATTGGTATCGGCGAAACTCGGCGAGAGCGCATCGAATCGCTGTTGGTGTTACGCCAGGCCAATATCGCCCACGGACAGATTCAGGAAATCATTATTCAGAATTTTCGAGCCAAGCCGGAAACTCTGATGGCGAAAGCGCCAGAACCTGATCTGAATGAGTTGCTCTGGACCATTGCAATGGCACGAATCATCTTCGGAGCAACAATGAATATTCAAGCGCCGCCGAATTTGAGCCCGGGAGTGCTTGAACAAATAGTTGGAGCAGGCATTAACGACTGGGGTGGCGTATCGCCGGTGACGCCGGACTTTGTCAATCCGGAAGCGCCTTGGCCGCATTTGGGCCATCTTGCAGATGAGACTGCGAAAGCCGGCAAGGTGCTGGTTGAACGACTCGCGATTTATCCGGCGTATGCGCTTGATATTGATCGCTGGATTGAGCCTCAGTTGCAGCCACAATTACGTCAGGCAATTGACGGTGCCGGTTTCGCCAGGGTTGAAGACTGGTCCGCGGGTGCTATCGTTGATCCACCGGCGACGGATGTCGCGCGAGTCTCGAGTCTGGCGAAAATGCCGGCCAGTGCCGACCTGCAGCGAATTATTGACAAAGCTGTTGTCGGCGATGAGCTAGAACCCGCAGAGATAGTCCGCTTGTTTCAGGCGCGCGGAGACGACTTTACTCATGTCTGTCAGGCGGCGGATCAGCTGCGGAAAAAAGTGGCTGGCGATGAGGTAACCTATGTCGTCAACCGCAATATCAACTACACCAATGTCTGCTATTTTAAGTGCCAGTTCTGTGCCTTTTCAAAGGGCAAAATGAGCGAAAATCTGCGCGGTCGGCCCTATGATCTGTCACCTGAAGAGATCATGCGCCGAACTCGCGAGGCCTATGAGCGAGGCGCGACCGAGGTGTGCCTGCAGGGTGGAATTCATCCTGAGTATACGGGCCAAACTTATATCGATATTTGTCACAGCATTAAGCAAGTGATTCCCGATATGCATATTCATGCGTTCTCTCCCCTTGAAGTCTGGCAGGGTGCACACACGCTGGGTCTCAGTCTGGACGACTATCTGGGTCAACTGAAAGAAGCGGGCCTTGGTACCCTGCCTGGTACTGCTGCAGAGATTCTCGATGACGACGTTCGAGCCACCTTGTGCCCGGATAAAATCAATTCTGCACAATGGCTGGAAGTCATGGAAGCTGCCCATAAGCAGGGCTTTAATACCACAGCGACTATCATGTACGGCCATATTGAGAAGTATGAACATGTCGCCAATCACTTGTTAAAGATCAGACGCTTGCAGGCGAAGACCGGTGGATTTACTGAGTTTGTCATTCTGCCTTTCATTCATATGGAAGCGCCCATGTTTCTCAAGGGCGGGGCGCGCAAAGGCCCCACCTTTAGAGAGGCAGTCTTGATGCATGCCATCGCTAGACTGGTGCTTAACCCCTTGTTTAAAAATATACAGGCTTCTTGGACGAAACTCGGCCCTGACGGCCTAAAGGCTTGCCTCAATGCGGGTGTCAACGATTTGGGTGGTACCCTGATGAACGAGACGATAACCCGTGCCGCGGGCGCAAGTCATGGTCAGGAAACTTCTCCTGAGCAAATGGAGGCGATCATCACTGGCATGGGTAGAAGGCCGCGTCAGCGGTCGACCAGTTATGGTGAAGTTTCCCCGCTGCAACACCAGCGGGCGCTGGGTGCTAAGGTCCTTCTGGAACCTGAGTACACGTCAGCTAAGAAGTATGAGCGGGTTCGTGGCACCGACAAAAAATCACTGTACCGACCCGGGCTTGAGCCGGCGGAGGTCGGCACAGCAGTGAACCTGGGCGATGGAGATAGAATTACCAGTGCAGACATCATCTAGTCTACGACCAGGCAGGACGCGGTAATCTCTCGACGCTCGAGAGAGTGCAGGACTCGACGGTCGGGCCTTTTGGGTGGAGCAGCATTCAGGGTGGCATTGAGGGTG
>JAYODE010000011.1:36370-58413 GCA_038106185.1 Gammaproteobacteria bacterium | reverse complement strand
GGTTCGACGGTTCGACGGTTCGACGGTTCGACGATCTGAGAAATAATCAATTAGGAACAGGAATTAAATTATGGCCGTACCACAACGCATAGCATTGACCTTGCCCGACCCCAGAGGCGTGGCGCAGACGATTGAATTGGCCAAGTGGGCTGAGGCCGAGGGCTACGATGATCTGTGGTTTGCCGACAGCTCAGGCGTTGATGCTTTGACGACTTCGGCGGCTGTCGCTCTGAATACCAGCCGGTGTCGAATTGGTACTGCGATTATTCCCGTTTTCTCGCGCACGCCAGCAGTACTGGCATCGACAGCACACGTTCTGCATCAACTCTCCAATGGACGATTTATTCTTGGCCTGGGTTCTTCCAGTCAGACAATGATGGAAAACTGGCATGGTTTGAATTTCGAAAAGCCATTAACTCGAGTCAAGGAAACCACTCAGCTCATTAAGAGTATGCTGGCGGGCGAGAAGTCAGACTTTGACGGCGAAACCGTCTCCAGTCACGGTTATCGTCAGCTGCCACTGCCTGCCGGTGCCCAACCTGTTTACATGGCAGCCCTGCGAAGCAAGATGCTGGAAACAGCTGCTGAGTTTAGCGATGGTGTCATTCTGAATCTGTTTCCCAAGGATGCGCTGCCACGCATGATGGAGCACATCAAGATCGGTGCGGAGCGTGCTGGCAAGCGCTTGGAAGACGTTGAGGTTGTCTGCCGCCATCAGGTGATTGTCACCGACGATAAAGAGGCTGCACGGAACTCAATTCGTGCGGCATTCGCGCCCTATTATGCGACCCCGGTCTATAACGCATTTTTGGCATGGGCTGGATACGCCGAAGTAGCCCAGCAGATCAGGGAAGGTTGGGCAGCGAAAGATCGTGCCAAAACCACCAGCGCGCTCGATGATAAGTTGGTGGATGATATTGCGATTCTGGGTTCTGCGGCAGAGTGTCAGGCGCGCATCAGGGAGTACGGTGAAATGGGTATTACGACCCACATCATCTCCTGTGTTTCGCCAAGAGACACGCAAACGACCTACGACACCTTTACGGCGAAACACTTTACATTCTAGTGAGTGGTAGATTGCGTTCGCTGAAGTGGTCAGCCAACTGAATATGGATTTAATGAAAAGAGGGTAAAGCATGAAACTTGGAATACTGAGCGGCTATTCGGGTCGCAGCATGGATTTGGGTATTAATCGAATTAAAGCGGCCGAGAGTATGGGCTATGACTCGGTCTGGACTGCTGAGGCCTATGGCTCAGATGCGGTCACACCGGCTGCCTGGATTCTGGCAAATACCAGCAAAATCAAAGTCGGGACTGCCATCATGCAAATGCCCGCACGCACGCCTGCTTGTACTGCCATGACAGCCATGACGTTGAATCAGTTGTCACAGGGTCGTTTTATCGTGGGGCTCGGTGCCTCAGGGCCGCAAGTGGTCGAGGGCTGGCATGGCGTAGCCTATGGTAAACCCATAACTCGAACCAAGGAGTACATCACGATACTGCGTAAAATCATGGCTCGAGAAGGACCCGTGGAGCACCAAGGCTTTCATTACTCGATGCCCTATCAGGGTGAAGATGGCACCGGTTTGGGCAAACCGCTGAAGAGCATTCTGCTCCCAGACACGAGTATTCCCATTTATACGGCTTCGATTACGCCGGCGGGACTCAGTGGCAGTGCCGAAGTCGCGGATGGTGTTTTTCCGATCTGGATGAACCCAGAGCGTTACGACGTGTTCGAAGCCGATATTAACAAGGGTCTGGCCAAGGCAGGCAAGACGCTATTGGATTATGATATAGCCCCCTTTGTGACCTGCATCATGGGCGATAATGTGGATCACTGCCGTGCGCCGATCAAGGCGAGTATGGCGCTTTACATAGGCGGTATGGGTGCTAGAGACAAGAACTTCTACAATGACTATGCGAAGAAGCTCGGCTATGAAGAGGCTGCGGTGAAGATTCAGGACCTGTATCTTGCGGGGAAAAAAGATGAGGCTGCAGCGGCCGTGCCCGACGAGTTGGTCGATGCTGTGCATCTGGTAGGACCCAAGGAGCGAATCAAGGAGCGCCTGCAAGCCTGGAAGGCAGCTGCTGCCAAGGGACATGTTGGCAGCATGCTGATTGGCTCAGGACAGACGGAGGCCCTTGAGTTTGTTGCCAGCGAAATGCTCTGATCGGCTCAGCGCCGGGGTGCTCTGTACCCCGGCGAAAACGCCTTTTTGACGCGCAAAACTATGACTCACACCATTCACGCCTGCAGCTCGATACATGAGATTGGCCAGGCAAATTGGGATGCCTGTGCAAATCCGAGCCTGGCCAATCCCGACAGTCTGATTCCCTTTGATCCATTTGTCTCATTTGCCTTTCTAAGTGCCCTCGAGGACAGCGGCTCGGCCACGCCCAAGACCGGTTGGGCCCCACAGCATTTGAGTCTGGTGGCGGACAGCGGCGTTGTCGAGGGCGTTGTGCCCCTGTATTTAAAAGGCCACTCTCAGGGTGAATATGTCTTTGACCATAGCTGGGCAGACGCCTTTCAGCGTGCGGGCGGTTCTTATTACCCCAAGCTGCTGGCAGCCGTGCCCTTCTCGCCAGTGACCGGTCGGCGTTTGTTGACGAGAGAGATGACCGAGAGTGAGGCCTTAGAGTCCTACTTGGTATCAGGTCTGATGCAACTCGCCGAAAAACTTGGCCTGTCCTCAGTACATGTGACGTTTGCGGCAAAATCTCAGTGGCAACGTCTGGGGCACGCCGGGTTCCTGCAAAGAACCCATAATCAATTTCATTGGGAGAACGCAGGTTATACCTGCTTCGAGGATTTCCTGCAGCAGCTGTCGGCGAAAAAACGGAAGAATATTCGCCGTGAACGCCGCGACGCGTTAGCTGACGGGGTTGAAATCGAGTGGCTGCAAGGGGCCGAAATTGAAGAGCGTCACTGGGATGCGTTCTATCGGTTTTATGTCGATACAGGTAGCCGAAAATGGGGTTCTCCGTATCTGACCCGTGAGTTCTTTTCTCAAGTCGGCGCAAGCATGAGTGATAATATTCTGCTG
Source organism: Gammaproteobacteria bacterium (assembly GCA_038106185.1). Lineage (GTDB taxonomy): Bacteria > Pseudomonadota > Gammaproteobacteria > Pseudomonadales > Azotimanducaceae > UBA4582. The sequence continues at coordinate 55,366 of JAYODE010000011.1, read as the reverse complement.
ATTCTGTGTAAACGTCAGAATCGGTATATCGGCGGCGCTATCAACTTTGTGGGTAGTGAGTGCCTCTATGGCAGGAACTGGGGTTGTATTGAAGACCATCGATTTTTGCACTTTGAAACCTGTTATTACCAGGCGATCGAGTATGCGATAGCCCGTGGACTAGCGCGGGTTGAAGCTGGTGCCCAGGGGCAACATAAACTCGCCAGAGGCTATCTGCCCACCCATACCTACAGCGCTCACTGGTTGGCGAATCAGTCCTTCAGTGCTGCTGTGAGTCAGTTTTTGAGCGAAGAAAATCGCTATATTGATGAGGAGATTGATTTCCTTCAGGAACACTCGCCGTTCAAACATCGCCAGTAATCCAGCGGTCTTGATCACGCACAGATCGATAGCTGGGCTGGCAGGTCCCGCTTAAACGCTGCCACAGAGCATCGCTCCTCTGCCGAAATCTCACTAGAATATACCCACTAGAAAAAACACGTTAGCCCAAATTGTGGAGGATGGATGGAATATCAGCGTATTCAAGTTAAACCATTGACACCCAGGATTGGCGCAGAGATTTATGGCGTTGATTTATGTGCACCTTTATCTGATGCGGTGTTTGCGGAAATCCATCAAGCCTGGATGCGGCATCTGGTGGTGTTTTTTCGCGATCAACCTATGACGACGCAGCAACATCTTGCCTTTGGTCAGCGTTTCGGTGAATTGCATGTTCACCCGGCCGCACCCTACGCAGAAGGAAACCCTGCCTTGATGCAGATTCATACGGACAAAGATTCATCCCGCAATAATGGGGAAGGTTGGCATTCCGACGTTTCGGCTGATGAGGAGCCACCTATGGCAAGTATTCTGCATCTGCATCAGACGCCCAGTCATGGGGGAGATACTCTGTGGGCCAATATGTATGAGGCTTATGCAGCGCTGAGTCCGCCGATTCAAGCACTGCTGGAGGAGCTTTCAGCGCTGCATGTGGCAGACTATTCGGGTTTCTATGGGACCCATGCGCCACAGCGAGAAAATCCCTCGGCAGTTCACCCGGTGGTGCGCACCCATCCGGTGACGGGGCGCAAGGCATTGTTCGTGAATAGTGGATTTACGAAGCGAATCAAGGGCCTCAATCGGGATGAAAGTGATGGCATTCTGAATATGTTGTTTGCCCATATCAAGAATCCAAATTTCCATTGTCGTTTTCAGTGGCAGCCAGACTCAGTAGCCCTGTGGGATAATCGCTGCACTCAGCATTTGGCCGTATGGGACTACTACCCTCAGACTCGCCGCGGTATTCGAGTCACTATCAAGGGCGATCGTCCCGTATAGATCCATCAATTTGCTGACTGATCCGGCCAATCAGTCAAGCTCTAATCCGGCTGGAGCCCTAATGACGCATCAATTCTATATCACCGATGTCTTCTCTGAAGGGCCCTATAGCGGCAATCAATTGGCGACGTTGTTTGATGCTGCAGATTTATCAACTGAAGAAATGCAATTGATAGCGCGCGAATTCAATTTTGCTGAGACCACCTTTGTTCTTGGTGGTAACCAGGAGACGGGTTTCGAGGTTCGCATCTTTACACCAAGAGCAGAGTTGCCGTTTGCCGGGCACCCTACATTGGGGACCGCATTCTTGATTCGTCAGCAAGTCCTGAATAACCGTGTGAATAGTCTCTGCCTTAACCTGGCAGCGGGCAAAATCCAGGTATTCTTTGCGTCCGATGGTGTTGTCTGGATGAGCCAGTGGCAACCGGAGTTCGGCAAAGCGCTTGAACCCGCTGAGGTCGCAGCAAGCCTTGGCCTGAAGGAGAATCAACTGGATCCGGAATTGCCGGTCAGGTTTGTTTCCACCGGGGTTGAGTTTTTGATAGTGCCGGTGTTATCCCTGGCGGTACTCAGGTCAATCAAGGTCAGTCATCCACCCTGTGCTAAAGCCATGTTGGTCTATTGCGCGGGCGGATACACGAAGGACCAGGCGATTGCCGCACGCATGTTTGCGGCTGACCTGGGTGTGGCTGAGGATGCCGCGACGGGTAGCGCCAATGGTTGCCTTGCGGCTTATCTGCTGGAGTACTCTGGCGCGCATCAACAATCGGTGGATCTGGTGGTTGGTCAGGGTTATGAGATCAACCGACCATCGCAATTATATCTGCGAGCGTCCAAGACCAAGGATGAATTTGACATCAAGGTTGGTGGTCATGTCAGGCTGGTCGCCCAGGGAGAATGGCTGGTATGAAGCCGCGAACAATAGCGGTCAGTCTTGCCCTTCTGATAAGCCTGTTGGCAATCGTATTGAGTGTGCCGCTTCTGGCTCGCTGGCAGCTTGAGGATCGACTGTCGAAATTATTCAACGAGCCAGCAAGCGTGGAGTCAGTATCAATCAATCCTTTGACGGGAGAACTGCAGGTGCGGCAGGTGAAGATTGGCGCTGATATTGCTCTCGAGCGGCTGAAGATGACCCTGGACCTGGCGGCGTTATTCCAGCGCAAAGTGCATGTTGAACAGCTGTTGATCTTCGATTTAAGCCTGCCGCTAGACTATCAGCCGCCGGTACTGGCGGTCGGCGGACTGGCTGCACCGATTGGACCTTTGCCAGCTGCTGGAGGCTCACCAGAACTGCCAGCCTGGACCTGGCAACTAGACACACTCGAGCTGAATGGTGTGGCAATAGCGTTGCAGTATCTCAATCATCGCCACCAGATTGGGGTGCGTCATGCGAAAGTTACCCAGTTGGATAGTGAGTTCGTCGGACCTATAGGTTATGACCTGGCGCTGTCGATCGACTCGGCGCAACTGCTGGCACGTGGAGAGGCGCAACCGGGTGAGGAGACGGCCATCAATATGCAGGTCCAATTGGATGCTGGGCTGGAGGAGTTCAAGGCCTATTGGCCGGTGGCGATGAGTGGCGCCCTTGTTCTTAATCAACAAGTTGTCGCTCGTCTTGGTGTCTCTGGCAGCGAAATTGACCTGTCAGGATCGGCACAGCTTACTGGGTTGGCACTGGTGGCTGAACAGCCAGTGTTGATAGATCAGCTTGATTGGGCTGGCTCAACACGACTGCGATTGGCAAAGGACGCTGAATGGCAGGTCAAAGCAACGGGCCTGTTGCAGGCAGATCAGCTGCAAGCGCTGCCAATGGTTAAGGTCAAACAGTTGGAACTCCAGAATATCGATCTCACCGCCACTCGTCTTGCCATTGAACGTTTAGTGGTCTTAGGCTTTGATGGTTTGCTCAAGGTTAGTGAGACGGGCGAGGTCATGGGATTCCCCCGTAACGCCCAGTCAAAACTTGACGATAAAGCGACCACTCCGATGGTTTCAATCACTGAGCTGGATTTGGCGGGCAAGGTGCGATGGGTCGATCAGTCGCAGTCTCAGATGGTCTCCTTGGTGTTACCGACGCTGCAATTAAAGGTCAGTGATCTGGGCCAGGGCCAGGTCGCCAAATTTAATCTTAGAGCGAAGCATCAGGAAGAGCACCAAACTGGCGAGCTACTGATAGAGGGTAAGGGGCGGCTGTTGGATTCGCCTGTCAATGCCGAGCTGACTGTCACCCTCACGCAATTTGAGTTGCATCAGATCAGCCCCTACCTGAGTAATGGTATTCGAAGTGGGCGCCTGGCGCTTGACGCTTCGGTACAAGTTGCAAACAACCAGGTATCTGCGGATAACCGAGTCCGTATTGAGAGACTGAAAGTCGATGCTGAGCAGGCGAAAGCTGCTGTGGGCACGGAACTGCCGATTGCTCTCGCGTTGGATCTGCTGAAAGACAAGAACGACAGAATAGATCTCAAGGTGCCGATAGAGTCGAGGTTGGGGAAGCTTGCTGTTGATACCAGTGATATTGTTAATACTGCACTGGCTAACGCGGCCAGGAAGGCGGCTTTTGCCTACGTGAAGCAGGCGCTGCAACCCCTGGGGACCTTGATGTTGATGAAGGATGTTGCCCACGCCGCAGCCCAGCCTCGATTTCAACCAATTCTGTTTGAGCCAGGCAGTGCCGAAATAAAAGGCCTGCAACGGGATTATGCTGATAAGGTCGTTGCCTTGATGAAAGACCGGCCGTCTTTGATGATCACACTATGCGGTGTTGCGACCCAGGCGGACGTGTCAGTTATTTCGGTCGTCGAGAAGTCGGCAGAAGGCGCTATCGCTGTTGAGCCACAGCAGCAGGACCTGAATGCTGCGCTGCAGGCCCTGGCGGTCAGCCGTGGCAAGGAGGTAACTCGATGGATAGTTGCGGGAGGTATCTCCGTTGAGCGTCTATTTGCCTGCCGTCCTGAAGTGCTGAACGACGACACATCGCCGCGGGTTCTGATCAGCCTCTAGCCTGGCACGCCTTTGTCTGGCTGACGCCTGACCTTCGACTTGCAAAGCGCCGTCTAGATCTAGATCATGCACCCTTGGCACGGGTGTGTGAGGCGATGAAGATTGGATGGTAAGCAAAAATGAATAAAGACGATCTGGAGCATCTGCCGCCCCATGGTGAAGCGATCGGTATGACGTTGGTCAATATCGTGGGTCGAGTCTGTACCGTAAGGGTGCCCTATGCAGAGCATCTGGTGGGCGATCCCGATACGGGGATCATCCACGGCGGAGTGATTACCGCGACCCTGGATAATGCCTCTGGCTGGGCGGTGCGTTGTCATGAGGACTGGGGAGCAGCCATGGGCATGGCGACTCTGGATTTGCGGATTGACTATATGCGTCCGGCCGAGCCCTTCAAGGATTTGATGGTTCAGGCTGAGTGTTACAAGCTGGCGAAAAATATCGCATTTGTGCGGGCCGTGGCCTACCAGGATGACATTGCCGATCAGGTTGCTACGTCGGTCGCTGCTTTCATGCTGGGCACCCCTAATGCGCCGAGGACGGAGAATCGATGAAAATACTGCAACAACTACGGGATGAAGGTCGCGCCGATGACATGCAAGCGCTGCTCGCGAGCATTCCTTATGCGCGGTTTCTCGGCATGCAAGTGGAGCGCAAAGGCAATGAAATCACAACCATATTACCCTTCAAGGATTCACTGGTGGGGAATGTCAATTTGCCAGCGATCCATGGGGGTGCCATTGGCGCGTTTCTTGAGCTGACCTCGGTGATACAATTACTGTTTGATACATCCTGTGAGCGGTTACCCAAGACCGTCGATATCTCAATCGACTATTTGCGCTCTGGTAAACCGGTCGCGACTTATGGCCGCGCCATCGTCACGCGGCAAGGGCGACGAGTCGCCAATGTTCGAGCAGAAATCTGGCAGGACGAAAAAACGCGACCGATCGCAGCGGCGCATGGCCATTACCTGTTGACGCCGATCTAGCGCGAGCGCCGAGGGGTTTCGAGGAGAGTTGCTTCTTAAAGCAGTGCTGCTTATTCTAGGCGGCAGTCAGGTTGACCCAAGCATTTTTATCAATAGAAGAGGAAGTTCCATGGGAGAGGTATACATCGTAGAGGCATGTCGCAGCCCGATTGGCAAGCGCGGCAAGGGTTTGGCAGGCATGAAGCCAGCCGATTTGCTGGGCGCGGTGCAGCAGGCGGCATTGGATCGAAGCGGCATTGAGCCAGGAAAAATCGGCCAGGTCGTGGGTGGTTGTGTCTCCCAGGTGGGCGAGCAGACCTTCAATATTGCCAGAATAGCCTGGTTGTCACAGGGTTTACCGCTGGAAGTTGCAGCAACCACTATCGACGCACAATGTGGCTCTAGCCAGCAAGCGACATCCATGGGTGCATCCCTGATTGGCTCCGGGATCGAAGATCTGGTGATGGCCTGCGGTGTTGAGATGATGAGTCGAGTACCACTGGGATCCGCCATGAAAGAGGGCAATCCCATGGGCGTGAACTATAGCGATCACTACCAGCCGGCCAGTCAGTTTATGGGTGCTGCCATGATCGCCGATGAATACCAGATCAGCCGCGCAGATACAGACCAGTTTGGCCTCGAAAGCCAGCAGAAAGCCATTCGCGCTTGGGAAGAGGGTCGTTTTGATCGCGAGGTGGTGCCTATTACTGCGCCTGTTTTGGGCGAAGACTTTAAACCCACCGGTGAAACCCGAGTGGTCAGTAAAGATGAGGGACTACGCGCGACGACGCTTGAGTCTCTGAAGGGTTTGGCGGCAGTACCTGGCCAGGAAATCCATACGGCCGGCTCCAGCTCTCAAGTTTCAGACGGTGCCGCAGCAGTTATCATGGCGTCGGAAAAGGCAGTAAAGGATCTCAACCTCAAGCCAAGAGCCAAGGTCACAGCCCATACCCTGGTCGGTGTAGACCCAGTAACCATGCTGAAGGGACCGATTCCTGCCACGCGTAAGGTGCTGGAGCGGGCTGGTTTGACGATCGAAGATATTGACGTGTTTGAGGTCAATGAGGCGTTTGCGTCAGTGGTGCTGGCCTGGGAAAAGGATCTCGGCATCGATCACAGTAAAGTGAATGTCAACGGTGGTGCCATTGCTTTGGGTCACCCAACTGGGAGTACTGGCGCCCGTCTGATCACGACTGCGTTGCACGAACTGGAGCGTACGGGCGGCAAGTATGCTTTGATCGCCATGTGCTGCGGTGGCGGTCTGGGTACTGGAACGATTATCGAGCGTTTGGACTAGGCGTTATCGAGAGAGCTTCCTGTTTTGCGCTTGACGCAAAACAGGAGGGTGAGTCAAACGCTCAGAAAAACCTTGAGCCAAAGCTACCAGCCAACAAAAAAGGCCGCGAAAAGCGGCCTTTTTTTTGGATCTAGCTATCAGATCCTTGTATCAGAGCCTTAGGCAATCTGCCGTTTGGCTGCGTCCAGGCGCTGCTTAAGTTCCGCCAGTTGTTCATGGAACTCTGCTGGTACCCGGTCTCCATACTGATCGAAGTATTCTGCAATCAAAGGAATCTCGCTCAGCCAGCCGTCAACATCCACCCTCAGTAGTTGAGCGATCTGGTCGGTGCTGAGATCCATGCCCTGCATGTCCAGCGCATCAAGCGTGGGCAGGTTGCCGATGGGTGTTTCTAGCGCTGCAGCAGTACCATTGCAGCGTTCGAATATCCATTTCAAGACTCGGCTATTTTCACCAAAACCTGGCCACATGAACTTGCCCTGCTCATTCTTACGGAACCAGTTGACGTAAAAGATCTTGGGCAGATTCACGCCCTGACGCTGCCCGGTGGTCAGCCAGTGCTGCCAATAGTCGGCCATGTTGTAGCCACAGAAGGGGAGCATGGCCATCGGGTCGCGCCGAAGTTCACCGATCTTGCCGGCTGCCGCCGCAGTCTTCTCCGAAGAAACTATGGCCCCAAAGAAGGTGCCCTGTGCCCAGTCCTTAGCTTCATTGACCAGGGGCACAACGGTTGCTCGTCGGCCACCAAACAAGATGGCACTGATGGGTACGCCTTTCAAATCTTCCCATTCTTCTGCGATCACAGGACACTGATCAGCCGCAACAGTGAAGCGTGCATTGGGATGCGCGGCCGGCGTCGTTGAGCCTGGGTGCCAGTCGTTGCCTTTCCAATCGACCAAATGGGCTGGCGGACTATCGGTCATGCCCTCCCACCATACATCGCCGTCATCGGTGAGCGCCACGTTGGTGAAGATACAGTTTTCAGTCAAGCTCAACATGGCGTTCGCATTAGAGTCCATACCGGTGCCAGGTGCGACGCCGAAGAACCCGGCTTCAGGGTTGATGGCGTAAAGTTGGCCGTCTTCGCCAAACTTCATCCAGCAGATATCATCACCCACCGTTTCGACCCGCCATCCCGGAATGGTGGGTACGAGCATGGCCAAGTTGGTCTTGCCACAGGCGCTTGGAAACGCGCCGGCGATATATTTTGACTCACCTGCAGGATTGCTGAGCTTGAGGATGAGCATGTGTTCAGCTAACCAGCCCTCATCACGTGCCATTGCAGAGGCAATTCTCAGTGCAAAGCATTTCTTACCGAGTAAGGCATTGCCACCGTAGCCTGAGCCAAAGGACCAGATTTCACGGGTTTTAGGAAAATGTGCAATATATAAATTGTCGGGGTTACAGGGCCATGGAACATCTTCCGCACCTTCAACTAGCGGGCTGCCCACTGAATGAACGCAGGGCACAAAGTCACCGGTTTCACCCAGTTCATCGAGCACGGCCTGGCCCACTCGAGTCATAATATGCATATTGGTGACGACATAGGGAGAGTCTGACAGCTCAACGCCGATATGCGCGATGGGTGAGCCAATGGGCCCCATACTGAACGGCACGACATACATGGTTCGTCCGCGCATGCAGCCGGCATACAAGCCGTTGAGCGTATCGCGCATGACGCCAGGATCTATCCAGTTATTATTCGGGCCTGCATCAAGGGGATCGTCTGCACAGATGTAGGTTCGGCTCTCGACTCGAGCCACATCGGCGGGATCTGATCTCACCAGATAACTGTTAGGGCGTTTAGCTTCGTTAAGTTTGATGGCGGCGCCGGCATCCAGCAGCAACTGCCACATGCGATCATATTCGTCTTGGCTTCCATCACAAATAACAATCCGATCGGGCTGACAGAGTGCCTGCATCTGTTCAACCCAACTCTGTAATTTTTTATTTTTAAACATTGAAAGGACCCTTAGGTATGGCTCTCTACTCCGGGCTAAATGCTGAGTCAGAGACCAGACCAGCGCTGTCGGAGTGTTTAACGGTACGCAAGGATACCTGAATTGGATGCCTAAATCGACTTGGTGTGGCCATCAATTCGCCCAAATGAGTGGGAAAAATAATGGCGAGTGCAATAGTATAATTACAGGAAGGCCCGCTTGCCGTATGATAGCGCCGAATTGTAGCCACATCGTCCAGCTCATGCAGCAGCCCGCCGAAACCACTCGAATATTTGATTACCGACCCTACTGGGCCGAATGTTTTGGCATTGCGCCGTTTTTGCCTACCACTCGTGCCGAGATGGACGCGTTAGGCTGGGACAGCTGCGATATTATCGTCGTGACCGGTGATGCGTATGTTGACCATCCCAGCTTTGGCATGGCGGTCATAGGCCGAGTATTGGAGGGCCAGGGTTTCAGAGTCGGTATCATCGCTCAGCCGGATTGGACCTCAACTGCTGATTTTGAACAGCTGGGTCGGCCGAACCTGTATTACGGGGTCGCCGCCGGTAATATGGACTCGATGATCAATCGCTATACCTCGGATCGAAAGATTCGTCACGATGATGCCTACACAGCAGGCAATGTGGGTGGTAAGCGCCCGGATCGTGCGGTAATCGTCTACTCCCAGCGTTGTCGCGAGGCTTACCCTGAGGTGCCGATTATCATTGGCAGTATCGAAGCCAGCCTGCGCCGCATAGCCCACTTTGACTATTGGAGTGAAAAAGTCAGGCGCTCTATCTTACTGGATGCCAAGGCTGACCTGCTGTTGTACGGCAATGCCGAGCGCGCCATCATTGAGGTCTCTCACCGCCTGGCCCTGGGCGAACCGGTGGAGTCTCTGCGTAACATTCGCGGCACGGCTTTCGCTATCTCATCGTTACCCACCGATGTGCATGAAATCGATGCATCGACCCTTGCTGAAGACCAGGTGAGCGATACGGTTGAGCCGAAGATGACCGTCATTCGCCTGACGGATCCTGCCGAAGCGGCCCGCCAGCAGCAATTAACCTACATTCGATTGCCAGCCTATGAGCAGGTTCGAGAAGATAAGCTGTTATACGCGCATACTTCTCGAATACTGCATCGCGAAACCAATCCGCATAATGCTCGAGCCTTGGTTCAGGCCCATGGGGATCGCTATGTTTGGCTCAATCCCCCCCCCATTCCTCTGACAACTGAAGAGATGGATTGGGTCTTTGAAAGACCCTATCAGCGTATTCCCCACCCACAGTATGGTGATGCCAATATTCCCGCCTATGAGATGATTCGGTTTTCAGTCAATATCATGCGCGGCTGTTTTGGTGGTTGTAGTTTCTGCTCCATCACTGAACACGAAGGCCGAATCATCCAAAGCCGTTCAGAGGCTTCTATTCTTGATGAAATAGAGAATATTCGTGATAAAACACCAGGCTTTACGGGTGTTATTTCTGACCTGGGTGGTCCGACTGCCAACATGTGGCGACTGGCCTGCAAGAGCAAGGAGATTGAGTCCAGCTGTCGAAGACTGTCATGTGTCTACCCGAATATCTGCAAAAACCTGGATACAGACCAGACTCCGCTGATCTCGCTATATCGCAATGCGCGGGATATCAAAGGCGTGAAGAAGGTGCTAATCGCCTCAGGCCTGCGGTATGACCTTGCCGTAAAATCTCCCGAGTATGTTAAAGAGCTGGTCACCGAGCATGTTGGTGGTTATTTAAAGATAGCGCCGGAGCATACAGAGCAGGGTCCCTTGTCCAAGATGATGAAGCCCGGGATTGGCACCTATGATGAGTTCAAGGAGATGTTTGAGCGGTTCTCACGGGAGGCGGGCAAGGAACAGTACCTGATACCCTACTTTATTGCCGGGCATCCCGGAACGACGGAAGAGGATATGTTGAATCTGGCCCTGTGGCTGAAACGCAACGGCTTCAAGGCTGACCAGGTCCAATCCTTCTATCCGTCACCGATGGCGTCGGCGACCGCTATGTATCACTCTGGCAAAAATCCGCTCAAGCGGGTTGGTCGCGATTCTGAAACGGTGAACATTCCTAAAGGCACTCGGCAACGCCGTTTGCATAAGGCCTTGCTTCGATACCACGATCCTGAGAACTGGCCAATGTTGCGGCAAGCGCTGAAGAAAATGGGCCGTCAGGACCTGATAGGTAATGGCAAGATGCACCTGATTCCCCTGACGCAGTACAGTAAGCCGCATGGTCTCAAGGGCGGCAAACTATTTCGAACCCAGCATACGGGCTTGCCAACGATTCCAGCACTACCGACCAAGGGTAAGCGCAAGCCGGGGAATGCGCCCAAATCACCTTGAAACCTGGCCCCTTCCCTAAAAGCCGGCAGCCTGACACCTAGCGCCACACCATCAAGCCTCATGTTAACCAGCGACCACCGGGATTTGATCCAGATGGTCGTGGCTAACAGCAGCTTAAATGGCGTCCTTCAGTGCTAACGATTCCCTAAGTTCGCGCTTGAGAAATTTGCCGCTGGCGTTACGTGGCAAAGGCTGGTCAAGAATCCAGATATAGCGTGGTATCTTGTGTTTTGCCATTTGCGCGCCGCTGTGAGCGCGGATCTCGGCAGCAGTCAGCGTGGTACCCGGTTTCAATACAATAGCGACGCCAACTTCTTCACCTAAACGGTCGTCTGGTACCCCAAAGACACTACATTCCTTGACAGCATCCAGGTTGAAGAGCACGGCCTCGACTTCGGCACAGTAAATATTTTCGCCACCACGCAATACCATGTCTTTGATGCGATCGACGATATAAAGAAAACCATCGGCGTCCATACGGGCAACATCGCCAGTGTGCAGCCAACCGTCAGTGATAGATTCAGCGGTAGCATCAGCGCGGTTCAAATAACCCTTGATGACACAGGCACCCTTGACCCAGAGTTCACCAACACTGCCCTGGGGCACCTCATTGCCATTGGTATCCACACATTTGACATCAAAGTTTGGCATAGCAGGGCCGCAGCTGTCTGGGCGATCGACGAAGAAATCGCCGCCGATGGAGGTGATAATGCCACAGGTTTCTGTCATCCCGTAGCCAGTGCCTGGACGAGCAGTTTTAACCGCGCGGTCAATTTTTCCGACCAAATCTGGCTGAACCTGAGCGCCACCCCCTGAAACTGTTAGCAAGCTGGAAGTATCATATTTTTCGAAGTCTGGATGATTAATCAATTCGCGCGACATAACGGGCACACCAGACATGCTGGTGATTCTTTCCTTGGCGATAATCTTGAGTGCATCACCGGCATCCCAGCGATACATGTGAACCAGTTTTCCGCCTGACAGGGTAGTGCCCTGGGACATGCAATTGTTGGCGGTCACATGGAACAAGGGTGTGGTAATCAAGCCGGCAGCAATAGGTGCGACACTGGGATCTGGAGCTGGCAGATTGTTGGCGCGAGCAAGAGAATGACTCATGGCGGTACCCCAGAACGCCAGATTCATCACGTTATTGACACAACCCCGGTGGGTTAGCTGGGCACCCTTAGGACGACCGGTGGTGCCTGACGTATAGAAAATGCAGGCATCATCGTCCGGATCTATGTTGGCCGCCGGCAACTCGCCGCCGGTTTTAACCAGTTCACTGAAATCTATGACATCTGCAACTGGCGTCGAGAGTCGCACGCCCACGACCGGCAGATCGGAAAACTGCGCCTTAATCTCATTGAATCGTTCCAGTCGTTCCTGGTCGCAGATCAACAATTTAGGTGCCGAGTCGCTCAGCCCATAAGCCAGTTCGCCAGCAACCCACCAGGCATTGACACCAACTACCGCGATACCCTGAGACACGCAGGCCCAATACATGAGTAACCACTCGGGATAGTTGCGCATGGCGATCGCAACCCGGTCGCCCTGTTTGATCCCACGTTGCACCATCCAATTGGCAATGGCAGCAACGTCCCGATGGGCGTCGCTGTAGGTCCAGCGTTCATCTTCATAGACCAGATAGTCTCGATCAGCGAAGGCTGCGCTGGCCAGCCATACCTCGCGGAGACTGGGCGGCGCAGCGGCATAGGCTTTGACGGATTGGCCGCGAACCTCAACAGAGGTGATGGCAAAAGGTTGTCCTGGACTGGTCAATTCACCCCAGACGGTCTTCAAAGCGTTATACATGCTCACTTGGTTCCATTGCCTCCTTTAAAAAACAGTCGGTTTCATCGCTGGCGCCAAAAAATTTGCCAGACGATGGATCGTGACAGAAAAACGTTATAGTAATATGTCGTGAGGCACCCTTCGTGCCGACTAAAGCTGGATAAGATAGGGATTCTCGCGCGCTGATGCAATCCTAATCGGTTTGTTCTGCTCGCGAAAGACGAAGACAATCAGACCCTGGGCGCGAAGCGCCGTTGATGGGCAGAGTTTTGGAGCGATAAGTGATGACTTATATGTTGGCAGATTTAAAGGTGATTGATGCAGCATCCTATGTCGCTGGGCCGGCAGCCACAACGGTGATGGCTGACTTTGGTGCGGATGTCATCAAGATTGAACCACCGTCGGGCGATGCGTACCGTAGCCTGGCAGCCCGTTATCGCACCGACTACAACTGGCAGCTGACCTCGAGAAATAAGCGTGCTTTGGCGTTGGACCTGAAGCAGGCCGAGGGCCGGGCGGTGATGCACCGTCTGATTGATCAGGCGGATGTGCTGGTGGTTAACTTTAATGCCGAACAATTGGTTCAGTATGAACTCGACTATGAAAGCCTGAGAGCACGCAATCCGCGATTGATATTTGCCCAGATCACCGGCTACGGCACACGAGGGCCGGACCGCAGCAAACGAGCCTTTGATCTGGCGGCTTGGTGGGCGAGAACCGGCATCATGGACATGATGAAACCTGCAAGTGGTGCGCCAGTGAATGGTGTCGGTGGGGTCGGTGACCATGCCAGCGCCATGTCCTTGTTCGGCGTTATCATGATGGCTTTGTATGACCGCGAGCGCACCGGTCAAGGTGCCAGCGTGTCGACTTCGTTGGTGGCCAATGGCGCCTGGTCCAACGGTATGCACCTGCAGGGCGTGATCGCCGGTTATGATTTAGCGGCGATCCTCGAGCAGCAGGGGTACCGCAGTCCCTTCGTTGTGTCCTATAAGACGCGGGATGATCGTTATGTGGTGTTGGTGGGCCCGGCGCCACAGCGGGAATGGCCGAGACTCTGTCGAGCCTTGGGGCATCCTGAGTGGATCTCTGATCCTCGCTTTCCTGATATCACGGCTATCATGCGTCTGCGGGATGACGTGAAATTGATGTTTGCTGCGGCGTTTGCGCGATTCAAGCTGGACGAGCTTGTCAGCAGGCTCGATCAAGAGCAGGTGACCTTTAGCGTTCTCGAAAAAAACAGTGAGGTCGTTGTCGATGCCCATCTGATCGAAAATGAGGTCATCGTTAAGACAAACTCTGCTCACCCTGACTACCAGTGGACAGTAGCGAGTCCGATCAATGTCGCCGGTCGACCTAAGCGAGTGCCAGCTGAGGCCCCGGCGATTGGCGAGCATAGTCGTGAGGTCCTGACCGAGATTGGTTACTCGACAGTGGAAGTCGAGGAGTTGCTGCAATCAGGATCTATAGTCCAGGGCGAACCCTGAGCTATCTTGGGATTCTGGCGGATCTATAAATCTGCTCGAGTCTTGCGCTAGGTGGCGGGCCATCGGGTTGCAGGTTTCAATCATTCTGACAGGAGGTCGGCGATGAAACAGCTCTCAGGCGAGGATGCCGCATTCGTTTACGCGGAAACCGCCAGAACACCCATGCATATTGGCGCCTTGTGTATCTATGCTGCCTCAACGCCTCTGGTCGAGTCGACGCGCTTTCGGGTCATTCAGCAATTGATCTCAGCGCGTCTGCACCTGGCCAGAACCTTTCGCCAGCGCTTGGTCAGGGTGCCGTTGAATCTCGATCACCCTTGGTGGATTGAGGATGCGAAGTTTGATCTGCGCCACCATGTCAGGCACCTGCGTCTGGCTTCGCCAGGCGACTGGCGTCAGCTTTGCTTGCAGACGGCAGAACTCCATGCGCAGCCCCTTGATCTCAATCGACCCCCTTGGGAAATGATTGTGATTGACGGGCTGGAGGGTATTGATGGCTTGCCAAAAGGTGCATTCGCTATCCTTTCGAAGATTCATCATGCCTGTATTGACGGCATTTCTGGCGCTGAGATCACGACTGTTCTGCATGCCACATCACCCTATGTCACAATGCCTTTACCGAAAATTCCCTGGCAGGGCGAGCCTGTGCCCAGCGCTCTGGAGCTGGCGCAAAGAGCGCACCTGAGTCTGTTGCTTCAGCCGCTAAGGTATGGGGCGGTGTTTGCCGGCGCCATGGCGGCGATGCTGCGTGTCAGACCAGACGTCAGCGACCGCCAACGGAGCTCGGCTCAACCTGTACCTGTCACTCGGTTCAACAGGGCCATTACCGCCGACAGGGTCTTTGGTCGATGTAGCCTGCCGTTGTCTGATGTGCAGCAGATATTGACTCGAGTTGAGGGCGTGACCATCAATGATGCGCTGCTTTCGGTCTGTGGTGGCGCTCTGCGCCGCTATCTCGCGCTCAAAAATGAATTACCCGAACCCTCACTCACCGCGATGGTACCCATCTCAGTGCGTCGTAGAAATGAAGACAAGGCGTTGGGTAACCGGGTCGCAGCGATGACGGTAGCACTGGGTACTGACATTGCCGATCCCCTGAATCGCCTCAAGGCAGTTCACAAATTTGCTGGCCAGTCCAAGTTGGCGGTTAAGCGCTGGGGAGCGGATTGGCTGTTGGCTTTGGCCGAGTTAGTGCCGGCGACGCTGGCAGCATCGGCCGTGCGGCTTTATACTCGAGCGAGATTCGGGCTCCGGGTCCCACCCCTGTTCAATTGTGTGATCACCAATGTACCAGGACCACAGGTTCCACTTTATCTGGGTGAAGCTCAGCTGGTCGCCGAATATGGCCTGGGACCCATTGTGGATGGTGTAGGTTTATTTCTGGCAATTTTTAGCTATTGTGGGCGGGTCAACATCAGTGTTATCTCTTGTCGAGCAATGTTGCCAGATCCAGAGCTGCTGGTGCAGTGCTTGCAGCAAAGCTTCGATGAGTTACATGCAGTGAGCCAGGGCCTGAGTCCGTCAGATAGCCCTGTCGACCCATTCCATGCAGGGGGACTCGAGGCAGGAGACGAGAAGTGACTGAAATTCAGGTACATGTTTTTTTTAGCGAATTTAAGGAGTACGAAAGTGGTGGAAGGGATCAACAGTGACAAAGTAACGGCGTGGTTAGCCGAGAATGTGCCGCATCTGCAGGCGCCCATGACTTTTTCGCTGATCGCTGGCGGGCACTCTAATCTGACCTTTCTGTGCGTCGACAGTCAAGGTCATCAGTGTGTACTGCGTCGTCCGCCATTGGGTCACGTTCTCGAAAGTGCGCACGATATGGGGCGTGAGTACAAAATTATCAGTGCCCTGGAGCATGCGGACTTGCCGGTACCTAAGACTTATGGCCTGTGTCGTGAATTAGAGGTCAATGAAGCACCCTTTTATGTGATGGATTATATCGATGGGCTGGTATTAAACGACTCAGTCGTGGGCCTCAAGATCGCCGCGGAACATCGGCGAGGGATTGGTCTGCAGGTGATTGAGAACTTGTCGAAGCTGCATAGCATTAATCCTGATGATGTGGGTTTGGGTGACCTGGGACGCAAGGAGGCCTATTTGTCCCGCCAGATCAATCGCTGGACTAAACAATGGGTAGCGTCCAAAACCCATGAGATTCCAGAGATGGAAGAAAGTTGTCGAATACTCACGGAAACGATGCCGGTTCAGGTCGGCGCGACCATAGTCCATGGTGATTATCGTCTGGGTAATATGATCGTCAAGAAAGACCATGTCTGTGCGATTTTAGATTGGGAACTTTGCACCCTTGGTGATCCGTTGGCCGACGTTGGCTATCTGTTGAATAACTGGGTTTCGCCTGGAGAAATCGAGTTGCAGGGAGAGGGAGATCAATCACCGACTGCCGTTGGTGGCTATCCCGAGCGGCAGGAGTTGTGCGATATCTACAGCACCAATACCGGCCGGGACCTGAGTCAGATTAACTACTATCGAGCATTTTCTCATTGGCGGCTGGCAGCCATTGGCCAAGGTGTTTACAAGCGCTATCTGATGGGCGCAATGGGTGAAGATCGTGATGTCGATTTGGAGAAGCAAAAAAATGGCGTCGCACGACGAGCGCAAGCGGCGCTGGAACTGCTTCAGGGCTGAATCGGGCCGTCAGTGAGCGGCGCTTTGCGCGCGAGTACCTAATGAATAATCGGTTTGCTCGTGCCCATGGCGATTAAACGCTTGCTGGCCAAAACTTTGATATCCGGGTCTTGGCAGGCTTCAAGAACCAGCGCGTAGGTATGCTGCGCCAGGTCAATTTTACCCTGTCGTTCATAGACCGCACCCAACTGGACATTGAACTCCTGGCGTTCCGGTATCAGCAAGAGTTGGCGCTCAATGCAGGCCTTGCTTTCATCCCACGCCTGGCTGCGCCAGAAAATCTGTTTCAGGTTGTCCAGTATTCTGATCAGAATGCTCTTGTTGGTCGCAACCTCGAAGTATTCTGGCCGCAGAACTGCTCTAGGTCCGGCGATCTGCTTCAGCAGTGTGCTACAGTCGGTTTCACTCAAGACTCGGCCACTAAAGGGATCGACAATCACCTGCTTTTCTTGCCCATAGCGAACCAGGAAATGACCGGGAAAACTGATGCCATGTACCGGAATTTGTAAACGTTTACCCAAGCAAATATGGATCAACGCCAAGGTGATAGGTATGCCCTGATGGGTATTGATCACGTGATTGAGGTAACTGTTGCGCGGTTCGTAGTAATTTTTAATGTTACCGCTGAAGCCTTCAGCCTGATAAATAAAGTCATTCAGGCTGGTGACGGACATATCCAGATGGGTTCTGTCATCGACGTCAGCCTTAAAGCGCGCCGCTGTTTGGTCCAAAAAGTCAAGATACAGGTCGATGTCAAGGTCAGGTTCTGACTCAGCGGCAATCAGCAAAGCAGCCATGTCGAGGGCTATGTCAGCGTCTGGCCTGGCCACATAGGCGGCGAATTGATGTCGAATCTCGTACTTGTCCATGGCCGTATCTTTGCAAGGTTGTTGGCGAGATGCAACGCTTCATCTCTTGGGGTCAGGGCCTGCCTCGACGGCGCATCACAAATTCCCAGGGCGGTGCAGTTCGTCACAGGTAGGAGGTAAACCTGGCGGGTGGTTGGGAAATCAGGGTTAGTTCTTATTCTGGTTTTTGTTCCGCGCCTGTGTTTTTCGCACAGTTTTCTCGGCCTTGTTCTCGGCCATGTCAGCAATAGCGTCTTCACCGATATGGCTTTCGCCGCGTGCGTGCGCCAATTGAATCTGACGCTGGCGCTCAACGAACCTTTGTTGCTGGTCTGCAGATGTGCTGCCGATGCAATGGGGACAGCTGATGCCTTCGACATACGCGTTGCTCTGCCTGGCGAGCGCATCGATCGGCATTCGGCAGGCGTGACACTGATCGTAGTGGCCTTTTTCAAGGTTATGATCGACGGTAACCCGGTTATCAAAGACAAAGCACTCACCTCGCCAAAGGGAGTCTTCTTCGGGTACGGTTTCCAGGTATTTAAGAATACCGCCCTCCAGGTGATAGACCTCCTCAAAACCCTGAGCCTTCAAATAGGCCGTGGACTTCTCACAGCGAATGCCCCCGGTACAAAACATCGCGATTTTTTTATGGACTGTCTTGTCGAGATGTTGCTCAGCATAGGCAGGGAATTCCCTGAAGGTCGTCGTGTGGGGATTTATCGCATGATCAAAGGTGCCGATCATAATCTCATACTCGTTGCGAGTATCTATGACAGTGACCTCAGGATCAGAAATTAAGGCATTCCAGTCCTTTGGCTTGACATAAGTACCTCTGATATTCCGCGGATCCAGGTTAGTGACACCCATGGTGACGATTTCTTGTTTAAGTTTGACCTTGCGTCGATAAAAAGGCATCTCGCGGTCAAAGGACTCTTTGTAACTTAAGCCCTCGAACCGAGAATCCTGCTGAAGCAGACTTAACAGCGCATCGATACCGGCCCTGGATCCGGCGACGGTGCCGTTGATGCCCTCGGCAGCGAGCAGCAGCGTGCCTCGCAGTCCCTCGGTTGTCATCAGCGTTAACAGAGGTTGTTGCCAGCGCTCGAAGTCGGGCAGATCAGTGAAGTGGTATAGGGCGCAGACCACGATCGAAGCATTCGCTGGCGGCAGGTTCGGCGGGTTCATGGCACGCATCTCATGATCGGTAACTCGTGCGAGTCGGGCTGGATTCAGGGTCGAGTAGTTTACACAAAAACCCTTGTCGGTCGCAAAACGGCAGTGGCAGTCGGCGAACTCGTTAATGCTTTCGGTCAGCGGCAGCCG
>JAYODE010000011.1:31956-36270 GCA_038106185.1 Gammaproteobacteria bacterium | reverse complement strand
TGTCGCACCGCATCTTCAGGTCCTGTCAGGGGTTGCCTGCGGGAATCAATGGCCGCGATAAAGGCGTCCAGCTGGTAGTTGTAGGTGGTACGCCGAGAAAAGTGCTCGCGGCTTGTTTGGCCATTGAGCTGCAGTTCGATGTGACTGCCCAAATGAGGTGCGATAGGATTATTGACCTGCATGGTGCCAGCTTCGCCGATCACCTGGATAAAAGCTGACACCTTGACGCCGGCGCGCATATCACCGACGGTGGTAATTGCCAGTTCGCCAGGAAAGATCATCTCTGTCGCCAGAAAAAGGTCAACGTCCTTCGGTCCTGTCTCAGCGTGGGCGGCGATCTGAATGGGTTCCATCGACGTCAGGTGTCTTACCCACGAGATGGGGTAACAACCGATATCCATGGTGACGCCGCCCCCCGTCGCATAGTTCATGCGAATGTCCTCAGGATCTGTGATGGGTACCTTGAACTCAGCATGAATGCTGAGGATCTTACCCAAACGCTGCGAGTGATAGATCTCTCTGGCACGTTCAAAGATGGGGTGATATCGATAGTGAAACGCATCCATCAGTATCAGGCCTGTCGTTGCCGCGAGGGCCGCCATCTCTTGCGCCTGAAATCGATTGCTGGCGAAGGATTTTTCGCACAAGACATGCTTGCCAGCGCGGAGGGCCTTGAGCGTCCATTCATGATGCTGAGTGATAGGCAGTGCAATATAGACTGCGTCAATACGTGGGTCATTGACTAAGGCGGCATAATCGTCGGCGACGGCCTCAATCTTATGCTGCAACGCAAAGGCTTCAGCCCTTAGCCTCGCGCGGGCTGCTACCAGTCTAACCTTTGCCAGCGGCTCCTGGTCACAGGGCTTGAGAAGTGCATCGGGTGTAATTTTCGCTGCGCCCAGAGCGCCAAACCTGATCATTTATACCTCCATTACCGATATCGGTACCAGTGCCCCAGTGCCAGTGGTTACCCCCTCATGTTGATGAGTGATCAGGATGACCCCACTCTGGTCAGAGGCGGCTTTGAGACCGCGTTTTGCCGCAACTATTTCTTTTTGTCTCGGCGAAACAGTGCTTGCATATGGTCGTGGCTTTTACTAGATTGGTGCAACGGCGTCCAGTGTTGAACGGCGACGTGCCAAAATAGTGCATGAAAATCATCTAAGGGGAGATAAGGATGACAAAAGTTTTCAAGAAACGTGCCACGATAGGGGCGGTTGCGCTGGCCCTGAGTAGCACTTTAATGCTGCCAGCCTGGGCTGAAGATCAGATCGAGGAGGTCGTTGTCACGGGCTCCTACATCAAGGGTTCCTCAGAAGATGCAGAGCTGCCCATTGATGTCATAACCAATGCCGACCTTGTAAAGATGGGCTCTCCATCCATTATCGAGATGGTTCGAACCCTCGGTGTGACCGCGGCCAACCTGGGCGAAACTAACCAGTTCACGACCAGCGGGGCAGCGAATGAAGGTGTCGCAACTGTGAACCTTCGTGGTTTGGGCGCATCCAGAACGCTGGTGCTGATCAATGGCCGACGACACGTAGCCACTGAGCAATCCGGTCTGGATTTAAGTGCGTTTCCAATGAACGCCATTGGTCGAGTTGAAATCCTGAAAGACGGCGCCGCCGCAGTATACGGTTCTGATGCGATAGGTGGTGTGGTTAACTTTTTCACCCGTGAAGGTTTTGAAGGGCTGGAAATCGGCGGATCCTTTCAGGACGTCGACGGCTCAGACGGCGACTGGAATGTTAATGCGCTGTTCGGCACTGCCGGCGATAACTGGAACTGGTCAATCGCTGGTGAATATGGCGAGCGCGGCGAGTTGCCGATCAAGGCGCGTGATTGGGCTTTGGTCCAGACTGATCGCAATAACCCTGGTGGCTGGTCGGGTATCAGTAACCCAGGAACAAACGTCCTGTTTGTGCCTGTCCCAGCAGGGCAAAGTGTAGACGTCAACGTCACTGATTCAGCAGGTGTTGTAACGACCCAGACTTTGCAGACGGTCGCAAAATCAAACACCAAGGCATTTGCCGACCCACAGTGTCAAGCGCTGGGTGCTTACAGAAACTATGAAAAGTCTTGCGGTTTCAATTACGGCTGGTACGACAATCTGATCGAGAAGACCGAGCAGACCAAATTGTTCACCGAGTTTAATTATGACCTGAGTGACAACCATCATCTGCACATTGAAGCCTTGTATGCAGATGTAGACTTGCCGGAATGGAAAACTTCTCCGTCCTATCCGCCTCAGTCACTGTATGGCCCGGACCGCGTGATTCCCGTCACTCATCCAGGCTGGGTTGATTTTGATGCGTTCTATGGCATTACAGATGCGGGCGGACTTGCCGCGATCACTGAAGCCAATGCGATTGCCGCGTTAGATGTGAGTGGTTTGGCTGCTGGCTCAACGGTCACTGGTATTGTTGGTGGCGCAGCCGCTGCGGCCGCGCTGGCCGGTAACCCGACCATATTCAACATCAATCGCGCCATGGGTGTTGGTGGCCGTTATAACGAAGGGGTTCCAGAAAATGCGCGGCGTCGAACCGAGACCACGCGATTTGTAATCGGTTTGGATGGTCAGTTGTTCAATAATGAGTTGGACTACGACGTCAGTGTTGCCTATTCCAAGCGTGAGCGTGAAGTCGGCGGTAACGACATGTTCGTTGAGCGCATGGGTCTTGCACTCAAAGGCTTCGGTGGACCTAACTGTCAATTGCCAGCGACTGTGGCTAACGCTGACGGGACCTTCTCACTCGCAGACCCAGTGGCTGCGGCTGCCGCCGCGGGTACTAACGGTTGCGAATACTACAACCCGTTTTCACGAGCAATTGCCAAGTCCTTTGTCAATGGCGCAACCAATACAGACTACAATCCTGCAGTGGCGAACTCTAAAGACCTGCTGCGCTGGTTAATCGGTGCGAGAGAGTGGAATGTCACCAACGAACTGCTGGTATTCCAGGCAGTATTCAGCGGTGAGACCAACTGGGACCTGGGTGCCGGTAACATCGGTTACGCTGTTGGTGCTCAGACTCGTAACGAGCAGTATGAATCCTTGTTCAACGATATCTCTAATCGCGCCGTGAATCCTTGCCCTTACACTCTGCCATTCAGTGCAGCCTTGGGTCTTGTGGCTGCTGATCAGCTGGCACCCAACTGTAGCTCACCGACGGGCGTCGCGGCCTTCTTGGCGGCCTCTGATGAGAGTAGCACAGAGCGTACTGTCTATGGTGTATTCGGTGAATTGGCGATACCCTTGACTGACGATATTGATATTCAGGCGGCGTTGCGTTTCGAAGACTACGGCGGCAATGTAGGCTCGACCCTGGATCCAAAGATCGCGGCTAGCTGGAGAATAACCGACGAGTTCTCATTGCGTGGTTCTGCTTCTACGACCTTCCGTGGTCCACCACAAAGCATTCTTTCCGGTACCGGCACGGCTCTGTCTTTTGTTGGCGCGGCTAATGCCTTCAAGGCGGTAGATACGGTGGGTAATCCGAACATGGGTTCTGAGTCGGCTCTGTCGACTAACCTGGGTGCCATCTATGATAACGGCGCTCTGCGAGCATCGATCGACTGGTGGTCATTCACCTTTGAAGACTCTTTCCAGACTGAAAGCTTCAACTCAATTCTGAGCGCCTATTCTGCCAATGGCTGTCTGGGCTCCGGTGGAGTTCCGCTGGACAATGCAACCTGTAATGAGCTGAGAACTCACATCTTCCCGGTGGCGGCTCACACTGCTTTATCTCGTGTTGAGCGCATCGTCGTGAATTATATCAACGGTGAAGAGATTCGCACTTCCGGTATCGACTTCCAGGTTGGTTATGAAGTCGGTGAGATTTTGGGCGGTGCAGTGCGGGCTGATCTGGACGGATCTTATGTGCTCGAATACGAGATCGATGACCAGCTGGATATTTCAGGCGGTATTGTTCTCGCGGCCGGGGAAGAGCTGGTTGGTAAGCTGAACTACAATCGCGGTTCAGCCTTCACTTCCAAGCCAGAGCTAAAGACTAACCTGACAGTAAGCTATACAACGGACGATCACTATGCATCATTGATCACTCGTTATATTGGCTCCTATAAGGATGAAGGCGCGCCAGCGTATTTACCATGGCTTGCTACGGTTGATGCGCAGACGACTTTTGATGCGCACTATAACTACCAGGGTATTGAAGGCTTAACCCTGTCTCTGTCGGTGGTTAACATAGCCGATGAAGATCCGCCCGAGGCGCGTGGTGACTTGGCTTATGACCCATTCACTCACAATGCATTTGGACGTTTGGTTAAGGTTGGCGTGAACTACGTTGTACCTTTATA
>JAYODE010000011.1:11329-31856 GCA_038106185.1 Gammaproteobacteria bacterium | reverse complement strand
GAGATCAGGCCGACTCGGTCCAAGTCCTTGTCCATTGACGACACAGCGTGAAGGTCGACGCAGATGACCAATAAGGCGGGTGCCTGTTCCAGTTGGTCTATCAGGGGAAACTCAGTAGAGGTAGCATCAATCACCGTCTGAGGGACTTGACTGGGCTTTAAGGCGTTAAACGGCGTCTCGCCGGCCAATGCCTGGGCTTTGTACTGACGAATAGTCGGCGCCATGATCTCGCGCAGGGCCTTGCGTCGCGCGGTATCCTTGATGACCAAAACCCGCCAGCCTTGGCGATTGCCACCGCTGGGGGCAAAGCGCGCTTGATCCAACAGACGATAGAGGGTCTCGTCACTGA
This sequence comes from Gammaproteobacteria bacterium, assembly GCA_038106185.1. GTDB lineage: Bacteria > Pseudomonadota > Gammaproteobacteria > Pseudomonadales > Azotimanducaceae > UBA4582. Next base: position 31,507 of record JAYODE010000011.1, on the reverse strand, counting down.
CCGGATCATTGGTGTACTGTCGTGCTGCAAAGGTGGTGCGTAGGACTTCGTCATGTTCCATAGAATATTCTCAAAGGTTTCACTAGGCGCTCTCACTGCAAGGAGTAGCCTGGTCAGCTTAGTCTAAGGTAGTGTTTTAAGGCTAGTCTGCCGTCTCAGTTCGTTTCGGGCAGGCTGTATCAGTCACGCGCGGTTTTTTTTTAACCCATTGTTGCTGAATGTTCGTAAGATAGGTGTTTAGCTTGATGAGACCAACAGATTAATACAACACTTTAACCAAAGGGAGTTGTTCAAATGTTAAAAAAAGGAGATATAGCGCCAGACTTTGCCTTAGAAGACGACTCTGGCAAGACAGTGACGCTTGACAGCTTGCTAGACGCCGGACCTGTTATTGTCTACTTCTATCCTGCTGATTTCTCCCTGGTCTGCACCGCAGAGGCCTGTAGTATTCGTGATATGCATGACGAGATACTCGAGGCTGATCTGCGAGTCGTGGGTATCAGCTCCCAGTCTGCGCAGAGTCATAAGCGGTTTAAGCAAGCGAACAAACTGCCGTTCCCACTTTTGTATGATGAGGGGCGCAAGGTGATTCGCGCCTATGGTGTTGAGGGTCCCTTTGGCATAGGAGCGCGTCGCGTGACTTATTTAATCGGTCAGGACAAGGTGATACAGAATCTGGTCGTTGCAGACCTGTTAGTCGGCAGCCATGTGAAATTCATTCGAGGGATTATTGATCAGACGACAGGCGACTGATCTCGAGTGGGTGCCACGGCAGAAGTAAGAGGCACCAAGCATGAGCGCGAGAGATTTGTGAAAGGTGATTGATCAAAAAACAGGGAGGCTGCAATACCGGCGCACCTGAAGGTGCACCGGTTGATCAGATCGCTCAGTATTGAAACTCTGGCAGGTTAACCACCAGACCGTCCAGGGCATCGCTCACTGGAATTTGGCAAGACAGGCGTGAGTTCGGCTCACGATCAGGATTGAGGTCCAGCATGGACTCTTCCTGGGCCGAGGGTTTATCCAACTTGCCGATCCAGGCGTCATCGACGATAACATGGCAGGTTGCGCAAGAGCATTCACCGCCGCAATCAGCGTCGATACCTGACACCATGTTGTCGAGTGCGGCATTCATCACCGTTGAGCCATTGCTTGCCTCAACGACGATCTCCTGGCCGTCGTGTTGGATGAACTTGATTTTTGCCATTTGTAGCTCCTTGATGGGTGTTATGTCGTGCACGGTACCAAAAATCGATGTAGTTATAAACGGGTCTCAGCATTTTCAAAAGGTGAATTCAGGCCAAGTTCGAATAAATCCGAGAAAAGGACGGAATGCTTGATGCTTCAAGAGCGCAGGCCAGCACCTAGTTCATGAGCCTGAAGCAGTCGCGAAGCTCTTGGATAAAGGTTGCGGGTTGCTCGAGTGCGGCGAAATGCCCACCCTTTTTCAGCTCTCGGAAATGGACTAGTTTGGTGAATCGCTTCCTTGCCCAACGCTCCGAAGTCTTGAATATTTCCTTTGGAAATATACTGCAACCCACAGGCAGATTTATTGGGTCATTACCGGTGCGACCAAAGCTTTCCCAGTAGATACGGGCAGAAGAGGCGCCGGCGTCTGGCAACCAGTAAAGCATGACATTATCCAGCAGCTCATCGCGGCTGATAACATTTTCAGGATGTCCGTCGCAGTCAGTCCACTGGTAAAATTTCTCGAGAATCCAGGCTGCCTGACCGATGGGAGAGTCCGCCAGTCCGTAGCCCAGAGTCTGGGGTCGAGTAGCCTGTTGTTTGGAATAACCTGAATCATGGTCCTGATAAAATTTGAGCGCGGCGAGAGTGGCCTTCTCCAGTTCACTCAAGTCACCCATGGTCTCTGGATCAGGAGGAACGATGGGCATGGTGATGTGGATGCCTTCACAGTTACCCAGGTTCTGGGCACCAATCATGCTAGTGACGATAGCGCCCCAGTCGCCTCCTTGGGCGAGATAGCGGTTATAGCCCAAGCGCACCATCAGGCTGTTCCAGGCGGTTGCAATCTTCGCGATATCCCAGCCGGGCGCGGTGGGCTTTCCGGAAAAACCAAATCCCGGCAGCGTGGGGCAAACCAGATGGAATGCATCTGCCGCACTGCCGCCATACTGAGTGGGGTTAGTTAGAGGGCCTATGACCTTTTGAAACTCGACAATCGAGCCAGGCCATCCGTGGGTAATGAGTAGGGGTCGAGCCTGGTCATGGGGAGACCGAATATGAAGAAAATGAATGTCAAGGCCATCCAGTTCCGTCAGGAAACCCGGCCATGCATTCAGGAGGGCCTGGCGGGCTGGCCAGTCGTAATGGTTAAGCCAGTAGTCATGGATCTCCTGCATATAAGCCAGAGGAATTCCCTGACTCCAGTCATCGGGGGTTTCCTTGTCTGGCCAGCGGGTTAAGGCCAATCGAGCCTTCAAGTCGGTAATTTGGTGTGCAGATATGTCGATTGAAAAGGGTCTGATATCAGCCATTGGGGTCTATTCGTCCTCTTGCATTGTGACGACGATCTTACCGATCGCCTTACGGTTCAGCATCTTCATTAAGGCATTGCCGGCTTTCTTGAGCGGCAAGATCTCGCCGGCCTTCGGCTGGATTCGTCCTTCGTCAATCCATTTCAGGAGCCTTGTCATAACTGGTCGAGACTGACGCGGATTTGCTGCTATGTAGCCTCCCCAGTTGACCCCTATGATCGAACAACGCTTAAGCAGGGTCAGATTCAGAGGTACCTTCGGTATCTCGCCGGTTGCAAAACCAACGACGAGGAACCTGCCATCGGGACCCAGTGAGCGCAAAGCCGGTTCGGCGTACGCGCCACCAACCGGGTCATAGACGACGTTCAGGTCTCGACCGCCGAGAATCTTCTGCAAGTCTTTGCGCCAGTCCGCCTTGCTATAGTCAAGCACATGATGGGCTCCGAGCGCCAGGCAGGCGTCTCGCTTTGCCTTGGTCGAAGCCGCAGCAATGACCTCAGCACCCAGGGCAAGTGCGACATCAATCGCCGCAACCCCAACTCCGCCGCTGGCACCGAGAATCAAGATAGTCTCCTTCGGTTTGAGTTTTCCACAGTAGATGAGACCATGGTACGCCGTACAATAGTTCACCAGAAAGCTCGCAGCGCTCTCATGGGAGAGCGAGTCAGGGATCGGTGTGCAGAACTTCTCATGCAGGCAGATGCGTTCAGCCAGGCCGCCACTTCGCGGCATCGCCAGAATACGTTGGCCGACGTGAAGACTTTTGACGTTAACGCCAGTCTGCTCGACCACCCCGGATATCTCGTTGCCAGGAATGAAAGGCAAAGCGGGTTTGATCTGATAGAGCCCCGCGACAGTCAGGGCATCAACGTAGCCAAGGCCTGTCGCCTTGATTCGAATGAGCACTTCATTGGGACCGGGCACGGGTTCAGCAAGTTTGCTGACAACCAGTTTGGCAGGAGATTTAAACTCGTCACAGACAATCGCGCGCATGGTTGATTCTCGAAAGCGTAAACTGGAAATATACCACAGCCAGGTTTCTGGCAAAGATGCCAATCGCTGGGTAATTGACATATTATGCATTTTTAACATTTGAGCCTGACTCAATGGAAGAAATAAAAGCCGGCTTTTCAGCGCCTGCCACGGCGAGTGCAATCTTGAGGAACGCCAAAAGCCTGCGATCTTGGTTGCATTCTCGGTCTAACGAAATTGAAACGGCGCGAAGTCTTGATGCCGATACCGTTGAATTGTTGAGACAATCCGGTGTTTTTCGCATGAATATGCCCACTTCCTGGGGTGGACCTGAACTGAGTTCGCCGGAACAGGTGCAGATACTCGAGGAAATTTCTCGAGGCGATGTCTCGGCTGGTTGGTGCGCCATGATAGGCAGCGATTCTGGATTGTATTCCGGTTACCTGGATGACGGCGTGGCTCGAGACATGTATCCACACCTCGATATGGTGCAGGCTGGCTGGGTCTATCCTGTTGGCCGAGCCGACGAGGTTGAAGACGGATATAAGGTTACTGGGAACTGGCTGTTTTGCAGTGGCTCAACGCACGCAGATATTGTCGCGGCTGGTTGCACTGTGTACCGAAATGGCGAGCCAGTGCTCGATCCTAACGGTCAACCTGAGTGGCGAATAGTATTGGCGCCGAAGGAATTCTGGAAGTTCAAAGAGACCTGGCACACCACAGGGTTAAAGGGAACCGCAAGCAACGACTACTCAACAGCAGCAGACTATTTGCTGATTCCCCACGAACACACTTTCAGTTTCTCAACGCCAAGACGTGAAGGTACCCTTTGGCGAAAACCCGACGCACTGTTGCGAAAAATGGCAGGTGTCCCTCTGGGTCTGGCTCGTCAGGCTATCGATGAGGCACACTCGGTCCTGCTGGAAAAGCGCCACAGGTTATCAGGTGTGTCCTATAAGCAGGCGGCAACGGTGCAGGCTGGCATAGCCGAGGCAGAAATGATTCTGGGTCGCGCCAGGTCGTACGTCTACAGATCGTTAGATACCCAGTGGCAGCGGTTGCAGGACCAGGTGCCCTTGACCGCGCAGGAGCGGGCAGATGTCTGGTTGTCCAGGCTGAATGCCTTTCAAGCGGCTCGCGATGTGACTCGATTGCTCTATGATCTGATAGGCGCTGATAGTATTTACACGCACAAAACCGCCCTGGATCGATGTCTGCGCGATGCGCAGACCATGTGTCAGCATCTGGTAGGGCAATCTAAAGGCCTGGTAGACGTGGGTGGCCTTTTGCTCGATGTTGACCGTGATTTTCCTCGATCTATCATGCTCTAGTCGCAAGGATCAGTAATATGACCATAGGTATTGGTGTTGGATTGTCACGATTTCCCTTTGCCGGCGCGCAAGGCTATTGGGACTGGGTGCAGATGTGCGAAGAGTCATCAGTAGACTCTATTTGGCAGACTGACCGACTCGTCTCCAAGGAGCCCATGTTGGAGTGCCTGGCTGCGATGGCGGCTTTGGCGGGCGCCACTCAAAGGATTCGATTTGGCATGAACGTGGCTTCAATTGCGCTACGTGATCCTTTGGTGACGGCAAAGCAATGCGCAACCATAGACTTTCTCAGTCAAGGACGTCTGGTGCCGGCTTTTGGTCTTGGCAGTGCGCTGGGAATGGATTATGTGGCGACGGGCACACAGACGAGAAGGCGAGGCAAAAAGGCCGATGAGGCGCTGCAATTGGTTCGCCGACTCTGGCATGAAGACAGCGTGGATTTTGATGGTGAATTTTTTAAGTACGACAAGGCCTGTATTTCACCCAAACCCCACAGTGCTCACTTACCGCTGTGGATAGGGGGTTCCAGCGAAGTTGCCATGCAGCGCGTGGCGCAGTATGGAACCGGTTGGTTGGGTGGCCTCGATTCTCCCGAGCAGGCGGGCGTGATGGTACGTGGAATCAAGTCGGCGTTATGCCAGACCGGCAGGCAGATCGATGAGGATCATTACGGCGCCAGCTTTTCCTTTCGGTTTGGTCATGCCAACGAACCGATCGCTCAGGGTGCCGTCAAGGCTCTGCGCCAGCGGCTTGGCAAAGATCCGAATCCTTTCCTGGTGATCGGCGACGCCGAGGCTATCATAGAGCGGATTCAAGCCTATATTCAGGCAGGGTGCTCGAAATTTGTGTTATTGCCTATAGCCGGTGATGACAAGGACGTGCTGCTCCAGACTCGGCGATTGATTGATGAGGTACTGCCGGCATTCTGATATTCGATATATTGCATTGATACCTGTTCAGGACTTGAGTGTACCAAAGCTGTGGACGGCCGCTGGTGTGCCGGAATCAGCACAGACCCCCAGGTTGGGTGGAATTGCCGAAGCATCAGCTCGAGACGACAGTCTTGATAAACCAAGCGTGCGGTCGCGTTCCAGCGGCAGTAGGGGTTATGATTCAGCGCAGGGTAAACAAACAGAGCCACCGATGGGGCGAATGAACATGAGTCCATGGCAAATGGGTATCGTCGAAGTGAACCGGTTATGAGTGGTTCGCAGCAAACACAGAAGAAAACCGGCATCTTTCATAGTAAGACGCCGCCGGGCGTCGTGGTGATGTGGCGCGGCGAGACAGTGCAGCGCTACCGAACGGTAGAGGAATTGGTAGAGACGCACGTCAAGGGTGTGGCTGCCCTTGAGCAGCAGATGGAGCGGGTACTTGAGGCGCAATATCGACCGCCCCACGACTAGCGCCCTGAGCTTGAGTCGATCCTGACGGTGGGCATAGCATCAAGGGCTATTTAGGGCATAGCCGTTAGCAGATTAGGGCATAGCCGTTAGCCCCTTAGCGGAGCCTTTTTTGAATAGCTTTTTGTGACCAGGCTTTTGTGACTAGCCTTCAGCAACGAGGGTCTGCGTCGATAAAAAGCGGCTGTTAGCTCATCGTGTCAGTCAGCCTGACCCGCAAGCAGGTAGCAGTGACCAGCTGCTGCAGGGAGGTGGAGACCTGTTGTCGTATGTCTTCAATTCGCAGGTCCTTGGTAATATCGACTCTGCGTCCGGCTGCCTTTTGTATCCAATGCTCAAGCATCGATTCATACCCGGTAGAGAACGCAGTTTGGTCGTCATACTCACGCACGAAAGGCTCGCTATTATAGGAATTAAGGTAGACCTCTAGGCGGTGAAGGGTCATGGTGTTTCTCCTTGCTTGTTCTTGTTGATGCAACTGACGAGGGCATTAGACGGCTTGTCGAGCGTAAAAAATGTGTCGATTGTCACAAAATCTGAATCAGAGTCGGTGTTATCAATTTGAGTCAGGACGGCGACTAGCTACTTGGCTTATGGAAACGAGGTGATCGCTCATGAACAACATCATTGACGCTAAAGCCCATGGCTGGGACCCAGCGGCGATACAGACTGCCATCGATTTCGCGCAGAGTGCCGGCAGTGCGCAACTGACGATACTCCATAGGGCTGGCCTGTTGGCTGAGGCAAAATTCGACGATCGGCCGCTGGATGTTTTCGCTGTACAAAAGGGTCTGATTGCTATTCTCATCGGCCTTGCGCAAGAGAAGGGTTATCTCGAAATCTATGATCATATCAATCACCATATAGACCCGGAGTGGACTCGGCTTTCACCTTGGGATGAGGCGAAATTGAGTATTGAAACATTGCTCACCATGACGACGGGTATGGATGATGATCTGAATCTGCTTGGCGATATCAATAGAACATGGCGTTACAATAACGTGGCTTATGGCTATCTGAAGCTGTTGCTTGAGCAGGCGACAGGAAGAAACTTGTCGGCGTTAACCGACGAGTGGGTGTCGAAACCCTTGGGTATGACCGAGACTCGGTGGTTTGATAGAGAGCAGCAATTGCCCAATGGAACACAGATGACAGGGCTGATGTCGACTGCCACGGATCTTGCCTTGTTGGGCCAAATGCTCCTTCACCGAGGTCAGGTAAAGGGAACGACAATATTAGCGGATACTTTTTTTCTCGACGATCTGGTTAAGCCCGGATCTTCAATGAACCCTGCCTGGGGTTGGTTGTGGTGGAATAACAACCAGACAGAGTTCATGCTGCCAATGTCTGACAAAATATATGAGGGTCGACCTATACCGAATGCGCCTGAGGATTTATTTGCGGCACGGGGTGCTTTCGCCAACTTCCTCACGATTGTCCCAAGCCTGGATATAGTTGTCGCGAGAACAGCGAGTCCGTCTGCACAAAATGTCAGTGTTAGGTCCTTTGAAAACGAATTTTGGCGCTATTTACAGGCTGCCAGATGCTAGGCGCTAGAGGCTCTCTTTCGAATCCAGACTGGGTATTCGAACTCGAATGACACCCTCTTGCATGGCGGAGGCGACGAGTTTGCCGGTTCGAGAGTAGAAAGCGCCGCGATTGAATCCTCGACCTGAGCCGGCCTGAGTTGTGTCCTTAATGTAGACCAACCAGTCATTGACATCGATATCATGATGAAACCACAGAGCGTGATCGAGACTCGCAACCTGTAGCTGACTTTGTTTAACTTCGAAGCGATGAGGTAATACCGCGGTCGACACAAGGCTCATGTCAGAGGCATAGGTTAAGAGATAGCGGTGCAGGTTCTGCTCGGCGGGCACCGGCGTCTGGTATCTGATCCAGATAGGTTGAGTTCGGCTGTCATCTGCTGGACGACCTTGCTGATAGACTGAGCGAATCTCAAAGGGACGTTCACGCTGGGTCCATTGCGGGTTTGGATCATTAGCATCGCTCACCAGGCTGCGATCATCTATCAGACTTTCAGGAGGTGGTAATTCAGTCATGTCGATCTGGTGCGTCAGACCAGGCTCTCGAGTCTGGAATGAGACGTCCATGCTAAAAATAGCTTCACCCTGCTGAATGGCCTTGATGCGGCGGGTCGTGAAGCTTTTGCCATCTCTAATCGCTTCGACCTGATAGATGACCGGTATGTCGGCTCGGCCTGGCCTCAGGAAGTAGCCATGCAAAGAATGGCATAGTCTGTCAGTGTCGACGGTGTTGGTTGCAGCCGCCAAAGCTTGGGCTAGGACCTGGCCACCAAACAGGCGAGCACCAAATCTAGCCTCGTTTTGACCACGCCAAACAGTCGAGTCGATACGCTCTAATTGCAACAGCCGTAACAGGTTTTCTGCGCGGCTCGTGGCTTCAGCGTTCGAGGACATCAGGCAGAAATCGGATTAGGGGTTGGATTGACGCTGATGAGTTCGTTCTCGACCCGCACTGGGTAGGTCTTGATGCCATCATAGGCGGGCGGCGCCAGCGCTGCACCAGTTGCCAAAGAGAATTCTGCACCGTGGTAGGGGCAGGTGATGCAGCCGTCGTGCAGGGTTCCTCCCTCAAGGCCGAACTCTGCGTGACTGCACAGATAAGCAATGGCGTAGTATTGATCCTGGTGTCTGATCAGGAGTATCTGTTCGTCATTGAGCTCGACGAACAATTGTCCCCCCTCTGCCAATTCAGCGGTACCAGCGACTACGTAATATCCATCGGCCATCTCAATTCACTCGTTGCCAAAGTGTTAGGTGCGACTCACGCCATCCTAAGGTCTGGCAGTTGATAGTTGTCGGCGGCGAGCTGCGCTCTAATCGTCTTCTTGTCGATTTTCCCGGTAGAGGTCAAGGGAATATGATCGACAAAAACTACATCATCCGGTAGCTGCCATTTCGCGAATATTTCTGCGCAGTGCGCCAGGATCAGTTCGCGCGTGACGTTTGATCCTGCAACCAGAATCACGAGGGCAACGGGGCGTTCGTCCCATTTGGGGTGCGGTTGAGCGACGACAGCGGCTTGGGCGACGCCTTCTAGGGCAACGATGTGATTCTCAAGGTCGACGGAGGAAATCCATTCACCGCCAGATTTGATCAGGTCCTTGGAGCGATCAGCGATGATCAGGTACTCCTCGGCATCTATCTTGGCGACATCGCCGGTGACCAGCCAGCCGTCATGGAATTTTTCCGGCTGTGGATCATTGTAGTATTCGGCGGCGATCCAGGGTCCACGAATCAGTAATTCACCAACCGCCTCACCATCGTGAGGTAGCGGTTGCCAGTTCTCGTCGAAAATTTCAATTTCCAGACCTGGCATGGTCAGGCCCGCCTTGGCGATGTTATCGAATTGCTGGTCCTCTGTCAGTTTCAGGTGTGAACGTTTAGCGACTTTTCGCGACAGGGTCCCCAACGGGTTGGTTTCGGTCATCCCCCAGCCCTGAACCATTTCGACGCCATATTTTTCCCAGTACCAGCGCATCATTGACACAGGCGGAGCCGATCCTCCGCAGGTCAGTCGTGAGAGTCGGCGCATATCGTATTTGCCTGTTTTGTCGGCATCGAGCAGGGCGCGAATGCCTTGCCAGATAGTGGGTACGCCGGCGGAGATAGTGACCTCTTCATCCACGATAAGCTGCAGAAGTTTGTCGGGGGACATGTATTTGTGTGGCAGGACCTGTTTACAGCCGAGCATTGAGGCGGAGAAAGGCAAGCCCCAGCCCATAGCGTGAAACATGGGGACTATGCCGCATAGAGAGTCCAGGGATGATAGATTCATCGAGTCTGTCATCGACTGGGTTAAGGTATGCAAATAGGTTGAGCGATTCGTGTACATGACTCCCTTAGGCTTGCCGGTGGTGCCGCTGGTGTAACAAAGTCCCATGGGTGCAGTCTCGGGTATATCAGGCCAGTCAAAGACGGACGATTGACCCCGGATAAAATCTTCGTAATCAACGCTATGCGGAAAACTGGATTCACCGCCCTCACCATGGCGACAGATGATCAGTAGTTCGACGCTGGGTATTTTGCCGACCAAGGGCTCCAGTAGGGGCAACAGGTCTTCGTCAGCGAATATCACTCGGCTTTTAGCGTGGTTAATAATGTATTCAAGATCTACCGCGGACAAACGGATATTCAGGGTATGCAGGACCGCGCCCATTGACGGCACCCCCTGATAGAGCTCGAGGTGACGATAGTTATTCCACATGAAGCTTGCGACTCGATCACCGATTTGAATGCCGTGGGCATTCAGCGCTCCGGCGAGCTGATTGGCACGATCCCAAGTCGTTTTGAGGGTCTGCCGATGGGTGCCATGGGCCTGAAGCGTGACCACCTCTTCATTCGGGTCCAACTTGGCACCTCGGCCAAGAATTCTAGACATGATTAAGGGCGTGTTTTGCATGGTCATGGTGCTGCTCCTGGGGCTTTGTAGCGTGCTGGAAACACGGCGCTGGTGGCACATGGGTGAAAAACAGCGCAAGGATAGCGGAATTCAAGAATTTTATAAATCACCGCGTCATTCAATGAGATAAGCCATGCATTTCGGTTATGTCGTTGAAGCGTGCAATTTCAGTCAACGCACTGGTTAGCTGGCAGAGTCCATGTGATGGCTAGTCTTGGTTCTTGAGAACCGTTATATTGATTTTTTGTGATTGAGTATCATTGATGAGCCAAGGTGTCGCAAGCAAGTCCATGGCCGCGAGCGATGCAGGTCGTTTGCGCTGGTCAGTTATTAGCGCCTACGGCGCGCCCGGCGTCGGGGCTGGGTATATGTATCTGCTGATAGGCTTGTACATCATGAAATTTTCCACCGACGTGCTGCTGATTGCGCCGGCTGTCATGGGTACTATATTCGGTGTTTCTCGGGTATGGGACGCCATATCTGATCCACTCGTGGGATATTTGAGCGACCGTACTCGGCACTCGCTGGGTCGACGGCGTTTGTGGCTGCTGTTGAGTATTTTGCCCATCGCCGGTGCTTTTATCATGGTTTTTTCGCCACCAGCCAGCCTGCATGGAACGGCATTGATTGCCTGGATGGCGGTCGGTGTGATTGGGTTTTACTCGGCGGCCACAATATTTATTGTTCCGCATATGTCTCTGGGCGCCGAGTTAACGCCCAATTATCACGAACGAAGCCGACTTTACGGGCTGCGGCATGCGGCTTTTACGATCGGCTCCATACTGGCGTTGGTGAGCATGCAATTGCTGATCAATGCAGAGCGAGTCAGCGAAGCTGCGGTTCGGCAGACCGCTTTTGAGCTGAGCGCATTAGCCGCGCTGGTTACTGCCGGTCTGATTCTATTCGCGGTGGCGCGACTTCGTGAGCGGCCAGATTACCAGGGTCGAGTCAACGCCAGCCCGTTCGGCGCCTTCAAAGATGTCTGGCGCAATCATCATGCTCGGCTCGTGTTGGTGGTCTCGTTTGTAGAAAATATTGGCAGTGCAGTGATTGGTATTCTGACCCTGTATGTTGCCCAATATGTCGTAGGGCGTCCCGAGTTGGCAGCGTTGATTATTCTCAGCTATATGATTCCCTCGACCCTATCTGTGCCCCTTTGGATACCCTTGTCACGGCGGTTTGGCAAGATCCGCTTATGGATGTTTTCCATGATGCTGACGGGCGTTTCATTTGGCGGTATGTTCAGCTTGCCTTGGCTGGAGCCAGACATCCGTCTGCTGACCATTTTTATTCTCGCGATGTTTGCGGGTTTAGCCGCGGGCTGCGACGGAACAATCGCGCCTTCAGTACAGAGTGACATTATTGATTATGATGAATATATGACAGGTGAGCGCAAGGAAGGGTCCTATTTTGCTGCCTTCAATTTCGTCAACAAGAGTGCCACTGGTGTCATGATTTTGATTACAGGTTATGTGCTGCAATTTTCCGGGTTCGTACCCAATCAACTACAATCCATGGAGGTCCAGGTCTCGATGGTGTTTCTCTATGGCATGCTCCCCTTCATTTGTTACTGCATTGGCGCGGCACTATTCTCCCGTTTCAGCCTTGACGAAGCGACCCATCAAAAGATGCGAGAGGAGATGACAGAGCGGCGCTGATAGCGAGAGCTTATAAGCAAGAAAGTTAAGCTAGATAGGCGTCCTCAGGTAGGGTGGAGGATGCCTGGCAGGATCGACTGAATTGCTCAGAGCAGGTCAGTTTTCAGGCGAAGGTTAATACGTCGGTGATGGTGCATGGCTTCCAGACTGAACAGCAGCAGAGCGACCCAGATGCAGGCAAACGTGATCCAACGCTCGATACCGAAAGCCTCATTATAAATAACGATGGCAATCAGTAATGACAGACTCGGTGCGAGGTATTGAAACATGCCTGCAGCAGTCAGTGAGAGACGCCCGACGGCTGCGGCAAAGCAAAGTAGCGGGAACGAAGTGACAATGCCGCCAAGCATAAGCAGAACATCGGTCGTCCGATCGATATGACCAAAACTCACATTGCCCTGACTGTAGAACCAGGCGAGACATGCCAGAGCTGGCAGGAGCATCAGCAGGGTTTCAACAGTCAGACCGGCCACAGAGTGCAATTGCATCGACTTTCTGAGCAGACCGTAGAAACCAAAACTAAATGCCAGGGCTAAGGAAACCCAGGGTAGTGCGCCTAAGGTAAATACCTGAAAGCCGATGCCCAGAGCAGCGATGCTGATGGCAATCCACTGCAGCGGGCGAAGCGATTCACGTAAAAACAGCAAGCCCAGGAAGACATTCACCAGAGGGTTAATAAAGTAGCCGAGACTAGCTTCAACGATATTGTTATTGACCACGGCATCGATAAAGATCAGCCAGTTAAGTGACAAGAGTAAGGCAGTGATCAGGCACAAACCGAGCTGTCGACGGGTTATCTTTAAGGTGCCGAGTTGTCCCGTATAGGCGAGGATGCCGAGTAGCAGGAATACCGACCAGATCACGCGATGACAAAGAATCTCGATCGGTGAGACATGATCCAGCACCTTAAAGTAAATGGGTGCGACCCCCCAAAAGCCATACGCTGCCAGTGCGAAGTAGGCGCCGTGCATGGTACGCTGGTCAAACATGGTTAATGCCTCGGATAGTCGCGGCACTGTAAATTGTCATTGATGGTTTAGCAAGGACCCTAGCTATCTGCGCTGCCAGCGCAAAGGCAATCAGTGAGACACTATTGCGGATTCGATAGGGTCTGCGCATCCATTGGTGCGATGATTTCTAAACGTTGTCCTTCAGGTCGAGAGGTGAGGCAAGTGCTTGTTGGTTGAATAGTTGCGGCACTCGAGTTGACCTTTGGGGTGTTGCTGGACATTAACTTTGCGACAGGCCATTTCTGCTAGAGATCGACAATCAGAATTTCACCCGATGCATTGACCGGCCGCGTGAGTCTTTTCTCTTCCACTCGCGCTTTCTCGCCGTAGAGCTTCTGGCATTTTTGTGCAAGATCAGTGAACGGGGAGCGACAGGGATCTGCAATCAGCACCTGAGAAACGCCCGCTTTTTTCGCCCGTCGAATTAGATTCAGCAGCATCCCAGACATCTCTTCCCAAAAACAAATGTCCGCACCGACAATCAGATCATATTCGCGCAACTTTGCGGTAGTCAGCTGCTGAAAGGTCATTTTCTTGCCTTCGACAGAGACCCGGTTTTCCTTCGCGTGCAATTGCAGATAGGGAAGGACATTGGCGTCTGCATCAATGCCTGTGACTTGGGCTTCGAATTGTCGAGCACAGTAGATGCCAAGCAAGCCCCAGCCACATCCGATTTCCAGAACTCTGACTTTTTTCTTCAAAGGGTGACGTTTCAGGTAATCCATAATCAGGAAGCTGGAGTTCCAGAACTTATTGCCGTGAATACCGGCGACAAAGCCTTCACGCTTTAGTCGGCGCACTTCATTGTGGTTGGAGTTGAGGATTTTCACGCCAAACGCGGTTCGCTGATTGCGGATAGTCATAGAAGTGATGCTGGTATGGTTAAAAGTCGCTAGTCTAGCAGGGAGGCCTGATGGGCGAAACTCAATTGCCGATGGAGAACCTGTCGTATCGCGGTCAGGCATTGTATAGTGACAGGGTAGAAAAGCAGGTAGCGCGCGGCTCAGCGCTGCTGGTCAAGCCCTGTTCAGGGCGGCAGAACGGATGAGTAATCGTCATGAAGCAACTCTCAAACAGTACAATTGCGCTGCTATCGCTGATGCTTCTGGCGCCCAGCCTGTCTGCGGCTGAGCCATTGGATTCAGCAATATTGCAAGTAGGCCAGGGTAGTCAAATTGAGACCAGTCTGACGATCTACAGTGACAATTTTGCGCTGGTTCGTGAAGTTAGACAGGCCCAGCTGCCCGAAGGGCGCTTTGAGTTGAATTATGGCGATGTCGCCGCGAGTATAGATCCAACCTCAGTCGCGGTTTCTTCGAAAGGCGAGTTCGGTGACTTCACCGTCCTGGAACAAAGCTATCGGTATGATCTGTTAAATCGCGAATCGCTGCTGAAGAGGTTCATCAACCATAAACTGAAATACGCCCGCAGCGTGTCCGCAGAGGGTAAGTTCGAACGCATTTACCGGGAAGGTTATCTGCTGGCGACCAATCCGGAAATAGTTAGCTTCGGTGATGAGGTGGAAATCGCACCTGAAGGCACCATCACGCTTGGCTCTGTGCCAAACGATCTGAAGTCAGTGCCGACCCTGGTATGGCTTGTCGACAACAATCGACCTGGCCCCCGCCTGCTTGAGACCAGCTATATCACGAATAATATCAGCTGGGTGACAGATTACGTCATGGTCCTCGATAAGGATAAACCAGTATTTGATCTCTCAGCTTGGGTCAGTCTGAAGAACCAAAGCGGGGCGCGTTATCCCAACGCTTCAATTAAGTTGGTCGCCGGGGAGGTCAACCGCGTCAAGAATCGACGCCCGGATATGGAACGGCCTTTGACGGCAATGCGAATGGAGAGTCAGGTACCTCGTCAGGAGTCCTTCTTTGACTACCATCTTTACAGTCTGCCGCTGAAGACGACGATGAATAACAATGAGACGAAACAACAGCGATTGATGAATGCCAGCGGCGTAGGTTACTCGAAGTCATATATTCTGGATTCACCGCTGCAGAACTACCAAGCAACAGAGCCGGCAAAGGCGAATTTCGATATGCGTCTGACCTTTACCAACAGCCAATCGAATCAACTCGGTCAGCCACTGCCGTTCGGCAACATCAGGGTTTATCAGAAGGATGGTGACGGCGATCTACAGCTGGTTGGCGAGGACCAAATGGCCAGCTTGGCTAACGGTGAAGTAGCCCAGTTGAGCGTCGGTAAGGCCTTTGACCTGATGGCGGAGCATCAGCAAATGGCATTTCGCCGTTTGGCAGAACGGGTTATCGAGATCACAACCGAGGTTACGCTGTGGAACCGAAAGTCCGAGGCAGTCGCTGTCACCTTGAATGAAAAACTGTTTGGGGACTGGCAGGTGACTCAGGAAAGCCTCAAGGGCCAAAAAACCGATGGCGTCACGCAAACCTATCAAGTTCAGCTGCAGGCACAGTCGAGTACCAAAATAGTCTACACGGCCAGAATGACTTATTAGCTTGGATCTGGTGTAAAACGGCTGAGACCGACGAAGGTTCCGCCATTGCGTTCACAAAGCACCCGCATGAAATGGGCGAAGCGGAATGCCGAAGCCTGGAATTGCGCCGGTTGATCGAAGATGACGGGAAATCCGACACCATGAATTCTGACCAATCTTTCACCTGTGGCATCCTGAAGGTTAATGCTGTCGACCTGATGGAGGACGCTGGCAATAGAGCTGCCATTGAAGTCATCGCCAAACACATACAGACTGATTTTTCTGCCTGGCTGGTAAAAGGTTGAAATAGCGGCAGTAATTCCCCGTTCGGGACTGGAGCGACTGAAGGCTGTCCAGCTGGCAAGCCGGCTCAGAATAGCCCGACGTCGTGCCGGCGTGTCCGGAATCCATTCGCCCGCATATTGGCTGAACATATATTGGCCCTGGTCATTCATGACTTGCACGCCTTTTAGGTTTGGATAGACAGCCAGGGTCTCTTCGACCTTTTGCATGACAAGGGGCCAGGCGAACTCGCGCATGCTGCCAGAAGTATCGATGATGAAAATAATATACTCACTGTCGACTGGAATTCCGCCAATCAAATGATTGACGGCAGTTTTTTGGTATTCAGCCAATAGTCGCTGCATTTCTTCGGAAAGGGACTGCCGGGCCTGGTTAAGTTGCCGAAAGATGTTGTCGCTGGTCCGTGTCTCAGTTAGCACCTCAGCAGACCGGGTTTTCAGCAGCGCCAGCTGGTTCTCAAGCTCCTGCAGTTCCAGTTCCTGTCGTTGTTTGTCCTCTTCCTGACGAATGCTGTCTCGAAGCAGGTTTCGGCGTTGGTCACGGACAGAGTTCAACTGCTGTTCAAGCTCGGTAATCTGCTGTTGAATATCCAGCGAGGCTTGATCGAATAGCAAGGGTTCGTAGACCTTGGTCAGAACTAACAGCAAAATTAAGGCGCCGAACCCACAGCTGATGACATCCAGAAACGAGAGGCTGATGGCTTCGATTTCGCGACGTCTTGCCCGCATTACGGCCAATCCTTGGCAGGGCTGAGGAAGGCGCCTCCGGTTTTTTGTGCCAGAATCCAATAGGATGGCGTCGCCAATGGATCGCCTTCCATTGGCAGAAGGATAATATTCATGGGAATGTTTTGTGGCAGCTCAGCCACAGCCGCGCTAAACAGCTTGGCGCGCTCGGCGCTGCTGATCACGGTGCGAGTGCTTGGGTTTTGCCCCTGGGTCGGCAAGCCATCAACGATGAGAAAGATATTGTCAGGCCGAGGAGAAAGCTGATTGATCAGGGCAAAGGGCGGGAAAAGTGCTGTGCCACCAGCAGGAGCCAGAGCGTAGAGATTATTTAAGGCCTGATCCATGGCTGCCTGGTCAGAGACAGAGATCCAGGCGTTATCCTTGACCAAGGATATAAGCTCGGTGTTAAAGGCGACGATTGAAAGTTGGGCATCCTGGGCCAGGTTTGCCGTGATCCAGTCGACGGTCCGGACTGCGCGCTGCCACTTTGTAGCGGCTTTTCTTTCAGCATTCGGTGCCAGGCTGAGCCGGATAGCGTTGACAATGCTCTGGTGGAGCATGCTCGCCGATGAGTCGATCAAAATCAAAACCTGCTTGCCGCCGACATTCAAGCCGGTGAGATATTGTCGTTGACCATCGCCGGCAACAGACCTGAGACTTGCGCCCTGATCCCGAGTTTGGTCCAACTGCTGTAGCTGGCTCGACGCGGTTTGTTCGAGTATCGCCAGTTCAACTTGAAGTTTTTTGACCAAGGTGGATTTGTCGGCGCTGGTGCGCAAGGCGGCATCGATACGGGTCTGAAGTTCGGTCATTTCATTGCGCAGTTGCTCTGTGATCTGGTTCGCCAGCCTTGTTTCACGGCTCGCTCGGTGGGTGATATTCTGTAGCTCATCCAGACGAGCCTGTTCTTCGGTCAAGCGTTTTTGCAGATCTGTCGCGGCCAATATGAGGTCGAGATTGGCTGTCTGTTGCTCCGCGACTGAGCCCTGATTGATCAGGACGAAAATCAGAATCACGGCGCCGAAACCGCAGGACATAATGTCGAGGAATGACAGGCTGAAAACATTGAATTCTCTTCGTCTTGTCATGGCCGAGTCGAAGGAGCCTGGTCGAGCGATATAAAGCGGATGGACTGTTGGTCAATGACGAGTTGGTCGCCGGGCTTAACCTCCAGTTCGCCGTCCACCAGCCGATCGTTCAGGTAAACGCGATCAATGCTCGCAGCCGCAACAAAGACCGAATCACCTCGACTATTGATAACGCATCGGGCTTTTTCGGTGGTTTTGAGCAATTGTCCTTGATGAATGCCCGCGAGCCGCAGCAGTTGACCGATGGGCGTTGCATGATAGTTGAAGAGTAGATGGGTGGCGCGTCGATTGATTGCAGGCGAGACCTCGTGAGTACTGGCTGCCGGATTGGCGAGACTGGTGACGAGATTAATCTGCCCATTCTCACCGAGAATCTCGCCAAGGTGCGTGCCTGTACCCTGCATTACGGCGGCTGGTCCCAGGCGTTCGACGGTGACGTTTTTCAACATAGACAGGGCCTCCATAAGCGCTGGAAAGCCCGTGAAACGATGTGATAGCAACAGAGTGGCAGTCTGATCTGCGACTTGCGCCTTGATAGCCTGAAGGATCAATGGATAGAGACTTTCGCACGCTGGCAACAGTTGTTCTGTGGAGACAGGCGTTTGATAGGCTCGAGTGTCGAGTACCAGTTCAAAGGGTAGATCGGCGAGCTCCTCTCGGCTGCGCATCCAATCCGGCAGGGCGTCAAATAAGCGCTGCTCACTGATCGCGTCGTGGAGCGGGTCAAATCGCGAGCTTCGAATAAACTGCTTGGCAATGCTGTCAGCCCAGCGATCCCAAAGGCGATGCAAGCCGGAATCGGTCACTGTGACTGTTTTTGCGTGTCGCCGGTCATTCCGAGTCTGTAATTCGCTCAAGGTGACTCGGTGAAGGTGAATGTCGAGAAAGAGTACTTGCTGATTGAGTGGGTGACCGTTCGCTGCGACCAGTGCGGTATCAATTAAGCCTTGAACCGGCAAGCCCACTTCCTTGGCGATACCCAGTAGCAGGCTCAATTGCTCTCGAGAATAATCGCCGGGGGTTGCCAGAACCACGGCGTCTGGACGGCGGTCCTTGATCGCCATCCAGATCGACGCAAGGTGAGCATAGGCGAGATCCGCACTATGACGAATTTGCGGGTGACCGACCTTCAGCATCTGAGTGTCAAGTTGCTGCCAAAAACGCGTGTGGGTCCAGCGTGGCAGTAATCGTGCGTTTTGCATGGCCTCGGCGCCCACCAACAGACGCTGGTTGGCAATGACCGCGTAGCCGGGGCTCCGCATGAGCGGCCGGCCATCTAGACTGACATCAAGGCCGCTGTCGTTGATTTCGATCAGACCAATTCTCAAGCTGTGATCCTCGTCAGGATTGCAAATGCCCGATCAGTTGATTATCACAGTAGGCCTCAGCATCCTGCACCAGACGTTCTTGCGCCAGCTGCAGTTGATGCAGCAAAAACATCACAATGATGCTGATCAATAACGCCACGAAGGTCGAGTTAAATGCGACACCGAGGCTTTGCGTGACACCGGCTATATTCCCCTGAGCAGCCTGGTGAGCCTGACTAAGGGCTTGGCCGATACCGCGGACTGTGCCAAGAAAACCAATAGAAGGTATCGCCCAGGCAATGTAGCGAATCATGGCCAATTCTGAATCCAGACGATCAGACTCTGACTCACAGATGCCGCGAATTGCAGTCGCGACATCCTGGATGTTGCGCGTCGACCGAAATCTGTGCAACCCAGTAAGCAGCGCTCTTGGTAGTAGCAACGTCTGTTGCACAGCCGTCAAGGCCTGAACGGGTCGAGCGTACTCACGGCAGTCCTCCGGCAGTATACTGGTACCTGAGTCAATGGCGATCAAATTCATGTTCAGGATTCGGCGTTCCTGGCGGGTCAGATTGGCCTTGTATGCCATTAAGGCTAGGGCCCAAAGCATCAAGATAAAACAGGCCTCCTGCTCAAAATCGCGAATGACCACATAGGTCGAGCGCTCGGGTATGTAGTTGGGATTAGCATTGATCTCCAGCGCCTGCTGTTGAAGAATTTGGTTGGCTTCTGGTCGAATAACCGAGACATAGACGCTGTGTATCAATATCACTGCGACGAACAACGAGAAGAGTTGGTAGAGAAATTCAATGGGTAACTGGTTGCGCACAATAAGGACCTAGATGTTAGTGGGAAAGTCGACCGCTTGATCTGTGTCAACTTCCTGGCTGGGCACGAAAGTTTCCAGGGTTCGATTAAAAGTGGTGCCAGAAGCAGGATGGCCTGCCCCAGGATGGCCTGCCCCAGG
>JAYODE010000011.1:0-11229 GCA_038106185.1 Gammaproteobacteria bacterium | reverse complement strand
TGGCCTGCCCCAGGTTGGCCGGCCTCGACCGGGCTCGCAGTAAGTGTTGGCGGCTTGAGGGCTAATGCCGATTCAATAGGTGCTGTCTGGGTCGCCGCGAGAGCGCCCGCGGCCAAGGTCATCAGTAACAGGCATAGCCAGCGATTCGGTCGTATTCTCATTCAACATACCTCGCAACTCGAAAGCCCACATCCGGTCTTGGTGCTTGGCCTAGGTCACGAAAAGTCCAGCGTAACTCGCTCAAGCGTCCATGGGTATAGTTTGACCCCCGGATAACATGTTTTTCGCCTTCATTCGGGCCGGTGGGATCTAGCAGCAGACTCGTTGCTGCTTCTTGTGCAGCTTCTTGTGAATAATAGTCATGGATCCATTCGGAAACGTTGCCGGCCAGATCATAAAGCCCCAGCGGATTGGCCGCAAAGCTGCCGACCGGAGCCGTTCCGCGAAAGTGATCCGTATAGCCGATGAGGATATTTGGTACCAGGTTTGCAGCAGACTCGTCAGCGTAATTGGCGAGAACTTCGACAGGAGGCATAGTATCGCCCCAGGGGAAACGGCTTGGCGTCGAACCTGTCGCATAGCGACTGGCCCAGGCCCACTCGGCCTCGGTGGGTAGCCGATAACCCGTAGTCATGGGTATCACTGGATGCCATTGATCATCACGGCGTTCATAGGCTGACGCCAAACCCTGTTTTGCGCTGAGCCAGTTACAGAAAGCTACTGCGTCGTCCCAGCTGACGTTCACCACCGGCCGATCGCCGCCCGACAGTAGTGCTCGGCCGAGCATGCCAGACTCGTGCTGGCTGTCGAATTGCTGATACTGAGCGTTGGTGACCTCATGGCTGCTTAGATAAAACAGACGCTTGAGTTCTACCTGTTTTTCAATCTCATTTGCCCGTCTGCCTGGCTCGCGTCGGTCGGCACCCATGGTGAAGGTGCCAGGCAGGATGAGTTTTAGCTCCTGCCCCAGATCATTGGTGATGGTTGACGGTATGGCAGCGAGCTTGGCCTCGGCGATCGTCTTGAGCCTAATGACAAACGCTTGAGTCTGCTCAGGTTGCGGAGTCACCGTAAACTCTTCTGTTTGATAGCCCGGCATCTCCACTCGAATCGTGTGCGCCACGGCCGTAAGCTCCAGGCGTCGGGAAGTTACCGCCGAGATCTGCCCATCAACTGACAGGCTGGCCTCCTGTGGCGAAATTGTTAGATGGATTTGGCCCAAAACGGGCGTCAGCTGAATGTCCAGGTGAGCTTCTTTGTCGGCCGTAACGGATACAGTACGCTCGACAGTTTGGTAGCCTGGTTTTGACAGGCGCATTCGATAAGCCTGCTCGGGTGCCAGGCTCAGGCTGAGGGGAGTCTGGCCGCGATAGGCATCAGCAATAGTAACACTAGCCGAGTGAGGTGTTGAATTGACGTTGAGCAGGCCATCTGCGCTGCTGAGGTTGATCATTGGCAGGGTCAGATCTTGTTGCGCAACCACATTCAGAAGAGTCTGCCAGGGCTTGAATCCTGGTTGAGTGACCAGAAGCTCGTGTGGACCTTGAAGCATCTCAAGGGTGGCAGGCGTCTCAGCCACAGCAATACCATCCAGGCTGATTGAGGCGCCTGTGGGCTGACTGGTCATTGTCACTTGCGCCCAAGCTGGTTTCAGGCTGACAACCAGATGCTGCCGTCTGTTCTGGCCCTCGATTTCAATATCTGTGTTGAACGGCAGAAAACGTTCGGCGTGCACAGTCAAGTGATGGCTCCCGGCTTGAACGCTGGTTAACTCGATGGGCGTGAGGCCAACGGGCTTTTGGTCGAGGAAAACCTGCGCTTGGCTCGCAGGTTCCGTTGAAATAACCAGGGTGCCTGGGAGTTGGGTTAATTGCAGAAAAATGTTCTGCTCGGCCAGCTGTTCGATGCGAATGTCAGCCCTGAGTGGCGCGTAGCCCTCGGCACTGGCCGTCACTGTATAGTCTCCCGCTAGCATCAGGTAGCGCTCACCCAGTCGATAGCTTGGCATGCCAGCCGTGATCTCCAGTTTGGCAGAATCGGGCATTAGATCGAAACGGACCGCGCTAGCATTGAAGGTAAAGAGCGCAATTGAGACCAGTCCCAACGACACGAATAGCAGAGCAAACGGCCAGCGTTTGAGGCGCAAACCGCGATCGAGTTCTGCCTTTGTAGCCGGAGAAAAGGCCGCGGCCTCTATAATTGGGTGCGGTTCATGACTCGATGGCATCAGAGTTCCTCATCGCAAATCAGATTAACAGTTACGCCTTTCACGTCTCCGTTGAGGTGAAGCTCATACCTCACGTCCCTATAACCTTGGCGTCTGCCGACGATGATATAGGTGCCCGGTATCAGCGCCAACTCCTGACGCGAGAGCGTCCCCAAGTGACCGACTTGGTAAATCGTGATGTCCGTTTGATTATCCGAGACAAGAATTACCGGCAAAGGAATCCTCGCTTGGCTGATCAGTAAAGAAAGGCGGCTGATCTGTTGTTCCAAACCAGGTCCTCGCTGGGACAGTTGTGCAGCGCTGATCAGTGCTTGTCGAGCGGCACTGAGCTCAGCGTCAAGACGCATGCGCTCGGGTGCGCGAAGAAACCCATTGAGCGTCTCATCGAGTGCGAGGCGCTGGTGAGCCTGCTCAAGACTGAGGCTGGCCGATGTCAGGCCGGGGGCCAAGTCGAGCACCTGGTCGAGTAGCCGAATCGCTAATGGCCAGTCCTCCGCACGCACTGCCTCTTCAGCCTGCTGGCGCAAGGTGCTGATTTTTTGACGGTCTTCATACAGGCCAACCTGGATTAAGCCATCCTTGGGTGCCTTGGCGTCGGGCAGTATCGATTGGGCTTCGGCAAAGGCCTGTCGCGCACCAGCCAGGTCCTTCTTTTCAAGTAGATCAAAAGCCAGTGACAAGGCTGAACTGAAGCGCATCTGCTTCAGCGTTTCGGTGATGCGGACAACCCCGGCTTGCGCACTCGATGCTTCAGGGTCCAAGGCCAGCGCTTGCTGATACAATGCCAGCGCCTTCGGCCATGCCTGCAAATTCTCGGCAGCCTGCGCCTGTCGTAGCCATGTCAGCACCTGATCAAAATTTTCAGCCCGAATCAGCTCCGCTTGATAACCAGCGTTGTCTGGCCGAATAGCAATCAGGGTTTTTAAGGCGCTCAGTGCCAGTTCAGCGTTACCTTGTAGAAACGCCTCTGCGGCTATCGTCTCCTGGTTCTCGATAATCGCAGGAATGCGGTTCTCGAGTGCCCGGGTAGTCTCGAGGGCTGCCTGATATTGCGCATGGGCACGGTCATATCGGCGTTGCTGAAGGTGTTCATCTGCAGCCAGGCCGTCTGCCATGACTTGGTCGTAGGCTGCTGGAGCCCAAACTTGAACGCCCTGGTCTTCCAGGCTGATTTGCTGGCGCAAAAGATTGTCTGCCAGTGCCTGAAGACGGGATAGTTCAGAAGGAGACATGCCTGATGCTGGAAGATCACCGTTTTGGATCGAGTTCTTCGCTGATTCGCGGCTGGCAGTCGGCTCGCGGCTGGATGGGTTAGTCGAATCTGGGTTAACCGAATCAAAGTCGGAGGTGGGCAGAAGGGTAAAGAACCCAACGCTGATCAGAGCTAACAGTAGCGTCAGCATGATAGCGGTGAAGGTACTGACTGTGGGTCTCTGAAAAGGGGCTAGGTGCTGCTCCCTCTGTGGAGGCAGTTCCGTCGAGCGATCAAGCGTGGCGGGTTTAGGTTGAGACGCGATCGAGTGGGGCTTAGTGTTGTTGTTCGACGACTTCTCCCTGACTAATTCTTGAGCCGGTCCGGCCCTCACTCGGTCGTAATGCGCCTGCAGGATATTGCGCGTGATCAGGAATCGCGTGGGCAATTCTGTTCTTTCAGGCTCGAGCAGGTTCTGCAGTAGGGCTTTAACTTCTGCTGGCAGGGTGTCGTCTGGGTCAATATCTGAGCCTGGGTGCCAGACTTGTTCCGTCAGAGATCGCAGGAGCAGAGTGCCCAGCCCGACGCTGTCGGCGCTGATAGATGGCTGTTGATCGACGAGTACCCGTGACGGCAGGGCGCCACCCATTGAGTTCCCAGTTGCGCTCGGTTGAGACCACTGCAAACCAAAACCTGCCAGATGCAACTGCTGTTGGTTGTCGACCAGCAGGTTGCTCGCTTTAATGTTGCCATGGACGAGATCGAAACCCTGGGCATATTCAAGGACATCCATCAGTTGCAGCAAGATGGGCCAGGCTTCGACGAAGGGCGTCGTGTCGGAAAACACTCGAGCCGACTCGATATATTCGCAGACCAGAAAATCCACATGATTCCAACGTAGCAGATCGAAGGTTCGCAGCACATGGGGATGAATCAAACCCCGGTGGAGCGCGATGCTATCGCGCAGAAAAGTCTGCTCCGTCGCTGACAACAAGGTCGGCAGGCGCCTCAGACACACGGCCTGGTTTTGTGCCTGGTCCAGTGCGAGCCAGGTGTCACCCTTCTCGTCAAGTGCCTGGAGTAACCTGAATCCTTCAAACTCCTGGCCTTCAGCGAAACGCTGGGTCATTGCCCGGACCTGTAGCGTCTATAGGCTTCCCAGAGTTTCTCCTGGCGTTCAATATCTGTTTCCGCGGATGCTGCTTCCCACAATTGTTTGGCAATGATGTCATCGTCTTGCGGTGCAGAAAAAGTCGCTGTCAGTGGCTCGAGGGAACCCCTCTGGCCGAGCCCGATTGTCTGAGTCAAAGCATTGGTCACTGAGGGTGATTGTTGGATAGCAAGCGCTGCCGATGGAACCGGTGCTGCCGTCTCAAGTAGCTGTTGTCGGGAGGCTGAGAGTTGTCCGTCAAATTGCGTGATCGATGCGTTCAAGGCTTCATCCAATGCATGAGTTGCTGCGTTAGTTGCTGAAGAGACGAGGGGTGGCAGCGTGTCAGCGGCCGCTGTGTCTGATACTGAGGCGTCCAGAAGGCCAGTTGCCAAAACAACCAAGCGAGTTGCGCTCGCCAAGGTACGCTCTGCCAGCTCCAGCGCCGGTTGGGCATCCTTGTTGGCGAGGGCTTGATCGAGACTTTGGGCCGCAATGATCAGCGCCAGTCGAGCCTTGGCGAGTTGGGTCGAGGCGACAGCTCGAGCAGCGGTCGAGTCGGCATTGGCGACTGCGTCCGCAGCCAGATCGAGCGTTTCTGCTCCAGCAAGGATGGCGTCGGTCATGATCGAGGCGCGAGTACCAGTGTCGGCTGCGACTTCTCGTGATAGATCTGTCACAGGACTGGCTGTTTGGTTGGCATCAAGCAATGACTCCGCGTTTTCAATGAGCGCCTGACTCTGCAGCCGTAATTCGCTGGCCAGTTGTTGGTGTTGGTTTTTCGAGTCTGGTTGCTCTTGGGTGTCGGACTCGAATGAGGGACGATTGTGCTGCTGTCCTGCGGAACCAGAGCCAGTAGTCGCAGCGCTCGACGCATCTGGCGTGGAGGCCGAGTCCGATGAGGCTGAGCTGGGTGCCTTGGGTGGCGTGCTGGTTTTGGCCTTCGACACATAAGGCGTCGCAGAGGGCGTCGCAGAGGGCGTCACGGTCACGGGATCGACGAGCTGCGGCGTCTGGCAGCCGTGCAGCCACAGGGTGACTAACAGCATAGCGCATAGGCGCCAGCCCGCTAGACCGCCTGGGGGGTTCAACTGGTGTGGACAGGTCATAGTATCGTGAAGTTGCATGGTTTCGTGGCTGAGTTATCTGCGGTAAGCCTATTCTGCCACGACTTGCGGCAAAATAATTGGCGCTTGATTCTTTAGCTCAAGCGTCAGCCGAAATGCGTTGTTTCGAAACAGACTTTTTCTCGGCGACTAACGTCCAGCGACCAACGCCTCCAGGCTGGTTAACCAGACCTGGGCCGTGATGCCGGGCAATCGACCTCGAACGATCAGATGGGAGATAGCCAGCCTGGCTTGATACTCGGCGATTTTATCACGCACATAGAACGAGTCGCCGATGATGCTCCAATCGTCGATATCGGCCGCTGAGTCACGCATAGAGTGGGGTCCGGTCGCGGCCAGCGCAGCCTTGACCTGACGACACTCGCTGGCCCGCTTGCTGATAAAGACGGTGCGCATAATGGGCACTGTTGTGATGGTCGAATGACCGGCGGCGGTCGCAAATTGCTGATGGCGCGCATAGTTCTGGCAAAGGGTTTCCAGAGTTTCTATGGGTGATGCCAGGTAGGGCAGGCCAAGGGAGCCAGCCTGCTTCAGCGCCAGGGGGCCAAATGCCGCAATCCAGATAGGTGGATGTGGTGCCTGCAGAGGTAAGGGGGCCAAGGTGATGGGGCGCGATACGTCCGTTGAGTTGTCCCAGCCGACGGGCTCACCGCGCCAGGCGCGCAGCATAATTTCAAGATGGGCCTGAAAGCGGCTGCGCTTGTCCTTGGCCGATACTTCAAAGGCATCAAACATGCTCTGTTGAGTGCCTCGACCAACACCAAGAATCACCCGCCCACCGGACAGCCGGTCTAACACAGCGACTTCTTCAGCGGCTTGAAGGGGGTGCCGAATGGGTAAAAGATACGAGGTAGAGCCCAGTTTGATCGAACGAGTCCGAGCCGCGACGGCAGCCAACAACATCAGGGGCGACGGAATTGAGCGCGCATCACCGAAATGATTTTCCGGCAGCCAAAAGGAGTGGCAGCCCAGATTCTCGGCTATTTCAGCCTGAGATGTCAGTTCGTCAGCTGATCCTAATGTGCTCAGGGACCAGGGTGTAACAGCGATTTCAAGTGGCATATTCATATGGCTAAGAAAACCACATTCTCCTCTGCTTGGATACTGTGGCAGAATAGGTTTTTTTTGAGTTGATGGTTCAGGAGTGCACAGATGATTAACCCTAATACCCCGGTCATTATCGGCGTCGCTCAAATTGAGCAGCGCGTCACGGAGCCATTGCTTGGTCAGGAACCCATCGACATGATGGTCGATGCGGTGCGTAAGGCAGCGGCAGATAGTGGCGGCCATTCCGGTTTATTGGCGGCCGTGGAATCAGTAAGGGTCATACGTGGGGTCTGGCGCTATAAACACCCGGCAGGCTACGTGGCGGCTAAAATCGGCGCGCCCAATGCGGAGACAGCCGGTTCGCCGTACGGTGGCAACATGGTGCAGTCAGTCGTTAACCAATCGGCGCTGGACATTCTGAATGGCCATAAGTCACTGATTGTGATTACTGGTGCAGAAAACGGCAATAGCCAGGCAAAGGCGCGCAAAGCTGGGCTGGAGCTGCCGGTCACAGAGACTGAAGGCGACTATAGCCGCATGATAGGCAAAGAAGAGCCGATGTCCTGCGAAGCCGAGCAAAGCCGAGGGCTGCGCCAGCCAATCCAATTTTACCCAATGTTTGAAAATGCGATTCGCCACCAACTGGGCGAGTCTATCGAGGCTCACCGGCTGCGAATATCTGAGCTTTGGGCAGGATTTAGCCGAGTCGCAGCGACCAATCCCCATGCCTGGATCAAGACGGCGGTCGATGCGGAAACGATTCGCACCGCGGCGCCCAGCAATCGAATGATCAGCTTTCCTTACCCAAAACTGATGAACTCCAATAACGCGGTCGATATGGGCGCGGCTTTAATTATGTGTTCGGTAGCCAAGGCCAGATCTCTGGGTGTTAAAGAAAGTCAGTGGGTCTATCCCTGGGCAGGCACCGATGCCCATGACACCTATTATGTGTCTAACCGGGATAACTTGTACTCATCGCCAGCGATTCGAATTGCGGGCAAGCGTCTTTTGCAATTAACCAACCTAACTGTCCCAGAGCTTGACTATATTGATGTCTACAGCTGCTTTCCATCGGCGGTCCAGGTCGCAGTCCGGGAACTGGGATTAAATGTCAACAAGCCCCTGACGGTGACCGGTGGTTTGACCTTTGGCGGCGGACCCTTGAACAATTATGTGATGCACAGTATTGCTCGAATGATCGAATTGCTGCGAGCAGCACCCGGAACCAAAGGTATGATTACGGCTAACGGCGGCTATTTAACCAAGCACGCCTTTGGACTTTACTCGACAATGCCGCCGGCAATCGACTTCCAGCATGCGGATGTGCAAGCGGAAGTCGATGCTCTACCTACCCGTCAGTGCCTGACGGACTATGCTGGCCCGGTGACGATCGAATCCTATACAGTCATGTACGGCCCCAACGGTCCGGCGACGGGTCATGCGGCGTGCCTCACAGCGGCAGGCGAGCGAGTCTGGGCAAACACCGAAGATGCCGCCTTGATAGATGCAATGACTCAGCGAGAGTTCTGTGGTTTGGCGGCACAGGTCGACAGCCATGGTGTGTTCTCCCTGACGAACGGCTAGGTCGCCAGACGGTTTTGAAAGCTGATTATCGCTAAAAAAGGTGGTGCGATAGATGGAGTCTGCAGCATGAATGGCTTTCTGGCGAAGATGGGCTTTAGCCCTGAAGACAGGGTACTCATTACCCACATTGACGATATTGGCTTTAGTCATGCGGCTAATGTCGCGGGGTTTGAGTGTCTGGATGTGGGCGCCGCCAGCTGTGGCTCGATCCTGGTGAATGGTCCCTGGTTTCAGGAAGCTGTTACTCGTGTTCGAAACCAGCCCGGCTATGATGTAGGAATTCACTTGACGCTAACCTGCGAATACTCGAACTTTCGATGGGCGGCCCTCAGTAGCCGTGATCCAGCGACGGGTCTTTTGGATGATCAGGGCTACCTTTGGCGCACTCGAGAGGACGCTATTCGGCATGTGACGGTCCATGCGGCCAGAGCGGAGATGCGCGCTCAGATAGAAACGGCCCTGGCGACAGGTGTGTCCTTCACCCATATCGACACTCACATGGGCAGCGTGGTGCATCCGAAGTTTTTGGCTGATTATCTGGCGCTGGCAGAAGAATATGGACTCGTGGCCTTCTTGCCAAAGATGACTCGAGCAGCGTTAGCTGATATCAATCGAGCTGAAATGGCCGACGACTATCTGCGAATACTAGAAAAGATTGACCAAGACCGAGTACCTACTTTGGACCAGATTCTGATCGAGACACTGATCCCGTTGAATGATAAATCGGCCTTTTATCGGCAGCTCATTGATAAGGTTCAGCCCGGCTTGACGCACCTGCTGTTTCACCCCGCCCGTATGAGTGATGAGCTGCTCGCCATCGACCTGGAGCGACCCGAATCGAGGCACGCCGACTATCTGGCCTGGCGAGATCCGGCGCTGAAGCAATACATTCTGGATGCCGGCATTCATCTGCTGGGGTACAAGGAGTTGCAGGCCAACCTTTGAACATCGTCGATACCAAGGATGATCGTTTTGTTGACAGGGCCGCGCTAACCCATCCGTCCTTGGCAGCGGACGTCGCCATGATTCGAGCCTATTTTGAGTGGGCTAAGGGGAATCTTGCGCAACCTGAACTCCGCAACCCCCATGTCGAAGAGCCGGTACCGAAGACGGTTCGATGCCAAGCTAAGGCGTCGGCGGTCTTATTGCCTATCATTGCGCATGCCAGTGGTCCGACGCTGCTCGTCACTCGACGGCATGCGCGGATTCGATTCGCTGGCCACATCTGTTTTCCCGGTGGCAGAGTCGACGCCAGTGACGACTCGTTGGTCGCAACCGCGTTACGTGAGACTCAAGAGGAAATAGATCTGGCAGCAGGGGATATAGAGGTGCTGGGCGTTCTTGGTGACTACTACACCCAGGCCGGCTACCGGATCACGCCTGTCGTTGGCCTGATTCAGCCGCCTTACCAGGTGACCGCTAATCCACAGGAAGTCTCTGGAATCTACGAGATCTCCCTGGCACGAGCCTTGGATGCCGCAAATTACACGCTGACCTGGCATAGCCCTCAGCGCGCGCACATTTCCTTCACCGAAGGTGAAGTTCGAATAGCCGGGCCGACGGTATCACTGATGATAGGCTTCTATGAAGCCCTAGTGGGATTCAGCCATCACGAGCGGCCCTTTTTAAACAGGCCGTTTTGAACAGGTCGTCTTGAACAGGTCTTCTTGAACAGATCGTCTTGAACAGATCTTTTTAGAAGCGCAGGTTTGGAAGCGCCGGTTTGAAAAAGCGTCTTAGTCGTGCTGACAGTCGACTGCGCGGCAGCGACGGAAGTTTTGAATATGTGCAGTGGCGAGAATCAGTCCGCCAATCGTGGTCATCAGCCTTTCAATCTGATCGCCGAACACGTCGTGGCCCAGCAGTGCCGTGAAGGTCAGCAGACTTAAACCGAGGGTGCCAAGCACCAGCGTCAAAAGGTCCTTGTGTTTGCGGCAACCAATGGTCAGGGCTATCAGGCTAGTCGGCAGAATAAACAGGAGCATCACGAGGTGAAACTGTTGCTCATCAAGCAGGCCGCCCTGAGCGATAGGGAATACCGTCACCAAAAGTGGCAGGACCAGACAATGGACCATGCAGGTGCCCGAAAAAATGACAGCCATGCCATCCAGCCAGCGTTCGTTGCTGTGGGGTCCTGTCGAATGTTTAGTATGGTTACTCATAAGGGCGCAGTTTATACCATATTAGCGATATAATAGCCCAGCAATTAGTGCGGGGCTCGGCACCAGGGGTGCAAAATCAGCACCGACAAGACTCAACCCCGTCTTGCCACAGTAAATCCACCATCGGAGGCCCATCATGGCGAAAATTCAACGGCTGGATCATGCCGCTTATCGTTGCCGTAACTCTGAGGAGACTCGACAATTTTATGAAGAGTTTTTGGGTTTGCCCCTGGTCGAAGCCTTTGAGATCAATCTGACTCAGACGGGTCGCTCCACAGGCGTGTTACACAGCTTTTATCAGATGGAAGATGGCGCCTGCATCGCTTTCTTTGAGGATCCTGGGCAGCCTTTTGCCTTTAAGCCGCAACATGACTTTGATTTGCACCTGGCGCTGTCGGTAGATCACAAGACCCTTCACGAAATGTTTCATAAGGGTCGCCAGGCAGGCATTGAAACTCGGGGCATTGCTGATCATGGTTTTATCCATTCGATTTATTTTCGAGATCCAAACGGATATGTCGTTGAACTCGCTGCTCGAACAGAGATTCCCATGACAGGCTCGAAGGCGGCGCATCAAGCGATGGCCGACTGGCAGCTCAAGGCTGCCACCAGACAGCCTTGAGCTTGTAATAAACAGCCTTGAGCTTCTAGTAAACAGCCTGGCGCTCGCAATAAACAGCCTTGAGCTGGCAAGAGACAGCCTTGAGCTCGCAATAAACAGCCTTGAGCTTCTAATAAAC